>RAZP01000035.1 GCA_004028745.1 Prosthecochloris sp.
TATTCTCGGTCTGCAGAAGCCAACGTCTGGAAGTGTAAAGGTTTTCGGCAATGATCCGATTGAATCCAGAAGCAGAATCGGATATGTCCCCCAGCACCTTTTTTTCGATAGGGACTTTCCTGTTACCGTGGGTGAAACAGCATTAATGGGCCGGCTCTCCAGAAAGGGTTTGTTCATGAGATACGGCAGAGAGGATCGTGCATTGGCGGATCAGGCATTGGAGACCGTCGGGATGACAGATTTGAAAAAACGACAGGTTGGAAAACTGTCAGGCGGAGAGCTGCAGCGCCTTCTCATTGCAAGGGCTCTTGCCGCTCAACCGGAACTGCTGCTGCTCGACGAGCCGACGGCGAGTATTGATCCGGAGATGAAAACAACTATCTACGATCTTCTGGATAACCTGACACAATCAGTGACAATCATTCTGGTGACGCACGATACCGGCACTATAAGCCGGAAGGTTTCGAGGATAGCCTGCCTGAACTGCCGGATGACAGTACACGATCCGGAGGAGATTACAAGTGAGGAACTTTCCGGCACATACAAATATCCGGTCGATATGGTGAAACATGAAGGACATACCTGAAATAGCCTCAAACATCACAGAAGATGGCAGACATTCTCCGCTATGAGTTTATGCAGAACGCCGTCGCCGCGGCTCTTCTTGCGAGTCTTGCCTGCGGTATTATCGGAACCTATGTTGTTGTCCGAAAAATCGGTTTTATCAGTGGCGGCATAGCGCATGCGGCGTTTGGAGGTATCGGCATCGGTTATTACCTGGGGGTGAATCCGTTGCTCGGTTTGATCCCGTTCAGTCTTTTTTCCGCTTTGGGGATCGGGCTGCTGAGTAAAAAGGCAAAAGTGGCCGAAGATACTGCAATAGGATCGTTCTGGGCTGCGGGCATGGCTGTAGGAGTTCTTTTTATCGGACTTGCACCGGGGTATGCCCCGGATCTTTTCAGCTATCTTTTCGGCAACATTCTCACGGTACCCCGTTTTGATCTCTTGATGATAGCGGGGCTGGATCTTTTTATTGTTCTGACCGTCGCGTTGTGCTACAAGGAGTTCCTTGCCATTTCTTTTGACGAGGAGTATGCAGAAGCTTCGGGAGTGCCGACGATGCTTTTCTACCTGCTGCAACTCGGTCTTATTGCTTTGACAGTGGTGGTGCTTGTCAGGGTGGTTGGAATCGTCATGGTTATTGCCCTTTTGACCATACCGCCGGCAATAGCACGGAATTTCAGTAAAAACCTTTTTGTGATGATGGTTCTCTCATCGTTTTTATGCGCCGTTTTCACGCTTATGGGGCTATGGCTTTCCTATGTTTTCGATACGGCATCAGGCGCCATGATCATTCTGGCCGCCACCACTGCATTTGTCACGGTTGCCGCCGCTAAACACTTTTTCAGCAGCGGATAATCTTTGTCTGCCCATGAATCGCCCTGGGCATTGAGTGTGTTTTTTAAGGATTTTTTTGATCATTGCATTGAAATGTGCATATTTTCTCAGGACTCCATGAAAGCAATAGATCACTGTTCCCATGAGCAATTATGATCGCCCCGTTACGTTCTTCCTTAAAGAGGGACAGGGTTTTATCCTGCCTACAAAGGAGTATTCTATTCCTGATATCGATATCAGCCTGCAGCCTATCCGTTCTTTCAAAGACCTTTTTCAGCTCAAGGCCTTAACCAGGAAAATCCGTTCTCCGATCGTCAAAAATATTTTTTCAGCGAGAGTGATCAATATGCGTTCCATCGAATCCCTGAAAAACGCCCGCCGCTCACTCGAAGATGTCTATTACAGGGACTATGAGACAAGCATCATCCATATCGATGATATGCACTCTATCAATGTCGATCTTTCTTACGAGATCAGGGAGCTGAAAAAAGATACCTACTATCTGGAGCACGGTGAGGATTATTTTATCGATTATATCAGCAAGCTGTATAACAAGTTTGACCAGCATGTAGTGAAAGGGCTGGGGTTTCTTGACAATCTGCACTTCAACTGCTTTATCACTGACAGGGACGGTACCACCAATAACTACTGTGGTCATTACCGTTCGTCCATACAACCGGTTTACAACGCGGTTTTTCTGTCACGGTTCGCGTCGCTTTGCACCGAGAACCCGATATTCATCACATCTGCTCCGCTGAAAAATTTTGGGATTATCGATGTTTCGGTCAATCCGGATAATGTGTTTATCTATGCAGGCTCCAAGGGTCGGGAGTTTCTCGACCTCGATCTCCATGAGCACAAGGCTTTTATCGACCCTCTCAAGCAGACCAGGCTTGAGGAGCTTACCCAAAAGGTGCGTGAACTTGAAAAGAAGCCGGAGTTTGAAAAATTTTTTTACGTTGGGTCGGGGCTTCAGCTGAAATTCGGCCAGCTGACGATTGCAAGACAGGACGTTGCCAACTCTATTCCTGAGGACGAGTCCATTGCATTGCTGCGCAATGTCACGGATATTGTGGGTGAGTTTGATCCTGATGGTTCTGTGTTCAGAATACTTGATACAGGGAAAGATATCGAGATTATTCTAACGGTTGACGGCGAAAACGGGACAAAGGATTTTGATAAGGGGGACGGATTGAAATTTATCGACAGCCGGATCGATCTGCATCTCGATAGGGGGCCTCATCTGGTTTGTGGCGATACGGAATCCGATATTCCCATGCTCAAAGCTGTACTTGAGTATACGAATGACGTTTATGCCATATTTGTCACCAGGGATACCGCTCTTGCCAAAAAGGTGGTAACTCTTTGTGCCAACACCCTTATTGTTCCCAGCCCGGATATTCTGCTCACTATTCTTGGCATCGCGGCTTTGAAGATAAAGCGCAAAAAAGGCCGTAAAGCGCCGGGTATTTTCCTCTGATCAAATCATTGGTTGAAAAGCCACCAGTAAAACAAAAAGTACCCTGTGAGAAGGATCAAACCTGAAGTGCGCCCGATTTTGTCGCTCCGGTAACTCATGGGGAATAGCACCAGTCCGAAAACAATCATCACCAGATACTGCACGTGAGGAAAGGAGGTGAGAGCGTTCCCGAGCGGTTCAAGGACCGAAAGAGGCTTTATAAGGCCAACGCCCCCGAGGACAAAAAGAATATTGAAGACATTGCTTCCAATGATATTGCCCACGGATATTTCGCTCTGTTTCCTGAATGCAGCCACCAGTGATGTAGCCAGTTCGGGGAGTGAAGTTCCCAGGGCGACAATCGAAAGACCGATATAAAGCTTTGGAATATTAAATTGCTCGGCTACCCAGACAGAGCTTTTTACAAATGACCATGCTCCTAAAGAGAGCAGGGCGCTTCCGGCAAGAACCAGCAGTAAGCTTTTTGCAAAGGAATACAGCCGTGCTCCTCTTTCAACTTCCTCGAAGGTTGCCTCGGTCCGCTCAGACATTTTGTAAAGAGCAAACAAGTAGCCCAAGAGCAGCAGAAAAAGCAGTCCGCCTTCAGCTCTGGAGATCGATCCGTCCAAAGAGAATATGTAGAGCAGGATGCTGATGCCGAAAAGGAAGAAAAGCTGGTTGCGGATGTTCCGGAACGCTATATGGATAGGAAATATCAGGGCGCTCATGCCGAGAATAAGTCCGATGTTGGTGATGTTGCTGCCTATGATGTTCCCAAGGGATATCGTGCTCGACTGTTCGAAAACATTTGCGAAAAAGCTGACGACAAACTCCGGCATCGAGGTGCCGTAGGCAACGATCGTTAGCCCTATGACAAAAGGTTTTACGCCGTAACGCATTGCAAGGTTGCTGCCTCCTTTCACCAGCCACTCGGCGCCGAGATAGAGCAGGTAAGCACTGAAAAGCAGTACGGCGATATTGCCCGGAAGCCCGATAAAGGTTGTATAATCAGGGATCGTCATGCAGTTATAACAAAATGAAGAATCTTCAAGAATAAATCCGGTTTACAGTATAAGGCTAAAAAATCATAAATTCCATAACACATAGAGGTTCAATAACGGTATGACAGTACGATTATGAAACCGATAGTATACTTTATCGGGGCGGGCATATCCCTTTTGCTCTCCATATACATTTTTATTTTCGGGTCGGGAGCGAACCATGAAATCATAGCTGTTTTTGTTGGCTTATGGGCACCGACAATTATAGGTATCGGAATTTTCAATACCCTTCTGAGCATTCTTGACGAGATGTGCTGCGCACACCGGCGCATCGAAGACCGCCAGACGAAGCAAAGAGAGGATCAGTAAGCAGTCTTCATGACAATTAATAGAGGTGCCTTTCAGTTGTCCCGACGAGTCGGAAAAGAGTCAGGACTTGGTGATTGTTGATCTGTTTATTTGTTGAATTGTTGAAAACAGAAATATTCATTCATGCAGGAACGTTACGCTGCACTGTTGCTTGTCGGGGCAGGCGGATTTGCCGGAGCGGTGGCGAGGTATCTGGTCGCGCTTGCCTTGCCCTTTCTCAGCACCGGTTTTCCTTTCGGAACGCTCATTGTCAATGTTTCAGGCTGCCTGTTGATCGGTTTTATCAGTGAATTGTCGGTTACCTCATCACTGGTCTCTCCCGAACTGCGGCTGCTGCTCGCCACGGGTTTTTGCGGAGGGTTTACAACGTTCTCATCCTACATGTATGAAATCGCCTCATTGCTGAGGGACGGGGAAATGCTCTATGCCTCGCTCTATCTTTTCGGAAGCATTGTCGGCGGTATTCTCTGTCTGTATCTCGGTATGCAGATCGCGAAAGTGTGGACATGAAGTGTT
The DNA here is from genome assembly GCA_004028745.1 of Prosthecochloris sp. Classification (GTDB taxonomy): domain Bacteria; phylum Bacteroidota; class Chlorobiia; order Chlorobiales; family Chlorobiaceae; genus Prosthecochloris. The sequence goes on from RAZP01000035.1 coordinate 4,744, forward strand.
GTTGAACTGGTGATTTGTTGATTCGTTGAGCTGGAATAGCTGGCCGTTGCCGGAAACTAAAGAAAACTCGGCTTTTCGGGATGAATCACGGGCGAAGAGACTGTTTCGTAGGGGCAGGGGCCCTCGTGCCTGCCCGCGGTGAGCGACGAATATAGCCGGGCAATCGGTATTGAGATGATATGATCGTTTAGGGAACAGGTGAAAGAAGATCATGATAACGAATCACGGTGCAGGGGTGAAAAATTTTTCGCCCGTTCCGAAGAGGCAAAAAGGTGACCGGGGCAGGAAACCGAAGCAATGGAACGATCAATTGCGCAGCTATGGAATTTGAAGCAAAACAACTGCTCCGTATGTACGTGGGTGAGCAGGCGAAACACCATCACCGCCCTTTCTACGAGGTGATCATTGCCGAGGCAAAAGCAGAGGGGATTGCCGGTGCAACCGTGTTCAAAGGAGTTCTTTCCTACGGTATGAGCGGTACGGTGCACACGGCGAAAATTCTTGAGCTTTCACAAAGCCTTCCTATGATTATCGAAATCATGGATACTGAGGAGCGGATCGGTGACTTCTTGCCGGTTATCGAATCACTTGCACGGGAATCGGGGGCGCATGTGCATGTTACACTTGAAGAAGTGCGTTCAACTGTTATTCTTCCTGGGAAATAGACGGGTAAGAGTACATATGATCAGAGAGAGCAGAGAATTGCAATAGATGTTCAGGTTTCAAAGGGATGTGGCTTCCCTTTCTCTTGAAGTCATGCCGCACGTGATGCGGCATCCATATGGACTTTCGCTAAAAGATGGATTCCCGTGTCAGGCACGGGAATGACAGCCATATTACACGAGAGGTTGCCCTTTTGAGGCAGCCTCTCTTTGTTGTGCGCATGGCTGTTTATCAGGCTTCCGCAGCTTGAAGAGCGGTATAGTTTGCCTTGATGGTTTTTTCCAGGTCTTCGTCGCTGTGCGCGGTACTGGTGAACATTGCCTCGAACTGCGAAGGGGCAAGATAGATGCCCTGGTCGAGCATTGACTGGAAATACTTCGCATATTTCTTGACATCGGAGGCAACCGCGTCATCGTGGTTTTCAACCGGCTTGTCGGTAAAAAAGAGACAAGCCATCGATCCCACGCGGTTCTGGGTGTAGCTCAGACCGAGCTTGTTCATATTGTCCCGGAAGCCTTCCTCGAGGATTGCTGCTTTTCTTTCAAGCTCAGGATAGGGGTTGTCATCCTTAAGGACTTTCAGGGTTTCGAGGCCGGCGGTTATGGCAAGCGGGTTGCCGGAAAGGGTCCCTGCTTGGTAAACATCGCCGATAGGAGCAATTCGTTCCATAATTTCACGTTTTCCGCCGAATGCACCGACAGGAAGACCGCCGCCGATGATCTTGCCCATTGTGGTAAGGTCCGGGGTGATGCCATAGCGTTCCTGTGCGCCTCCGAGGGCAACGCGGAAGCCGCACATGACTTCATCAAAAATCAGGACGATGCCTTCCTGTGTGCAGAGGCTGCGGAGTGCCTGCAGAAACTCTTTCTTTGCAGGAATGACGCCGGTGTTGCCTGCAACAGGCTCGATAATGACAGCAGCAACGTTGTCCTTGTTTTCATTGACCAATGCTTTGACCGACTCGATATCGTTGTATTTTGCGTTCAAGGTATCATTGGCGGTGCCTTTCGTAACACCTGGGCTGTCAGGGGTGCCAAGTGTCAACGCGCCTGACCCTGCCTTGATAAGAAAACTGTCACCGTGTCCATGATAGCAGCCTTCAAATTTGATGATTTTGTCCCGGCCGGTGTAACCCCTTGCCAGGCGTACTGCGGACATTGTTGCTTCCGTTCCGCTGTTAACCATGCGGACCATCTCGATCGAAGGAACGATCCGGGTCAGAAGCTCTGCAATTTCAATCTCCAGCTCGATCGGAGTTCCGAAACTGGTACCGATGTTGGTCAGGGTATGCACGAGAGCGTCGGTGACTTTTGGGTGCATGCTGCCAAGAATGAAAGGACCCCATGAACCAACGTAGTCAATGTAAGTGTTGCCGTCGACATCGGTCATATAGGCGCCTTTACCTTTTGCCATAAATACCGGTGTGCCGCCAACGGATTTGAAGGCGCGAACCGGTGAGTTTACTCCACCGGGAATAAACTGTTTTGCTTCCTCGAAGAGCTCTGCTGATCTGGTTAATTGAGGCATATTTACCAATCCGGTTAAAGATTACAAGAAAAAATGATGTGTGATTAACAAACACTCAAGATAGAAATACTCATGAAGATATGAAACCCTGAAGGTCATGACAAAGGGATTTAGGCTGGATGTCCGGAATCCAGAAGTCAGGAGCCAGAAGCTGACCCAGTTTTCGATGGGTAGGCGAAGCAGAGCATGGCTTTCGGTACCGATTCTGATTGAGAACACCGAAAGAAGAAAAATCGAAAGTTGGGGTCGCTATCGGGATCGAATGTATTTCTTTGCGCAAACCGAAGGCGCATATAGCTTAATGACTGTCAACTATTACAGGACTGGATTTGGCAGAGAATACGAAATGGGAGTGAGAGATTTTTTTGATGTTGGGAGGGCTCAGCCGTTGTGGGACTGTTCCGGGTTGGAGAGGAGCTGCGAAATGATTTTCCTGTTTTTTGTCGGGGGTTGATGTTCGCTGTGCATCGAGCAATAATTCTGAAGTATGTCACAGAGCTGCCGGCTCTCGTCAGGGGGGATATCGATATCGTCGATCAAGCCGATATCAAGATTGGCAAGTGTTCTCAGGAGCAGGTACACGGGAATGGGTAAAAGCTGCCCGGAAAATTTCGGCGAAGTGGTTGCCCGGTCCAGTGCAACGCCTCCGGGATCATAGATCAGGTGCAATTTGCCGACGGATGCTTCCTGAAGCATCGTCATAATGGGTTTGCCGGTAACAACGCAGTGGTCAATGGAGGGCTCAAAACCCATGTCCGAAATAAGCCGGAGCAGAAACCAGGCAACTGCTGCATCAATGTTCCGGCAGGGACGGCATAATGTTTCAAGCGTCAGGGAAAGAACATCAAAAAGGCGGACATTTTTTTCCTCGTTTCCCGTTGAGTTCTTTACCATCTCTATAAGACGATAGACAGCACTGAACCGTTCGATGCTCGGCTCGGCTGTCATCGGGCTCCGGATAATGCGGGCTTCACTGACAAGCTGTATGTCCCGGTTGCTTCTGTTGTAAAGAACCACCTCCAGCAGGTTTCCCGTGCTGAAAAGGCCTGAAAGCCTGCTTTTTGGATTTCTTCCCCCCTTGAGAATAACAGATATCCGGCCGAAATCCCGGGTATAAAGGGAGCATATTTTGGACTGGTCCCTGAACTTTATCTCTTTCAGGACAACACTCCGGGTTTTCGTAAGCACGGTGCGGGATTTTTTTATTTTGGAAAATAATTATATATATCCCGGCTTGGTTTCATCAGGCCGGGATACGCAAGTTTGCCAACAGAAATACATACAATAATAATAGACAGAAATAGATTAAGGAGGAAACTTCGATGCCAACCTACCAGTATCGTTGTAAGCAATGTGGATGTGAGAAGGAAGTTTTTCAGCGTATGACCGACGATGCATTAACAACATGCCCGGAGTGCAGCGCCGAAGAGTTCGAACGCGTTATCAGTGCCGAAGGCGGATTCCTGCTTAAAGGGGCCGGGTTTTATAAAACCGATTACAACAAACAGAGCTGCGAAAGCGCTTCTTCAGGATCATGTCCGACAGGCACCTGCCCTCTTGCCAAATAAGCTTCAAGTTTCATATATCGAATACAAAAGCCTCCTCTTATGAGGGGGCTTTTTCGATACTCTTTTACCGATTACGATTACCGTGTCACTGGTATAGTGGAGTGACGCGTAACAGTGAGAAGTTGGCTCTACGGTTCAGTCCTCATTTGCAGGCTGCCAACTGATTTTTGCTATTCAGCTATCCGGCATCCATGCTTCAACCTTGCTTCTTGCTTTCTCCACTGTACGGGCGAAAGATTTTTCGCCCCTACTTGCTATACCGTAAACACCTTAATTTCAGGGTACGGTCAACGAATCAACAGTTCAATGACTCTTTCAGAACTCCGGTTTTTCACCGTAGCGCAGTCTGAAACCGGGAAGGTTGATTTTAGCGCTGCCCCGCAGTTTGTTCGGGTACTGTTTGCCTTCAACATTGCCGCTCACAGCTATACGGTTGAGCTTGCCTTCCGCGAACGACATGATGATCGTGTTACCGCTTGAATAATTGACCCCCGAGGGAGATGAGGCGTCGTCGTATCCGTGATAAAGGCTTCTTGCCTGTGAATCGACTATGATGCCGGTTACCTTTTCCTGTTCGTTCAGTGTAATAAACATGGTTTTGCCGCTCAGTTGGTTGTAGAGCGGCTTTGTCAGATCAAGGGTATCTCTTGCGGCAAAAAAAGCGTTTCCACTGACCGTGATCGATTCGACGTTCTTGTTGCCGTTCATTTCTTTGAGCTGCACCATGATGGTGTCCCCGCTGAGCTGCCGTTCCCCCTGCCACGCGATTGCGTCCTTATATATTTTGACCTGATTTTCAGGGTTGTTAACGAGAGCCCTTTTAGACTTTGTTATTAAGTTGTTTTCAAGCCGCCGCCCCCGAACATTGTTCTCCAGTTCCGCGATTCCGGTATCAGGATAGTAGAGCGCATCGTCGCAATATATTTCGAGCTTACGGTCGGTCATGAAAATGTTTCCCCGCAACTGAACGATACCGCTTTCGAGAAACTCGGTGGCCTTGTCGCAGCTAAGCAGCATGTTCTCATGGGTAAAAACGACATTGCCGGACACGGAGCGTACCGGCTCGATCCTGCCAGCCGGGGAACGTTCCTCTCCACCCTGCAGTCTGTCGGCCTGCCGCAAAATAATTTTCTTTTTTTCCGCACGGGCAGTATTATGATTCAGCTTTACGATAATATCACTTGCCTGAAAGAGCAGCAGGCAGAGGATTGTGTGTGCAAGTTTTATGATTCCCTTCATTAGGGTACCTCTATTAATTGTCGTGAGCGCCTTGAGTACAAGGCGGACGGAGCGCAGAAACCGGAGTGTACATGCGAGTACATGAGGATTTCGAGTACCGCCCAACGAAGTAATCATGGCGCGCAACAAATTAATAGAGGTGCCCATTATTTACAGGGATTGATTAACATGTTTGAACAATGTAAAAAGGAATTGCCTCGTGAAAAAGATTCTTTTAGTCGCCGGTGACCGTCGTGGTTTGTTGAAAGTGCTTCCGTTGCACAAGGCCCTGCAGGAGCATAAAGCGTATGAAGCTGCATTAGCCGCTGGTTTGCCTCTGCCCCAGGGGCAAGGTTCCGGTGAAGATCTTCCCGGTCTTTTCGGGATTTCCGACAAAATCTTTTCAATTGAGGCTGAAGGGATGACGCCCGCTGGCCAAACCGCCTCGGCAATGAAAGCACTCGAAAAGTTGATTGTCGAGGAAAATCCCGACTTTGCCATTATTGGCGGCGATGGTGATGTGTCGCTTTCCGCTGCACTTGCTGCCGTGAAGCTCAGCCTTCCGGTTGCCTGTATCGGAGCAGGTATGCGGGATTACAACCGCAGGTCACCGGCGGAAATCAACAGGAAACTTATCGACGCTGTTGCCGATATCCTTTTTGTCAGCGAGCATAGCGGTGAGTACAATCTCATCAATGAGGGATACGATGAAGAGCGGATTTTTTTCGTCGGTGAAATGGCGATCGACAGTCTTGCCGGTGTTATAAGCATGGTTAACAGCTCAACGGTTACCGGTGACCTCGGTGTCGAAGTGAAAAAGTATGTACTTGTACTGCTCGAGCGTGCTGCTGCGCTTGATGATATTGACGTTTTGAAGAAAATGGAACGAGTGGTAAAAGCTATTGCCGAAACACATCCGGTTCTGATGCTCGTCGATCCCGATGTTGGAACCATTCTTGAAGAGCATAAGATGGAACCGGTATTTACCGCGGTATCAGGTGTTCAGGTCAGGCAGTTTCCCGGATATGTCGAACTGCTGCGACTTGTCAAGGATGCCTTGTTCGTTTTGACTGATTCTTCATCCGCCCAGGCAGAATCGACCGTCATGAAAGTGCCGTGCCTTACGATGCTTGATGACACCCCCAGTCCCGCAACCATAGAAATCGGCACCAACGTTCTTGTAGGAGACCGGGAAGAGGATATTCTGCAGGGCATCGGCGAAGCTGTCGAAAGGAAAATAGGCCATCGGGCCAAAATCCCTGAAAAATGGGACGGAGCTGTAACCCAGCGTATTGTAGATGTGTTGGACAAGGTGCTGTAAGAGCTTGTTTGCTTAATAGCCAGATGGCTTGATGGCAAGCTCCCAGATTCCCTCATAATCAGTAAAGGAACGTTGAAATGCGACGATTCTCAGTACTTTCGGTTTTTCTGTTAGGTCTGTAATTCCGGTACAAATCCTCTGGTGTCTGAGGAAAATAGCCAAACATTTATTGATCAATTGTCATATGCACCTGTATGCTCAATCCGGTCAAATAAGCAGCCCTGAGGGGACACAGTCCGGTGGGGTCATTGTGCATTAGTCCAAAAGAAAAGGAGAAAATATTGGCAATTCCAACATCGCGAGCAAACATCGCAGCTGAAATCAGTATTGATAAGGAAAAATGTACAGGATGCGGGCTTTGCGTATCTGTTTGCAAGGATTTCAGCATAGAAATAAAAGATGGAGCGGTCGAGGTGAGTGATCATCCGTTGTTTGGATGTATAGGCTGCGGGCACTGCATGGCGGTTTGTCCGTCAGGTGCGATAGAGGTACTTGGGCGCACACTGTCACCCGAAAATTTATTCGACTTACCCGATAAGGAAAAGGCGGCAACATACGAGCAGCTGCACGTTCTTTTTCAGCGGAGGAGAAGCATAAGAGAGTTCAAGGAGACACCTGTTGATGATAACCTGATTAAAAAAATACTGGATGCAGCCCAGACAGCCCCGATGGGGCTACCACCATCTGATGTGAATGTTTTGGTCTTGAATTCCAGGGATAAGGTAAGAGCTTTCGCAGAGGATTTTTGTTCTTATTTGGAAGGCATGAAATGGATGGTATCCGGATGGTTTTTGTTTTTGATGCGCCTTTTCTGGGGCAAGGAAAACCATGAAATGTTCAGAAATTTTATTAAGCCTCTGCTTCATGCTTATACGGAAAATATGCGAAAGGGGGTCAATCTGGTGAGCTATGATGCTCCGTTGGCAATGTATTTTTATGGGTCACCGTATACGGACCCTGCCGATCCGGTTATTGCTGCGACCTATGCCATGACTGCTGCTGAAGCACTGGGATTGGGTACCTGTATGATTGGCGGAGTGCATCCGTTCATTCAAAACGGAAGAAAAGCAAAGGAGTTCAGAGAAAAACAGGGAATCAGGTTTGCAAGCCGGGAGGGTTTGTTTGTGATATTCGGATATCCAAAAGTAAAATATACCAAAGGAATACGCAGGACTTTTGCATCAATAGAGGTACAGAGGTGACCGTTTTATTCTTTACCGAATTTCCGACGAAAAGATAAGCTTACTAAATTCGCATATTGATCATAGTCTCCTGAAAGTCTCCGCCCTCCCTGTATCATTTGATGGTCTATAGGGGCCTTACCTAAATCCACTAATTCCCAGTTAAGGCTTACTATCGTATTTTTATTTACATCATAATCGAGTCCTGCAGCATATCTCCATTGCCTGTCTACAGGAATATCGGGAAGACGATCGCTTTCTGATATAGGATTACTATCATAAGAGACACCCATTTTAAAAAGAAGTGGTTTGCAAATCCGATAGTGAACACCGCCTCCCACTCTCCAAGTATCTTTCCAGTTTCTGTCGATAGATACAGTAGTTCCGGTTTCTGTTGTTATTTTTGTCTTTTTCATACTGCTCCAGTCTTGCCAGCCAACATCAAAAACCATGGCAAACTTTTCGGTTATTTCCTGATAGAAGCTTGCCATGATACTTCCTGGTATTGTAAAATCTGTTGTGGCAAAAGCATCTTCAAGTCCGGCACGTGTCCAGATAGCGCCGATATTGTTGAAATCTATATCTCCTTTTAATTTCAAATTTACTTTAGATCTATAGATAACACCTATCCGTGTTTTCCTGGAAGGTTCGAACAGGACTCCCAAGTTATAACCAACCGCCCAATCATCATATTTCATATCGATTTCGCCGTCCGGACTTAGGGGATTAAAAAGAGCTAATTCTTCCTTTAGATATCCATAATAAATATCCGCTCCACCTCCTATGCTCATCCAGTCAGTAAGACGTATGGCAGCTGTAGGGGCTATATCAATGACCATGAGGAAATTATTCTGTATTAAGTAACGCCCTTTCCAATCATCGTCATAATTTATACCTAATCCAACGGGTGCAGTTATACTTAAACCTGCTGCTATATCAGGATTAATCTTATAAACGATATACCCGCCCCCGCTTAGTAAAGCTCCTCCGGCTTGACCACCGTCGCTTCCACGCCTCGTATTGTTTTTATCTGAATGGAACCGGGTTGAAAGAATCATGATTTCACTTCCGAAAAGTAGCTCGTTTCTTTTAAGGCCTATCATTCCGGCAGGGTTAAAGTAGGACGTAGATGCATCATTGGCTAATGCCGCCTGACCAACGTTTGCAGTTCCGATACCAGGCTGGGCCTGTTCATAAAGCTGGATTCCTCCAGCTTTCGCTTCCTGAGAAAACCAAAAAATAGAAAACCACACTCCAATAAAAACATAAAAGATGCTTTTATATATTTTTATCATGTGCATTAAAGTCTTTACTTTCTCGGCGTTACAATATTAAACCAGAAATCAAACTGATCCATCAAAAGGAACAGCTCTTCGACCTTCAGTTTACTTCCCTCGATCTTAAGGTTACCTGCTTTTCCTTCTTTTCTGAAAGAAGATTCTTTCAGGATAATCCTGTTTAAAGCATCGCGGGTTAGAGTAATCGTTGCATCTGCATTTTTAGCCTGTATACTGTCTGTGTGATTCAAAACAGCATTCTCCAGGGATAAAACATACGTTTCATTTGTGTCGGTAAATATCCAGTTGATAATGATTTTTTTGCCTTCAGCCTTAGGTCCGTTAAGCCGTACTCCTAAAAGGTCAAAAAACATACCAAGCGGCATAGCTTCAATAGCAGAAGGACTGGCTGATGTGGAGGCCACAACGGTTTTATCAACCCCCTTGCGTAATTCCTGGGCTCCGCTCAGGTAAAAGTTCCTCCAGGGGCCGGACTCTGCCTGGTATCCCAGCTGTTCAAGTGCATCTGCTTGAAGTTCACGTGCTTCAGTATTGTGTGGGAATGCAAACACAACATGATTTACAACTTCGGCTACCCAGCGGTAATCACCTTTTGTATAAGCCTTGCGGGCCTTTGCGATCACATTATCCGGGCCTCCCATAAATTCCACGTATCTTTTACTTGCTTCGACAGGGGGATAGGGATGAAGAGTGGCAGGGTTGCCATCGAACCAGCCGAGGTACTTAACGTAGGCTGCCTTGACATCATGGTTGATGGTACCGTAGTATCCGCGGCTTGCCCAGTTTTCTTCCAGACTTTTGGGCAGTTGGATCATTTCTGCAATCTCGGTCATGGTGTAACCATGGTTTGCAAGACGAAGCGTCTGGTCATTTATATACTTATACGTATCGCGCTGTTTTTTAAGATGATCCAGAACTCTCTCTTGACCCCATACCGGCCAGTGGTGCATGCCGTATAATACGTCTGATTTATCAGCCCAGCGCTTTATAGTTTCGTTAAGGTATTTAGCCCAGGCTAAAGGATCTCGAATTTGGGCACCACGAAGCGTGTAAACGTTATGTAAAGTGTGGCAGGCGTTTTCTGCAGCCGTAAGCGCGCGAAGCTCGGGAATATACCAATGCATCTCAGTAGGCGCTTCGGTATCCGGCGCAACCAGAAACTCGAATGTAAGACCATCGAGCTTCATCACTTGTCCGGTCTTCTCGATAGTAACAGTTGGCGGTATGATGGTGACTGTCCCTTCTGACACTGTCATTCCAAGACCTGCTCCCACCTGTCCTTTTGGGCCTGCCGGCAGGAGATTGCCATACATATAGCTTGCCCTGCGGGTCATGACATTACCAGCCAGGACATTTTCGGTTAATGCTTTTTCAAGGAAGTTTATAGGTGCTATTATCTTTACTTTTCCCGACTCTACATCCTCTTTTGATACAACTCCTTCCACCCCGCCATAATGATCTACGTGACTGTGAGAATGCATAACCGCTATGATCGGTTTTTGGGGCCGATGTTGATAGTAAAAATCAAGCGCTGCTTTTGCTGTCTCAGCCGAAATCAAGGGATCCACCACGATGATACCTGTATCACCTTCGATAATCGTCATGTTGGATAAGTCAAAGGTCCGAACCTGATATATCCTTTCGGTAACCTTGAAGAGACCGCATATCGCAACAAGCTGAGACTGTCTCCACAAGCTGGGATTAACAGTCCCCGGTGCAGGTTCATTTTCTTTGATGAATGAAAACGGTGTAAGGTTCCAGACGATATTACCGTTCTTATCGCGAATTATAAGCGTATCCGGCTTGGCGATTAAACCTCTTTTGGCATCTTCGAAATCCTGTTTGTCACTGAATGGCAATTCTTTGAGTAAGCGTGCATACAGCTTCTCTGTAAAGACAGTAGCGTCTTTAGGGGAGGCGTTTTTTTCAGGCATTGAGGTTGTTTCATGCCTGCCGCAGGAGAGTAAGGCAAAAGCTAAAGGAAGCAGTATAAAAACAACTATAATTAACCTTGTACTAATAAATTGCTTTTCTCTCATTTTACTCTCCCATGATAACATAGTGCAGGTACTTGCTTACACTACTTTGTTAGAGGTGCTCTTCATTCATTTATAGGGATATCTGGCTTTATCTTCCACAGGTTTGTGTGTTCTGAGAATGACATTTCCTCCTCGTACACACCTGACAAAATTCCCGGAGCGTACAGCATCACCCTGAGGGCCTCTGAACATTGGGGTGCCGACGACTTTAGGGTCGCTTCTCTGGGCGCCCGCTCCGTGGACATCCATGATTCTGCCATTCATTTTTCCTATAGCTCTTCCAAACGCGACATAGGCAGCACTTTCTCCGGGGTCCGGGCCATCTAAATGTGTGGTGGATGTCCAGAAGCATGGATAGTCTTTTGCCCCGGCTTCATTGATAATGGATGTTGTTTGGAATACGGTATCAATAGCGGGAGAATCCGTCGCATCGGGTGAATGCGAGTAATCAACAATATACTGAAGTTCCTTGGCATCAGGCAGGCGCCAGTCATCATAACCGGCGTATTCAAGGGTTTCGCTGTATTCAAGAGCATCTTCCCAGTTCATCGGCTTTCCGCTGTCGGCTTTCATCCACATGAGCCCCGTTGCCCTGTCGGTGATTGTACCGTCACCGTTATCGACAAAATCATTGGCACCGTATGCGTTTCCACGGACATAACGAGCGTAGAACTTTTTTTCCCTGGATGATCCCGGTTTTTTATATCCGTATCCTTTTATCCTGCCATCGGCAAAATTAACCCCGAAAAGCGTTTCACTGCCGCCCATTGTCATGCTTGTATATGTAGTAGTTGTCAGCCACTGTGCGTCTATATATCGTTCTCCTGCATCAACCTGACCATACTTGAAGTCAAAGTAATCCGTATTAATGAAAGGTATGGCGTTGTTCGGGATTGAAGACATGCCTCCAGCGGAAACACCCGTATATCCCCTGAAATCAATAAGGGAATACAGCTCTTTGATGCTCGGCACTCTCCAGTCGGAATACCCCCCAAGTTTCATCTCCCGTGCTATCTTTTCTGCCTCGACGAGAGACACTTTGTTGTCATCGACGGCTTTGGACCACATCAAGCCTGTATTAAGATCGGTAACGGTTTCGTTGCCATTATCCCTGTAGGACGGAGGGTTACTTACATATTGGGCATCTTGCCCATAAAAAGGCTCTTCCGCCCTGGGATATGATATTGCGCGAGTATTGTCATAACATTGTACCTGACCGGTATCTACGATTACATTTTCCGCTGCCCTTGCCGGCAAAATGCTGCTGGCCAAGAAAGGTAAAAGGAATAAGACCATTTGTCTTTTAATCATTTCTCTGCTCCTTTGTTTATCGGAGAGTTGTAAATCTAATCATGCATCAGACAGAGGGTGACAAGTGAAGTACAGTACACAGCGAGCGACTTGTACAAGATGTCCGAGGTTTTCCGTCCCCGGAACAAGAACCTCACGAGCATCACAGAGTTTCCTTGTGATGTCCCCGAATTCAGGTCTCCCGCCGCAGCTTACTTAAAGGGTATGTCCGTATTGACCTTGGTTGCCTGATAAACCGCGGACATTTCGTCATATTGCTGCTTTAGCTTCTGGACCCGTGCAATAAAGCCTGCCTGGGTTTTCTCGTCGCATTTCTTCTTGATGAGCTGTACGATATCATAGCTCGTCCAGAAGGAGTTCTTTTTTACGTAGTCGCCGTCTGGTAATTTGTATATGTCCTTCATCTGTTGGAGGTCGTACGGGATATTAAACGTTTGGCGGCTATCTTCGTAACTAAAGAGGTAAAAGATGGTGTCGTACCCTCCCCAGGTTATGGCTGACAGACACATCGGGCAAGGCTCATGTGTGGCAATGAAGAAACACTCTTTCGGCTGTGGTCGTGCAGCCCTTTCATAGAGTTTCTTTATCGTGTAGACCTCTCCGTGCCACAAAGGGCATTCCGACTCGTGGTTGGTCCCGGCTATGACGAGAGAAAGATCATTCTTCTCCATAACGGCAGCTCCAAAGACCTTGTTCCCTTTTTTGACGCCTTCTTGCGTGAGGGGAACGATGTCCTTTTCGATGGCCGTAAGAAGCGCATCGATGAGCTTGGCGTTACAGCCGGTTTCATTTACCAATGGGACCATGCTTTTCTTTGACATGTCCTCCCCTTGAGCCGGAAGATGGAAGAGATAAATGAAGCCAGCAATGAGGGCGATATTTACGAGCAACTGACGTGCTTCTCCGATCTTTTTCATGTTGGTCCTCCACATATGCTGTTTGGTTGAAAGGGGACAGGGTCAGTCTACGGGAATCTACGGCATTTTCACGTGGCTCGTCCCGGTCTAATGGTTTTATAACGCATTACAGGCCATGGTGAGTACTACCTTTATTGCAGCCATTAAGAAGTAATTTAATAGAAAGAATAAAACTTTCTCTGAAGAAACCGCTATTCAGTGGCGTAAAATTTCTCTATGATCTCTGTTTTGATAGGAAATTAACTTTTGGACTTTATTCTCGGAGAAAGTCTGCTCGGGAAAAGTTTTTCAGGAAAGGATAAACGTTATTTCCGCTTCACTGCTCAACTTCCATCTGCGCAATGAAATGGTCAGGGTGTACCGTACATTAAGGAAATGCGCTAAAGCTTGTGGAATTAAAAAATGTGGTTCCCTGGGGGCGTTCGTTTGATGAGTATAGGGACATGTTCCTGCTGACGGATGCTGATCTTCAGGAGACAATACTTGGATGCGGGGACGGTCCTGCCTCCTTCAACGCCGAACTGGCAAAAGCCGGCGGAAACGTCGTCTCGGCAGACCCCGTCTACCGGTTTACCGCCGATCAGATCCGTTCACGGGTACGCGAGGTTTACCCTGAGATCATGTCCGAAGTTGCAAAAAATCCCGACGATTACATTTGGGACTCCATACGTGATGTAGAGCATCTCGGTCAGGTCAGGATGGAGGCGATGGAGCTGTTTTTCGATGATTACGAGCAGGGAAAACAAGCGGGCAGGTATATCAACGCCTCATTGCCGAAGCTTCCTTTCGAAGACAAAACCTTCCGCCTCGCCTTGTGCTCGCATTATCTTTTTCTCTACAGCGAGCATGTAAGTCTCGAACAACATATCCTTTCGATGAAAGAACTCTGCCGTGTGGCTCATGAGGTCAGGGTATATCCCCTCGTAACCCTCGACGGCTCCCGATCACAACACATCGACCCTGTTGTAGCATCACTCGCCGATGATGGGATCGGCGTTTCTTTTCAGAAAGTGAGATACCGTTTTCAGAAAGGGGCGGATGAGGTGCTCGTTTTGAGGTATCTTTAAATGCAGCTTTGCCGTGTTGGTTGGCGGTTAATATAGGGGGTATCCGTATTCTAAATAATATACTGTGCCACGAAATGGGACTTTGTGCACTGGATATTTGCTTCATGTGATGACCTTGGGGGAGGGGCTCAAGCCGATCTATTGCATATAGGATAGCCCCTCTTCATCCTACTATTTTAAAGAAAAGGATAGTAATTGCAGGCATGGGTTCTGGATTTTGGTTGAGCGCCGAGGAGAATGGCCGTATATTTTGATGTATTGTGGAGGGCTGTTATTTCAAGGCCGATGAGTTATGTCAGGTGAGTAATTATTCGGCATAAGGGGAAATAAATGAATGTATCCGTTATACTTGCGCATCCATATGAGAAAAGCTTCAATCATGCGATATATGATAAGGTGATCAATACATTGGAAGAATCAGGCGTGGACGGATTCTTTCATGATCTCTATAAAGAGCGATTTGATCCTGTTTTGTCAAAAAATGAGTTGGGAAAGCTTCCTGCCAAGGATAAGCTTGTCAGAACATATGCAAAGGAGCTCGTTACATCTGATGTTCTGGTATTTATACATCCGAACTGGTGGGGACAGCCGCCGGCAATTCTTAAAGGATACATAGATAGAGTGATCAGGCCGCCGTATGCATACGACTTTCCGGAAAACGATGCGGGCGGCGGTTTACCGATTGAGAAACTGAAAGGGAAGATTGGTGTCGTTTTCAATACTTCCAATACAGAAGAACTAAGGGAGAACGAGTACTTCAGGGATCCGCTGTCAAGTATATGGGAGAAATGTGTTTTTGGCTTTTGCGGAATAGAGGAAACACACCGGGTGATGTTTAGGGTGGTAGCGGACAGCACAGAGGAAGTTAGAGAAAAATGGCTTGAAGAAGTGGAAGTGTTAATGAAAAAAATAGTAGCCAGGAATGAGGGACGTTCATAACTATTTCAACTTATTTGCGCTAAAGATAAATGAAGATAACAGTAAACTGAGGATGATATGCTTGTCGGTCACAAGCATTATTATTTGTCAAAGATACGAGTTCAAGAGTGACGTTATATGCCGATGATGGAATTGACGTTTCGTTTCACAAGGTGTGGTGCCGCTTCTAGAAGGGGGCTGATGAGATGACGTGGCGAGAAATGCATGAGCAAGGATTGCAAAGTCTAAAAAGATTTATGAAAGGGAAAATAAAATACACGGATGAACCTATGGGCAGGGTGAAGGTTGTTGAGGATTTTCTTCCTTCCCCTTTAGCAGGTTCTCTATGCGTTCAATTCAGGGAATTCGAAATTTCGAAAAAGCAGGAAAATAAGAGTTAAGTAAACTTATGCGTATGCTGCATAAGTATGTTAATAGGTTACAAATAAAGCAGATGAATCCGTGCTTTTGTTTGAGGGTAATGCAAAAACACAGTATATTTTTAAAGATTCTGTGGAAAATATCTACTACAGATAATAAATGATGTTAGGTGCAAAATGATTCAGTAACCAACAATCGAAAAAAGCCATGAATGAAGCAATAGTACAAGAAAAGCCAACCACTGAGGGTACGGCAAAAATCGTCTACATACTCTATCTTGCAGGACTCGTATTTGGTGTTACAGGGATAATTGGTGTTGTCATGGCGTACATCAATAAAGACGATGCTCCAGACTGGTTAAAAAGTCACTACCAATTCCAAATCAGAACGTTCTGGATAGGATTTCTTTACGTGCTCATAGGTATAATACTCTCTTTTATCTTTATCGGAATTCTGGTACTTATATTCTGGGTGGTTTGGTTGATTGTTCGCTGCGTTAATGGCATAAAGTTTCTCGACCAAAAAGAAGCTCCTCCAAACCCGACAGGATGGATGTTCTAAAAGCACCACTTCGCTCTGCTTTTTCGATCGACTGATGTGTAGCGTCGGCCATGCTGAACCGTATTTAGCCGTTTGCCAGACACTGGTTGACCGGTCGTGATTGCAGAGTGCCCGTGTTTGGGTCGAGACAAAGTTCATTCGGGCATGACTTTGCTGGTTGGCCTTGGTGCTCAGTCGTCCTTGCTTTTAACGATTCAACATCTCCTCTCAGTACACTTTCCTCACAAACAGCTCAGGATCAACGCTCGTACCGTAGAGGTAGGTGCCCCAATGGAGGTGCGGGCCGGTGGAGATGCCGGTGCTGCCGACGGTGCCTATGGTATCGCCTTTGCTTACCATATTCCCCTCCTCGACGCTGATTGAATGGAGGTGCATGTAGATCGAGGTCAGGCCTTGGCCGTGGTCGATGATGACGGTGTTGCCGTGCACATGAAACCGGTTGGATTCATAGCCGGTAAGCACCACTTTTCCCCTTGCGGGGCTTTTGACAGGAGTTCCTTGAGGGACGGCAATATCGAGACCTTTATGGTAGCTCGATACCGGTGCACCGTTGTAGGAGCGTTTCACACCGAAAGGGCTGGATTTTCTACCGTTACAGGGATAGCTTAAGAGTTCCGACCAGAGCTTGATGCTGCTTAGCGTTCGAAGCCCCCGTTTAACTTTTGCTTTTTCTTCTTCCGTCGCTTTCAGTCTGTTGGTCTTCTCATCAAGCCAGATCTTCTGAACAGGCAGGTTGTTAGAGGCAACCTGTACAGGAATTTTTTCTTTCCACTCCCCGGCCTTGGCAAGCACGGCATAGCTGCCCGGTTTCAAAAGGTTTTCGACCGGAACCAGTGCCCGGTAACTGCCGTTATCCTGCCGGAACATGGAAAAATGTTCGCCGTTGAACCAGAGATCGGGTATGGTTGAAGTGCCGGAAACCGTTGCAACAAAAAATTCACCCTGTTTTTTTGTGACGGCGTCGAGAGTGAGATCGGGGTTTGTGCCGCCTGAGGCTTCCACTTGTGTGCCCGCAAACAGGCAGAACAGCAGGAGGGATAAACTTTTCAGAGCTTGCTTCATTGACGGTTAGCCTATCTTCAGCTTATGCAGCTCGTTCAGGTTCTGATCGTATATTGTTAGTAATGCATTATCGAGCTCGATCATTCCGCAGGAGTAGTATGGCGGTTCGTTGCGCTTGAGGAAAGGAGCCATGGTTATGAAGTGAATACCGTACCGTTTGAAATATGCGCTACGGTGCAGGTGACCCGTAAAACAGGCAATGATGTTGTCATAACGGCGCAGCAGCTCCGTTACTTCGTCGTGGTTCCATAAAAGGCCGTGTGGCTCGTCGGAGGTTTCTTTCAGCAAGGGGAAGTGGCAGAATATGATAACCCTTTCTCCCGATTCACGTGCTTCGTCAAGCTGCTGTTCGAGCCAGTGAATCTGTTTCTCCCCGATAGCTCCACAGTAAAGGTTTGCCCAGGGATCATGGTTCAGGAGGTTTTTTCTCGCCTTATCGGGAGCGGATTCCGGTTTTGATTCCGGGTTGATGTCCATACCGTGCAGTACGATGAAACGTATACCGTTTGTGCTGAAGGTGTAGTAGGGTGATGCAAGGCCGGTTTCTGCTAGGTAACGGTCAAGAGGGGCGCCCAGACAATGGTTTCCTGCAACATGATAAAGTGGTCCGGGATATTCGCGGAGAACGGCGGTAGCACTCTCGAGGTTTTCTTCGGCTTCCGGACCTTTTCCGTCAATGAGGTCGCCAAGCTGAACGGCGAATGCCGACCCGTTGTTCTCCCAGAACTCGAAACAACCGTGCAGGTCTTTTTTTTCCACGGCACGGTCGCCGTTACCGTAATGGATGTCGGTAATAATGCCGAACCTGAGCAAACCGTTTACCATTGTTTACTGTTGTTGTGCATGTCTGGGCAAGCCCATCAGTTGCTGAATTCCGACAGAAACTTCTCCATAAAGTCGTCAATGTCACCGTCAAGAACGGTTTCTATGTCGTGGCGTTCATGGTTTGTCCTGTGATCCTTGATTCTCCGGTCATCCATGACGTAACTGCGAATCTGGCTGCCCCACTCGATTTTCTTTTTTTTGCCTTCGACTTCCTGCTTTCTTGCCTCTTCTTCCTCACGCTGTTTTTGATAAAGCTGTGCGCGAAGCATTTTCATGGCGCGTTCCCGGTTCTGGAACTGTGAACGTTCCTGCTGACAGGAGACGACGATACCTGAAGGAACGTGCTTGATGCGTACCGCGGTTTCAACCTTGTTGACGTTCTGACCGCCTTTGCCTCCGCTTCGGAACGTAGAGAGCTCGAGGTCTTCCTTGCGGATGTCGATCTCGGCGTCAGGCGGTGCTTCCGGATAGGTGAAAACACTGGCAAATGAGGTGTGGCGGCGGGCATTCGAGTCGAACGGTGATACCCGCACCAGACGATGCACGCCGTTCTCGGCCTTCAGGTAACCGTAAGCATAGGGCCCTTGGATTTCAAGTGTTGCGGTTTTGATACCGGCACCTTCGCCTTCCTGATAGTCGTCGGTATAAACCTTGAATCCTTTGCGCTCCGCCCATCGCATGTACATCCTGTAGAGCATTTCAGCCCAGTCCTGCGCTTCGGTTCCACCAGCGCCAGCATGGATGGAAATCAGGGCGTTGCCCGGATCGTCCTTGCCGGAAAGCATGTTCCTGAACTCGATAGCCGTGATTTCCTGCTCTATGGAGCTGATGCGCGAATCTATCTCCTCTGCAAGAGATTCTTCTCCCAGTTCCTCGGCAATCTCCAGCTCTTCTTTCAGTTCATTGCTGTCTTTTTCGAGCTTTTGAAACCCTTCGGTCCAAACCTTATGCTCATTGATCTCTGCAAGAATTTTTTGGGCATCCTGCTGGTTCTCCCAGAAGTTTTCTTCTGCGGTGATCTGTTCGAGTTCCCCTATTTTTTTCAGTCGTTCATCGACGTCAAAGATACCCCCGTAACTGTTCTATGCGGTGGTGTATCTCGTGCAGACGTTCTTTTTCCGGTTCAAACATGTCTTATATCTCCTGATGATTGGTGCCTTTGAAAAGCATTTTCCAATTATTTCAATCTACTACGTGCTCTTGTCAAGAGTAGAAAAAGGGCTATGAGAATAATGATTCAATCTATCCTTCTGTGGCCTGTTCTTTCAATCCTAAAAAATCATTTTTTTCACATAATGCAAATGCAACTTTTCCCTATTTTGCATCAGTTTACAACAGATATACCCTTTTTGCAATGAGCCATACCTTTTACCAGCGCAAACCCACAATCAGCAACCGTAAATTCGATGGCAGGAGACGTGTCATTATCGAGGGTGTTTCACCGGAGATCGACGATGGGCTATATCCCGCCAAAAGAGTTACAGGGGAAACGGCTGTAGTTGGCGCGGATATTTTTACCGATGGAGCCGATGCTATTCGTGTAGAACTTTGCTTCCGGCCCAAATCATCACGAGCATGGAAGCGTGTTCCCATGAAATTTCTTGTCAACGACCGGTGGGAGGCGGAATTTACTCCTGGAGCGCCCGGTGTATGGGAGTTTACCATCGAAGCATGGCTTGACCATTTTCAGACGTGGCGAAGAGGATTGATTAAAAAAATCGAAGACGGCCAGGATGTTTCCCTTGAACTGCGAATGGGCGCAACGATGATTGAGGATGCAGCCGGTCGTGCGTCGAAAAAGGATGCGGCACGATTGAGGGAACTTGCATCTGTTATGACATCAGGTGAAGCAGCGGTTGCGGAATCGGCAGCACAATGCGACGAGCTTCAGGGTTTGATGCAGCAATACCCTGACAAAGAGTTTGCCGCGAAATATTGCAGGGTGCTTGAGATAAGGGTTGATCAGACAAAAGCTGGATTCAGTACCTGGTATGAGTTTTTCCCACGCTCCTGGGCAGAGGAGCCGGGAAAGCACGGAACCTTCAAGGAGTGTAAGCGTCTGCTCCCATTGATTGCCCGGATGGGCTTTGACGTTGTGTATTTGCCTCCTATTCACCCGATAGGTTCGACAAAGCGGAAAGGGCGTAACAACGCTCTTGTTGCCGGGCCTGATGATCCGGGGAGCTGCTGGGCGATTGGAAGCAAGGACGGCGGGCACAAAGCAATTCATCCCGAGCTCGGGACAATAGAGGATTTCGAGGCGTTTGTCCGTGAGGCTGAGAAGCATGGAATTTCCGTTGCCCTTGATATAGCATTCCAGTGTTCTCCCGATCATCCTTATGTAAGGGAGCACCCGCAATGGTTTAAATGGCGGCCGGATGGGACGGTGCAGTTCGCGGAGAACCCGCCGAAAAAGTATGAGGATATCCTGCCGATTGATTTCGAAACCGAAGACTGGGAAAATCTCTGGATCGAACTCAAAAGCGTCATGCTTTTCTGGATAAAAAAAGGGGTAAGGATATTCAGGGTGGATAACCCGCACACCAAGGCGTTTCTTTTCTGGGACTGGGCAATCAGTGAGATAAGTGCGGAGTATCCCGACGCTGTTTTTCTGGCCGAAGCGTTCACGCGCCCTAAGGTTATGGCAAGGCTTGCAAAAGGAGGCTTCAACCAATCCTATACCTACTTTACCTGGAGAAACACCAAGAAGGATCTTCAGGAGTATCTTATTGAACTGACGACGACTGAGGTCAAAGAGTACATGAGGCCGAATTTCTGGCCGAATACACCCGATATTCTGCATGAAGAGTTGCAGGCGGGACACCGTTCAACATTCATTGCCAGAATGGTGCTCGCAGCCACTCTCTCATCGAATTACGGAATGTACGGTCCGGCATACGAGCTTTGCGAGCATGTTCCCGTCAGGAAAGGCAAAGAGGAGTACCTCGATTCGGAAAAGTATGAAATCAAGCAATGGGACATGGACAGGCCGGGCAACATCCGCGCAGAGATCACGGCAGTAAACCGTATAAGAATGGAGAATGCCGCTCTTCAGCAAACAAACAACATCGAATTTGTGAGGGTTGACGCAGGAGAAGGGTGTGAACACGAAATGCTCATGGCATATGTGAAATGCTCACCGGACGACGAAAATATTATCTTGACGGTTGTCAATCTCGACCCGCAGAACACACATACCGGATGGCTGCGTTTTCCGCTTGAAAAATTCGAATTGCCGCATACCCATCATTTCAGGGTGGAGGATCTTATAAGCGGCCGTACCTATGAGTGGGATGGCGAGTGGAACTACATCGAGCTGAATCCCGAATACATGCCTGCACATATTTTCAAGGTTCATCTGCATCCATAATGAATCACTATTCTTTTGTCTGGAACCATGACTTTCCTGTGAAAGGGTTTCTATAGTATCTCCAATATCATTCTTGAACTCTATGCCCCGAGCATCTGAAAAAAAATATCAGCCTGAACCGCTTTGGTACAAGGATGCCATAATTTATGAAGCACATGTCAAGACTTTTTATGACAGCAACAATGACGGTATCGGTGATTTCGAAGGACTGCGCCAGAAGCTGCCCTATTTGGAAAGCCTTGGCATTACCGCTATCTGGCTGCTGCCTTTTTATCCGTCGCCGTTGAAAGATGACGGCTACGATATTGCCGATTACATGGATGTGAACCCGGATTACGGCACAATCGAGGATTTCAGGGCATTTCTCAATGAAGCCCATGAACGGGGCCTCAAAGTGATTACCGAGTTGGTAATCAACCACACGTCGGATCAGCACGCATGGTTCCAGCGTGCCCGGAAAGCAAAGCCAGGATCGGTCGAAAGGAATTATTATGTGTGGAGCAAAGACCCTGGAAAATATGCTGATGCACGGATCATTTTCCAGGATTTCGAGGCTTCGAACTGGAGCTACGATTCTGTTGCGGAAGAGTATTTCTGGCACCGTTTTTATCACCATCAGCCCGATTTGAATTTTGAAAATCCTGCCGTTGAAAAAGCTATTTACAAGGTACTCGACTATTGGCTGGAGATGGGGGTAGACGGTCTCCGCCTCGATGCAGTACCCTATCTCTATGAAGAAGAGGGGAGCAACTGCGAAAATCTGTCGCGTACCCACGAGTTTCTGAAAAAGCTGCGCAGGCATGTCGACCGAAAATTTCCGAACCGCATGCTGCTTGCCGAGGCGAACCAGTGGCCGGAAGACGCCGCGGAATATTTCGGCGACGGTGACGAGTGCCACATGAACTTTCACTTTCCTCTTATGCCGAGAATGTTCATGGCTCTGGAGACGGAGGATCGCTTTCCGATAATCGACATCCTTGAGCAAACGCCGGAAATACCCGAAAGCTGTCAGTGGGCGTCATTTCTTCGCAACCACGACGAGCTGACCCTCGAGATGGTGACCGACGAGGAGCGTGATTACATGCGCCGCGTCTATGCCAATGATCCCAGGGCAAGGATTAACCTCGGTATACGGCGCCGCCTCGCACCGCTTATGTCAAACAACCGCCGCAGGGTCGAATTGATGAACATTATGCTGCTTTCCCTGCCCGGTACGCCGGTACTTTACTACGGTGACGAGATCGGTATGGGCGACAACTATTATCTTGGCGACCGCGACGGCGTAAGAACTCCCATGCAGTGGAACAGTGACCGGAATGCCGGTTTTTCACGGGCTAACCCCCAGCAGCTGCAGCTTCCGGTCATTATCGATCCGGAGTACCATTACGAAGCGGTCAATGTCGAAGTGCAGGAAGGCAACATCAATTCCCTCCTCTGGTGGATGAGGCATATGCTCGTGACAGCGCGTCGTTACAAGGCGTTCAGCAGGGGAGATGTTCAGTTTATCCACGCAGAAAATCCGCAAGCGCTGATTTTTACCAGGACCTATGAGGATGAAACCATGCTCTGCATCATCAACCTGTCCAAGAGCCCGCAGGCGGTAAACGTCGATCTTTCGGAATATGATGGTTTCATTCCTGAGGAGGTGTTCAGTCTCAGTTATTTTCCCCGGATCAGATCGACCCCATATACCGTGACGCTCGGTCCCTACGGATATTTCTGGTTCAGACTGATTGAGAGTCATGAGGAAATTGAAGATCGCCCGTATCTCGAACATTCCTTTGCAAGGGTGTCTCGATGGCAGGATCTTTTCGGAGGGAAATACCTCGAACGTTTGGAGACCCGGATTCTGCCTAAATACATCCGCAACTGCCGCTGGTTCGGCGGCAAGGCACGCAAGATCGTTAGGGTTGCGATAGCCGAAAACATCGAGGTCAAAGAACATGACAATATCCGTTACCTGATTGTCGAGGTTCGCTATCCAAGCGGCTCGAACGAACTGTATCAGCTTCCGGTATCCTATGTTCCTGCTGAACAGATAGACCAGGAGGATGAAAACTTTTCAAAACGGGTTATCGTCAAGGTAAAAGTTGAGGACAGTGAGGGCTATCTCTGTGACGCAACATGGCAGGAGGATTTCCAGAAGGTGCTGCTTGAGATGATTGCCGGGCAGTCCGACCTGAGAGGAAAGGCCGGAAAAATCACCTCCCTGCGTGGAGCAAAGCTCGATGATTTTCTTAACGGTACGCCGGTTGAAGAGATTGATTCCTCATTGTTCGGGGCTGAACAGAGCAATACCTCTATCATGTTTGACGACTCGCTTTGTCTGAAACTCTACAGAAAGATCTCTTCCGGAGTTTCTCCCGAAGTTGAAATCTGCCGTGTGCTGACCGAGAATACCAAGTTCGAGAGTGTGCCGTTTTATCTCGGTACGTTGAATTATACCAGAAGCCGCAGGGATCAGTGTTCTTTGGCGGTCCTGCAGAATTATGTGCCGAATCAGGGTGATGCCTGGAAAGTGACCCTGAACTTTGTGCATCGCTACTACGAGGACGTGCTGGCAAGGCAGCACCAGATTGAAGCGGTGCCGGAGCTACCGCTTTCCGGCGGAGAGAAGATGCCAATGCCGGAGATCATGCATGAGTTGATCGGGGAGGTGTATCTTGAAATGGTCGAGAAGCTTGCCAAAAGAACGGCAGGCATGCACAAAGCGCTGGCCTCGAAAAGGCTTGGAGATGATTTTGCACCGGAACCCTTTACAACCCTCTACCAGCGTTCCATTTACCAGTCCATGCGTGAGCAGGTGAAAAGGGGAATGGTGATGCTGAAACAGCAAAAGAAAAAAATCGCCGTCGAGTATCAGGAGCTTGCTGAAGAGATCCTTGACAGTGAACCTGCTATCCTGCAGCAGCTTTCTCATATAAAGCAGGGGAAAATAGAGGGTGGAAAGATCAGGATTCACGGCGACTATCATCTGGGTCAGGTTCTTTTTACCGGTAAGGATTTCATTATCATCGATTTCGAGGGAGAACCTGCAAGGTCTCTCAGTGAACGCAGGCTGAAGCGTTCGGTTTTCAGGGATCTGGCCGGTATGATCCGTTCGTTCCATTACGCAGTCTTCAGCGTGCTTGTTAACGACAAGTCAATCAGGCCTGAAGATAGTGAAAGCCTTGAGCACTGGGCTGAGCTGTGGAGTTTTTATGTAGGGCAGCATTTCTATGAATTGTATGCACGGGAGATCAAGGGTAAGGGGCTGATACCGAAAGAGCCGCAACAACAGGCGCTGCTGCTGCGGGCGTACCTTATGGACAAGGCAATTTATGAGTTGAACTATGAGTTGAACAACCGGCCTGAATGGGTGGGGATTGCGCTGAAGGGGCTGCACAGGCTGCTTGAGTCCTGATACTAACACGCACCGAAAAAAGGGTAGAGGAAAAAACCGTGCCGGATATGCAGCACATCCGGGGGCAATGTGGTTGTAATTAAAGGTCGAGACGATTCTCCAGAAAATCTTCCGATTCAGCATCACTGATATCCTTGCGCCCCAGTTCGAAATCATCGGTTTTCTTGCGCAGAATGATGGTTCCCTGGTTATCGACGGCATAGTAATAGACGGTATCGTCTTCTATTTCAAGCTGCTTCCTGATCTCCGAAAATTTTGCTGACTGCATGAATTCTCCTTCGACAGTTGAGTTGTTGATTGCATTCATCGACAGGGAATGATATGACCCACCGCTATAGGTTCCATATGTAATGTATGGAGTATTTTTTTGAATAAGAAAGCAGGTTCACTGTAGGACACCTCTATTTATTGTTATGAGTCCCGATTGCATCGGGATGCAAGGTGAACGGAGCGCAGAAACCGGGGTGTACACAGAGTACATGAGGATTTTGAGCACCGCTCAACAAAGTATTCGGGTTGCGCAACAAATTAATAGGGGTGCACTAAATTTTCTTACTGCTGTTTTTTTACCTGCTCCCACAACGCATCCAACTCTTCGACAGTATGATCCTGCCAGCTTTTTTCTGACTGCATAACCATGGTTTCAAGACTCAGAAAGCTTCAGCTTTATAGACGATCTTCTTCGGCAGGTTCAACAGCTTTTACCTTGGAGAGTGCTTTTTTAAACTTTTCACGGCTTCCTCTGGCAGCTCTGTTTTCAAGATAATCTTCGGTGATCAAGGCTGAAATCTTTTCAGCCAGTGCAGTTGTGATAAACTGGTTCACCGAGATGTTTTCCTGCGCAGCCAGTTCTTTCGCTTTCTTATGCAAGGACTCAGGAAGTCTCACACTTAAGGTGCTCATGATAGTTCTCCCAATCGTTGTAACAATTCTTTTGGCGTGGCGACACCGATGCCGAATCGTTTGCATTCCTCGAAATCACGTTTATTGTATGTGATAATCCAGCCGCTGTTGGATTCAACAGCAAGCTCGAGAATCATGTCATCTTTAGGATCTTTAAGCAAAGGTCGCCACAGATAAAATATTTTTCTTTTGTTGCCTACAGCACAAAGGTAGTCTAGTATATCGTCAATATCGTCAGGTTCCAGCCCGAGAGTTTTTGACTGTCTTTTGGCGACAGTTTCAAACTCAAGAATGAGCGGTACTGAGATGCAGAGATCAAATTTCCCGGTTCCTGTCATTGAGAGCAGCCGGAACGAAGCTCCTTTGTTTGAGCGCAGAGCACTGATGAAAACATTTGTGTCTATTACTATCCTGTACATGTTGGTATTATATGTAATACCGTATTGTTCTGCAAAACGTTCCTCAACTTAATGAAAGACATGTTAAGAAGTACCTATAATTTCTTCTTAACCTGCTCCCACAGCGCATCGAGCTCTTCGGCGGTATGATCCTGCCAGCTTCTGCCTGATTTGCTGATCAGCTCTTCCACAGCCATGAAACGTTTCATGAACTTGTTTGTGGACTTGCGCAACGAGTCCTCGGGATTTGCTCCGATGAATCGGCTGTAGTTGACGATGGTGAAAAGGATATCCCCGAATTCGGCTTCTTTTTCTTCTTTCGTCACTGCTGTTCGCAGTTCGCCGATCTCTTCGAGAAGCTTGTCGAGGACACTTTCGTCACTGGTCCAGTCGAAGCCGACACCAGCTACTTTTTTCTGCACACGATAGGCCCGGAGAAGTTCCGACATGGCTTTGGGAACGCCGTCGAGCAGACTTCTGCGTCCTTTTTCCTGAAGTTTGAGGGATTCCCAGTTTTTCAGAACCTCCTTTTCGTTGTCGGCAACGGTTTCCCCGAAAACATGCGGGTGACGGCTGATGAGTTTGTCGCAAAGGGAATCGAACACTTCGGAAAAAGTGAACTTGCCGGATTCCTCCGCCATGAGGACCTGAAAGGCGACATGGAGGAACAGGTCCCCGAGTTCCTTTTTCAGTTCCCGGTCGTCGTTTTCATCGATGGCATGAATCAACTCATAGCTTTCTTCAAGCAGGAGGTGAGAAAGTGATGCCGGGGTTTGCTTACGGTCCCAGGGGCATTCGGAACGGAGCACTTTTACCAGCTTGATGACCCGGTCGAATTTTTCCTGTATGCTTTTACCGGTGTTATGCAGCACGTCGTGCTTGAGGTGTTCTATGCTCTTTTCCTGTGACGTTTTCATTGCTGTCGCTTCGCTTGAAGGTTCCTGGTACGGTGCAGGCAAAGTTAATATATCTATAAGATTTTCTGTACTTTTGATGAGGAACCGCTATAAATTTATTACGCATCCTGATTGCTACGTTGGCCGGTGCTCAAAATCCTCACTCCCCAGCTTGCCGGGATTGAAGTTTATCCCGATAGCATCGGGACTCACGACAATTTATAGAGGTTCCAATAAGAACCTTACTTTTTGAAAAAAAGGAGCTATGGACCTGAAGGGCAAGACGGCGGTGGTGACGGGTTCGAGTTCAGGGATCGGCCTTGAGCTTTGCGGTTTGTTGACAGATAAAGGTGCTTCAGTCTACGGTTTCAGTCGACGCCTGACAACAATGAATAGTCCTGGGTTCACCTGGATACAGACCGATGTAACAAAACAAGAGGAAATTGACCGGGCATTCGATAGGGTTTTACGTGAGCATGAATGCGTCGATATACTGGTCAACAATGCGGGGTTCGGTCTCTTCGGTGCTATAGAGGCGCTTGAACCGGAAGACTGGAGCAGGTTGATGGCGACCAATCTGACGGCGGCCTTTCTCTGTACACGAAGGGTGATTCCCGGCATGAAGGCCGCGAGGCGCGGTACGATCGTCAATGTGGCTTCGATTGCCGGGAAGCGCGGGTTCAAGTCAGGTTCGGCTTACTGTGCCACCAAGTTCGGACTGAACGGTTTTTCCGAGGCACTGGCTGAGGAGCTTCGGGAAGAGGGCATCCGGGTATGCAGCATCAATCCCGGCTCAACCGACACGGAGTTTTTCGACCGGGCAGGCATTGAACCCAAAAAACTGATGAATAAAAAGGATGTTGCTTCTCTGATCCTTGCCATGATTGAGCTTCCTGACGATATGCTGCCCGACCAGATTGTCGTGAGGCCGCTTTGATGACAAACGATGTTATGGATACTGAGTTTTCCCGACCCGTTCAGGGTGAACCCATAGCTGCCATTGCAACGCCTGTCGGGGTGGGTGCGCTTGCCGTCGTCAGGATGAGCGGTGAAGGTGTGTTTTCCATTGCCGACAAGGTTTTTACCAAGGCCCGTTCCCTGGAAACATCGCTCTCGGAATCACCGGGGTATACCGCACATTTCGGAAAGCTCTATGACGGAGACCGGATGATAGACGAGGTAATCGTGCTGGTGTTCCGCACTCCCGATTCGTTTACGGTCGAGGATATGGTTGAGATTACCTGCCATGGAGGACCGGTGGTAACAAGGCATGTGCTGAAGCTTCTGCTTGACAACGGATGCAGGCTTGCAGAGCCGGGTGAGTTTACCCGCCGTGCCTTTCTGAACGGAAGGATCGACCTCTTGCAGGCCGAAGCGATCGGCGAAATGATCCATGCACGTTCCGAGTCAGCCTATCGAACGGCGGTGAGCCAGATGAAGGGAGGGCTTTCGGGGAAGCTCAATACCTTGCGGGAACAACTGCTGCAATCCTGTGCTTTGCTTGAACTCGAGCTGGATTTCAGTGAGGAAGACGTCGAGTTCCAGAGCCGGGAGGAGTTGAGTGGGCAGGTTGATATGCTGCAGCGGGAAGTCGAAAAACTTGTGGAATCCTACCAGCAAGGCAGGTTGCTGAGCGAAGGTGTGGCAACCGCCATCATCGGCAGACCCAATGCAGGTAAATCAACGCTGCTCAATGCCCTGCTTGACGAAGAACGGGCGATTGTCAGCCACATGCCGGGCACCACGAGGGACTATATCGAAGAGTGTTTTATTTATGAAAAAACCATGTTCCGGCTCACCGATACAGCCGGGCTTCGCGATACGGTTGAGGAGATCGAGCACGAGGGCATTCGCCGCAGTTATGAAAAAATTGCCCAAGCCGACCTGATCCTGTACCTGATGGATATCGGTGCGTCCGATTATGCGCAGGAGGTTCAGGCGATTGTCGAGCTTCGTCGGAAGCATCCCGATATAAAACTGATGGTGGTCGCGAACAAGACTGATACCGCTCAAAACAGTGTGAAGCGGACAGAGATTGTTGCGGAGAAAACCGGATGCATGGTCCTCGGTATTTCCGCTTTGAAACAGGAGGGGCTGGATGCTTTGAAAGCCGAGATGAACACAATGGTCGAAGGATTGGACAAGCTGCACGACGCAAGCGTGCTGGTCACCAGCATGCGCCACTACGAAGCCTTGCGTAATGCTGCCGATGCCCTGCAGAACGCTAGGGAACTGATCGACGCGCAATCGGAGACCGAACTGATCGCTTTCGAACTCCGCTCCGCCCTCGACTACGTCGGCGAGATCACCGGCAAAGTTGTCAACGAAGAAGTCCTCAATGTCATCTTCGGGCAGTTTTGTATTGGGAAGTAGATGTTTTGAGCTGAACCCCCAGCTCAAAACATCTTTAACTGTTGATTTGTTTTGCTTGCGGGACAACGTACTGTGGCTTCTTATTTTTTTTGGGAATTTTTTAAAAGTATTTCAGCAAGACTTCTTTCTTTGTTGTTGTATTTTTTTGTTAACTCATTGTATAAGTTGTTATGCCACTTATTATCTGATTTACAAAAAATTGGGATCCATGTTTTAGGGAGCCATTCATCAGAATTTTTTATGGATAAAATGGGTATATCACTATTCTCTGATATATTAGTGTGCATAGAAAATAATTTTGTTGTTATGGTATCTAGCTCCTCTATTTTTTGCTCATATTCTGCATTTTCTGTTAACCCTGATGGATATAATTTGTTAAGATAAGAGGCAAAACAACCATAACGACTTTTTTGCCCGATAAAAAAAGCAACTTTTCTAAAAACGACTTCTTTTTTTGTTTCAATAATTGAGACGCTATCACAAAACAATGCTAGGTAATCTATGTATTTGTCTCTTTTTATAAGAGGGTTTTCTTTTTCTAACATTTCTTTAAGAAGAGGTAATATCCACTCTTTTTCAATTTTCTCATTATCAAGTTCGAAGCTCAAAGTGACAACATTATCGCGCAAATTAAGCATTAGCCTCTCCAAAATATCCTTGGTATTAATAGAGCTTGATCTGGAAATAAATAAAGCTGAAAAGTACTCCTGAAAAGATCGATGTGAAAAAGTGTATTGATTACCATCTTTTTGTATGACACAAACCGATTGGCGTAAATCATTAAGAAAATTAACTGGATTTATCTCAGAAGATTCTATCTCTATGGCCTTTTCTATATATGATATAATTTCTTTATATTCAAATGTGTACTTTTTGTCAAAGTATGTGATGATGCAGAATGTTGAGAATACTTTCTTAAACTCATCTATTGGTAGCTCGCAATAGGTCTTTCTTTTGTATAGAGATTTTTGTGCATCATGCTTGTGATAAAGTGTGTCAAATGCTTGGTCATAAAAAATATGAATTTTTTCAGGTATTTCTGCCAATTGCTCAAATGTGAGCAGCATCATTGTTAGCAAAAGAGGGTTTGATAAAAAATCAATATGCTTTTCAAAAAGATGGGAGTCAAGCTCAGATATAAACTTATTTTTTAGGGTCTTATCATATTCAATGCGGTCAATAAGGTCTATCGCTTGCTCTTTTGTGAGATTTGCGATACTATAAAGATAGAATTCTTCCCAAGGAATAAAACAATCATCAGGTCTGCTTGATAAGACTAATATGATTTCTGGGTATTTGCTTGAAATATCCAAAATTTCTCTTTCATAACAAGACTTTATTTCGTAATCTATTTCGTCGAAACCATCAAGGAGTAAAATGAATTTTCCTTTTTTTAGGCCATAAGTAAGCTGTTCATTTGTAAAACGATTGTTAATATCTGAAAGAATCTTTTCAATATATTCTAAAATAGAGTAATTCGAGTTCGGGGTGATTAGCAGTCGCAACTCTACCAATATTGGTATATATTTATATCGGTTGTCAATAAAATGCAAAAAAAGGTTTTTTAAAAGCATTGATTTCCCTGTCCCTGCAATTCCAGTAAATATGTTTTTTTTGTTCTTTATTAATGTTTTTGGTATGTCTGAGGATGGAATGCATTTAGAGTCCAAAGTCAAATTGGTTGGTACATAATGTTTTTTGAAGTCAACGGGGCGATCTCTGTAAAGTAGCGTTTTTAATGTAGAACATTTTTTATAAGTTCTTTTAATGTAATTGTTAAAGCATAGCTGTAAATCCACAAGTAGTTTGTTGTATTGAGTCCCGCCCAATTTAATCCCTTTTTTGATAATGCTGCTGGCATATTCTTTGGCAATTTCATTGAAAATTGGATCCAATTCTTCCATCATGATATGTTTGTTGTTATTTGCTTTAAGGTTTTCGGTATATCTGTTATTAGTTTAATATTTTCTTTTTTGATTATATTGATAAAGGTTCAGGGGATTATATTTATGTTAATAGATCCAATCAAAGTTGAAAAGCTTATACTAAATTGATTTCTTGTTAAGCAGGAGTGTGCGTAAATTGATATTTCTTTTATGGTGTTTAAACATTGTTAAACGTTTGCTTTGTCGTCAATTGAGTATTTCTTCTGCAGTGAGCGAAGGCTTATTTCTGCTTTATTTATTTTAAATACTGAATAATTTCAAATGAATTCAAATGTTTTATGTGTTCACTGTATCCGTTAATAATGAGGCTTCATGCTCATTATTTGATAATTTATTTATTCGATTTAGACTTCAAAAGGAATATTTCCTTCAGGGCCTGCTGTATTCATTGCTTTCATCTACATATATGTCCATTAATCATGATTGCAATATTACATATTGTTAGTGTGAAAATTTAATTTCATTTATGTATATAATATAAGAAATATGAAAAATACACAATAACAAAAGTGTGATAAATCCATTCTGCTTTGCGTGTGCGTCTTTTATGGGCACCTCTAAAAAGTCCCTGTTGATATATCAATAATAAAAACAATAAGTTATCAGTCGATAAAGGTTGGGGAATTGCGTATTTTACAGCACATCATCTCATTTTATCATTGCTGTCATGAAAAACATCAACCCACTTGGTCTTTTCGACGAACACTTTTTGCTTGAGCGACTGACAAAGTTGAAGGATCCGCTGGTGAAGCTGGAAGAGCACATCGACTGGAACATCTTCATTCCGATCCTCGACATTGCGTTCTCCCGGCCGGAGCACCGGAACAAAATGGGACGTCCGCCCTTTGATCGACTGATGATGTTCAAAATTCTCATTCTCCAAAGCTTGTATAATCTCTCTGATGGCCAGATGGAGTACCAGATTACCGATCGTCGCAGTTTCATGAGGTTTCTTGGCCTGAAGGTCAGCGATAAGGTACCCGATGCAAAAACAATCTGGAATTTCCGTGAGACCCTGATCCAGGAAGAGGTGATCGAAGCTCTCTTCTATCGATTCAATCAGGCGCTGGATGATCAGAGCGTTTTCGCCAAAACCGGCCAGATTGTTGATGCCAGCATTGTCCAAGTGCCTCGTCAACGCAATACTCGTGATGAGAACAAGCAGATCAAACAGGGAGAAACTCCCGAAGTCTGGAAAAAGCAACCCAACAAGCTGCGCCAGAAAGATCGTGATGCCTGGTGGCTCAAAAAGAACGGTATGAGCTTCTATGGCTTCAAGAATCACAGCAAAGTCGATCAAGGCACCAAACTAATCAGCACCTACATGGTCACTGATGCATCAGTTCATGATTCTCAGGAGTAGGGGACGTTGTTTATTAGCTTTAAAAGTATGGACTATAATACTTGAACAACGTTCTATGATAGTGATAGTTACAGGTAATTCTCTCCTCCGGGATAACCGCTATTAGTGCAGAGGCTAACAGACTGCCATTAGGATTTATTTAGTTTTCTTGTCTATACTGAGCAGTATTGGGGTCAGTAAATCACGGATTCTTTTTTCCCGTTCCACAACATGGACTCAATTACACAAGCATCCCTTGGTGCAGCGGTTGCTCATGCCGCGTGGCATAAACCGTTAGGCCGTAATGCTCTTCTTTGGGGGGGCTTTTTTCGGTACGCTGCCTGATCTGGATATTGTTTTCTTTCCCTTCCTCGACGATGTTCAGCAGCTCTACTGGCACAGGGGCGAGTCCCATTCCATCTTTTTTGTTCTGATTGACGGCGCATTGCTCGGCGCGCTGTTGTGGAGAGTCATATGGAATTCGCGATTTGGTTTCAGCCTCGGCAACTTATTTATCATCGATCCGCTCTACACCGGACCACTGTTGCTGGGAATTATAGCGGCAGCATTTTCCAGATCCGGGTATGCTAAAGGGGGAAGGATGGGGAAAAACGTTGTTCAAGTATCATTTCAACAGTTGCTTTGATGCGACGCGTACTCATCCAGCAACCTGCGGATCATCTTCTGATACTGCGTATTATGCTTTCTGGCCTCGTTTTTAAAAAAGTCTATGCTGGTTTTGCTGAGAGCGATCGTAACCTTGACGGTCTCATCTTTCAGCGCAAGCTCTTCGGGTGAAGGAAGAAAATCCTCAACAACCTTCACCTTGCCCATGGGCTCATTCGTGTATTTTATTTTCTCTTTCATAAATCTTTTTCCCTTTGCGCCAGTACCCGGCGCCAATAATCCTGATTTTATTCTTTCGATACGTGAACCTTACAGTCAAAATGCCTCCAGCGACACTCCCGAGACAATAAAACCGTTTTTCCTCTTCACTATGCTCAAGATCTTCGAGAATAACACGCTGATGATCCAGAAAAGCGAGTTGTGCCAAAGCAAAAGAAACCCCATGCTTTTCCTGGTTCAGCTTGTCTTTGTCGGTATCCCACTCGAAATCTACGTGTCTTGCCATACCCTTAATAATACGGTGATCTTTAATATTTACAAATACAATAATATGGGCATTTATACATATTGATCGTCAGCCAACATGGCAATACGATGTTTCTATCCGAGATGGGGTGCGGTTTGGCAGGGCCTGAAATGATGGATAGATTATAGTTTGAATAAAGTTGCGATGGGAGTAAGGGACGTTGTTTATTAGATTAAGTAAATTGATTTGTTTGACTTGAGAGAAAAGCTTGCTTGTCGAGCAGAATGTTTTCAAATGCTCCGGATAGAGCGTGAAACGAGTAATGTCAGTTGGAAAAGTAGGCGATCAGGCCGAAGGAGAGAAAAAGAACGGTGGCTAGAAGAATGGTCTGGTCGCTGATTTTTCGCATAAACGCTTCCTTTTTCTCCTTGTACAGACTCGCGATGATGATCACCGCCGCATTATTTGCCAGCAGGAAATAGGTGACGTCCGGAAGGATTTTTGTGAAGGTGCAATAAAACAGGAAAGTTCCGGAGATCAGGCTCGCGACGATAAGTAACTGTTTTGTTTGCGGAAAAGGTAACGTATTGGCGATTGTTTTGAGGCCGCTCAACAGGTCGCCCCTGCGGTCGCGCATGTCCCACATCACCTCGATAAAAAACGCACAGACAAACACGTATCCCCAACATATCCATGCCTGGAGCGAAAGCGCTCGGCCTTCGAAAAACAGAGGAAGAAAGACGAGTGCGGTCGCCCAATCGAGCGGAGGGGTAAGATTTTTTACGATGTAAATGTCTTTCAGCCTACGGGCGCCGTTCAAGCGCCGGGAAAGAAAGACCGGAAAGCATTTATGGTTGTAGAGAAACCCGATGAAGATAACGATTGCCGTTGTCCAGAAGGCCGGTTGTCCGAATTGAAACGCGATAACGAGGCAAAGGATGGAGAGCGGGTAGAAGGTCACGTAGGTGATGATCTTCCGGTTCCGGAGGGCGTCCTTCAGGCCTTCGGGATCGTTCGCTGCATCTTCGACTTCATCGGTGAGCCGGTTGTCCTGGTAGATGGAAAAGGTCAGCAGGAAGACGCATACAAGAGCCCAGCCATTAACCGGGATGTCGAAATAAATCGACCAGCTTGCGGTGCCAAGCGCAGAAAGGAACGAGAGATGTAGCTTATTTCTGAAGAAGTACTGTGACACGATACGTGTTTGCTTTCCAGATTAAGGGTGACATCCTGCATACCATGAGTACTATGTCAAAATAAGAACTTCTTTGCACAAGTTTCCCCTTCTTTCCCGATCAACAATCAAAGCATCAATCCTCTTTGATGTTCGTTACCTTCAAACTGTTCAGTGTGATAGTAAGCATTTCTTTCGGGTATATGAGTTCAAATCAAGGTTGAGCAGGAAAAAGGTCGGCCCTTTTTGCATGGGTGCATTCTTTTTTGGCAGTAAAGTCTTCTGAGTAAACAACTAAACTTGATTCTATAAGGTCTAACACCTATTTTGCTTAGATATTTCTGTGAACATTATGGGTTTGTTGAGGCTATCTACACAAAAGTGATTTTGTGTAGGCTGCTAATCAAGTTGTGGTTTTTGTGTTACCTGCTCCTGTTTTGAGCTGTGCGAAAAATAAACGCAAATAATTGTGGCGTATTGAAGTGTAGCGTGGTTTATTTAACGGTTTTGCTAACCACAAAAACAATTTCCGTATGACTAATCCTGCGAGAATTTCGGTATTACTGCTTCTGGCAGCGCTTGTGTCCGTGGCGGTTCCAATCAAGTCTGTTTTCTCTTCTGAAAGTTCAACGGCTCCGAACGGTTATCTCAATGCCATATACGAGGAATGGAAGGTTTCGGAGCATGAGAATATGGGGGTAGTCGGGCTTGGGGTACACCACTATTTCGGTGACTATTTTTCTTTAGGTGTAGGTTCATGGATGGCCGTCAAGGGGGAGCGCGGTGGATTTATTACACTTGGCATCGACGGCAACCTGCGCTTGCCCATTGCTGAAAGGATTGCACTTGAATCAGGCATATTCATCGGTGCAGGCGGAGGAAGAGGTGGGTATACTCTGAGCGGAGGAGGTCTGATGCTTCGACCTTACGCCCAGCTGAGCTATGATATTGCTTCTTGGGGCAGGCTTTCGGCAGGGGTGAGCCACGTTACGTTTCCCAATGGCGGGACGATTGAATCAACCCAGCCATACGTCAGCCTTTCCTTGCCGTTTTATATGGACATGGAAGACGGCTGGACAGAGAGTACGTCCAGGCAGTTCGAAAAACGGAAAAACGAGGCACGATCAAACTCTCTGGCAGTCATAGTCAGGGATTTATATCCAGTTTCAAGTGCAAGAACACTTGGCGGTGCAGTTCAGGGAGATCTTACCCTGCTTGGGATTGAGTGGCGTTCATACTTTAGCGATATCTGGTATGCCAGGCTTGAAACCGAAGGTGCAGCAGGTGGAAACAGCCAGGGATATATGCAGATTCTTGTGGGAGGCGGTTTGCAGGTGCCTATAGTGAAGAACCTCTTTGCCAGTGCTGATGTTTCTGTTGGCGGCGGTGGAGGTGGAAATGTCGATACCGGTGGAGGTCTTCTGCTGGATGCTTCTGCAGGCATGCAGTATTATCTGACGCCTAATCTTTTTGCCGGTCTTTCAGGGGCGTATATTGCAGCACCGGACGGGACATTCGAGGCGAGCAGTCTTGCTTTGAAGCTTGGGTATCAATCCGGTCGGCCTTCCAGTCAGGGGGACAGCCGTGTCGCTCAATCTTCTGAACAGCCTTCGAATATGAGGGTGCGCGTGGTCAATCAAACCTATTATAAAGCGTCCGATCTCTGGCGCACGCATCGCGCTGACCGAAATGTGGAGAATATCGGGATTCAGGTAGACGGTTTTCTCGACCGGAACTGGTATTTGACTGGCCAGGGGCTTGCTGCTTATGGTGGAGATGCCGGAGCATATATGACAGGGCTTGTCGGCTTGGGTATCAGGAAAAACATCGTTGGCGGTGTCTTTGTGAATACGGAGGGGCTTGTCGGTGCGGCCGGTGGCGGCGGACTCGCAACCGGGGCTGGCCTGGTCTGGCAGGGAAATGTCGGGCTCGGCTATGATCTTCATCCCTCTTTGTCAGCTCTGGCCACAGTTGGGCGAATAGATGCATTTAACGGAAACTTCAAGGCTGATGTCTTAGGGCTTTCTCTGGCTTATAATTTCAACAGCTATCTGTTGCATTAGAAGTTTTGATCAGATGTATTGATTATTACCGGATAGGGGTGAATTCTTAAATATAAAGGGAGAGAGGTGAATCGTCGTGATGTTGGCGTTGATATCGTCGATATCAGGCGGATCAGGAAGTCGTATGAACAGTACGGCGAGGAATTTCTGCAGCGGGTGTTGACGGAAAACGAGATCAGTTACTGCAGGAAAAAGAAGGATATGATGCCGGGGGTCGCCGTCCGTTTCGCTGCCAAGGAATCGCTTTCCAAAGCTCTTGGCAGCGGTATCGGCAAGTGTTTCGGGTGGCAATAGTGTCGAAATACTCAATGAACCCAATGGTAAGCTGGTCGTCAAGGTCCGTGACGATGCATGCGGGATCGACGCGAGGCTTCGGTAAGGGTTTCCCTTTCTCATAATCGTCAGTATGGTGTGGTAATGGTCATGATTGTTGGCTTTTTTCTCTTTTCTATAATCTGGTGAAGCGTGGGTGAAATTGATGGGGGCTGAAATTTGAAACGTACATATCGAATTTTATTTCTCAGTCAGCCGGCTACCGGGCATTTGAATCCGCTGCTTACCATTGCTTTACAAATGCGTTCGGAAGGGCATGACGTCAGGTTTCTTATTCCTGGGAGGGAGTTGCCTTTCAGAATGCTTGAACAACTGGCTGGGAAGTTTCAGATGTTACGGTCTTCGATGGCTGTTCCTGTTTCTGTTGCCAGCTATGGTATCCCGGTGGAACTGCTGCCTGTTCCATTGACGGTCAGTCTTCGCAGTATTATTCTGCCCTACATTACCGGTTATTCTGAAACCCTTTTTGCAATGGATCTCATGAATAGAGGGGTGGGGGCATACACCCGTTTTCTTCTCGATTATCTTGCCCGCCATCATTTCGATGTGATCGTCAGTGATTTTACTCTGACTGCAAGTCATGTGGCAGCAGAAAAAACAGGGATTCCTTGTGCGGTTGTCTTTCAGGCAGGCTTGCCGTTCAGGGGTAAGGGGATCCCCCCTTTTGCCAGTGGTTTGCCTATTGGTGAGACTGCGTCGAAAGAATATGAGCGTTGTGTGAACATTGAAAAAAGATTTTTGAGCCGTCTGGATCGACGGCTTGCCCCTGTGAGGCAACAATGGGGGTTGCCGGTTTTTCCAGAAGGGTTTTTAAGAGTTCCTTATTCTCATTGGCTGAATCTCGCGCTGACGTCTTCTGCTATTGAGGCGCCACGTAGTACTGTGACGGATTCGACATTTTTTGTCGGTCCATGTTTTCATAATCGAATCGATCTTGATCATGATTTCCCCCTCGATCGGCTTCAGAAGAACAAGTATAGAATTTATGTGTCCTTAGGCTCGGTCTTCAACAACAAGCCGGAGGTTTTTCGTGCCATTATCCGTGCGTTGGATCACCCTGAATACCAAGTGATTGTCAGTGCCGTTAGCGCATATCAGACATTGATGAACGATGCATTGCCTGATAATGTACTCTTGTTTCCCTGGGTGTCTCAGGGATCCTTGTTACCTGAAGTCGACCTTGTTATCGCTCATGGCGGGAATAACACTACCAACGAGACGCTTGCAGCCGGAAAACCTCTGATCGTTATTCCGATTGGTGGAGAGAATGGTGATAATGCAAGACGTGTTGAATATCTGGGTGTAGGATTGCGCATCGGCCTGAGTTCATTGACGACAGAGCGTGTTGAAAAAAAAGTTAGGCGGATCAGGACTGATCCAAGGTTTGCTGAACGGGCACGGGAAATCAAAAGTGAGGTGGATAAAACGGATGGCCCGGTTGTGGCATCAAGACTCATTCAGCTGCTAGCCAGGACAAAAGTCCCTGTCAAACGTTCTGTTGGTGCCCCTCTTACGATGACCAGCGAGGATTTTCACTTTTTTTTAAAAAAATGAGATCACAGAGGATGCATGATGGCGGCCATGTGAATTTTGTTTTATAAGGTTTTTAACTGCTCTTCTGCCTTGCATTTCTTTGAATTTTCTTTATTCCTGATAGCTGCGAAAAGCTCAAGAATGTGTATTCTTGAAAAAAAGGTGCATGATGTATCGTCGGGAGATCGGGGTTGACATTGTCGATATCAGGCGTATCAGGAAATCATATGAATGTTACGGTGAGCGTTTTTTGCACCGGGTACTGACAGAGCGGGAAATCGGCTACTGTAAACAAAAAAAGGATATGATGCCGAGCGTTGCGGCACGGTTTGCCGCCAAGGAGGCAGTGTCGAAAGCGATTGGCAGTGGCATTTCGAGAGGGTTTTCCTGGAAAAGTGTTGAAGTTGTCAACGACGATCATGGCAGGCCTTCATTAAGGGTCCTCGATAAAGCGCTTGGCATATCAGATAACGATCTCAGAATATCGCTTTCGCACAGTGGCGATTATGCCGTGGCGTTCGTGCTGCTTGATCTATGACTTACCGGGCATGGAAATGGTTTCTGAAAACTATCATCTTAAACGGTAAAGGAGGTAAAGTATGGAGTGCATGAAGGCCGTAACCATTCAGTGCCCGTATTGCGGTGTGTTGAATGAGGAACTCATCGACTGCTCGGTTGAACCCCCTGAAGAGTATGTCGAGGATTGCGAGGTTTGTTGCAGTCCCATGCTGATCAGGATACTGTCCGTAGACGGGGATGTTCCTATTGTTGAGGCACACCGCGAGAACGAGTAGGGGAGGAATGAATCGCAAATACCGCATCTTGTTTCTGAGCCAGCCATCGACAGGACATGTAAACACTCTGCTTACAATGGCTCTGCAAATGCGGGCTGAAGGGCATTATGTCCATTTTTTATTGCCCGGATCCAGGTTGCCGTTCAGAATGATTCAGCTTGTAGCTGATCGATTCCGAATGTTGCAGGCTGCAACGGTAGTTTCTCATTTCCTTGCCAGTTATAAAGGCACCTCGATTTACTTATTCCGCGCTTCAATTGCTTCGTTGAGCGATGCTCGAAATCCTCATGTACTCCGTGTACACTCCAGTTTCTGCGCTCCGTTCGCCTTGCACTTGAACCTCTCATGACAATAAATAGAGGTGCCCATAATCTTCCTTTCGATATAATGACTGTGCCAATGACCGTGGGTTTGAAAAGCATTTTGCTTTCTTATGCGACCGGATATAGAGGGACCCGCTATGCTTTCGACCTGATGAGTAAAGGCACGGGTTACTATACTCGCCGGATACTCAATTATCTTGACCAAAACGAATTTGACGTTTTGGTCAGTGATTTTGCTTTGCCGGCAAGTCACATTGCAGCAGAGATAACGGGAATTCCGTGTGCGATTGTTTTTCACTGTGGGCTACCCTTTAAAGGGGATGGGATTCCTCCTTTTGAAAGCGGTTTGTCTATTGGCGATCCTTCTTCTACGCTGTATGAAGAGTGTTTTCGGGTTGAAAAGCGGTTTGGCAGGTTGGACAAAACGGATGGTGCTAAAACGGCTTCGAAGTTCATTCAACGCCTTGCTGAAACGAAAAAGCCGCTGAAACGGCCATCTTCGATTCCTTTAACCATTACTGTGGATGATTGCGCCTCTTTGGGTGCAATCAGGGGTGTTGCATGATATAGCCTGCCATCTCATACATATAAAGCTTCAAAATGAATGTATATTACCCTTCAAAATCAACAGGAAGTACCGAGTAACCTCTATTCAGCCAAAAGTATTCGATGCTCCTACCTTACCGATTTATAAAGGAGACAAGTGCATGGTGCACACGCTATAGGTGGAACCATTGGGCAGGCTTTGCCTGTTAGTATGAAGTAAGCGTTATCGGGACCGTGTCTGAAAACTGCATGTTCAGTATGGCAATGCTGTTCCCGACACAACTGTGTTGGGGAAAGGCGGCTACTGATGTTGAAGCGGTACGGTTTACGTTGAGTGACCATGGATGATTACTACAGGTGTTATTATTTAGTTTGTTCTAAAAATCCTGATCAGTTTTTAATGGTTTAAAAATGCGCTGGTTGCTTGTCGATAAGATTCTTGAGATGGAGCCGGGAAAAAAAGCAGTGGGCGTACGATGCTTTTCCCGTTCGGAGCTGTTTTTTATGGATCACTTTCCGGGTTATCCCATTGTTCCGGGTGTGCTTCAGATTGAAATGATTGCACAGGTAGGCGGCAAATGCATTATGGCGGCAAATCCGGGATACCTCCCTGTCCTGACATCGGTCAAGAGTGCGCAGTTCCGGCGGGCTATAGAGCCGGGTGACAGAGCTCTTATTCATGCCGATGTGACACTGCGTAAATCGTATTCCCTTGCAAACGGGTGGATCGAGGTTAATGGAAAGAAAGTTTCTGCTGCCGAAGTGATGTATGGTCACGTTCCAATACCGGCGGAAAAGGCAACGGTTGATCCGAAAGATGGGCTTGGCACAGGAGAAGGCATATGAGTAAAATTCTGTGGAGCAATGTTTTAGTTCCGGGACCGGATGTTATGGAGCAGTCTTTCTCGAATGAGCATTACGGGAGTTTGCTGACGATTCCAAGGACAAAAGCACTTTCGATCGAGGAGCGAAAAGCTCCGTTACCCGATCGGAAGGCCTACCGCTCCATGAGCAGAGCCGGTGTATTACTTACCCTTGTTTGCCTCGAAGGAAGGGAGGCAGTGCAGCCTTTTCTCGATAAATCGCCATTCGATATCGGGGTTTATTGTGCTATTGAGAACGGTCCGGTAGACCTTGGTTCAACCAGGGCTATGCTTCATGTTTCACGGGAAGATTTTGCAGAGGAGTACAGGAAGCTGCGTAACCCTAAAATGTTCCTGAAACAGGTAACCAATCTTGCCCCTGCACATATGGGAATATTTCTGGGAATCATGGGGCCGCTCAATGTTTACAACAGCTCTGCTTACGGGAGCCTTCACGCCCTGGAGCAAGCTGAGATAGACCTTCAGGAAGAGAGGGTAACCGCAGCACTCGTTTGTAGTGCGTTTAGTTTTGAAGATCCGCTTGTTCTCGAAAGGATTCGCAGGAAAGATCTGAAGGAACGGATTCTTTGTGAAGGAGCGGGGGCATGTCTGCTTACTGCTGACGGCACGTATTCTGACTGGAATGATTTGGACTATGGTGATACAGAATCATATTACGGCATAAGCCACCAGATTATCATGCAAACACTAACCAAGGGGGATACATGATATCGGAAAAAGAGCTTTTCGATAAAGTCGAAGAGGCTGTTCGTACGGTTCTCAATACGGATGAGGGAGAAATTAAAAAAGAAAGTATGTTCAAAGCCGATCTTGATGCCGAAAGCATCGATTATCTCGACATAAGCTATGAGATTGAGCAGCGCACGGGCGTGGAACTTGATTTTACCGAGGCATTGCAGTATATCACCGACAGGAAAGGCTCTGATATTACCGATATTTCAGTTCAGGATGTCCTTGATTACATGATGTATGCTATCAAGGAAAAAGAAAAAGAGAAATAATGCATGATGTTGTTGTAACGCAGTACGGCATCGTTTCTCCAATTGGTAACACAATACCGGAGTTTGAAAAAAGAATGTTTGCCGGGGACTCGGGGATTGTTGACGTTCGCGGATCACTTGTGGGCAAGCAATTTCCTGTGCCGTTTGGAGCGGTTGTCGATGATTCGACGATTCCTTCAGCCGAAGAACTGAAAATCGAGCCCCGTACTCAAACTCATGGAGGCAGATTCTCCCTCCATGCTTTTCAACAGGTTCTTGATCAGTTACCCGAAAATCTGCCTATAGACGGTATTGTTCAGGGAACGCCGGCAGGAATTTTTTTTGAGGTTATCCAGCATTCTCTTCGGAATTATGACCCTGATGCATTCATATGGGATGAAATCCGAGCTGAATGGGTTGTTGAAATCATCGCCGATCGTCTAAAAAAATCCGGGCATGGCGATGTTCCTCCTCACTATCAGATCAGTGTCAATTCAGCTTGCGCTGCAGGAGGGCAGGCAATAGGGATTGCTTACCGTTTTTTGCAGTCTGGACGCATGAGCAGGTGCCTTGTAATGGCTGTTGATGCAGGAGCCTGGGAAA
Organism: Prosthecochloris sp.; assembly: GCA_004028745.1. Taxonomy (GTDB): domain Bacteria; phylum Bacteroidota; class Chlorobiia; order Chlorobiales; family Chlorobiaceae; genus Prosthecochloris. The sequence continues at coordinate 47,558 of RAZP01000035.1, forward strand.
GTCAGCTCATGAATTTTCATCTTCTTCATACACTCATGACAGACGATGTGCCGGCACGTACTGCCAGCAGGCCTTTTTCAAAAAGCCGCTCCGGGTTTGTCAAGGGTGAGGCTGCGGCAGCTCTTTTGCTTGAAACAAGAGAAGCTGCTGAAAAACGGGGTGCGGAAATACTTGCCGAGGTATGCGGCTATGCCTTTAACTCCGATGCCTACCGGTTAACGGATGGCAGGGAAGACAATCTCTGTGTTGTCAGGGCTATGGAAGATGCCATCGCCGACGCTGGAATTCATGCAAATGCAATTGATTATATCAACGCTCATGGTACTTCTACGCAACAGAACGACCTTCTTGAAACCCAGGCGATAAAAAAGGTTTTCGGAGAAGATGCATACCGTATTCCTGTAAGCTCACTGAAATCACAAATAGGACACCCAACAGTTGCGGCGGGTGCGGTTGAGGCTATTGCATGTATCCTCATGCTCCAGGGGCAGCGCATTGCCCCCACGATCAATCTCACCGATCCGGACCCTGAATGTGACCTTGATTATGTGGCTGAAGGGAGCAGGGAAGCTGCTGTACGCTACGTACTCAGTAACAGTTTCGGGTTCGGTGGACAAAATGCCTGCCTTGTTTTTAAAAAAGGGAATCCATGATGGAAAAACATCTTGCTCTGATTACCGGGGGGACATCCGGTATAGGGTTAGGGGCGGCAAGGGCTCTTGCTGGCAAATGTGATCTTGCCCTTGCCTATGCCGGCAATCATGAAAGGGCTCAGCAAGCTGTCGGGCAGTTAGAGAAGTTTGGCAATGAGGTCAAACTTTTCTCCGGACAACTTTCCGGGTATGATGATGCCAAACAACTTTTTGATAATGTGGTTTCGGATTGTGGAAAACCACCCGAAATTGTGGTTAACTCTGTCGGCCGTATCAAGGATGGTTTTTTTATGCAAACAGAGTTCTCGATCCATGAGCAGCTTGTCAGGGAGCACCTTCTCGTCACGATGGCAATGTGCCAGTTGGCTCTGAAGCCAATGTACGGAAAACGTTACGGCAGAATTGTCAATCTCAGTTCGATCAGCGGATTTTATGCAAAGCGAAGTCAGGCGAACTATGCTGCCGCCAAAGCAGGGATAATAGGGTTTACCAGGACTCTCGCGCTTGAAGTAGCTCATCGGGGTATCACGGTCAATGCGGTTGCACCGGGACTGATCAAAACACCCATGACGTCCGGTATCGTTCAATACCTTGAAAACGCTTCCCGAAAGGAGATTTCGAAAAACATTCCTGCAGGGTTTATCGGCGAACCCGATGACGTAGGGCCGCTGATCGCTTTTTTGTGCTCTGATGAAGCACGTTACATTACGGGTGCTGTGATACCAGTTGACGGGGGAAGATCTTTGGGAGACACCGGAATATGAAACACCTGGAAAACAAGATAGCCGTCGTTACCGGCGGAACACGAGGTATCGGGAAAGCTATATCGCTTGCGCTTGCCGAGAGCGGAGCACATGTCTACGCTCTTTATGCGAGGAGCCGTAAAAATGCGGAGATTCTGGAAGAGGAAGCGTCAGGAAGAGGGTTCAAGATTACCACAATCAGAGGCGATCTTTCCCATGACCAGAGTTATAATCAGACTGTCCGACAGCTTCATGAATCTTGCGAACATGTGGATGTGCTGGTACATTCGGCGGCAAGCGGAGTGCACAAGAAAGCCATGGATCTCTCGGAAAGACATCTGAAATGGACTTTTGAAATCAATTTTTTTGTCGCGCACAAGCTGACAACGGAACTGATAGGCAAAATGGGCAGGGGGAGCAAGATTATCGGTATAACATCGCCGGGAGGTACCCGCGTTATTCCCAAATATGCGGCAGTCGCTTCCACCAAAGGAGCCATGGAAGCCCTTTTTCGTCATTACGCTCTTGAGCTGGCGCCGCAGGGGATTGCGGTGAATCTTGTATGTCCCGGGCTTGTGATGACCGAGGCGGCAAAAGCATTGCCCGAACTGGAACAAATGTTGAAAATGACGCTTGACTACACTCCTTCAGGGCAGTTGACTACGCCTGATCAAGTTGCGGAATTGGTCAGGTTCCTGACGACTGATGCAGCCGGGCAGGTTGTAGGACAGAATATTATAATCGATGGCGGCAAAGGCCTTTTGGCTTAGTACGAAAAAGTAAATGTTTTATTGACGCAATGAACCAGCAAAATACCAAGACTTTACATGGGGTTGTCCTCTCGGATTTTGTTTCAGTAAAGCCCTCTCCTCCCGTTCCCCAGGAGTTGGCAAATGATCTTCTTGCAATGGCAATAGCCAAGGCAAAGTGTATTGAAAACAATATTTCCGGCCAGAAAGAGGTCGATGAGCAACTGAAAAAATCAAGAGTGAAGGTCTCACAATATGGTGTGTCGCCGAAGTACATAAAGCAGCGATACATGGTACTTGCAGCATCCGACTACGCCGGAAACATCAGCATAGGTCAGAAAATCGCAAGCAAGGGGAAATTTATGCAGACAGCCTTGCGTTCCCCGCTATTCAAAGAAATTATTTCAGACCACAAAAATCCGCAGGGACTTGATCTCGAAGAGAGAATGAGGCTGTATGAAAAATTTGCAGGGAAGTGTATCCGGGAGATGTATGAAGGTGTTGAAACACCTCCTGATGATATAATTCACGTAACCTGTTCCGGATACCTTGCTCCCAGCCCGATTGAGCAGTTTTTCTCGGAAAAAGGATGGCTGAAAGCTACGGTTACGCACAGTTACCATATGGGTTGCTACGGTTCGTTGCCGGCTCTGAGGATGGCCCACGGATTTTTAAGCTCTGCAAGAGCGGGGATTACCCCCCCAAAGGATCGCGTAGATATCGTGCACACCGAGATTTTGAGCGCTCATAGCAAAATTGTCGAAGATTCCCCAGAACAGATTATCACCATGACTCTTTTCGGAGATGGATTTGTCAAATATTCTGCGTTTCCCGAAGAGAAGGTTGCTGGAACAGGGAAGAGAGGGTTGAAAATTCTTGCCATCAAAGAGCATATGATCGAGGATTCTCTTGATGGAATGACATGGCATCTCGGTCCTCACAATTTCAATATGACTCTTGCATTGAGTGTGCCTTATGCTATACGTGATACGGTGAGACCATATGTTCAGGAAATGTTCGCCGATCTGGGCCTGGATTTTGAACTGGAAAAACAACAGGGGAACGTTGCATATGCAATACATCCGGGCGGGCCGTTGATCGTCAAGAAGATCTGCGAGCAGCTTGGTCTTACAGAGGAGGATGTTGCGTTGAGCAGTAAAGTGCTCTATGAAAACGGCAACATGTCGTCCGCAACCATTCCCTATATTCTTCGGGAAGTTATCAATGACGATTCTATTCCTGTCGGCAAAAAAGTCCTGAGCATGGCTTTTGGCCCGGGGCTCACCATTGCCGGGATGATTCTGGAGAAAGTTTAGTTTCGGGTAGTTACAGGATTGTAATTCAGAAAGGACTGTTGTCTTACTAGTGCCAGCATCATTTTTGCACCTTACAATACTGTATCATTCAGCTATGATGAGAGTAGTTCGCGAGACGCTATCTGGTCATAATTATTACATTGGCAAATGATACAAAAGATCCTCAATAAGTTTCAGAATCCATATCTGGGCATGTCAGTCTCAAACTGGTTTCGACTGCTTGTTAGAAATAAAGGGATCGATGTCGACAGGATACCGTTAGCGTTGTTTTCCATAATCGTGCTACTGCTGCTTGCCCCTTTTCGTTTTATAGCATCGAAAAAAAGACGCGCTGTAATAAGATCGGCAAGCCTTTCCCAGCCTCCCATTTTTATTATCGGTCACTGGCGCAGCGGAACAACACACTTGCATTATCTCATGTCAGCTTCAGGTCGATTTGGCAGTATCTGCCATATTGATGCTGTGTACCCTTCTTTTTGCTTGTGGCTAAGGGATAAAAACTCTTTGTTGCACAAAGTGCTTAAGACGATATCGTTTACTCGTCTTATTGACAACGTAAAGTTTGATATTGACTCTCCTGCAGAGGAGGAGTTATCCGTGGCCAACACATCGCTATTCAGCTTTCTTCACGGTTTTATATTCCGGAAGCGATTTCGAAACTTGCTTAATATGTATGCTCTTTTTGAAGGGATTACTGAGAAAGAGAAAGCGCAGTGGGCTGAAACCTATCATGACGTTCTTCTGCAGTCGAGTGTCTGCAGCGGCGGCAAAAGACTTCTGCTTAAAAATCCGTTTAACACAGCAAAGATGAATGAGTTGCTGTCGATATACCCCGGGGCAAAGTTCGTCTACATTTACAGAAATCCATTCGATGTCTTTGTTTCAACCATGAATATGCATAAAAAAACCGATTGTTTTTCCCTGCAGCGGATTTCAGAGTCGGAGATGCGTAAAAATGTTATATGGAGCTATGGAAAACTGCACGATAAGTTTTACAAGGACTATGAGAAGATTCCGGAAGGGATTTGTTCCTGTGTTAAATATGAGGATCTTGTGAGGAACCCGATTGGGGAAATGTCCAGGGTATATAAGGAAATCGGTCTTAACGGATTTGACACCGATAATAAGGGAATGATCGAATATCTTGAGTCTGTCAAGAATTATAAAAAGAATTCATTTAAACTTGGGGACAACGAGCGAAAAATAATCGTGAAAGAATGGGGAGAGTATTTCAGGCTTATGGGATATGAAACGGAACAAGAGCCTAAATAGAGCATATGTTGATTTGATCTTTTATTGAGTTGGCGCACTATGAAGAATAATATTATTGCGGAACTGGTAGAGGTATCGAAATATTACGGAACTGGTACCGGGAGGATGGTTGCGCTGGATTGCGTTGACCTTTCTCTTGCAAAAGGAGAAGCTGTTGTGCTTGTAGGGCCTTCGGGAAGCGGTAAATCAACGTTGCTGCATCTTCTCGGCTGTATTGACAAGCAGGATAAAGGGCGTGTTATCATTGACGGGGTTGATACATCTGCTAAAAGCCTTGAAGAGCTTGCTTCGTTACGCCTTGATAAAATCGGATTTGTTTTCCAGTCTTTCAATTTGATTCCGGTGCTTACCGCTTATGAGAATGTTGAGATTCCTCTTTTGTTCAAAGGTCTTGGGAACTCATTCGTTAAAGATCGTGTCAATGAAGTGCTTGACAGTGTCGGGCTGTATGACAGGAAGCATCACTATCCAAGACAGATGTCGGGAGGGCAGCAGCAGAGAGTTGCAATTGCAAGAGCTATTGTAGGCAATCCTTCGTTAATTCTTGCCGATGAGCCCACGGCAAACCTCGATAGCAGAACAGGTGGAGATATTCTTGATCTGTTGTTGCATCTGAATAAAAATGAAGAAAGGTCTGTTTTTGTGGCGTCGCATGATTCTGTCGTGCTTGAAAGGATAAAAAAAGTCGTTCGTATACTGGATGGAAAGATATCCATCGATTAATTATTGCAGTCAGTGAACATTATAAAGATTGCTACTATTTCCCTCAGAAACCTCCTTCGCAACAGCAGGCGGACCTTGATAACCGTCTTGGTTTCTGCTGCAGGTTTTGCCGCTTTAGCTATCCTTGCCGGCTACATGGATTTCAGCTTTTACGGCCTCAGGGAACTGACTGTCTGCAAAGGTTTTACGGCTGGAGGCGGAACCGGGCATATCCAGGTTTTTCATAGTGAGTCGTTGAAAAAAGAGGAACTTTTTCCAATGCAGTACGGGGTTGAGGACAATGAGAAAATCCGGGCAGATATCGAGTCAATAGACGAAGTCTCGTTTACCATGCCCAGAATAGAGTTTAACGGGCTGATTTCGAACGGTGACAAATCAATTTCTTTCCTGGGGCTGGGTGTCGATCCTGAAAAAGAGGCCGAGCTGATACAGTACTGGAATTCACTTGAGAAGATGGGCGGCAAGAAAAAAATGAGTGATACAGCGTATAGAAAGCTTGAAAAAACGGGTTCTTTCGGTGTGTTGCTCGGCCAGCAAATGGCAAAAGCTCTGAACGCCGAAGCCGGCAGTAATCTTATGCTCATGAGTACAACTGTGGACGGCGCTGTCAATGTGGTTGACGTCACGGTTGCCGGGGTTATCCGGGGTGCGATGAAATCTATAGACCGGCATTATCTTGTGGCCCCTCTTGAAACAGCAATGAGTCTTTTGCAAACGGATAAGGTATCGAAAATAGTAGTTGTGCTGAAGCGAACCGAAGATACCGCTGTGGTCAGCAGGCTCATCGAGGAAAATATCCACGGTCAGGATGATCAACCGATGTTTTCAGTGATCCCGTGGGAAGAGCTTGCAGCATATTATTATTCGGTAAGGGATGTCTACAACATTATTTTCAGCTTTACCGGTATCATTGTCGTTGCCATTGTCTTTCTGAGCTGCACCAACACAATGCTGATGGCGACCATGGAGAGGGTCAAAGAGATAGGTACTCTTAAGGCCATAGGGGTATCGAATGCCTGGGTTTCGTTGATGTTTCTTTTCGAAGGCTTCTTCATCGGGCTTTTAAGTGTTGCCGGTGGGTTGGTTTTCAAGTATGTTTTCTCTGTAGTTATCAATAATTCCGGTTTCAAGATGCCTCCTCCGCCCGGAATGTCTTCTTCTTATTTGCTCAAAATTTTCTCTGCAGTTGAGTTTCTTCCTTGGATAGCTTTGCTCATCGTCTTCTCGACGACATTATCCGGTTTGTTGACACTGCTGAAGATCCGAAAAATCTCAATTGTCGATTCATTGACCCATGTATAAGTTTTCGGTTGCGATTCTTTTCACGGTTGCGGCAGCGCTGTTTTCCGGGGGACCCTTTCAGGTGTTGTATTCCAAGCCTCCCGATGTTGGAGGGAAAGAGGCCGACAAGGACATGCCAAAGGCTTCTGAAATCTTGGAGAAAGCAGATGCTGCACGGTCTCCTTGGGCTGATTTTACCATGGTGGCCGATATAGCTTTTGAGAAACACAGCCAGCAGAAAAGAGAAAAATTTCGTGTATTCGTAAAAGATTATCTCAAAACTCTTGTCAGCTATATTGATCCGGTCAAACAGCGAGGCAATATGCTGTTGATGGTTGGCGATAACCTCTGGTACTATGTGAACAATACCCGGCGCCCCATGCGGATAACTCCTATTCAGAAACTTTCGGGCGGGGCATCATACGGGGATATTACAAGATTGAAGTGGTCGGGTGATTATGTGCCGGAAATAGCAGGAGAGCAATCGGTAGTAGTCGGGGAACGCTCTTACGATACATGGTTTTTGAAACTCAAAGCAAATTCAAAAAGTGCTACATACCATACGATAGATCTCTATGTCGAGAAAGGTACTTTTTTCCCCCGCAAAGCGGTAGTGTATCTTCAATCAGGAAAAAAAATGAAAACAATGTATTTTACGGAATACAGAACGATGGCCGGAAAGATGATGAATACACGGATCGAGTTTATTGATCATCTAAGTTCGAACAGCATGACTTCACTGATCTTCAGCAATGTTGTTGTCAGGAAGTCTCCTGGCAGATTTTTTCTCAAATCAAGCCTTTCCTCTCTTTACAGTGAGGTTGTGTATTGATCGATAAACAGTGCTGCTGTAAAAAGCTACAGCAGGTTACCTGTGTGTAAAACTCTATAATCTTCAAGGTCCCAAACAATGATAAGCATGTTGCATTTGTTCAAGACCGACAAGGGGAAAAACAAATCACTGTTTTTTCCTGGGAAAGCAGCTTTGATTGTCCTGATTCTGCTTTGCGTCTGCGGTATTCAATCTCTCCGTGCCGAGGACGGGGGGGATTCAGACGTTTCTTCTCTCTCCTACTCTTTGCGCCTGAGAGGTGAAAGCGAGAGGATTGATCTGAGCAACTCGCGTTTAAATCCTGACAATCTGCTTCGGCGATATGATGAGCGTTTAGAGGGTTTCCTGCTTGGCAGCGCTATGTACCGCGGGCTTGGAGGGGTTGTCGAAACAGAGTTACGTCTCGGTTATGAGTATCTTGCAGGGGAGTCACTTACCGCGTCATTCGATGATGATGAGCTCAGCGCGGTCATCAATCAGCTATACTATCGAAGTTCTTCAGAGCCTTTTTCATTCGTGCTGGGGAGAAAAAAGGTTCGTTGGGGTGTAGGATATTCTTACAGCCCTACCGACCTTGTTACCCAGTTGAAGAATCCCGAGGATCCCGATGACAGGCTCAGCAGGGTCGAAGGGGCCGATCTTTTGCAGGTTTCCTATCTCAATGGCTCGAGCCAGATTGACCTTGTTTATTTTCCTGAGGTTGACTGGAATTTTGACAATTCTTTTATCGGAAAGAGCAGGGTGGGTATGCGATGGTACCAGTTTATCGATCCTTTTGATCTCTCTTTTGTGGGAATGATCGATGATGATGGAGAGTGGGCTGCAGGCTTGAATACCTCGGTAGCTGTCGGCAACGCGCTTGAATTGCATGCCGAGTACCTTTACTCCTCCGACAACGATCGGAATTATCCTGATACAGGAGTGGATCCGGAGCAGTTTATCTATCCCTATTTCCCATCATCCAGTGACGGTGTCCACGATGTGTTGCTTGGCGGGCAGTATACGTTTGACAATAACCTCAATCTAACCCTTGAATATCTTTACAGGAGTTCAGGATACTCTGAGAGCGAGTTCGATGCTTATTACAACCATATCGCCTGGCTCGATAACCAATATTTCCAGTTGGTTGACAATGAACCGGCAGTTTCCGGACTGAAAGAAGCAGCCGTGAATTTCAGGGCACCTCAGCGCAGACATTACCTTTTTACAAGATTATATCATCCTGAGGTTGTAAGGTTCGTTTCGCTTGAAATGTACAGTTACGTGGGGCTGGAAGACGGCAGCGGTTTTTTTGTTATTATGCCGACCTATAAAGGTTCGGATTCTTTCGATCTCTATGTTCGACTGAAAAAGTTCTGGGGAGATCAAGATACGGAGTTTGGGCTCGTACCCGAGGATTTAAGCGCCATTGTCGGTGTCTCCCTGTACATGGGAGGATAAAAAAACTCCCGCGGTTCTTCGCACGGGAGTTGCAATGCATTTGTTTGTCAGAGGGATCGACTTATAGAGGTGTCCTTATGAGGCGTTCGATTCGCCTTCATAGACCTCGATGCGGACTTTTGTCACACCTTTTTGCAAAAGGTCGATCTCTTTTGCCGCCTCGAGAGAGAGGTCGATGATTCTGCCCTTGATGTACGGGCCACGGTCGTTGATTCTTACCAGAACCTTTTTGCCGTTGGAAAGGTTGGTGACGCGGACCATGGAACCGAAGGGCAACGACTTGTGAGCAGCAGTTAGTTCATGCATGTTGAAGCGCTCGCCGTTAGCGGTCAGGCGTCCATGAAATCTGTCGGCATAGTATGATGCTTTTCCTTCCGTAATCATGAAAAGCTTGCCGAGCTCTTTTTCCGCATCAGGACTCGCAAGTGAATCGCGCTGCATTTGGAATGGGCTGATAACCTTTTCCAAAACCGGAACAGCAGAGATTCCTGATTGTATCGATGTATAATTGGCGCTTGTCTGACAGCCGGTTAGTTGAATAAGGAAAAAGGCGGCTATAGAAAAATGAAAGGCAAACGTGAGTCGTCTATTGTTCATATTGTCTGTTTTTGATTAAATCTGTTCTTGGTGTTTTTTAATAAAAAATACCTGAGAACAGCAATTATTTATTGCTTAATATAAGGAAAAAAAGTATAATTAAAGCCAAAGTGTATGATTTTTATCTAAGTGATTATAATAAAGACACTTATATTTTCCGTGCGCTTCGTTTTTTTCGATTTTCTATTTCCCTTCGCTATCAATTCTGCATGATTTTCCCGCCAGCACTTCATTTACGAATTAATTGTTTTCATGCACCTGGCGTAAACTATTGCTTCCTGAATACGGTTATGTAAAAGTGCAATGTATCTGCCGCGTATTCGATAACCTGAATTGGGCGATGTTTGAGCATCCCGGCATAATCAGTTGTCCCGGCGAGTCGGGAAGCTGGCAGTGGGCAAAATTACAATGACCGCTTGGTTTTTGGGTACAGCATTTCTTTCTGACACTGTTTGCCGGGACAGTGTGAAGCGTTCTGTTCAGGGCACACTTAATCAGGGAAAATTGTATGCGTTTGATTCTGATGACCGGAAAAGGAGGGGTCGGAAAGACCTCTATGGCAGCGGCAACGGGGCTCCGCTGTGCGGAAATGGGCTATAAAACTCTGGTTCTGAGCACAGACCCCGCTCACTCGCTTGCCGACAGCTTTGATGTCGAGCTTGGGCATGAGCCCAAGGAGGTATGTCAAAATCTTTGGGGAGCGGAGCTCGACGTTCTCGAAGAGCTTGAACAGAATTGGGGATCGGTAAAACGTTATATCACAGAAGTCTTGCAGGCACGCGGCCTTGAAGGCGTCCAAGCTGAGGAGCTGGCTATTCTTCCCGGGTCTGATGAGATTTTTGGACTGGTAAGGGTATTCCGGCATCACAAGGAAGGGCATTACGATGTACTGATCATAGATTCCGCTCCTACGGGAACAGCGTTGAGGCTGTTGAGTATTCCGGAGGTTACCGGTTGGTATATGCGTCGTTTTTACAAACCCTTGGAAAAAGTTGCGGTAACGCTCAGGCCTATCGTTGAGCCGATATTCAGGCCAATCGCGGGTTTTTCCCTGCCTGACAAACAGATGATGGACGTGCCGTATGAGTTTTATCAGAAGATCGAGAGGCTGGGAGAGATCCTGACGGATAACACCGTGACAACTGTACGGCTTGTCACCAATCCAGAGCGCATGGTTCTCAATGAGTCTCTCAGGGCTCATGCCTATCTCAGTCTCTACGATATCTCTACGGATCTTATTATCGCCAACAGGGTCATTCCCGACGAGGTGACCGACCCGTATTTCCAATACTGGAAAGAAAATCAGAAGATCTACCGTGATGAAATTTACGAGAATTTCAACCCTCTGCCGGTCAAAGAGGTTCCTTTATATTCACGGGAGATATGCGGGCTTAGAACGCTCGATACGTTGAAGGAACTGCTCTATGGCGACGAAGATCCTTCCCAAGTGTACTATAAGGAAAATACGATGCGGGTTGAACAGGTCAAACACGGCTATACGCTTGAAATTTTACTTCCGGGGATAGAAAAAGATCAAGTACAAATCACCAAAAAAGGGGATGAACTGAACGTCCGCATTGGTAATCATCGTCGAAACCTCGTGCTGCCCCAGGCGCTTGCAACGCTTAAAACCGCTGGTGCCGAAATGGGAGATGAGCTCTTGAAGATTACATTTGTAGAAGAAAATGGGCAAAATACCGGGGAGAAGAATAAAAAAAGCTCATAGAATAAAGGGCACCTCTATTAATTGTCGTTCTTTTTAATCTTAAATTATAGTTATATTTCTCGTTACCTTAATCTATATATCGAGTCAGTTTGATTCGAAGAGGAGAAAAAGAGCGTGATGTCTTTTCAGGTTGGAGATCCGGTCATATACAGGAAACCTAAGAGCTCTTCGCGTCCGGGTCCGCGGGCAAGGCAGGTATATCCTCTTGAGCATGGAGAGGCTTACCATTATGTGGTTGATAAATTCTGGAAGGTGATCGGTATCAACGATGACGATACTGTTGATGTTGTCACCCGAACGGGAAAAAAGCATCGTCTCGAGAAAGATGACCCGAACCTCCAGAAAGCACGTTTCCTAAAATACCTTCTTTTCAGGAAACGTTTCCCTGATCTGGAAACCTTATAACAGTTTCCTTTTTGTTTTCGTTTAATCTTCACCTTCGCCTACAGGTTCTGATCCTGTTCTCAGGTGGTGTACCTCGGTATCGAACCACAACGGCTTTTCATTGCGGAGCATACTGACCACCACCTGAAATTCAGCCGGATCTTTGAAGATCCTGTTTTCAATAAGCTGATTGCTTGAATCGTAGAGAGCGATCCTTCCTTTATGCTCATTCAAATCCCACCTGCTGTAATAGCTTGCAACAAGTACATTAGCCATAGTCGACTTTGTTTAGGTTGTGGTACAATTCCTGCTTGATTGTTTTTCCTGCTTCCCGATATCTTTCCCCTATCGTAATCGTAATCGTAATCGTAATCGTAATCGTAATCGTAATCGTAATCGTAATCGTAATCGTAATCGTAATCGTAATCGTAATCGTAATCGGCCTTTTCCCTTTCTTTTTTTCGATACACTGCCGGCTCCGAAGACTGCTTACCGGTTTAAAATTCTCCTGCTCACCATACCGTACGGGCGAAAAATTTTTCGTCCCTACTCATGCTATACCGCCATCAACCAACCAGCACTTCAACACTCATTCTTCATTGTTCCTCACTCAGCTCACAGGGGGGGCTGCCCCTACAATTCAACGATTCAACAGCTCAACAATTCAACAACCTTCTTGTTTAATTCTGGTTTATTCATCGTCAACAAACCTCGCCCCCCTGAGCACTGCCCAGCCTTGTGTTGCTTTTTCACCAGAAGGAATAATGGTTTCAGCGGAAACGAGGGCATTGTTCAGAATAGTCCCGATAAACCCCGCCCCTGTAAGGTTTGCTCCTCTCAGATCAGCTTTTGTAAGATCGGCATCGTACAAATTGGCGTTTGAAAGGTTTGCTTTGTTCAGGCTGGCTCCGTGAAGCCTTGCTCCATGGAATTGTACGCCGGTGAGAGCGGCTCCACTCAGGTCGGCGTTTTTCATAAACGCACGTTCAAAATTTGCCCCCTGGAGGTTTGCGTTGCGGAAAATGGTTTTTACCAGACTGGCTCTTGTCCATGAAGTGTTGACAAGATCGGCCCCTGAAAAGTCAGCTTTGTCGAGTTTGGCTCCGTTCATGCTTGAACTTTTCATGTCCACCCCTTTCATGTCCGCCCCTTCCAGCCCGGCGTCATCGAGGTTTTCATCCTGAAGATCAGTATCCATATCGGGATTCTGGTTTCGAAGGGTGTTCCAGGCTTCCACATCCTGTAAAAGGATTGTTTCCGGGGCATTTTCAATGGAGGTTTCTGGTTCAGGTGTTCCAGGGGTGCTGTAGGTTGCAGGAGTCGGAAGAGGTGCTGCCTTCATGGCAACAGGTGTTTTTTCCGCTTCTTGTGCATATCTCGCACCGTTGATAGAGGCCCATAGTGAAGTTGCTCTTTTGCCTGACGGAAGAATGGTATTATTTGAAATTTTTGCTCCTTCCAGTTGAGCTTGCCTGAGCAGTTTTGCTCCAGTCAGGTTCGCTCCCCTGAGATCAGCTTTTTTCAAGTTTGCCTCGAAAAAGCGGACATTTTCAAGACTTGCTTCTTTCATGTTTGCTCCTTCGAGGTTTGCAAAACGGAAATCAGCGTCAGGAAGGTTTGCGTTACTGAAGTTTGCTCCTTTTGCATAGGCGTTTTTCAGGTCAGCTTTTGAAAGGTTTGCCCCTTTAAGATTGGCGTCCCTGAGGTTTGTCCGCTTGAGCTTTGCAAACAAAAGGTTGGCATTCTGGAGGTTTGCTCTATTGAGTTTCGCGCCGTTTAACTGGGCTTTGACCATGCTCGCGTCGTGGAGATCAACATTGTCGAGATCGGCATCCTCAAGGTTTGCTTTGTTGAGATCGATTGTCATGGATGGCTGCCCGGTGCGCATGGTATTCCATGCACTGACATCCGAGAGAAGTTCTTTTAAAGCTATTGGATTAAATCCAAAAGTTTTACCGGAGGAGGGTCCACTTTGTAATACCAGAAGCAAAGCTGAAAGAAGGAGCATTTTTTTCATGAGAACACAATTAACGTTATGGAACGCAGGTTGTTACGGTAATATATATAACCAAGCAGTCTAACGAGAAATAATCAGAGCACCTCGATTTATTTATTCCGCGCTTCAATTGCATCGTTGAGCGGATGAGAGGGGTTTCTGCGCAATCGGGACTCATGACAATTAATAGAGGTGCCCATCAGATTCTGGAACGCAGAAGAATAAGTGAGCCTGCGATAATCAGAGTCCCCCCGGCCCACGCTGATGCCGGTGGGACTTCATTCCAGAAAAAGTAGCCGAACAAGATTGAGAAAATAATGGAGGTATAGCTTGCTGCGGCAACAACCGGGGCGTAATCCATTCTGTAGGCAAGTGTCATCAGGTACTGGCCGATGGTCGAAAAAAGCGCTACCCCACCCAGAAGGAGCCATTCCGTATGGTCAGGCATGATGAATGATGGTCCCATCCAGATGGAACTGAGCAGTGCGGTAATAACAAAAAAGTTTGCAACGATTGTTGCCGGATCGTCAGTGCGGTTAAGTTTTCTGACGAGCAAATGAGCTATTGCCGAAGCCGTGGCTGCACCGATACTTGCCCAGGCTGCCGCAGTCCATCCCAATGAGGGATCCAGAATAAGCACAATGCCTATTAACCCTGTTCCAATCGCGAGCCACACAGAAGGGCTTGTTTTTTCCCCAACTACCCATGGTGCGAGAATTGCCAGGATAAGCGGTTGTGTTTTCCCAAGGAAAACGCTTACAGCAAGCGGCATATGTGTCAGCGCATAATAAAAGCCGCTGATCGCCAGGAATCCGAAAAAGGCTCGCAGGAGAAGAGTCTTCCATGCTGTTACAATCAGCTTTTTTTTCTGCAGCCACAGCGCTCCGAGAAAAAAAGGAAGAGGCAGGATACTGCGGAATAAAATGATTTCCGGTATTGGCAATGACGAGCCGATTCCCTTGATCATTGCAGCCATTGTGGCGAAGCAGGCTGAGGCTATGAGCATGAGAACGACACTCATTGAAGATCAAAATTCAAAAGTGAAAAGTCAAAACGTTGTTATTGCTTGTTCTTATACATGGCAATGCTTTTCTATAGGTCTTATGAGTCCCATAAGACCTATAAAATTCACTTATTCTATTGGCTTGGTTTTCTAAGTTGGCACTGTTTGCCTTCCGGCTCTCGTGAAAGGAGAAAAAAGCAAATTTTGAAGAGGTTTCATAATTGCCAGGAAAAATATTCCGGGGGCTGTCGGTAGAAACGAAATATGTTATCATTGCGTTACGGTTATATAGTTGAAGAATTGAAAAGCAATCCCGCGTTTAGGGGGTATAATCTATGACAGAAAAAGCAAAATATAGTGGAAAGGTTTTGGTCGCCGGAGCTACCGGTAGAACCGGAAGGTGGGTGGTTTCACGCCTGCAGCATTATGGTATTCCGGTTAAAGTACTCTCACGTTCTGCAGAAAAAGCCAAAGCACTTGGCGATGTCGAGGTTGTAGAAGGCAGAATCCAAAACGAAGAGGACGTTGCAAAAGCGGTGACTGGCTGCAGTGCGGTAATATCAGCACTGGGATCAAGTGAGGTGTTCGGGGATGCTTCTCCAGGTGAGGTTGACAGGGATGGTGTAATGAGGCTGGTTGATCAGGCCGCAAAGGCAGGAGTTGAGCATTTCGGTCTTGTCAGCTCGATGGCTGTAACCAAATGGTATCATCCTCTGAACCTGTTTGCTGGCATTCTCAGCAAGAAGTTCGAAGCTGAGGAACACCTGAGGGATGTGTTCGGTAAAGAGGGCCGTTCCTATACGATTGTACGTCCCGGTGGACTGAGAGACGGTGGACCGCTGCTTCATGACCTTCATGTTGATCAGGGTGACAGATTGTGGAGCGGCTGGATAAACCGTGGTGATGTTGCTGAACTTTTGGTTGTTTCGCTCTGGACCGATAAGGCAAAAAACAAAACCTTTGAGGTTGTCAACGAAGGTGAAAAAGAACATCGCCAGGACAGCCTGGAGCAATATTACGACAAACTTGCGAGTTAACGTCTTAAGCGCGGACAGCAGATATACTATGCGGAAAAGGTTTGGTTTATGAGATTGCCATGCGCTGTCCGCGCTTATTATAAAGTGCCTCTAATCTCCTCCTCTTCCCGATTTTCCGTTGGGAGGTATTAATATGGTGCTGAGACAGTGCTCTATTCATGTGTTGCCTTCCCTGGCAGGGAAGGCTTTTTTAGGTGAAAACATGTTTTTTTTCTGTGGGGTTACAGTTTTTTCCCGGGAAGAATTGATGTTACAATGCTGCCGACGGTATTTGCACCTGATTGTATGATCGACAGAACGCTGTTACCCACAAAACCAACAGCTTCCGCAACTTTCCATCCTGCGCCGCCTACTGCGTCAATACCTTTTATGGCGACGTCACCGAATGTTTTTATGAGGTTATTGAGCGGTTCTGAAAGTGCATTCAATGTCTCGGCCGCTGTTTTGGTTCCCGTCTCAAAGGTTCCGGTAAGGGTCTTGTTCATGTTTTCAATAGCTGGCATCAATGTCTGAATCCCTTTGTCTACAGCAGTGATTTGTGTAACGGCAAGATCGCCAAAGCTCTGAACCACGCTGGAGATTGCCTGGGCTATGTCGACTTTTCCTTCGTTGGCCATAAGTGTGTCTCCTTTATTATGGTGAAAAATAGAGGTGCCTTTGTGTTGTCTCTTGAATGGAAATTACAAACCAATGGGATACTCTCAAAGGAGAGCAGGCCTGGACAATGTGAAACGACCAATTGCGGTGAAAATAAAAACGGGGCGCAAGCCCCGTTTGTAGAAATCATGTAAAAAAGCTAATCCTTGAAACGTCTGTCAACCGGCTTGTCCGGTTTGGCATAACCCGAAACTTCAGGAGATGATCCTTTCAGCCCTGCTGATGCGCCGCCGCCATAGAGGTAGGGGTAAGCATTCGAGCCCAGCCTCTTCGTGGTTTTTCCGATGTTTTCCAATGCGTCTCCAACGACCCACCAGTGTCCATCTATGAAGACCTCAAGGAATCTTCCATATGCTTCCGCCCCGTTTACAAAAGCCCCGGAATTCTTGTTCATATTTTTTCCCGTTAAGGATTGGGATGTTTTAAAGATTCTTCAAGAAATTTAGGGAAATAATAGCTGAGAAGCAAAGCTTTTGTTTCACCTTTATAATCGACGTTTACAGGAAACGGGTTTCTTACTGTATGGACTGTTATGGGGCACAGGTATGATAATGCTGTCGACAGACCAGGTGACTGCAATGTTTACCATGACGGAAAAAGCAATATACCATGTCCATGCAACGTTCAGATATACCAGAACAAGTACTGTTCCCAGGCTGGCAAGCAGTCCCAGTGTGAGGCTGAAGACATGAAACCGCCTGTTGCTTCTGGAGAGGAGAAACAGGCCGAGTAGTCCTCCATACGTAAAGGAGGCTATTTTAAGCCCTACCTCAATAATAGTAGTGTCGTTTTCATCGAATATCAATGCAATGCCGATAAGCACTGCGGCCCATCCGAGGCTTATCAGTCTTGAGCGGTTCAGTGAGGCGTTGCCGCCAAGCAGGTCGGTGACCGTCGATGAAGCAAGGGAGTTGATCGAAGAGCTGAGGGTGGACATTGCTGCCGAAAGAACGCCTGCGAGTAACAGGCCTGTCAGACCAACAGGCAGATGGTTGACAATGAAAGAAGCAAACTCCCGGTCTTTTTCAACCTGAACATCTCCGAGAAAAAGATAGATAAGCGAACCGGCAAGCAGGAATACCGAGAACTGCAAAAAAACGAAAATACCACTGCCAATCATGGCTTTTTTTGCAGCGTTCAGGTTTTTGCAGCCGAGGACTCGCTGGACTATCATATAGTCGACCCCATGTGAGCCGAGTGAGAGGAGTATGCCACCCGTAAGGGCACTGAAAAATGCCCACGGCTCGGAAAAAAGGCGCCAGTCATGATTGATGATTTTCAGCTTTCCGTTTTCGGCAAGGTTTCTTAACATTTCGGGCAATCCGCTATCAAGGTTTGCCGCGATAAATGCAATCGTGATAATTCCTCCGAAAAGGTAAAGAACGAACTGGATGCTGTCGATCCACACGATTGTTCTGATGCCTCCTGACAATGTGTAGATCAATGTGACGATGCCGATAATGAGCACCGAAACGGAAAGCGGCCATCCGGTAACCACTTCGACGACCACGGCGGTTGCAAGGAACCTCACACCGTCGGCAAAAATTCTGGTAACCAGAAACACTATTGAGGCAAGTTTTTGCAGGTGCGGGCCAAAACGTTTGCCGATGACTTCGTAAATAGAGTCCACCCCTTCACGGAAGTAGACAGGAAGGAGTATGGCGCTGACCAGCACTCGGCCAAGAATATAACCGAGCGCAAGCTGCAGAAAGGTCCAGTCACCGCGGAAAGCGATGCCGGGAACACTGACAAAAGTAAGTACAGACGTTTCGGTAGCGACGATAGAAAACATGGCAACAACCCAGGGGAGACTTCGTCCGCCAAGGAAATAATCACCTGTTGTTTTGTTGCTTTGCCCCTGCCAAATGCCATAGCCCGCCATAGCGGCAAGGAAGCATATGATAATGGTAAGGTCAAGAGTCTGCATGCTCTGTGTTTTTCAGCCTGAATCTGTTATCGATACATATGATAGTTCTGCTTGAGAGGCAGAAACGCATTCTCATCTTCTTCCCACGATTCCCTGATTTCTTGAAGCGGCCGTTTGTTTTCAATCATGGTTCTCAGGGTGCTGCTGCCGCATAAAAGGTCAAAAGCAGGGTGCTGGCTATTGAATTCGTAGACCTCGCGGAGAAAACGAAGCTTTTCAGGATACAACTCATGGAGCACCGTTGTAAGGGCGATACCGGTCATGAAAGGACGAAAGAGGTTCCGGTCAGTGACATGAAGGAAAAGGGAGCCGACAATTTCGTCTTTGTACTTGTGAAATGACGGCTTAAAGTAGGTCGGGCGGAAAAATACACCGTCAATGCCGAATGAGGCAATGTTTTCGGCAAGAATATCCGGTTCAATGAACGGGGCGCCAAAGTGCAGGAACGGGGTTGTTGTTCCTCTCCCTTCTGAAGCATTGAGCCCTTCAAAGAGGCACATGCCGGGATAAACCAGCGCGGTTTCCCAGGTCGGCATGTTCGGGGACGGTACTACCCAGTGAAGCCCCGTTTGTGGAAAAAACATCGAACGTTCCCAACCCTGCACGGTGACAACACGAAGGTTCACGTCAAGATTATTGTGGTCGAGGTATAAACGGGCCAATTCTCCCGCTGTCATGCCATGCCGGGGTGGGACCGGGAGCACTCCGACAAATGAGCGATATGCCGGGTCGGGTAGAGGTCCTTCAACTGCTTGTCCTCCCAGAGGATTCGGCCGGTCGAGCACCAGGATTTCAACGTCCCGGCCGCTTATGGCTTCCATGAAAAGAGCAAGGGTATTGATATAGGTATAGTATCTCGAACCGATATCCTGAATGTCGAAAATGACTAGGTCGATACCCTGCAGAGAGTTTTCGTTCGGCAGGAGGGTGTCGGTGGAATCGCCGTAAAGACTGATAACATGGCAGCCAATGCCGGGTTGCCCGGTTACGGCAATCTGGTCCTGTTCCGTCGAGAAAAGACCGTGTTCGGGCGAGAAAATCTTTTTCAGGGTAATACCCTGTTTTTGCAGCTCCAGCCAGGAATATTTCAGGTCGAGGGTAACCGATGTTTGATTTGCAATCAATGCGATGTTCCGGTGCTTCAGTTTGCTCGTATCCTGAAGGAGTATGTCAAGGCCGTTGAGTACCATGTAAAGAGTGAGAGGTGTTGATTTGTTGAACTTATTGATTTGTCAGACAAAATACGCTTTATGCCGGCAGTCTGTTTGCTTGACAAGCCCGTCCCTGTAGCTCTTTCTCGTCAGTAGTATAGGTAAAAAAAATGCTCAATCCAGAGACAGCCGGCCACCCGGGAAGGCTATGGACCGCTCGATGACGGTGCCTTTTGCTATAACCGTCTCCGGTAATACTACGGACGCTCTTATTACCGCGCCGTCTTCAATATGGCAATCCCTGCCCACTACCGATTCATGAACAATTGCCTTGCTGCTGATTACGGCCTTTGGTGAAAGTATATGCGGGCGGATTCCTATCTGCCGGCTTATCCGGTTACCAAACGTCAGGATGCTGTGCCGGTTTGCAATGTTTGTCTTCCACAAGTTTCGAGGTGTGCCGATGTCCTGCCAGAATCCTTCGTGACGGAAATAACCAAGGCTTTCGTGTGCAATAAGTCCTGTAAATCCGGTATCGACAATGTTTGAAAACCCATTGGAAAGATAACGGAAAATCAACGGGCTGAGAACAGCGGCTCCTGCATAAATGTTTTCCGACCGAAACCCGGTTTTTCGCATATTTCTGAAGTCCCATATTCTCCTTTCATGAATGCCGACATCGCCGATTGTTTTTGCCTCCGGCGTTTCAAACAGCATGAGCGTTCCCGCGTTACCTGAGCTCCTATGGTGTTTGATAAGCGATGTAAGGTCGGAATCCACAATGATGTCACTGTTAATGAGCAGAAAGTGTTCGTCATTGAGCAGGTTTTCACAGCGTTTAAGGCCTCCGCCGGTTCCGAGGATAGTTGTTTCCTCTGAAATGTGAATATCCATACCGAAATTGTCGTTTTCAGAGAAGAAACGGCGTATACGCTCCGCATGATGATGAACATTGCAGATTACGTTATCAATTCCAGCTTCTTTGAGAAGTGCGAGGGTGTAACAAATGGAGGGAAGGTTAAGTACCGGAACAAGCGGTTTCGGGGTGAAATTCGTTATGGGTCTGAGCCGTGAGCCGAATCCTGCCGCAAAAATAAACGCTTTCATAAGTTGGAGTTTGCCAGGGTGTTCAGAATAATCTCTCCGGATTTTGCAAGCTCTCTACGCCTGTTGATATAAGCAGGAAGGTAGGCAAGCGTTGGGGATATGTACTGTTCGAATTCTTTTTTTCCAAGATTGTATGCCTGATTGAAGAATGTGCCGAGAGCCTTTATGTTTCTCTGAAATGCCATGATATCGAATAGATAAAGATATTCGTCGTAACTCATTGTCGTCAGCTCTCTTTCATGGAGCTGGCGGTAATGGTAGCGCTGCATTTCCGAGACGAAATCATCGTCAAGAGTAACATAGGAGTCTTTCAAGAGAGATACGGCATCATATTGAGGCAGCCCCATGCGGGCGTCCTGGAAATCAATAATCACAGGGTTACCGTTTGTGATAAGGATGTTCCTGCTGTGGTAATC
>RAZP01000036.1 GCA_004028745.1 Prosthecochloris sp.
CATCATTCACTACTTGAAGGGCTTTTTCGGCGAGGGGTCTCATTTTAACGAACCACTGCTCGGAAAGATAGGGCTCCACAACGACATCGGCCCTTTCGGAGTAACCGACGTTGTGGTCGTAGTCCTCAACTTTTACAAGGTTGCCGCGGCTTTCCAGATCCGCGATAATTTTCTCCCTTGCCTCAAAACGGTCCAGCCCTGCATAACCGAACTCATCCGTCATCTTCCCATCGCGTCCGACAACACAGATAACAGGCAAGTTATGACGACCGGCAACATCGAAGTCGTTCGGGTCATGAGCCGGCGTTATTTTAAGCGCACCGGTGCCGAACTCGATGTCCACATAATCATCAGCAATCACCGGCACATGACGACCGGCAACTGGCACTACGGCAAGTTCCCCGATCAGGTCGCTGTATCTCGGATCATTCGGGTTGACTGCGATCGCAACGTCTGCAAGAATGGTTTCCGGTCTCACGGTTGCTATGGTAATATACTCGCCCGGCTTTTTGGCAAGAGGATAACGAACATACACAAGCTTATCTTTCCGGGGCTTCATGATCACCTCTTCATCGGAAAGAGCCGTCTGTGAAACAGGGCACCAGTTGATGATGCGTTTGCCGCGATAGATCAACCCGTCCCGGTAGAGGGTAATGAAAGCATGCCGTACCGCCCTGGAAGCGTTTTCATCCATGGTAAACAGATTGCGCCGCCAGTCACAGGAAATCCCGAGTTTGCGAAGCTGTTTGAGAATCAGCCCGCCATACTCATCCCTCCATTTCCAGACATTCTCAAGAAACTCTTTGCGACCGAGATCGTAACGCGACACCCCTTTTTCGCGGAGCTTTTTTTCAACAACGGTTTGAGTAGCGATACCGGCATGGTCGGTACCCGGAAGCCAGAGAGCTTCCTTACCCGACATGCGTTGATAACGGATAAAAATATCCTGCAGCGTGTGATTCAGAACATGACCAAGAGTAAGACTGCCTGTAACATTTGGAGGCGGCATAAGCACCGTATACGGCTCTTTCCCTCCTTCAAGCACTCTGAAGCTTTCCGCTTCGAAAGTACCTTCCGACTCCCAGTGGGCGCTGCTCCAGCGACGCTCCACATTATGATGATTGTACGTTTTTTCGAGGTTTACACTCATTACTGATCGCTCATGATGCCATTCAGGACGTCTGAGAAATAAGGATTTCAGTTGTCAGAGTCTTTTTCCTTTATGAATTTCTTACGAAATTCCCGGTTTTCCCAAGCTTTTTCATGTCCGGTCTATTCAGCTTTTTCAGAAGCGGGACGATGATCGAAAATTTGGTCGATGATACCGTAGGATTTTGCTTCCTCTGCGTTCATCCAGCGATCCCTTTCAGAATCCTCCCTGATCTTGTCCACACTCTGCCCGGTATGCGCTGCAAGAATTTCCTCAAGAAGCTTGCGGATCTTCTCGATCTCACGCGCCTGGATCAGGATATCGGTCTCCTGACCCTGAACACCACCCGACGGCTGATGGATCATAATACGTGAATGCGGCAATGATGCCCTTTTCCCTTTTGCCCCGCATGCAAGCAGAAAAGCGCCCATGCTTGCCGCCATGCCAACACAGACTGTGGCAACTTCAGAACGTATATACTGAATAGTATCATACACTCCCAGACCGGCTGAGACACTCCCGCCCGGCGAATTGATGTACACAAAAATATCCCTTTCAGGATCTTCCGACTCCAGAAAAAGCAGCTGTGCCATGAGCAGGCTGGCAACATGATCGTCAATGGGTGTTCCCAGAAAAATAATCCGCTCCCTCAGGAGCCGCGAGAAAATATCAAAAGCCCTTTCACCGCGGCCGGATGTCTCAATAACCATTGGAACAAGGCTGTTGGCAATCCCTTGTTCAATTGCGCCGGAATACATTTTTTTCGCCTGGCGCTCAAACCCGAAATTTATGTTGGACATATATACTTTCTCCGTTTCAGCTACGTTTCAACAAAATTGTCATTTTATGCACCTTATGAAACCATAACAGGCACGCATCCGTTCCATTTTTTGAAAAACATAAAATAAGCCCCCCCAAGGACAATACAAGAACACCGGCTTGATTTAACGAAAAAAAACTGTTTTTTCAAATCGCCGCGTGACATAACCGAGCTGAGACCTTAAATCGGAAATGTACGTTTCCTTTTTTAACTTGAGTTTTGATTTGTCTCCTGTCACTTTTTTTCAACTCTTCACAATGAATGTTCGCCTGATTGCCGTAACCAACCCGCTTATCGAAATACAAAACGAAAAACTCTCTCCTGAGGGTCTTATCGCATATTGCGCGAGAGTCTCCAGTCCGCACCAGGAAAACCTTGATTATGAAAAGCTGCTTGCTTACTGCATCAAAAACCGACATTGGAGCATTTTCGAAATGGTTGACATGACTGTCGAGATCCTTACGTCCCGGGGGATTTCCCCACAGATTCTGAGACATCGCAGTTTTGTATTCCAGGAATTTTCCCAGCGGTATGCTAAAGTTCAGAGTTTCGAGACCTATACACCCAGAAGGCAGGACAGCAAAAACCGCCAGCACTCAATAGACGACCTTGAAGAAGCAACAATGACATGGTTTGCCGACGCTCAGGAGAAAATACGCGCTCTTTCCGTTGAAACGTATAACGAAGCCTTGGAAAAAGGTATTGCAAGGGAATGTGCACGAATGCTGCTTCCGCTCAATACACAGACCAAGCTCTACATGAAGGGTTCAGTCAGAAGCTGGATTCACTACATTGAAGTCCGAACGGATGCCAGCACGCAAAAAGAACATCGTGATATTGCAGAAGCCGTCAAGGAAATTTTCATCAATCAATTCCCTGTTACCGCTGCTGCGCTTGGCTGGACTCAGGCAGCAAAATGATCAAGCAGCTGTGAGATACGGCGTTTAAGCTCCCTGCGGTGAACGATCATGTCAAGAAAACCGTGCTCGAGAAGAAATTCCGCCCTTTGAAACCCCTCGGGAAGATCTCTTTTGATAGTGTCTTTTATGACCCTCGGACCCGCAAATCCGATAAGTGCTTTCGGCTCGCTGATATTGACATCTCCAAGCATTGCATAGGAGGCACTGGTACCTCCCATGGTAGGATCCGTCATCACGGAGATATAAGGAATTTTCTTTTCACCGAGACGCAAGAGCCTTGCCGAGGTTTTAGCCATCTGCATAAGGCTGAACGCCCCCTCCATCATGCGTGCACCACCTGACTGCGAAACAATGATCAACGGTGCATTGAGTTCAATGCTTTTATCGATTGCTCGTGCAATTTTTTCTCCTACTACCGATCCCATCGAGCCTCCGATAAAGCCGAAATCCATTGCGGAGATAACAGTCTGATGCCCTCCTATCAACCCCAGGGCGTTCCGGCAGGCTTCGGCCTTCCCGCTCTTCTCGATCACTGCTTCCACCCGGTCAGGGTATTTCTTTGTGTCGGAAAAGTTGAGAGGATCGGCAGCACGCAGGGAACCATCGAACTCCTCATACTTTTTTTCGTCAAAAAGAAGCGAAAAGTATTTGCCGGGAGGTATTCTGAAATGGCACTCACACTCACAACATGTATAGAGATGGTCCTCCACCTGTTTTTTATGAAGAGCTGCTCCACAGCTGTCACACTTCCGCCAAAGACCTTCGGGAATATCACGCCTGTCTTTAGTACGTATCGAGGGTTTCGCCCGTTTAAACCAGACCATCTTTAATTATTGGTAAAGAGATTATACATTACACTGAGTTGAGCGGTTCATTGGACAAAGTGGTGAATGACAGTTAATAATAAACGCTCATACCAGAATTTACACTGAAGATATGAAGTCACCCTGAGATCTCAAAACAACCCGCTGGAGCCTCCTTTGTTTAAAACCGGATTTCTCATCCCCCTGCTTCTCAGCAGCTGTCTTCTGGTGTTGACTACCAATACCCCCCTGCATGCAGGAAATGAGCTAATCGTGTATCCCGATACCCTCGACCAGCCTGTAAAGCGTTTTGCAATCGCTCCGTACATGAGACCCGCGAGAAAAACGGTGGGACTCGCGCTTTCAGGGGGAGGAGCTAACGGTATGGCTCAGATCGGCGTGCTCAAAGCGCTGGAAGAAGAAAACATCCCGGTCGACGCTATAGCTGGAACCAGCATTGGAGCTGTTATCGGAGGTCTCTACAGCATCGGTTACAAGGCGGATGCTCTCGAGAGCATCGCTCTCGATATCCCCTGGGAAGATCTGCTTTCTCTGGACAACGATGCACCAAGAGCCAGTACATTTCTTGAACAGCAGAAGATTCGAGACCGGGCAACCATAGCCATACGTTTCGAAAACTTCAAACTGGTCATACCAAAGTCACTGAGCTCGGCACAAAAGCTGACCAGAACCCTTGACTTGCTGACATTGAACGCCCTGTACCATCCATCGGGCTCTTTCAATACCCTTCCTGTCTCTTTCAGAGCAGTCACAACCGATCTGGTTTCCGGCAAACGCATCACACTTTCGGACGGAACGCTCTCAGAAGCAATGCGTGCAAGCAGCACCATCCCGATCATTTTCCAGCCCATCGAGCTTGGCAAGTATAAATTGGCTGATGGAGGGCTTGTCGCAAACCTTGCCGTAGACGAGCTGGAAAAGGCTTCACTGGGCTACAAAATCGGTGTTGACACCAGAGGCAGCATGTATACCCTTGCAGAAGATATTGATATTCCGTGGCAGGCAGCCGATCAGACTATGACCATTCTTATCGAGCTGCAGTACCCGAGTCAGCTTGAAAAAGCTGATCTTGTCATTGCACCCGATGTCGGCAACAACCCGGCCATTGATTTTTCGAAGCTTCCCGACCTGATTAGTGCCGGTTATAAAAGCGGGAAAGCACTTGCGGGTAAAATACAGAAGGATATTTCACTGCCTGCTCCTCGAAAAACCGGTATATCCTCTTATAAAAAATCCATCAGGATCACGGGGACGGAGAAAGGGGTACTGAAACAATATCATGCTGTGGGTGAGATAATACGTAACGCCTCATACGTGGAGGAAGCGCTGAAAGGGCTGCTTGAAACCGACAAATTTACAAAAGTATACGCCAAGGTAGACCGCAAGGCCGGAAAGGCGGTATTTTTTTGTGAAACACCTCCCTCTTTCGAAAAGGTAGAGCTGGTAAACCCGGTTACCGAGATAAGCGAAAAAGAGCTCAATGCCTGTTTCAGCGGCCTGATGGCGCAAGGATACACCAATACCCAGGGAACCGAAGCTCTTGAAAAACTTTTGAGCATATTCAGGAAGAAAGGGTATCCCCTTGTTGATATTACAAACGTCAATGTTTCCGATAAAACACTTTTCATAAAAACGACGGACGGCAAAATTTCAAGCCTTGTCATTTCACAAGACAAGAACATCACACGGCCTACTCCTGTCATGAGGGAGCTTTCCATAGACACCTCAAAAGCACTGAAACTAAAGGATATTGAACGCTCTATTGACAATCTGTTCGGAACAGGCGCATTCAACCGCGTCTCGATCGGCATAGTCGGAAACGACTCTCTTTCCGGCAAGTCCGGAAACAACAGCACCCTCAGGGTAAGACTCAATGAAAAACCTTCAACCGTGCTGCGACTTGGAGTACATTACGATGAAACATATAATGCGCAGGCTTTGCTTGATTTCAGAAACGAGAATCTTAACGGAACAGCGAATTCTATTGGCGGATGGACAAAAATCGGAGAAAAAAACAATCGCGTCAACCTTGAATTCAACATGCCGCGTATCGGCAGTACGAGCTTGACCTTTACGACAAAACTGTTTTATGACCAGCGCGACCTGGATATACGCGAACCTGAATTCTCGAAGCAGTTTTTTTTCTCCGGGTCTGAAGAAACCAGAAACCTTGGCATACAGCAATACGGCATCACTTCCTCTTTCGGCACGAGAATAGGCAAAAACAGCCGGCTTCTGCTGGATATGACCCTGAAGAACAGTCAGACCTACAACAAAGGAGCCGGGGATTTTGAGACTGAAGACAGCGATATAGCAACAGCTGCACTACAGTTTGCTCTCGACACAAGAGACAACTCCTTCCTGCCGACCGAAGGACGGTATACCAACCTGCGCTACTCATTTACTCCGGAATTCTTTAATGACGAAACTTTCTGGCAGTTCCACCTTGAACATGAGGAAAACATATCATTCAGTACACAGGCTTCCGGCCAGCTCAGTCTCGCTCTCGGCCTCAGCAGTCAGGGCCTGCCATTTTCGGAAATGTTTTTCCTGGGAGGAGCCGGCAGCCCGTACAGCCGGAGGTTCATCGGTTTGAAAGAAAACGACCTTATTGGCAGGAATGTCGCCGCACTGGGAGCAAACTTCCGGTACAGCCCATCTTTTGACCTTATATTCCCCTCATCTTTTCTGCTCTACTACAACGCCGGAAATATCTGGCAGAACAGGGCGGACATATCACCAGGAGATATTATCCACGGCTTTGGAGCGGGCCTGAACTGGCAAACACCTCTGGGCCCCGCGAGTTTTACTGCCGGAAAAGCATTTACCATCAACGACGACGGCAATCAAAAAGACCAGTCAGGTCTCCGATTCTCCGAGACGGTATTGTATTTCAGTCTCGGCCATGAGTTTTAACAGTTCAATTGTTAGAACTGTTGGGCGCCGAGTGTAAAATTGTGTTAGGTGCTACGAGTTATGTTATGATCGTACTCGTAATCAGCACAGCGGTAATCGTAATCGAGAAAAGTAGTGCTGAGTGCTGAGTTTTGAGTGCCGAGTGTCGTAGGGGCAGACCCCGTGCGCGCCCGATTATGCATTGTGAGTGTGCTGAGGTGCCAGGTAACGGCTTCCTGACGCCGGGATATCAAGCTGTTCCTCCATCAAGCCATTGTAGCTTTTTCCTTTTGCTTTTTGACTTTTGCCTTGTCGCTTGTCATTACAGGACACCTCCATTTATTTGTTGCACGCCATGATTACCTCGTTAAGTCCGTCTTGTATCCCGATGGAATAGGGGCTCACGACAATCAATAAAGGTGCCCTTTTTGCTTGCGGTTTTTTGTATCTTAATCGGCCACTGAAGCCTGCAAGCACTTTCAAAGCCATACGACCAAAAACGTGACTCCCGACTTGAAACCTCACATACTGGTATGCAACGACGACGGCATTGACGGAGAAGGACTGCATGTTCTTGCCGCTTCGATGAAAAAAATCGGAAACATTACAGTCGTTGCTCCCTCCGAGCCACGCAGCGGCATGGGGCACGCGATGACACTTGGCATACCTCTTCGAATTAGAGAGTACGCTAAAAATAACCGCTTTTTCGGATTCACCGTCTCCGGTACACCTGTGGACTGCATAAAAGTAGCACTGAGCCACATACTCCCCGTGAGGCCCGATATCATTGTCAGCGGCATTAATTACGGGAGCAATACCGCAACAAACACCCTCTATTCCGGCACCGTAGGCGCCGCACTTGAGGGGGTAATACAGCACATACCCTCAGTTGCGTTTTCACTTACAACATATGAAAACGCCGATTTTACTTACGCAGGCAAGTTCGCCCGAAAGCTGGTTCGAAAGGTGCTCCGCCAAGGACTTCCGTCAGACACTGTTCTTTCGGTGAACATACCGAACATACCTGAATCGGAAATCCGGGGTGTCGCGGTAACCGCCCAGGGGAAATCCCGCTGGGCTGAAAACACCATTGAACGTGATGACATGTATGGCAACCCTTACTACTGGTTGAGCGGAGAGCTTCAGCTTATGGATGATGATATTCTGTATGACGAATATGCAGTCAGGCAGAACTATATTGCCATAACGCCGGTCTCCATTGACATGACAAATCACAGTGCACTGAAAAACATCAGACGGTGGAAACTAAAAAAGTAGGCCGTGAACACTTTCCTTATTGACTATAGAGACATACAGGCCCCAAAAAAAGGGTTTCCAAAACTTTTCAGTGATTATTCCCATGAGGGTGAATTGCATGAAAAGCTGGCAAACACGTTTTTCCACCTCGATTACCTGAAAGAAGCGGATTACTACAAGCATCTCAACACGCTTTTGTCCCGAAAGTTCAAGCGCAGTGAGCTTGTCGAACTCCTTGTCCGCCAGAACAGACAGTTCGGCACAGCCAAAGAACATATTGCGTCGATTGACAAGCTTGACTCTTCACGATGCATGCTTGTGGTTACCGGCCAGCAGCCCGGACTGTTCACAGGTCCACTCTATTCCATCTATAAGGCCCTTACGGCTGTTATGCTTGCTGAACGGCAGAAAGAAATGTTTCCGGAATACGACTTCATCCCTCTGTTCTGGATTGAAGGCGAAGACCATGATTTCAACGAATCGGCAAAGACATCGCTTTTTGACTCCGGGCGGCTGACACACGTCACGCTCGACCCCTGGAAAAGGCTCCCCGATCAGATGCTGAGCCGCACAGCCATGGGTCCCGCTATAATCGAAACCATCTCCACCTTCGCCTCTCTGCTCCAGGAGAGTGAACACAAAGAAGAAATCGTTGCAATTTTACGCGAGTTCTATACCCCGGACAGTTCTCTTGAGCTTGCTTTCGGCAAAACCATGGCGTTTCTTTTCAAGGATTACCCACTGATATTTCTTTCGGCAAGTGACCCTGGATTCAAGAAGCTGGCTAAAGACATTTTCTACCGTGAACTTGCAACTTGTCCCCATACCTCACACGCTGTGATTGAACAAAGTTCATTTCTGGAGCGTATGGGTTACCAGGCCCAGGCCAAACCACGTGCAGTCAATCTTTTCTACCTGAACCATCATGACCAGCGAATGAAAATTGAGCAGTCGACAGCCGACTCGTTCACTATCGTCCCTGAGAAATACCGTTACTCAAGACACCAGATGCTGGAAATCTGCGATGATCATCCTGAACAGTTCAGTCCGAATGTCATCCTCAGACCGGTGGTGCAGGACCATGTTCTGCCGGTTTTCGCATATGTTGCAGGACCTGGCGAAATAAGCTATTTCGCTCAATATCGCAAAGCTTATGAGCATTTCGGATTGAGTATGCCCTTTATCATCCCGAGAGGCAGCTTCACCCTTATCGAGCCTGTCATCAGCCGGATCATGGACAAGGTATTGCAAAAAACAGGAAGGCCTAACCTGTCAAGAAAGCAGATATACCACACAGCGTTTCATAATCTCCGTGTTCTGCAGAAAAATGCTATTTCCGGCGCTGAAAACCATGATTTCGACACCCTTTTCGACAGAACAGAAAAAAACATACATGAAGAGATCGAGGCTCTTTCACCTGCCCTTGTAAAGCTTGATCCGAGTCTTGAACAGGTTCTCGCGGCTTCTGTACGACAGGTCGAAAAAGTCCTTGCAGGAATACGTCAGAAAACACATCGCGCAAGCAGGAGAAAGCATGAAGAGCTTTTGGTACAGCTGGAAAAAGCTGC
>RAZP01000037.1 GCA_004028745.1 Prosthecochloris sp.
CTGATGATCCTTGCTGATTTTACAAGGTTTGGATCGCCGCTCAGCAGTCGTGCTTCACTGTCGTTGAGAATGAAAATATCGACTCTTTTCAGCGTTTCTTTCAATTCTTCGGGTTTACCTTCTATCCAGAAATTCATCGTGTCAAGGATCACAAGCTCCGGGTTTGAAACCTGGTCGAGTACTTTCATCTGAAGCTCGGGGTCGATGTTGCCCAGGCAGACATATTTTGCTTCACGGTATTGTGAGGGGATATGCGGGTCGAAATCGGCAAACACATTCAGCTGTGTGTCGAGGGTGTCCCTTGTATTCATGTCGTAATGGTAGCGACCGCTCCAACGGAACGTTTTTCCGTTTTCAATGACCTGTATCCCTTTGGTATCAATCCCATTGTTGTGAAGCAGACGGAAATGACTGTCTTTAAAATCATTACCTACGACACCGACAAGTTTGATCTCATCGGAAAAATAACTGCTTGAAAGAGCGATGTAGGTTGATGAGCCGCCAAGCGTATTGTCCGAGCGACCGAAAGGGGTTTCGATGTCATCAAAGGCGAGGGAACCAACGACAAGAATAGACATAATGATTGTTGCTTAAAGGTTGTATATGTAGGTGTAGAAAAAATTCTGCATTAGAGGCTATACAGGCACTTCGAAAAACAAGCATTGTCCGGGTTCTGTTTCAAATTGAAGCCGGTGGCTGGTTACCGGGTAAACGGTGCCGGATACCATATCTGTTAGCGTAAAGCTTTTCTGGTGAAATTCCATATGCCCGGAGACGTTATTTTCGAAATGGCTGTTTCCGATAAAAAGAAGGTTCTTTTCTTTTCCCCTGCGCATAATTGCCAACAGATCAGGGGAGGAAACAAATGGCAGCGTGAGGGAGCCCGGGTTGCCGTTTTGTATGATCTCCGCGTATTTGCTGCGGAGGGAGAGCAGTTTTCTGATATATCCGGTTAGCGGCTGAAGTCCATTGCAGTCTGACCAATCGTAACTGCAAGCGCTGAAAAGAGGCAGTTTTTCAGCAGGCCATTTGTTTCTGTCTTCTTCAGTGAAGTTCAGCCCGAGGTTTACCGGTTTTGATTCACAGATTTCCATTCCGGAATGGATGAACGGTATCGCCGGAAGAACCGATGCAAGAGCAAATATGAATCTTGAGCGGTTTCTCCCTGCTTCTTTGCCTTCGAGATTGTGGCAGACTCTCGGTGTATTGTGATTCTCGCCGGTTCCGAAAAAAGGAACAACCACACCGGTTTTGTTCAGGTAGTTGAGAAGCCCCCTGATGTATATCGGGTCATGAATGACGAACGGTAATGAGCCGAACACGGCGTTGAAGCCCTCGTCCTTTATTGATGGAGAAGGATCGAAGTTTTCGTCCCAAAACGCAAAGCCAAGGTCGTTCTCCCGTGCTTTTTCTACAATGGAGGCTTTCAGTGCAGATGGAAGGGCATGACCCATGTCAATCATTGCTCCGTTGATGGCATAGTGTTCTTGAAAATAAGGGATAATGCCGGTAATAGT
>RAZP01000038.1 GCA_004028745.1 Prosthecochloris sp.
GCTTGCTTGCTGTGATAGCTTACCGCTTCTCGATGCATTCAGATCAAGACCGGCAAGCTTCAATACCTGTCTTAGATTCTCAAACCGGTACGGATCACCTATAGCTGCCAACACCTTTGCTGTTGTATCTGGTCCAAACCCTGGAATACTGATCACATGCTCCCATGCCGGCATGGAGAGACACAGTTGCTCAATATGGTGGTCAAGCTTCTGCAGAGCTGCGCGAGTTTGCCGGAGCTGATCAACCAGTATCGCCCCTTCGTAGCCTGCAGCCTTGCTGCTTGCACAGCCTATAGACTGCTTGGCTGCTTGCCATATACCACGAAGCTGTTCTTGTTGTTTTCTGCCTTTCTCACACCTGACAACTGCTTCAATAAACTCGTCATAGCTCATCGCTGCAATCGTTGAAGGGGCTGCATATTGCTCAAGAATGGCAAGACTCTCCCGCTCACAGCTTGCAACATAACGGTCTATCTCAGGGAAATACAGTGCCAACAAGTTGTTTCTGATACGGGTCTTGAGTCCTTTTTCCTGTTTTTTCAGCTTGCGTTTGACACTTAACAGTTCACGCAGTTCGCGTAATGCCATCGGTGGAAATTCATAGAACTGGCATTTAGCCTGTGCAATCAAATCGGCAATATTTGCGGCGTCTTTCCTGTCATGTTTGTCCCAGCGACCATCGAGCAACTCACGGTTCTGTTTGACCGCATTGCCGGAGACCTGAACAACCTGATAGTCTCTTTTCGTCAGATATTCCGCTAACGGTTTATGGTAGTTCGCTGTTGGCTCCAGACCGAAAACTACCTGATTGAGCCGTGATTGCAATCGAACCAGGTCGGTTTTTGAGAGCAAAAGCTCAAAGCCCTCTCGAGTGTTGTCAAAGATCAACCGCTTGCAGAGCGTTTTTCCCGTTGCTGTCCCAAAAAAGGCGTGATGTTTTTCCTTGGCTATGTCGATGCCGACAATCAGGTGCCGGTCTGAACCGCGAATCTCAGTTCGCAAGCGGCGATACGCTGCCAGTCTTTCAGTCTCTGTTTGCATAACATCCTCCTTTTCAATGGATTACACTAATGTGTTCTCCCTTTCTTCTACCTCAGGATGTTCGCAATAGTGCCTTTTTCGAAGCAACTATTATATAACGTTGTTCAGCAAGCAAAATAAC
This sequence comes from Prosthecochloris sp., assembly GCA_004028745.1. Lineage (GTDB taxonomy): Bacteria > Bacteroidota > Chlorobiia > Chlorobiales > Chlorobiaceae > Prosthecochloris. The sequence continues at coordinate 1,163 of RAZP01000038.1, forward strand.
TTTTCAGCAACAACCTTTTCCCCCTCAAACAGGCAGAAAAAAGAAAACCCCGGCCCTCAACCGGGCACATTCCAATCCCCCCTTCCAACCTCCCGCAAGTACAGAAGCCCGAATAGCGCCAGTCGAATATCCTTGTTTTTTTGGGCAGCCGCAGCGAAATTGTGACGAGATGATTAGAAGAAAACAGTAGTACAGATGATAAGTAATGTTAGCTGTATTGACGTAAGTAAATCAATTATGTAGAACGAAAGGATAAACCATGTCGGATCAAAGCTATTCAACTGAAATTCAGATCTCCGCAAAACCTGAATCAGTGTACCAAGCTATTACTAAGAACATTGATAAATGGTGGACGGAATCATCAAACCAAGCTCTGCAAATCGGAGACAAATTGGTCGTTCGATTTGAGAAAACGACATGTTGGGTGATGGAAGTGTCTGAAGCCATCCAAAATCGATCTCTTGTCTGGAAGGTAGCTGAGGCAAATCACGATCTTGAAGGCATAACAAAGAAAGATGAGTGGAGAGGAACAACTATCAAATGGAACATTGTAGAATATGAAACGGGGAACAAGGTGACTTTAACACACCAAGGATTAGTACCAGAACTTGAATGCTTTGATATCTGCCAAGCAGGCTGGGACTATTTCTTAGGAAGTTTGAAGGATTATTTGGAGACTGGAAAAGGTTATCCATATGAAGAAGCGACCGCCGAATAGAGGTGCCCTAAATAATGCTGGAAGCCTGAAGATTCTAACTCGGATTTATAACCAATTGTATGGAGAATAATAATGAACTCAGAACAGGTAAAAGAAAGTCTAAGGAAATTTACAGAAGTTTTATCGTTCAATTATCCTGCTGTTGGCTGGTATTTTTCTTCTGAGGAATTTGAAAATTCATTTGTCTTTAGAAAAAACAAGTGGGTATGCATGTTCATGTATGTAAAAATGATGATGAATAAAGGAAAAAGAATCCGTTTCTCTGGGGATAATGATAGCGCTTGCACCGGTCCTGCAGAATTCTTCGGCTTCGCTGAACTTGAGGATGATGGAGGAGTATTTATCGCTGAAAAAGAACGGTTTAAAAAAAATATTGAAATTTCAAAAGCATATACTCGGGAATCGGCGGCCCTTATTCATAAGCCAAAAAGCAAATATCTGTATATGGAAAAACTCGAAAATATAGATAACAACAAGGAGATTGAGGTTGTAAATATTTTTCCGGCGGATCTCACCAACTTGACGAAACTTGTAACCCTGTCAAGCTACGACAGAATTACAAATATGGATAATGTATTGATGCCTTTTGCTTCAGGTTGTCAGTCGGTATTTTCAATCCCTTATAGTGAAAAATTTAAAGAAAATCCCAAAAGTATTATCGGACTAAGCGACGTGTTGGTCAGAAACTTTATTCCTGAAGATATGGTATCATTTTCAGTTCCTTCAAATCGATTTATTGAAATGGCAAATAATATTGAGGGGAGTTTTCTTGACAAAAATTTTAAAAACCCGACAAGTTTTTGATATCGACAAGAGGAACGTTCATAACTATTTAAATCTTCTGCAGAAAACTCGTTTAGTTATCGTCAGGGACAAGGGCTGTGACAGGATGCAGGCAAGCATGGAGTTGTGTTCGGAACAGCCACATGTTTGTGCTAAGATTTTTTGGAGAGCTTGTGGCTGCGGCACATCTTATTGTTTTGTTTCTTTTTTACAGTTTGCATAGTTAGTTATGAACGTCCCTCATAGACTCATAGAGGAGTAAAGACTATGAAAGTATATACCTATTCAGAAGCGCGTCAAAAGCTCTCCAAACTGCTTGAGGTTGCCCGTAATGAAGAGGTGATTATCAGGAAACGGAGCGGGGAAGTTTATTCAATCATCTATAGAAAACCTACGGTTTCACCGTTTGATGTCAAAGGGCTCAAGACAAAGGTAAAAACGGAAGATATTTTGGACGCAGTAGAAGAATCGCGATCAAAGGCCGGGAAACAGGATTGACCTTCACAAATCACTCTAAAACAGCCGCTTGGCGATTTAAACGTCCCCTGCCTCAGAATATTTGAAAAAAATGTGGTTATTTCAGCAACAGCCTCTTATGCAATAAGATACTCACGAAATCCCGCTGAAATATTTCATAAACTGCATCCGCTCATAAGCGGCCGGGTTGTCTGCTCTGTCAAAGCTCATCTTGCCGATAACCTCATCAAGCGATGAGAAGTTGTGCCGCTCCATATAGGCATCCAGTTCCTCGAGCATAGAACCGATTGCGGAATGTCCTTTCCGGTACAGTACCGAGGCAACCTGCCCTGCCTTCGCCCCGGCAAGAAGCTGCTTTATCAGTGCAGACCCGTCATGAATCCCCGTTGAAGCCGCAATATCACAGGGCACTCTTGAAGCAAGCATGGCAACCCACCGCAACGGGAGTGCAAGCTCATCAGAAGTACTGAAAATATTTGAACTTTTCACCTCGAAGGTTTCTATGTCGATATCCGGTGAAAAAAACCTGTTGAACATCACCAGACCCCTGATACCCGTTGACGCAATCTTCCCGACCATATTTGCCAGGCCTGAAAAATAATAGCTTATTTTAGCCGCAACGGGAATGCTGACCATCTTTGTAACTTTTTCAAGCACATCGAGGTACACCTGCTCGTTCTGACCGCTGTTCCTGCTGGGATCCGAAGGCAGCATGAACATGTTCAGCTCAAGCCCGTCCGCACCGGCCCGTTGCGCCTGAACCGCAAAATCCATCCATTCTGATGAGGTTACGCAGTTGATACTCGCAATGACAGGAATATCAACTGTATTCCTGCTTCCGCTTATCAGGTCAAGATATTTTTTGAGATCGTTACCCCGAGTGTAGTTTCGGATATAATCTTCGGCCTGGGCGTAATAGTATTGCTGCTCATTGCTGTTAATCGCATATCCGGATTCATTGCGTATCTGTTCTTCGAAAAGCGACTTCAACACAACCGCACCGGCACCCGCATCTGCTGCTCTTTTAACACCTTTAACCGATTCCGTCATGCCTGAACTGCCAACGATAACAGGATTTCTCAGCTTCAGCCCCATGTATGTTGTCGATAAATCAGACATATATCCTCCAGCGGTCGTGTTGTTTGCAGATAATGAAAAATTCCAATGCCCTGCTGCTTTCAGGGGGCATTGCAAAAAATAGCAACTATTTTGCTGTGAAATAAGTCATTCAGGGCAGAAGTGTAAAAAAAACAAATCAGGAAGAAAGATAAAAGGCGCCTTAACGCGACAGATCGGCAACCTTGATAATCCTTTTTGCGATATCTGTATTGTCATAAACCCCGCAAAACTCATGAGCACCTTTACCGATGGCGAAAACCGGAACAGGGACTGCGGTGTGCGAACCGGTCGTCCACCCGATGCCTGCTTTGTGGTTCAGTAGCTCCGTCAGTGACACGGTCAGCGGGTCACCTTTACCGTAAGCCTGCCCGCCATTGTCGCCGCTCATGCTCGCAGTATATGCTTTTTTCAGAGCTGCTTTCTCTTCAGAGGTTAAAACCAGTGCTGAATCCAGGATTGCGTCGCCAAGGCCGAAATATACTTTTGCGCTGTCAAGCGCCATTGAAAAGGAGACACGTTTGCTTTCTGCCCACCGGGAGACCTTTTCGGCAAAAGCCTGTGCAGAAAGTTTCTGATGACGCAGAATGCCGATATCACTTTCATATGCCTTGTCGGCATAGCCAAGACCCAGCCCGCCGCACTCATGATCCGCCGTAACCACAATCAGCGTTTCATCAGGATGGCTGCGGTAAAACTCGAGCGCCTCTGCTATTGCCAGATCAAAATCAACAACCTCGTGGGCAACAGTTGCCGCATCATTGGCATGACTTGCCCAGTCGATCTTGCCGCCCTCGACCATCAGGAAAAAACCACGGTCATTCTCCAGCAGTCTGATCCCGTGCCTTGTAAAATCAGCGAGCGTGAGGTTGTCCGGCGCTCTGTCAATAGCATATTTAAGCGCACCTGAACTTTCATAGCTCCCATATGCCCAGTATTTCCTGCCGGGCACCGCCTTACCGAGTGCTTCCCACCCCTGAATAACGGTATAGCCGCTGTCCTTCATTGTCTCGACCAGCGCACCCAAGGGTTTGCCATTTTCAAGATCACCAAGAGCATAACCTCCACCAAAGTAATCAAAGCCGCTCGAAGCCATCTGAACGGCAATCTCAGGATACATTCTTCTGCTGTCCGCATGGGCGTAAAAACAGGCCGGTGTCGCATGGTCGATACTAACATTGGAAACGATACCGACACGCATCCCTTTATCTCTGGCCATCTCAGCCATGGTTTTCAGATCAGCGGAACGATCCCCGTTTTTTGCAATCGTTCCAATCGTGGTCTTATACCCTGTAGAAAGAGCGGTCCCGGCTGCAGCAGAGCCTGTTATATAACGGTTTTCTGCATGCGTTGCTGCCACTCCGGCAACAGGAAAAGTTGTCATCTCGAGGGCACTGTCATCCTCAAGAACAGCATCGGCAAGCTCGACCTGTGCCAACCCCATGCCGTCACCTATAAAATAAAAAACATACCGGGGGGCATCTGTGACACTGCCGGTTTTACTCGGGTGAAGCGTATCCGTGGTACTACATGCTGCAATGAACAAGGCGGCGACAAACACAAGTACGCTGATCAACCGAAAGTTGTTTCGCTCTGAAAAGGGAGATAATCTTGCCATCGTTTTTTTATCCACTGATTGAGGCATTCTTTAATCAAGGGCACCTCTAAAAATTGTCATGAGTCCCGATTCCATCGGGATGCAGGGCGGACGGAGCGAAGAAACCCTGAATCTTTTAAAAAGATAGTGAAAGCAGGTTGAGAAACGATGACTGGAGTGCAAAGATTCCGTTACAAGCCGGGCAACTCACTATGCAGATGGCGGCTGCCGCAACTGGTTTATTCTGGTACTGATATAGTCAACGATGGCTCTCACGGCGACCTCCTTCTCGCAATCACAAAACATCTGGTGTGCCGAACGCTCAAGCCAGACAATATCTTTGTCCGATGCCTGAGTTGCAACGCCATCGAGAACAATATCCGTACTGCCCTGTGTCACAGTCTGGTCATTGCGGTTGTGCAAGACCAACATCGGGCAATGGATGTCGTGCAGCCGTGATTCGGTAAAGGATATCAACTCAAAAAACGACATGATCGCATCGGTCGGCGCCCATAAGTAGTGTACCGTGCGGCTCTTCTCGTCACGATCACTGAAAGCAATGTTTAGGTCCCAGCTTTTTATGAAGGACTGCAGCACCGGAGCCAGAAAGTGGAGAGGCCTTCCAGGGCCGAGCAGCGACACCAAACGAAAAGCAGGCGCTGCAAGAACGACAGAATCGAGTTCAACCCCCTGATATTTTGCTGCGAGGTTGAGGGCTATGAGGGCCCCCATACTATGCCCGACGACAAAAACCTTGTCAACCTTTTTGGATAAATCATGAAAGGCGGTCTCAGCATCTTGCATCCAGTCGCGCCAAGTCACCCCCCGAAGCATTTCCGGGGAAGATTCGCCATGCCCTTTGAGAACCGGAACGCTGACATGCAGATGCAGCTTTTCAAGAGGTTCTTTGAGCGAGTTGACGCTGTCGAGGGTGGCGGTAAAACCATGAATAACCAGAACTCCGAAAGTATCTTTCTCCATCAATAATACTCCTCTCTCTGCACATTGCACGATGATACAATTCCAGTATTAATCAAAATACGCCAATACCTGGAAAAAACCATTCGACCGCTTATTTCAAACCGTTAACGGTCGGGGCTCCTCTTGTGAAAATGGAAAATATCATCTCTTTTAGCTACTTTTCATGTAGAAGTGGCTAAAAATCAATGTTTATGGGCACCTGACAACATGCAAACAGCATTACCCATATACATAGCGCTGGCTTTTCTGTTGAGCTCATGCTCTGTGGTTAAAACGACGGCAAAAGCTGCTTATTCAGTCGGCGAATTCGCAGTCGATGTCGTTACGAGCCCATTTACCCACGATGAGATCGAATCCATTGACGGTCTTTCTCCCGAGGAAGCCATCAGGCAGGGACGTGTAAAAAATTCGCCGTACGTCGTTTATGGGAAAACTTATGTCCCGATGAGCATCGAAGAAACCCGAAACTATAAGGAAACCGGCATCGCGTCATGGTACGGTGAAGAAACCCGGAAAAAAAATGGCGGACATATGACTGCCAACGGGGAAAAGTTTGATCCCGACAAATTGAGCGCTGCTCACAAATACCTGCCACTGCCCGTACACGTCCGTGTCACCAATCTCGAAACAAAACGGTCAATCGTTGTAAGGGTCAATGACCGCGGGCCTTTTGCACACAACAGGGTCATTGATCTGAGTGCCGGTGCGGCAAAAAAACTCGGCTTTTATGAAAAAGGAACCGCCAGGGTATCGATTGAAGTTGTTTCTCTGACTGCCGACGCCGATTCATAATTGCCGTTTAAAAACTCTTACCCTCCTTCCGCAATGACTACCTGCCGGACATTTTACGAAAAAGTCTATGAACTTGTCCGCCTCATCCCAGCAGGGAAAGTATCTACATACGGCATCATTGCAGAACAGTTAAGTGTGCGTTCAGCCGCGAGAATGGTCGGATGGGCACTGAACAAGGCAGACCTTGAGAAGGTTCCCGCGCACAGGGTCGTCAACCGCAATGGAGATCTGACAGGAAAAGGGCACTTTTTCACCCCGGACACCATGCGCCGGATGCTCGAAACGGAAGGCGTAACATTCAGACCCGACGGGTCAGTCAACCTCGAACGGCACCTCTTCCGTTTCACCCCTTCCTGATAACAGCCGCATCACCCATGAACCGTTTGAGGCCCGTGTCAGTCAGCGGATGTTTCAGAAGCTGTCCGATAACCTTGAACGGTATGGTTGCAACATCCGCACCGATCATGGCTGCTTCAACGACATGCTGAGGATGGCGGATGCTTGCAACAAGCACCTCGGTAGGGAACCTGTAATTCTCGTAAATCCTGACAATCTGGTCTACAAGCGCCATCCCCTCAATACTGATATCGTCAAGACGCCCAACAAAAGGACTGACATACGAGGCGCCAGCCTTGGCAGCAAGTATTGCCTGAGTGGGCGAAAAAACCAGCGTTGCATTGATCCTGATACCATTCCCGGACAAATAACGCATCGCTTTGAGCCCCTCAAGCGTAAGCGGGCACTTTACAACAACATTCTCGTCAATCGATGCGAGCTCTTCCCCCTGGGCAATCATTTCCTCCGCCGTCAGCGTTGTAACTTCTGCACTTACCGGTCCGCCAACAATTTCACAAATTTTTGCGATATGGTTCTTGAAGTCCTCGTAGGTAAAGTTGTCAGGATCCTGAACGATTTTAGCCACAAGGGAGGGATTGGTCGTCACACCGTCAAGAACCCCAAGATCATTGGCCGCTTTGATCTCGTCAAGATCAGCCGTATCGATAAAAAATTTCATACCGGGCTCCTTTATTTTTCAGTTATCTCATACTCTTTTTATCACACATCTCAAACAATTGCGCCAAACGGGGCTCAACAATTTCCGGCATACGGCATCAACACTCCCATGTACCAGCTTACCGTCATATACGGGCAACTATTCAGCTACCCTCACCCGTCCCTGCTTTTTGCCAACTGCCCCACTGAAGGCTGCTGAACGGGTTGATTCATCTCTCGCCTTTTCAACGCTTATCGCCACATTGTAGGGGCTGTTTCAAAAGCACTGATTAACGATTATCAGTCACCATGAATCACTTTCCCGCAGAGAGTCATGCCGCACTTGATGCGGCATCCATGCTGACTTTCATTGGAAGATGGATCCCCGGGTCAAGCCCGAGGATGACTAAAAAAATAAAATGTAAGACTTATGAGACAGCCTCTATAGTTCCACGATTCAACAATCCCGACCTTGTCGGGATCAACAATTCCTTATTACTTCCGTCTGCTCTGCGAGCAGGGCGTTGAAGTTTTTGCTTTTGCGGCCCTCCCAGCCTTTCTTGTGATAAGCGTAGCCTGCAAGCAGGGGAACAGCAATTGTTGCCTCAGCAAAAACCATCTGCTCGAAAACAGTATCGACCTTACCCCAGGAACTGGCTTCTTTCAGAGTTGACCCTGAAAGCCCGCCGTCACGCTCGTCGGCAACAGTAACCTGGACAGCATAGGTATGCATCGACACATCATCGTAACCAAGCACTTCGGCTGCAACGACAATATCCTGCGTAAAGTTTTTCGGCACCCCGCCTCCCAGCATGAAAATGCCTGTTTTGTCATTGGCTATCTTGATCCTGGTCAGCTCGCGGAAGTCTTTGACAGAATCAATAGCCACTTGCCCCTCCGGGTTGTTCCACTGGTGATGAACAAGGCCGAACCCTGCCGAACAGTCGGAAAAAGCAGGGACGAAAATCGGCACGCCTTTCTCGAACGCCTTATAGACAATGGAATTCCTGTCATGATTCTTTTCCTCGATATACCTGCCCATCTCGACGATAAATTCCCTTGATGAATACGCTCCGGGCTGCATGGCATCGGCAATGAGACCCATGGTTTCATCACAGACCCTAAGCTCATCTTCATCGATATAAGTATCGTAGATGCGGTCTATATGCAGCTCCCTGAGGACTGCATCATCCACAAAGGGGTCACCTTTATAGTGCTTGAAACCAAGCGCCTCGAAAAAATCCTGGTCAACAATATTGGCTCCGGTAGAAACAATAACATCAACCATATTGTGCTCGATCATATCGATGATAACCTGCTTCAGACCGGCACTGATAAGCGAACCGGCCAATGTCATGATAACCGCGCATTCCCGGTCCCTTTGCATCCTGTCGAGAATGGACGCCGCTCTGGCAAGATTTCTTGCCTGAAACGCGGTCTCTCCCATCTGATCAATAAGCGGCACAACGTTAAGCGACTTGATATCGATATGCCTGACCTGCTCTTTCAGCAAATCCTCTTTTCTGATGCTTGCATGCATACTTGCTCCTTCACTGGAAATAATTACCATAACCTGGATTGAGCGGTTCACCGAATGTTGAAAAATAACAAAAAGTTCTTCCGACGCAGCGGAATTTGAAGTGATGAGCTCGGTAGAAAAAAGAGAGCAAGCTGACTATATCACACATTCAAATTACCGGATGCTGCTTCCTTCCGGACCTGACATGGTTGGGCAACAGAATGTTGTATAGGACTTGCTCTCAAAAATCTTTTGCTATCTCGAAGGTTTTGAATATAGCACGAAAAAATCATTCTACATAAACAAAAATCAAACAAACCAACAATGATCGTTACAAACTGTTTTTATCTTTACGGCAACTGTTATAACTTCCAGTGCATTTAACAGCATCAAAGATTCACGCGTACTGTGACCGGGACAGCGCGTTCAGATCACCGCTCCGATCATGACACTATGAGTAAAAAAAGAATTTTAAGCGGCATGCGCCCTACAGGCAAGCTGCATCTGGGACACTATACCGGCGCACTTGAAAACTGGGTTGCACGGCAAAATGAGCTGAACGCGGACGGGAGCAGAGCTTTCGACACCTATTTCCTTATTGCCGATTACCATAGTCTTACCACATCACTCGAAACAACCGACATTTTTGATTTTACAATCGATATGGTTACGGACTGGCTTGCTGCAGGTGTTGATCCTGAAAAAAGCCCGGTTTTCCGCCAGTCTCAAATCAAGCAGCATACTGAACTTTTCCTGATATGCTCGATGCTCATCACAGCATCGAGGCTGGAACGAAATCCCACGCTGAAAGACCAGATCAGGGATCTCAACATGGAAGCCATTTCGTACGGACACCTCGGTTATCCTGTCCTTCAGGCAGCTGACATCCTGCTCTACAAGGGAAACATTGTCCCGGTCGGCGAGGACCAGTTGCCACATGTTGAAATCACAAGGGAAATAGCCCGGCGCTTTAACAAGCAGTACCAGCACCCGAAACTCGGGGATGTATTTGAGGAACCCGAACCGAAAATAACGAAATTTTCACGCCTTGCGGGGCTTGACGGAAAAACGAAAATGTCCAAATCCCTGGGCAATACCATTCTTCTGTCCGACCAGCCGGAAGAAATTTTGCAAAAGGTTCGGAAGGCTGTCACCGATACGAAGAAAATCAGAAAAAACGATCCCGGACGCCCTGAAGTGTGCACTGTTTTCAGCTACCATTGCAGATTTTCAAGCCCGGACAAGGTTGAGGAGATTGCCCGAGACTGTAGATCCGGTGCTCTCGGCTGCGTTGACTGCAAAAAAATATGTTCCGAAGCTATTGCCGGCGAGCTTGCTCCGATTCTTGAAAAAAGATCGGACTTTGCCGCCCAACCGAATATGGTAAAAGACATCCTGCTGAACGGCGAGGAAAAAGCCCGCATGGTTGCCGAAGAAACGATGAAAGAAGTTCGGGAAGCTATGCAGATAGGCTGACTGCGCAGCTAACCACAATTTTCCAGTAAACAAATAACGACAAGAGACCAACACACAGTGCAGAATAGCGAACAATTTGCTTTTATCTTCGACATGGACGGAGTTCTCGTCGACAACATGCACTGGCACGCCCGTTCATGGGTAGAGCTTTTTCATGACTACGGCCTCGAAGGTCTCGATCCCGACCGTTACCTCCGCGAAACCGCGGGGATGAAGGGACTCGATGTTCTCCGCTATTTTCTGAACCCCGAAATAACCCCCGAAGAGGCTGACCACCTCACGGAAGTGAAAGATTTTCTGTACCGTGTCATGTACAGAAAAGAGATCCGTCCGATAGAAGGGCTTGAAAAATTCCTCGACAGTGCGGAATCTCTGAATATCAGGCTTGGCGTCGGCACAGGTGCCGGAGCAAGAAATATTGAATACACCCTCGGGATACCGGGCCTAAAAAACCGTTTCCAGGCAATTGTAGGCTCTCATCAGGTCAGGCACGGCAAACCCCATCCTGATATCTTTCTCCGTGTTGCCGAACTCCTCGGCACCGCTCCTTCAAGGTGTATTGTCTTTGAAGACGCTGTCCCAGGCATCGAAGCGGCAAACGCCGCGGGTATGAAAAGCATCGCCCTTGCCACAACAAATCCTCGTAAGATCATGCAGAGCTGCCCGGGAGTCATGGTTGTAATCGATGATTTTACAACTGTAACACCGAGAGAGATACTTGAAAAATTCTGTGTAGCACAACCATCCGAAAGCTAAGGCAACTGCCTCCACATGCGAGAATATCTCATAGAACACATACAGCAAGCCCTGAACAAGACCGGCATTACGACAAACAGGAACATTCAGATAGAAAAACCGGCTGACAACAGATTCGGGGATTTCTCCACGAACATCGCTTTCGTGCTTGCAAAAGAGTGTAAGACAAACCCGCGCCAGCTTGCCCAGAATATTGCCGGGAACATCTCTTTCCCGGAAGGAACTGTCAAGAAAACTGAAATTGCGGGTCCGGGGTTCATCAATTTTTATCTTGAGCCCGCTTTTATCATGCGGCATGTCGAACAGGTTATCAACGAAGCAGACAGCTTCGGGGAAAGCGATGCCGGAAAAGGGAAAACAGCCATTATCGAGTATGTCAGCGCTAATCCTACCGGCCCGCTCACTATAGGGCGCGGAAGAGGAGGGGTTCTCGGCGATTGTATCGCGAATCTTCTGGAAGCACAGGGATATACCGTCACCAGGGAATACTATTTTAACGACGCGGGCAGGCAAATGTCCATTCTCGCCGAATCGGTCCACTTCCGGTACCTCGAGCTGTGCGGCAAAAGCGTTGATTTCCCCGACACACATTATCAAGGAGAGTACATCCGGAATATTGCCGAAAAGCTTCACGAAAAACATGGCAGCGCTCTAGCTGACACCGATGATCTTGAACCGTTCAAGCAAACTGCCGAAACCTATATTTTTACACACATAAAAAACACCCTCCACAGGCTCGACATAACTCATGACAGTTACTTCAACGAGCACAAGCTTTATCTGGCAGATGAAAGCGGCAAATCACCGAACCGGCAGGTGATCGATGCGTTACGGGAAAAAGGCTACATCGATGAGTATGACGGCGCAACATGGTTTACGACGTCAAAGCTGGGGCAGGAAAAAGACAAAGTCCTTGTCAAGTCAAGCGGAGAGCCAAGTTACCGTCTGCCGGATATAGCTTACCACATAACAAAATTCGAACGCGGCTTTTCCGAGATCGTCAATATTTTCGGAGCCGATCACATCGACGAATACCCCGATGTTATAGAAGCGCTGAGGATCCTCGGCTATGATGCCAACCGTATCCGTGTGGCCATCAACCAGTTTGTTACGACAACGGTCAACGGGGAAACTGTCAAGATGTCAACAAGGAAAGGCAACGCCGATCTCCTCGATGACCTTATCGATGATGTCGGCGCTGATGCCACGAGGCTGTTCTTCATCATGCGCAGCAAAGACTCCCATCTGAACTTTGACATAGAACTGGCCAAGAAGCAGTCGAAAGACAACCCGGTCTTTTATCTTCAGTATGCTCACGCCCGTATATGCAGCCTCCTGCGTATGGCGGAGAAGGAAATAGGTTTTACCCTTCCGGGAACAGGGACAGACCTTATGAAGAAACTGGCTTCAACGCATGAAATACAGCTCGGCTTCACCCTGCTCGATTATCCGGAAGTAATCGAAACCTGCATAAGGTTTCTCGAGCCGCAGAAAATGGTAGAGTACCTGCACAGCGTTGCGGAACTTTACCATCGTTTCTACCAGGAATGCCCGATCCTGAAAGCAGAGCCCGATATCCGTACCGCACGCCTTTTTCTCTCCGTTGCAACACGCCAAGTGCTGCGTAACGGGTTCAGGATATTGGGGATTTCGGCACCGGAATCCATGTAGGAGAAAAAGTCAAAAATCAAAAGTAAAAAGTAAAAAAGCCTTGAGTCGTCCTGAAAAAGGTTGACACCAAACAAGAGGAGAGTCAACCAATGGGCGTCAACAAAAGATACAGTTCGGCCTTCAAGCAAAAAGTGGTCACAGAGATCGAAAATGGTAAATTCAGTGTAGGGGAAGCCAATCGTGTCTATGGAATTGGTGGCAGTGCAACGGTCTACAACTGGCTTCGTCGTTATGGCAAAGGTCATCTGATCAACAAAACGGTGGTCGTGAAAATGAAGAATGAGTCAGATCGGATCAAGCAGTTAGAGAAAGAGAAACGAGAGCTTGAAGCAGCGCTGGCAAAGACTCAAGTGAGAGTTGTCGTTTTGGAATCGGTGATTGATGCTGCAGAGCAAGAGCTGAAGATAGACATTAAAAAAAAGTCTGGTTCAGAGCTGCCGGGATTGCCCGGGAAAGGATGCGGGCGATGAGCAAGCCGACAGGTTTATGTGCTCTTTGTAGAGAACTGGGTTATAGTCGTCAAAGCTACTACAAAGCCAAAGCTCGCGATCAAGAGAGGGCGTTGGAGGAATCAGCAGTTCTTACTAGAGTCAGAGCAGTGCGAGAACTCTTGCCGGAAACAGGCGGTCGTAAGCTGCAGAAGCATTTGAGACAGGCAGGTATACTGATTGGCCGGGATCGGTTATTACGCATCCTCAAACACAATGTCCTGTTGGTCAGTCGGAAGAAGAACTATCGTCGAACAACGAACAGTAATCATGGCTTTCGAGTATACCGGAACCTGATCAAGAAAGGCAAGCCGGAAGGACCGAATGAGGTGGTGGTAACCGATATCACGTATTTACGAACACTTGAGGGGTTCTGTTATTTGT
>RAZP01000039.1 GCA_004028745.1 Prosthecochloris sp.
CATTGTTTTCGGGTCTACAAGAACCTGATCAGACACAACAGGCCCAAAGGTCCGAAAGAAGTGATGGTAAGTGATATGACCTATCTGCGAACGGTGGACGGATTCTGTTATTTGTCGTTGCTAATGGATCTGTATTCGAGAAAAGATGTCGGCTATCATCTGAGTAAGAGTCTGGCGGTAGAAGGAAGTGTAGAGGCCCTGCGGATGGCCTTGCGAAGCGTCAACGAGCCGAAAGGGATGATCCATCACTCGGATCGAGGTATCCAGTACTGTAGCAAGATGTACGCTGGGTTGTTAGGCAAGCGAGGAGTAAAGATCAGTATGACCGAGGAAGATCATGTGTATGAGAATGCCAATGCAGAGCGGCTCAATGGCATCTTAAAGCAAGAGCTGGGTTTGGGAGGTGTGATGCGGTCGTTCAAAGTGGCAAAGAAACTGGTTCGGGAAGCGATAGATTTGTACAACAATAAACGGCTTCATCTGGCATTAAATTATCGCACACCAACTGAAGTACACGCAGCTTAAACACTGTCAACTATTTCAGGACCGGACACAATTTGAACTGTAGGGGCAGACCTGTGTGTCTGCCCGAACCGGCGTTGGTTACCGATACCGACTCCGATTCCGACGGCGAACACCGAAAAAAGGAACATCGGAAATCGGGGTCGGCCCCGTGAAATAGATCGATTATTTCACAGGGGGGGCTGCATTTTATCCCTTGTAATTCAACAGTTCAACAATTAAACAGATCAACATTGCTTTTCTCGATTACGATTACCGCTTCGCTGAGTACGAGTACGATATGATAGGGCTGACAAGCCCAATCAACAGATCCTCTGGTTTCTGGATTCTTCTTTATTCCTCACATGGTGGAGTACTCGCTGTATTCCCACTTGCCCTGCTCCTGGAGAATCAGCTCGATCATTTCCCTTATACATCCTTTTCCGCCTTCATATGCTGAAATATAGGAAACGCGATTGCGCAGATATTCGATACCGTCAATGGGGGTAACTGAAAGTGCCGCTTTTTCAAGAATCGGAATATCGATAACATCATCGGCGATATAGGCACAATCTTCATCCTGGAGCCCACAAACAGCTTTCAGTTCCTCATATGCCTTGATCTTAGGATCATAACCAAGATAGATATGCTCTATTCCGAGATGTTCAAGCAACTGCTTTTGAGCATCGCTTGACCGCTCTGAAATTGCGGCGATATGTAACCCTCTTTCCCTGGCCTCCCTTAGGGCAAAAGCGTCCCTGATGCTACATGAAAAGACCTCCTCACCTTTAGCGGCAAAGGTTATCTGACCACCGGTTAAAACACCTTCGACCGGAAAGATCAGGGCCTTGATCTGCTTGAGAGCATTAGACAAGCGCTGGGAAGCATCCCCCGACGACAACTGAATACCAAAATAATTAAAATCGGACACTGTAATTGTAATTTTTACGTTTACCTTGATTGAGCCTGGAATTCACTCTGCATACATGCATGCAGCTTACTCAGCTGACGGACAATTTCCGGGAAATCCTTGAGTGCAACTTGGGTAGCCGCATCTGACATCGCTCTGTCAGGATCAGGATGAACCTCAAAAAAGAGACCGTTAACCCCTGCGGCAACAGCCGCCCTTGCCATTGGCAGCAGATATTCCCTCTCTCCACCGGAAGCACCTTTCTCGGCTGAAGGGAGCTGGAGGCTGTGTGTCGCGTCATACACAACCGGGTAACCGATGCTTTGCATTTTGGGAATACCCCTGAAATCAACGACTAGATTGTGATACCCGAAGAAAGTGCCTCTCTCTGTCAGCATCAGACGGGCATTACCTGTCCGGGTAACTTTTTCTGCCGCCATTGCCATATCTTCCGGCGCCATGAACTGTCCTTTTTTGATGTTCACACAAAGCCCGGACATTCCGGCTGCTGTCAGCAGATCGGATTGACGACTGAGAAAAGCCGGTATCTGCAACACATCGACATACTGTGCGGCCAGTTCCACCTCACGAACCTCGTGGACATCGGTAAGAACGGGGATATTGAAGCGATCTCTCACCTCTCCAAGAATTTCCAGTGCTGCTACATCACCGATTCCGGTAAAAGAAGAAACCGAAGTGCGGTTTGCTTTGCGGTAAGAACCTTTGAAAATAAAAGGAACTCCATCCGATTCATGAATTGCATGCAGCCCGGAAGCAACCTCCAAAGCCATTTTACGCCCCTCGATGACACAGGGACCGGCTATAAAAAACAATGACGTTTCAGCAGGAACTGTGACAGCTCCGACCGAGAACTTTTGCAATTTTTCCACGGAAGAATCTAACCGTATTTTTTTCTTTTCAAGCCATATAACCGATGGAAACAAACCAGAGGAGATAAGCTACATCTGTGTGTTGAATTTTACAAGAACTCAACCTCAGACGCCAGCCTCCAGAAACCGCTCAACTTTGTTCCAGACAACTTCTCCGCCAATTGAAACAATACCGAGATCTCCTTCAGAAAGCCTTGACAACATCTGCTCGACAGCGATGTCATGTGTCGGCACAATAGCGATCCTTTTTTGCTCCACACCTGCATCGATCAAGCCCCGGGTGAGCAGCTCAGAAACCTCTCCGGGTGAACGGCCTCGCAAATCATCATCCCAGTCACAGCATATAAAGTAATCAAACGCATCCACTACCGCTGCTGCCGTCTGAAGAATAAATGTATCCGGACGGTTGCCCATCGCACTGAGTAAAAGATACTTTTTCCCTGAAACAATATTTTTTGCGGCAAAACGGGCCAGTTCCCCTTGAGCAACCGGTCCGTCTGCCTCCGTGATGTAGAACTGGAACGGCAAACCATCGACGTAATTCATTCGACCAGGATTCGCTTCACGCGTCGATTCGAATGCGCACAGTGTCTGGCAGATCGTATCAAATCCGATCCCCAGACCATGAGCAATTGCAGCGGCAAAAAGCGCATTGATGACGGCAGGCCTGTAACGCCCACCTATAGAAGACCTTATAGCTCCTACAGATAGACTCCCGATGCACTGCGTCCCTTCAAACAACCTGATTTCTCCAGAGCCATCGTGACCATCAAAGCCATCAAGATAAGCAACAAGACCACCTGCGGTCTGATGAGCTTTCAATTCAACATTGTCAGGGCCTGTACTCACCAGACAAAGTCTGGGAGCAGTCACCACATCCCGCATCGCAAGGCATAGAGGATTATCCGCATTCAATACAGCCAACTTTCGTGCATTTTGAACAACCAGACTCTTGACACGGGCAAGTTCTTCTATAGTACTGATACCATCGAACCCGACATGGTTGTCGTGGACGTTAAGCACTACCCCGACCTCAACGCTATCGAGTCCCATCCCGATCTTAAGGAGGCCGCCGCGGGCCAGCTCAAAAACACCGGCATCAACAGAAGGATCAAGCATCAGTAATGCCGCCGCACGCCCGCCTGCGATATCCCCCCTCCTGGTACGATCAGGCCCTACCCAGGCTCCCTGGGTCGTCGAACAGGCTACATGCTTGCCTGCCGCTGACAGAATGTCTGCAACCATATGGCAGGTTGTTGTCTTCCCTAAACTGCCGGTTATGCCGACGGTAGGTATCCTGCCGTCAAATCCTTCAGGGAAGTATCGCTCAACGATCGGGCCGGCAACATCGCGTGCAGGATTCGCGCCCAAATGTGGCCTGAGACCCGGAGTTGAATTCACCTCGAGAACGGCGCACCGAATGTCGTGCCAGGACCGGCTTATATCAGGGGTGAGAAAATCGATGCCGGCAACATCAAGCCCGACCAGTCTTGCCGCACGCTCAGCCATCCGGCGATTGTCAGGATGGATATCATCAGTGACATCGACAGAGGTTCCGCCCCGCGAAATGTTCGCAGTGCTCCTGAGCCGGACAGCCTGCCCTGCCTGGAGAACCGAATCAGGGGTAAAGCCTTTTTCAGCAAGACATTGCAGAGCCTCCTCATCAATTTCTATCTTCTCCAGCAGACGCTCAAAATTCATGCCGCGGCGCGGGTCGCGATTAGTCTGTTCGATCAGTTGCCGTACAGAGCTGTGCCCATCACCAACAACCGCAGCCGGCAACCGTCTGGCTGCGGCCACCAGTTTGCCCCCTACAACCAGCAACCGGTGATCGTCTCCCTCAATATAGCGCTCTATCATGATACCGGCATTGTAAGCAGCAACCCCACTGAATGCAGCAAGAAGAGTCTCCTCGTCTTTGATATTGACGACCACTCCTTTGCCTTTACTCATCGATCGCGGCTTGACGACCAACGGAAAGCCAATTTTACGGGCAATCATCTTTACCTGCTCCACCGTAGATACCAGCCAGGAACCCGGAGTCGGAAGACCGTTCGAATGCAGCAATGAGGCTGTAAGAAATTTATCACCGGATATCATGCGGCTGATAAGGCTTGTCTTATCGCTTGCCGTTTCCATCACGCGGTTCAAATGGACACCCTGCCCGAGTTGCAGAAAGTGGCCTGGTTTGAAAAGCCTGTAATGGTAAATGCCACGTTTTAACGCTGCCCGAGCCATTGCAATGGTTGACTGGTTCAAACCATACGTACGAAGCATCGAGCGCACCTCAACATAACTCTGCTGCAAACGACCGATAATCTTTCTTCCAGAAACCCGTCCCGGTGTAGATATTTCCTGTAAAACAATCAAGGCAAGCTGCAATGCAGTGAAGCCAAGCTCACCCTCATCACAGGGAATAAACAGGTGGAGGAAATTTTTTTCCCGGGAAACCAGGCAGCCGGGTTGAGGCTGCACACAAAAATCCCGCACCATAATCTCCGCTATAGCCAGCACAAGCGCAGCAGCAAGACAACTCGACTGCTGTATATAATCCGGCGTCGAAAGCAGGGACGATTCCCGTGCAACTGGAAAGGCCTCTCGGATAACATCAAGCAACTGCTGCAATTCTTTCGCATCAAGCCCCTCATCGAGCAACAACCGGGCTTCGTTGTCATCGAAGGCTACCGTCACGAACAAGCCTGATACAGGCCCATGCATGTTCGGGCCGCCGAGAAATCGTTGTGACTGGATTTTCATATATCTAAACAGTTGGATAGGCGCGGTTTTCTTTGATCAAAATATTTATTTTTTATGTGTTTATGAAGATGGGCTCCTCTATTGTCATGAGTCCCGATTGCATCGGGATGCAAGGCGAACAGAGCCCCGACCATGTCGGGGTAAACTTCAAAACCGGAGTGTCCCGACCTGTCGGGATCAACGATGCAATTGAAGCGCGGAATAAATAAATTAGAGGTGCCCAGATGTTAGCGCATCAAGCGTACAGGTATAAAGGAACCATGGCAGGCTCGACATGGTTACCTATACATATGTTACGGCACCTTGTTGCATCTTTCTTGGTGTAAGCTGTAAATTTATGCTTTGCAACACATTATTTCATATTCCATAACTCATCAACACGCAGGTATGAATTCTTCGGATACAAAACAAAGATTAGAGGAAATTGAAAAGCAGCTTGCCAACCTCCATGAAGAACAGCGAAGCATCAAAGCACGCTGGGACACCGAAAAAGAACTTGTACAAGAGTCCCGGAAACTGAAATCGGAGCTGGAAGATCTCAAGCACCAGGCTGAGGAGTACGAACGAAGTGGAGATTACGGAAAGGTCGCCGAGATACGATACGGCAGCATCGCCCGGATCGAAAAAGAGATCGAGGAAAACAAACGGAAAATAGAAGAAAAACAGTCTTCTGGCGAGCTTCTCATGAAAGAGGAAATAGATGCCGAGGACATTGCGGACATTGTTTCCAAGTGGACCGGAATACCGGTCAGCAAGATGCTTCAGTCGGAACGGCAAAAGCTTTTGCATATCGATGAAGAGCTCCATAGACGGGTAGTAGGCCAGGACAAAGCCGTGCAGGCGGTCAGTGAAGCGGTCAAACGCTCGCGTGCCGGCATGGGAGACGAGAAAAAACCCATAGGCTCGTTTATTTTTCTCGGTCCGACCGGCGTCGGCAAGACGGAGCTTGCCCGTACCCTTGCGGAATACCTCTTTGACGACGAAGATGCAATGATACGCATCGACATGAGTGAATACATGGAATCACATACGGTCAGCCGCCTTGTCGGTGCTCCTCCGGGCTACGTGGGTTACGAAGAAGGTGGACAGCTTACGGAGGCCGTGCGAAGAAAACCTTTTTCGGTTGTTCTGCTTGACGAAATTGAAAAAGCCCATCCAGATGTGTTCAACATTTTGCTGCAGATTCTCGATGACGGCAGGTTGACCGACAGCAAGGGGCACACGGTCAATTTTAAGAACACTATCATTATCATGACAAGCAATATAGGTGCCCAGCTTATCCAGAGTGAAATGGAGAAAATGGATAGCGGAAACCGTGATGAAGTTCTGGAAAACTTGCAGGATAAACTGTTCCAGCTCTTGAAGCAGCAAGTTCGTCCCGAGTTTCTTAATCGTATCGATGAGGTCATTCTCTTCACACCTCTCACCAGAAAAGATCTTGAAAAAATCGTCACCATTCAGTTTAACTTGATAAAAAAACTTGCCTTGCGTCAGAATATCACCCTTAACCTTGACGATGGAGCACTTGCGTGGCTCTCCAACGCAGGATTTGATCCGGCATTCGGCGCCCGCCCGCTGAAGCGTGTCATGCAGCGGCATATAACCAACAAGCTCTCGGAAATGATCCTTGAGGGAACAGTCCGGGAAGGAGATACGGTAACCATAGCGGTTGAAAACGGGGAACTCTCTCTGGTAAAAGCAGCCACATGATAAGAGGACTGCTGAAACAACCCGTCATTCTCCTGCTATCCCTGCTCCTGACCACTTTGACCGCCTTTGCTTTGGGTCAACCCGGTCAAGATCAGCTCGACATGAAAATAGGGCAGATGATCATGGTTGGCTTCCGGGGAACAACCTTGCAAGAAGCACCTGATCTCATGGAGGATATAACAAAACACAACCTGGGGGGAGTGGTTTTGTTCGATTACGATGTCCCATCGAAATCACCCGGCAGAAACATCATCTCTCCCCGGCAACTCAGAAAACTCACCCACGAACTGCAGCAAGCATCTGCAGTTCCCCTTTTTATCGCCGTCGATCAGGAAGGAGGCAGAATTTCCAGACTGAAAGCAAAATACGGCTTCCCTGAAAGCGTTTCAGCCGCCAGGCTCGGACAGATAAACATTCCTGACAGCACGTACCGCTCCGCACTCGTAACCGCCGAAACGCTTGATAATTCGGGTATCAACGTCAATTTCGCTCCAGTGGTCGATCTTAACAGCAATCCCGCAAACCCTGTTATCGGCAGTCTGGAAAGAAGTTTTTCAGCCGACCCTGCTGTTGTGACCGCTCATGCTGCGGCAACAGTAAGAGCCTTGCACGCAAAAAAGGTAATTGCGACACTCAAACATTTTCCCGGACACGGCAGCTCGACAACTGACACACACAAGGATTTCACCGATATCAGCGAAAGCTGGGATAAAAAAGAGCTGGAACCCTACAGGAAACTGATTGAAAACGGCTACACTGATTTTGTCATGACTGCCCATGTTTACAATGCAAATCTTGACAGCCTTTACCCTGCAACACTATCAAAGCGGATCATATCCGGCATCCTGCGCGACTCGCTCGGATTCAACGGCCCTGTCATCAGTGACGACATGCAAATGCAAGCCATAGCGGCACATTACGATCTTAAAACAGCGATCAAGCTGGCGCTCGAAGCCGGAGTTGATATCCTGCTTTTTGCGAACAATTCGAGCTATGACCCCGAAATTGCTGGGAAAGCTGCATCGATCATCCGCTCACTTGTCGATGAAGGAACGTTTTCCCCGGAACGTATCGATCGCTCTTATGAGCGGATCATGACGCTAAAACAAAAACATCTGGATTTGTCCCCATGAAAACACTCTATCTCGTCAGGCACGCGAAGTCGAGCTGGGACAATGCCAATCTGGCGGACTTTGACCGTCCCCTGAACAAGCGGGGCAAGAAAGCCGCCCCGTTTATGGCAGAACTGATGCAAGAGAAAGGCGTGAGCCCTGACCTGATTATATCCAGCCCGGCAAACCGTGCGCTGACAACAGCTGAAGCTTTCTGCGACACACTGGACTACCCCCTGGAAAAGATCGAGAAACGCATGGAAATCTACGAGGGCGGGTTAAACCACATGCTTCAAGTTGTCCGGCGAATTCCTGACGACCACCCCACAGCCATGCTCTTTGGACATAACCCGACACTCACCTCTTTTGCAAACTTCATATCCGGGCAACACCTTGAAAATATTGTCACCTGCGGCATCGTCAGGATCGACATGAAAAACGATTCGTGGAAAGAAACAATGATGGATTCGGGAGAACTGGTATGGTACGAGTATCCGAGGAAATATCAATGAGTGAAGTTAGAATCAAGAAGTCAGAATAAGGGCACCTCTATTAATTTGTTGCGCGACCCGAAGAAGCATTCAATATCGAGTGTAGGGGCGGGCCTGTGTGCCTGCCCGTGTTTCAGAGCCGGATCACAAAAGAAAAAATCGGAAATCGAACCTTTGGCTCCTGACTCCTTTTTTACTCTTCCATTTCCTGTTTCGGCTCTCGTGTCATCAGATCGAGAATGGCCTGTTCAGCAGGTTTGTTTTCAAAAAGCATCTCGTAGACCGCGCTGGTGATCGGCATATCTACCCCCAGCTTTCTGCTCAGCGTAACCACCGCCTTTGTTGTGGACACGCCTTCGGCAACCATCTTCATATGACCGACAACTTCATCAAGGCACTTGCCCTTGCCGATTTGCTCCCCTACATAACGGTTTCTGCTATGACGGCTCAAGCAGGTTACCACAAGATCTCCTATGCCTGAGAGGCCCGAAACAGTCATCGGATCCCCGCCAAGACTTACGGCAAGGCGGGACATCTCTGCCAGCCCTCTCGTGATGATCGCTGCTTTTGCGTTGTCACCGAAACCGATGCCATCGGATATGCCCGCGGCAATCGCAATAATATTTTTCACCGAACCGGCAATTTCAACCCCGACAACATCGGTGTTGACATAGACCCGAAACATGCTGGTACGAAAAACCTCTTGGACTGTTTTGGCGGTTTCCAGACAGGACGAGGCTGCAACCACAGTTGTCGGCTGTTTTTCCGATACCTCCTCAGCGTGACTCGGCCCGTAAAGGACTGCAACTTTTTCGGGAGAAACATCCGACAGGACTTCAGGTACCACTTCCGACAGGCGTTTGCCTGTAGCAAGCTCAATACCCTTGGCGACATTGACAACGATGGCTTCGCCAAGCGAGCTTTCCCGGAGCAGTGTAAGTGTTTCACGCAGAGCCTGAGAAGGCACGGCCGTAACAATCATGCCGGTGCCCTCGATAGCTTTGAAAATATCGTATTCTATAACAAGATTGCCCGGCAGGGCAACACCTGGGAGATAACGGGTGTTTTCACGGTTACGTTCAAGCTCACGGGCAAACTCCGCACGGTGCGCCCATAGGCTCACCGCATAACCTTTCTCCGCCAGCAGTACAGCAAGTGTCGTGCCCCAGCTTCCCGCCCCTAAAACCGCTATTTTCATGAACCTCGTACCGGTGTATCGGGATCAGGAGTTTCCGTGGAACTTTACCCTGTTTTCATTTCCCGAAAGAAGACGCCTGATATTTGCCCGATGGGTGTAAACAATTGCAAGCGCAACGATAAGCCCGAAAATCAGAAGATGATAGTCGAGGCTGTCATGAATAAAAACACGGGTGTTGAACATTTTGATGTAGTAATCGAGACCCCCTCCGAGATCAAACAGGTACTTCCTTACAGCGATAATTAGCGGAAAAGCTACCGCCGCCAGCATGGAAGCAACGGAAACATACCTTGAAGCAAACACAGTAAGCAGGAACACTCCCAGCACGATGAGTGTTGTTATTGGTGCTATGCCGAACATCATACCCGCAGCGGTGCTCACGCCCTTACCACCCTTGAAACCGGCAAAAACAGTAAACACGTGGCCGAAAACTGCGCTTAATCCCGCTATCAGCCGCAACGCTATAGGATTGATATCCGGCATTGGACCAAGAGGGTGAGCTTCGAAGAATACCACAACGGATATTGCCGCAATGGCACCCTTGACAATATCGAGAATAGTCACCGTCAGCCCTGTTTTCCAGCCAAGCACCCGAAAAGCATTGGTGCCGCCGGCATTTCCACTGCCGTAATCACGAATATCGATACCTCTGAGCAGTTTACCCGCAATGATGCTGGTAGGTATCGAGCCGACAAGGTAACTCACAGCCAGAATGACAATCAAAGTAAGCATAATAACTTCATGTTAAATCAACACAAGCCGAGCGTTTCGAATTGCCCCGCTCAGCAGTGACAAGAAACGCGTGACGAGGATCAAAAATGACAGAATTGTTACGAAGCAACAATCTGACCTGTAATGTAAGCATTTTCATGCTTCGATTTCAAATCTGCCATTACGCGGTCAACCGCCATTTTGGCAACAACTATTACTAACCCCACACCAAGGTTAAATGTTCTGCGCATATCCTCTTCAGGAACCCCGCCTTCTTTACGAATGATATCGAAAATTACCGGCTCCGGCCATGCACTCCACTCGACATCGAGACGGAGGCCTTCCGGCACTATCCGCATGGTATTGCCTGTCAGACCTCCACCGGTAATATGCGACATACCGTGAATATCCTCTGATGTCAGCAGCGGCTCGATGACCGGAAGATAGGAACGGTGAACTTTCAGAAGCTCATCGCCAACCGTACCATCCAGCCCCTGATAGGTATTCCGAAGCTTGCCTTCAAAAATCTTTCGTGCAAGTGAATACCCGTTAGTATGCAGCCCTGTTGAAGGCAAACCTATCATAACATCGCCTTCTGCAATGGAAGAACCGTTAATGACACGCTCACGGTCGACGACACCGACAATAGTACCGGCAAGATCGAAATCATCCGTTGCATAGACGCCCGGCATTTCCGCGGTCTCGCCACCGATAAGGGCACATGAGTTCTCCCTGCATGCCATGACCATTCCCTTTACGATATCGGCCGCCACTGCGGGAACGAGTTTTCCACAAGCATAATAGTCCAGGAAAAACAACGGTTTTGCACCGCACACAAGAATGTCATTCACACAATGATTTATCAGGCAGGCGCCTATGGTATCGTAGCGGCCCATCATGGCGGCAACTTTCAGCTTCGTTCCTACTCCGTCGATGCTGCTGACCAGCACAGGATTATTATATGACGAAAAATCCGGCTGAAAGAACCCGCCGAAAGCCCCGATATCGGCCATAACGCCGCTGGTAAATGTCCGGCGTACCTGCGGCTTGATCAATCGTACAAACTCCTCTCCCGCATTGATATCAACTCCCGCCGTCTTGTAATCCATGTACCTGATTTGTTAATGTTTTCCACTGGGTTAGAGCACACCCAGGGGTGTTCCCCCACATTAGGGTACCTCTATCATTGCCAACCGCCGACTGAAGACTGCTTACTATCTTGTATTCGCCGGTTCTTCGAATATACCGCTTGATTCGCTGCCGGAAAAAAACTCATGATGGAGGTTCTGAACCGCTTTCGGCACATCTTCACCTTCTACAACAAAACCAACATTGATCTCGGATGCGCCCTGTGAAATCATTCTGATATTCACATCCTTCATGGCACTGAAGATTCGTCCTGCAACACCTTTTGATGTCCTGAGATTGTCGCCGACAACACTGATGGTCGCAACATCAAGCTCTATTTCAACCTCACCTATTTTCTTCAGTTCGGTTAACAACTCCTCCAGGGAAGCTAATTCGCTCACAGTCAAGGAAACAGAAACCTCACTCGTTGAAATCATTTCAACCGATACACCCACACGGGCGAACACATTGAAAATATCCGCCATGAAACCGTGCCGGCCCAACATTCTGTTGGAACGGAAATTGATGATGCACTGACCTTTCTTCACCGCTATGGACTTGACAAGCCCTCCATAACTCATCCCCTCGAGAATCGCCGGATCATTGGTAATAACGGTTCCTTTTGCTTCAGGGTGAAGCGAATTGAGCACGTATACGGGGATATTCTGTTTCACCGCAGGAGCGATGGTATCCGGATGCAGCACTTTCGCCCCGAGATAAGAAAGCTCAGCTGCCTCGGTAAAAGTCATCACCCTTATACTCCTCGCATCGGGGACAATTCTGGGATCACAAGTCATCACTCCGTTCACATCCGTCCATATCTGAATTTCATCTGACGGCAGCCATGCTCCGAGAAGTGCAGCGGTAAAATCAGACCCCCCCCTCCCGAGGGTCGTGGTTTTGCCGTCCCTTGTCGAACCGATAAAACCCTGTGTCACGACAATTTTCCCGCATTCGAGCAGTGGCTTGAGTACGTTTTTTACATTTTTCTCACAAAGATCCTCCAGAGGACGTGCAATGCTGAAGTTATCATCGGTTATCATCACCTTGCGAATATCAAACCAGACATTTTCATGACCGGCTTCCAGCATTGCCTCGCTGAAAACGGTCGTAGACAGCAGCTCACCGAACGAACAGAAAGTATCGAAAGAGCGGGCAGTGAGTTCACCGACTATGTCGACACCTTTTATCAGCATATCGAGCTCTGTAATGTACATCTCTACCTTTTCCACCACTGCCTTGCGGCGTGCTTCATCATTTATCAGCACATCAGCCAGAACGCGGTGATGCTCCCGAACTTCACCCGAAAGCGCCATCGCTTCATCAAGCCGGCTTTCGCCGGCCGCCTCGGCAATCTGGATCAGCCGGTTGGTAATCCCGCTGCATGCACTGAGCACTACCAGCGGAACGTTTTTTTCCTTTTCCCCGGCAACAATCTGCATTGCCCGTTTCATCGCGGAGGCCGTTCCGATCGACGTCCCCCCAAATTTCATTACAGCCATAACAGTTCTTATCTTCCTGGGATGATCGCTCAACTCAGGCCTTGTATTACATGTAAGTTTCCAGCTATATATAACCGCTTGTCAATACTATGCGCAGCAAACTACGTACAGGAAACACATCCTTTCTGAAACATCATCGTACCGGTCTGCGACACCTGCTACACTGCATGCTTGCATGCTTGGTGCTGCTTTCGTCAAGCTGTGCAAGCAGCTATTCAGCTCAAGGCGTTAAATATAGCGGAAAAAACATAAAAAAATATACACCACTGCCGATCCGTATCCATGAAAATAAACTCATGGAACTGCTTGAAACTATCAGCAGCCTGCTCGGTATAGAGTATCACTACGGAGGGAAATCGATCCGGGGTTTTGACTGCTCCGGTTTCGTGCAGTATCTCTATAAAGATACTTTTAATGCCTACCTTCCCCGGACATCTCGGGAACTTGCAGAAATCGGGAAGAAAATTTCACCGGGAAAGCTCAGGAGAGGTGATTTGGTTTTTTTCAAGCTCAACGGCTCACAAATAGACCATGTCGGGATTTATCTTGACCGCAGCCTTTTCGTGCATGCTTCGTTAAGCCGCGGCGTAACCATGGGCAATCTCAACAACAGCTATTACAAAAAACGCTTTGTCAAAGCCATTCGACTACTGGAAGTCATTGAATCCGGGCGACAATAGACCAGTGTGGAGACTCACACAAAGGAAATGTCGGATTAAGCTGTATATTGGCGCAAAGCACAAAACCAGCGCCTTTTGACTTTTAATGGAATTATGGCAACATCGCACGATTACATAGAGTTGACGTTCACTCTTTCACCTGAACTGATAGAACCCTGCCTGGGACTGTTGTCCGGCGAAGGTATCCAGTACTTCCAGGAAAAAGAGAACAGACTTTGCGCATACCTCCCCGACTCGGAATGGTCGGCTGAAAAAGAGAGAAGCATCATGGAAACTCTTACCGCGTCGTTCGGTTCACTGCCCGAATTTACTGTCAAGCACATGGCGGACAGAAACTGGAACGCAGAATGGGAAGCACATCTTCAGCCTATAGAAATCTCTGATCGTATTCTTATCGTTCAGAAAAACAAAACTATCTCACCGAAGCCTGAGCAGATCGTTATTGAAATCAACCCAAAAATGTCTTTCGGGACCGGATACCATGCAACCACCAGGCTGATGCTCCGGCAGATTGAGAAAATCGAACTCGAGGACAAGCACATTCTCGATATCGGAACCGGAACAGGTGTTCTGGCAATAGCAAGCAGAAAACTCGGCAATAACCGCCAGATACTGGCGGTTGACAACAATGACTGGGCACTGGAAAACGCACGTGAAAACGTCAGGGAAAACCATGCCGGCAATATCAGAGTGGAAATGTTCGATGCGGAAGATGATTTGCAGGAAATCCTTGAGGAAAAGTATGACCTGATACTTGCGAACATCAACAAGAACGTGCTGGATAGAATACTTCCCGTGATAAAAAACAGGGCTCCCGAAAGTGCAGTGCTTCTTTCGGGGATCATGATCTATGATGAACCCTGGTTGAAACAATTGCTCAAAAGACTCGACTACCGCAGTGTAGAGACACTTTATGAAGACGAATGGCTCTCGTGTCTTGTTGAGTCTGCTTTCCTTGCAAGTTCAGCAACAAAATTTAGAAAGAATGCTTTTATAAGCTGATTTTTGGGAAGTAAGACGAGACAACAAGAAATAAATATGTAATAATTTGTCGTGCAAATAATTCGCAGCGCAATATGCAATATGTATTACTTAGTAATCACCTATTATCTGCAACAAAAAAGGAAGGGATGGAAATAGTAGAACTCTTTCTAAACTATCCGAAAGTCCTACTTACATGGCCTGTCGTTTTTTCGATCATGGCTTTAGTCTTTATTTTCCAATTCAAGGAGGATTTGAAAGCATTAATTTTGAGGATCGCTAAGATAAAACTTCCAGGAAGAGCTGAACTCACCACACCGCAAAGTAAGAGGCTTAAAGAAGAGGGAAAAAAACACCTCCGAAAACTAACACTGTATCGTCGGATCAGAACCTTCTCGATGGATTGACTAGTGATCAGAGGAATAAAGTGGAAAAGCTAGTGAGTTCATATAAAGCAACATCATATCTTTGGGAATATAGGTATCTGAACTTTTATTTAGTTCGTATTTTATATCTTGCATAAAGACAAAAAAGAAAACAGCCACCGCTACCCGATAGCAAAGCCTTCAACCAATGATGAAGGAAACAGGTAAAATCACCACCTATCTTTCTATCATACTTCTTCTGGCCGTGGTTCTAATGCCTTCAAGCACAAGTTATGCCAAGAACCCCACTAAGTGGCCATATGGAGGTGTACCGGACTCATCGAAAACGGCTGATTGGCTGGAACATACCCCAGTAATTTTCAAGCAATATAGTGATTTCAGTTATTTAAAATTCTCGGAAAATGCTGATTTCAGGTTTTCACAGTTCATGCATGCCGGGATTTTCAAGGAATCAGAGTTCTCGGAAACAGCTGATTTCTGGGGATCAAAGTTCTCGGAAACAGCTGATTTCAGGAAATCGAAATTTTCGGGGCCAAATAGTTTTTTAGGCTCAAAGTTCTTAAATGGAGCGTTGTTCAGTAATTCAAGATTTTTGGAGTCAGCCATTTTTAGTCAATCAGCATTTTTAAACGAGGCTTATTTCCAGAAAACACTATTCTCGGAACAGGCTAAATTCCAGGCAACACTGTTCAAGGGAAAGGCTGATTTTTCATTCTCAAAGTTTTTGGGAGAAGCTGATTTCTGGAAAACACAGTTTTTGGACAATGTTAATTTCTCGTTCTCAAAGTTTTCGGAACAGGCCAATTTTATACGATCAAAGTTTTCGAAAGAAACCTCTTTCTACGAATCAACATTTTCGGAGAATGTTGATTTTGAGAATGCTATTTTTGGTACAACCTTCAATATTGCTGGAACAAGATTTGAAAAAGGAGTTGATCTAAGAAGAACTGATCTTAGTAAAGCCAAAATATTATTCGATCATCGCACCTTTTTCCCTCTCGGTACATTGAAAGCACACTGGAGCCAGTTAAAAGGGAGGTTATTTCTATTAAATATAACCAGCCCAATCGCTGAAGAATCCTACGTAATACACCAATTATTAAAATTGGCACCTGATAGTCTTATTGCAAAAAGTGGTGGTCACCATATCGGATATAATCGAGTAAAAACTAAGTTGGATAGCTTAGAAGCTCATAGAGGTCCGGACGATTATAGTCAGACAGAAATATTTTACCATCGCCTGAGGGACAACTACTTGAAGCAAAATGATCGGGCTTCAGCCGATAAGGTAATGTATGAACTTGAATCGAAACGCACAGAGTATTTAAGAGAACCTCTCTGGGCACTGTATGGTTGGTTTCTGGGGTGGGGATACAAACCTTTGCGGTTTGTGTTAACGGTCTTCTTGCTTGCTGTGTTGCCGTTTTCTTTCCTGTGGTACAAATGTTTCTATCATCGTGTTGTGCCGCTGGTCGCTCAATTAAATGAAGAACAGAAAAAGCTACTATCCAATCCAATCTCCTTACAGCAAAAAACATTTCTGAAAATCTTCAAGTATAAAACGTATAACCATCATGAGGCCTCAGGTGTTGCGAACATCTTTGCACGTCTGTGGCATGTCGTTCATTTTAGTGCCTCCGTGTTATTCAGTATCCGTTTTAACAAAGCGTGGATACAAATGGAAGATCGAGCTTTTCTTACGTGGGTAACGGCTGAATGGGCCTTGGGTATCGGGCTGTATGTTACTTTTGCGATTCTGGTAAAAAGCTATGAATTCGGCTATGTAAAGGGCCTGCTCGGCTTCTGACACAAACGCCTTGCGCTCAACCGGGTATTCTCCAAGCTCCCCTTCCATACAGTGTTGGATCATTCGGCAACTCGTTGTTACGTTTATCGGCCTGGCCAAAAGTTGCTTTAGAATCCTTTAATGAGTTATGTGCCCATTGTCGGCCCGATTGATGCCTTTTTGTTGTCACATTGCTCCGCAGGAAATCAACAAGCAGCATGTTCCTTGCCGGATCCGCGCTGTGTCTACCTCTACGCAACCCCTCTCAGTATCGCTACGGATTTGTTCAGCAAGTTCCTTAACTTCCTTGTTGTGTTGACGCTCTTGCGGATTACGAGGCTTCAGGTAGATGTACAGTTTCAGGGACTTCCATCTTGAGATCTTGCCTCCTGGAAGCTTGAGCGAAGGACTGTACTCAAGTCTGAGGTTTTGATCCGGTTTTCGCTTACTGCCCTGCTTGAGATCACGCACTCTGAGATAGACGTTCATGAGCCATTCTTGTCCCGTTACAAAGAAATGATACAAGAATGGCACAAAAAGTAACAAAGAGTTCGTCAATATTAGGAGAAAACGAATGAATCAGGAAAGAGAAGAGACCCCAAAATCCTTTGCTGACAAGGATTTTTCAGCGGAAAGCTATTTAGCCTATAAACGAGCATCTTTTATCGATATAGGCACCAATACCGCCCTTTTGCTCATTGCAGACCTTGATCCGGTAAACAACCGGATAGTTCCCGTACTGCACCGCCAGACAATAGTCAGACTCGGGAAAAATGTCGATGAACAAAAGATCATCGACCACACTGCCATGCAGCGCCTTATCCAATGCATGCTTGATTTCAAAGACCTGAGCAAGGAACACAAGGCGCAAAGTATTGTTGCAGCTGGAACCAGCGCGCTCCGCGACGCAAAAAACCGCATGGAGATCATTGACGAGGTCGTCATGGCGAGCGGTATTGTCATTAAAACCCTAAGTGGCGAAGAAGAGGCTGCAATGACTTTCTCCGGCGCTGTTGCAGGAATGGAAGATATACCCGAATTGTTTACCGTTATCGATATCGGTGGCGGCAGCACTGAAATATCCATGGGTGACTTCTCCCATATCGAGCACAGCATCAGTCTCGATGTTGGTTCCGTCCGCCTTACAGAACGATTTTTTACCGGCCTGCCACCGTCTGAAGAAGAATTCCTGGCAGCAAAAGAGGAGATCAATAGGATGTTTACGGGTAATCTTGAACCGTTTTTTACAGGCAGGGAACAGGTTTTTGGAGTAGCAGGTACACTGACAACGATAGCCACGCTTGTCTCAGAACTCGAGGCGTTCGACCCGGTAAAGCTCCACAACTATCCACTCCGGTATGACCAGGTTAAGCAACTGCTCGAAGAGCTGCAATCATTAACCGTTGATCAAATTATCGGCAAAGGGGTTGCCGAAGGCAGAGCCGACGTTATCACCATGGGCACCCTCATCCTGCACCAGTTCATGAGACTGCTCGGCATAACGGAACTGCGCGTCAGTGTTCAGGGACTTCGCTACGGACTTGCTTTGAAAGAGCTGCAAAAGCTCCAGACCGCAGAATAATAAATAATGCTGCTGCTCCGGCAAAAAGCCTTGGAGCAGCAAGCGAAGGGGAAAAAAATCAGGATTCTTTTACGCAACGGACTGACAAACCGTTTTCCATACAGGTATCATTACGGAACAGAAAAGAATTTCTGCCGCTCATGTTTCTGAACCAGGCATATCCCCGGACAAACACTGTCGATGTCCAGAATAGCCCGTTCATTCCCTTATAAAAAAAGCGTCCGTCATTACGCCGATAGCCCCCCGGCAGGGCGCAGAAGCCGGTGCGTCCGGTAACCGGTTTACAGGGAAGAGGCCAGAACGACGCTGCCTTGAGGTTACTTGCAGCAAAAAGCTTGCCGCCAAAAGTGCCTGCAAGATGCTCCCAGTCTTTATCAGAGGGGATTCTCCAGCCTTCTGGCGCAAGGCCCCTGGGATCATTTACCGCGTACCAGTTGTAGAGTTTGCCGTATACCTCGCCATCCCCCGAACGGTTCCGGTAATAACACCAAGCCCCTTCCTTTTTCCGGGCGGCATCCACCCACTCAGCAGGGGTAGCCGCATGACGGATAGGGTCGCCATTTCTGTAATGGCTCACGTTCAGGTTTCGAGCCATCCAGACCTGCCCGTTTATCTTAACGGTTTTGTAAACATTGCCATCGACATCGGTAATGGGGTACCCATAGGCAGGTTTGCCGATGCTCACTACAGCAAACGACAGACACATTGCCAGTACAAAGGCAAGAGTATGTTTCATGGCCGTGATTTCTGGGGGTTAGGGGTAACGCTACTTTACAAAAAACATCAACCACTTTTCTAATATAAAAAAAACCTACAGCTAAAATGCAATATTACGCAAAAGAGCATGGTTTTTGCGGGCAAATCCCCCATACCACGTCATTACCGTAATAATATACAGAGACCGGCAGCCTTGATCGAAGTAATATGTGCACTGATTACTCTGGCACAGACAAGCAACCGCTAAAGGAAAAAACACGTCAAGAGTAACGTTCATAAGGGCACCTCTATTAATTGTCGTGAGTGACCTGAAGACAAGGCGGACGGAGTCTCGATTTTATCGGGAGAGTGTCCCGACAAGTCGGGATCAACAAAGCATTCAGGTTGCGCGACAAATTAATAGAGGCGCCCACAATAGAGACACAACAGCCGTCTGCGGGAGTCTTTTAAAAAAAACAGATAGTGCTCATCACTTTCTTTCAGGCAGTATATACGTCGTATCTCATCAGGCGAAAGAGGGAAATCACGGCGCTGGATACTTGCTGCGGCAATACCATGTTCTTTCAGGAAAGACTTCAGAACTCTGGGTTTGTAAGGAAGAGCCGCCATAACCCGGAAACTTCTGCCGGGGAACCGCTCGATTTTCCTCCCTGAGGTCAAATAGTCAATCGTGGGATTGATGAACTGCAGTTCGTAATGCTCCGCCAAGACCGCCGTCAGGCGTGCTTTTATGATTGCAGGATCCGGCTCATAAAAATAGGCGCCGGCACCTGCAACCCGTTTCCTTCGCCCTGCCTCCTTATCGGACAGAAAAAACGTCTCACCGCCGCGACCCAGACACACGGCTTTTACTACAACAGGCTCATCCGCTTTCTC
This sequence comes from Prosthecochloris sp., assembly GCA_004028745.1. Lineage (GTDB taxonomy): Bacteria > Bacteroidota > Chlorobiia > Chlorobiales > Chlorobiaceae > Prosthecochloris. The sequence continues at coordinate 19,919 of RAZP01000039.1, forward strand.
CCTTTCACAGAAGAGCAGCACTTCTTTGCACTCCCGGTCAACCGACAGCACAAGAACCTGTGAAAGTGATGGCAGCTTTTCACGAAGCGCGCTGATTTCAAGTGCAGGGGAAGCTTTCACACATAACTTCCTGGCTTTACACAGCAGCAGATCGTGCAGTTTCACTACATTCGGTTCTGCATCTTCAAGAGACACCGAGCGTTTTCCCTTTTCGCGCCTTGCTGGGTCAAGGAAGATCCAGTCGAAGGTGTTGTCAGAACTAACTTCAAGCAGCTCTGTACTGTCGCCCCGAATTATGGTGATGTTGTTTATGCCAAGTTCCCGAAAGTTATGCGATGCAACCTCAGCGAGCACTTCATCCCTCTCCACATAGATGACTTCCTCAAACCGGTTTGCAAAAAAGGTACTATCGACGCCAAGCCCACCGGTCATGTCCAGCAATTTTTTTCCTGCCATCTCCTCCAGTCCTGATTTGTAGTGGGCCGTCCTTTCGCCCGAAGCCTGTTCGAGGGAAAGCGTCGTGTAAAGAAGGTTCCGGAGTGAGAGATTCGGCAGTTTTTTTGCAGCCTTATGCCTGCATGCTATCTGTTCCGCAATTGCCCTTACGGGCAAGCTGTTCCGATCATGAAACTTCATGGCAAACGCTGCCGGATCATCACCGATGTGTTTTTCTATCAACTCCTGAACGTCAGGGTCAAAGAGTGCTTGTAATTCCTCCGGGGTCATGGATTAGCTTGAGAGAATTTTCTTTGAGACTGTGCATGGATATCTTTTCCATTTCCTACCTTTGAAAGTATAGACATTAACACGATGGATTTCATAGCATTCACCCATCAAAAAAGGAGGTCCCCTCATGAAAAAAACATCTTTTCTTGTTTCGGCAATGACTATCCTGCTGATCTGTTTCAGCATGGTGTTACAGGTTAAACCGGCTTCCGCAGAGACTTTTTCCTTCCTCGGGCCTTCGGGCGGGCCGGGAGGAAACTATTTTGCCGATAACCAGACCGGCGGCCTCCGGGTTGTGGAAGTCCGTGTTCGGTCGGGAGTATATATCGATGCCGTTCAGTTTGTCTATGAAAACAAAATCGGACAGGTCATTACCGGTAAAATACATGGAGGACAGGGGGGCAATCTCGATGTTTTCAAGCTTCAACCCGGTGAAACCATCACCAGGGTAACGGGCAAACATGGAAACTACATCGACTCTATGCAACTGGTCACCAGCAAAGGGCGGACAAAAGGATGGGGAGGAACCGGAGGCTCTGTCCACTACACTTACAGCGCCCCTCCCGGATCACGTATTCACGGACTTTTCGGGAGATCAGGAGTCTATGTCGATGCGCTCGGTGTCATTCTTTCAACCCCGTGATGCAGCGAAAGAAATCTGTCCCCGGATTTTCCGGGGACAGACCGGAACAAATAATCCGACAGTCAAGAGATAACCACGAGAAACAGCTCTATGCAATATAGCTGACAACATCACAAACTGCATCCGTCAGGGTCTTCAGTTCCTGCATTGTAATGATGTAGGGTGGCATGAGATAGACCAGCTTTCCGAAGGGACGCACCCAGACGCCTCTTTCAACGAAAAGCCTCTGGGCCAGGGCCATATCAACAGGCTGCTCAAGCTCGACAACCCCAATCGCACCAAGTACACGCACGTCGGTTACCCCCTCGAAACTCCTGCACGGCTCAAGGCCGGAAGACAATCCTTTTTCGATATCAAGAACGTTTTTCCACCAGTCTCTACCTGTAAGCAGGTCGATGCTTGCTACTGCAATGGAACAGGCCAGAGGGTTGGCCATGAACGTTGGGCCGTGCATAAACACTCCCGGCTCAGCTTCGGAGATCATTGACGCAACCTCGGTGGTCGTCAACGTTGCCGCAAGGGTCATGTAACCGCCGGTCAGGGCTTTCCCCACACAAAGAATATCAGGCACAATCCCGGCATGTTCTAGGGCAAACATTTTACCCGTGCGCCCGAACCCCGTCGCAATTTCGTCAAAGATCAACAGCACGCCATAGCGATCACACAGCTCCCTTGCTTTTCGAAGGTAATCCGGCGAGTAGAAACGCATCCCCCCGGCACCCTGTACTATAGGCTCAAGAATCACTGCCGCAATATCGGGATGATGCGACTCCAGCTTCCGGCGGAAATCATCGATGCACTCGTCACCACACACCTCATGAAATCCGCAACGGGGAGCTTCGGCAAAAATCTGCTGCGGAAGTACCTCGCTGAAAAGGCTGTGCATACCGGTAACCGGATCGCAGACCGACATGGCCACAAAAGTATCACCGTGATATCCTGACCTGACGGTTAGAAGACGATGCTTTTCCGGCCTGCCGGCAGCCTGGTGATACTGTAATGCCATCTTTATGGCAACTTCGACCGAAACCGAACCCGAGTCGCTGAAAAAAACCTTCTGCAGCGTTTCCGGAGTCAGTTCCACAAGGCGCTTTGTGAGCATAATCGCCGGCTCATGAGTCAGCCCCCCGAACATCACGTGACCCATGCTTTTGAGTTGTCGTATCACCGCCTCGTTCAGCACTGGATGATTGTAGCCATGAATCGCCGCCCACCATGAAGACATGCCGTCGATAAGCCGCCCTCCGTCATCAAGCTCGATGTAGACCCCTGAAGCTCCTTTCACAGGGTACACCGGAAGTGGGTTATGCATGGAAGTATAGGGATGCCAGATATGCTCCCTGTCGAAATCAAGATCCATGGAATATTCTCGCTATGCCTTCATTGTTGAGACACGGACTGCTTTTCCCGATGTCCGGGAGTTCGATAACCGGACAGTGATACCCATATTCTCCGAGAGCATTGCGAAGCACCGTGAGCGTGTCTTGGGCAATAACTTTGTCGTCTCCTCCGGCAAGATTGTACACCAGTCCACTCAACTGCAGCCCGCGTTTTTTGCATGCTTCAATTGAAAGCAGCGTATGGTTGATGCTGCCGAGCCGGGAAGAAGCAACAAGAATCAGCGGATATGACCGCTCCTGCAGATAATCGGCAAACAATAGTTGCTCGTTCAGGGGAACCAGAAGACCACCAGCCCCTTCGACGAGGACAATGTCGTATTTCGCTTGCAATTTTTGTGTCGCCTCATCTATAACTGCGGTATCGATAACCTGTTTTTCCTTGGCTGCCGCAAGATGCGGTGAAGCAGGGTAGCCAAACAGATAAGAACAGGTCGTACCATCACGATCGACATCCTGCAACGGCATGCCCATGATCTCGCGGTGCCTGATGATATCCTCCGAAACACTTCTGCCACCGGTCTCAACCGGTTTCTGAGTAATAACACTTCGACCGGTTGCTTGCAGGGCACGTGCAAGAAAACCTGTTGCAACAGTCTTACCTATTCCGGTATCGATCCCCGTTACCACAATGACTTTACCAGGCACGTATGTTTACTGTTGAGTTGTTGAACTGCTGCGTTGACAAGATCGTACTCGTACTCAGCAAAGCGGTAATCAAAAAACATTTGTTCCTAACCGAAAGACCCTTTACACTTTTTGACTTTTTCCTTTCGAATTTTGCTTTTACTCTTCCTTTCTTCTAAAAATGCAGAACAAAGGATGATAGGTCAGATGCACACCTGAGCCCGAAGAAAATGATAATCGATAGCGCTCGACAAACCTGCGGTGGCGGGTTTTTGTCCATGTCTCACGGACCAATCCATTAACCCCGGTCCTACTGATATGCCGGAGCACCTCTTCGGGACTTCTGAAATCGAGTTTTCGCACCTCTTCACGTAACTGCACCACGGCAAACCAAGGTTCGGCCATATCCTGAAGCTCCGCAAGGGAGTAATAGTTGAGCGCGTGCTGTTCCAGGGAGTTGATCTCAAGCATGTTCCTTCTCCCAAACGTACTGAAGGCAAGCAGTCCGCCTGGCTTGACAACTTCCGACATTTTTCTGAAAAACAAGGGCATATCGGACAGCCACTGTACGGTCGCATTGGATGCCGCAAGATCAATTTGATCGGGAAGCACCGGATAACGCTCGACATCCCCCGCAATAAAGGAAAAGTCACGCACCCCATGCCTCAGAGCCGTCTCACGGACAAGGTCACTGCTTTGCTGAACCAGATCGTTTGCGACATAGTACCGCGCTTGACACCGGGCAAGCAGTGCTTCCGTAAAGGCTCCGGAACCGGAACCTATCTCCAGAATTTTTTCAAATGAAGGTCGGTCACTACCCCCGCAGATCATACCGGCAAGCTTGGAAGCCATACTTCCCTGAATGATCGCGTAGCGGCGATATCCTCTCAGGCGCCTAGCAAACCGCTGTCTTATCAGCTCTTTATTCACTCCTCCATACATGAACACACCTCTTGCCAGTTGCTGAATGTAAAAAAGGGAAAATGCGGCACTTCGTCCACCACAAGAGGCCCCAGATTCCGCCACGCATATTCCTGGTTCTTCGCCGGAAAGATCATGTCTCGTCCGCCGACAAGAGCATGCGTATAGCTCCATGAAGAAACAACTGCGGCCTTTTCGCGCGAAACGTCTTGCAAGATCGAAGCAAGCTCTTCTTTCTGATCTGGAGCACAGCGTTCCGGAGCAACACCAAGAAAACGCCTGAAGAGAGGAGTGCTGCCGCACATGCGGCGCATGAACCGGTTTTTGTTCTCTTCGTTATAATTGTCAAGCGTTGCCCGGAATATGTCAGGCGGAATCCCTTCGTCACTGCTTACCGGATTCAGTGTACCGTTGATTGCAAGCGCCCGTTCAATACCTTCCAGACCTGATTTGTGTGCCGCCCAGACTCCAAGGGACCATGCGACGAGATTTCGGTCACGATATCTTGCAATATGAGCGCGAACATCGGCAGGTAAAACAGGTGAACGGTAGTCGTAGCAAAGCAGGACATCACGGGAAAAGCTCGCGGGCGTGCGATACTGGAGATAATCCGCAATACGGCTGTCCATTCCCCATCCGTTGAAAAAAATCAGCAGGCTGTCGTGTCCTTTTTTTTGTATCCAGCGAACAATCATTTATTGAAAACTGTTGATTTGTTGAACTGCGACATTGTTATTTCCAGCCTGCTCCCCATTCTCTGACACCTGATGCAGAATCTCCGGTATACCACAAATATCTTCCCATCCGATATCCGCACGAAGGGAAAATCTTATCCTCGCGGTATTTTCAGGCACCGTTGGCGGACGAACCGGAAGAGCAAGAAAGCCGGCTTTCTGCAAGACCGCAGATGCACGAACCGTTTTCTGGTTCCCGCCCATAATTACGGGTACGATTTGGCTTTCACCAGCGGTTTGCATCCCTTTTTTTTCCAAAGCCTTTCGCAATCGTCCGGCAAGAAAATGCAGATTACAGCGCTTCTCACCCATCGTCCGTTGATGCTCCAGTACCTGCATGCTCCAGCCAAGTATAACCGGCGGCAGGGCAGTTGTAAAGATCAAAGGGCGCATGGTGTTGACGAGGTAGTCGCGGATCATGCCATCCATGACCCCGTAAGCACCGGCGGAAGCAAAGGCCTTGCCGAAGGTTCCGACGATAATATCTATTGAACCGGTAAGCCCTGTCTCCTCGCACAACCCTTTCCCTTCGCTGCCGAACGTTCCTGCCCCATGTGCTTCGTCGACGATCAGAAATGCGCCGTATCGCTGTCGGAGCTCGCACAGTTTTTGCAGGTCAGCAAGGTCGCCATCCATGCTGAAAACCGATTCGGTCACGATAAACACCTGCCGGTACTTTGCATGGGCTCCATCAAGCAGTTCTTCCAGATGGCTGTAATCAAGATGACGATAACGTTTGAAAGCCGCATCGGCAATCCTGCAGCCATCGATAATGCTTGCATGGCTCAGCTTGTCACAAAGGATAAGATCGTGCCGTGTCGAGAGAGCAGGAAGAATACCGGTATTCGCATGGTAGCCACTGTTGAATACCAAAGCGGCTTCTCTGCCATACCATGCCGCAAGTCTCTCTTCAAGCTCACCGTAAAGCCGGTGGTTCCCGGTAAGCAGGCGGGAAGATGAGCTGGTCATGCAGAACCTGTCGCCGTTGTTTTCCGGATTGAAAGCAAGAAGATACTCACTTCGAAGCTGCTCTTCATCCCCTATGCCGAGGTAGTCATTTGAGGAAAGATTCAAAAGGCACCGGCCTCCCGATTCGATCGAAGCTTTCGAACGTTTCCCCGTTTCAGGCAGCACCCTCAAGCGCCCTTCCGTTCTGAGGGCTTCGAGTTCCTTGTTTACGCTTTTCCTGAAACTTTCCGTCATGACTCTTCAGAAAAACTTGCAAGCTGCTGCATGAACTGCCGGTCATCGCCAACATCCCTGCCCCTCGTTGTCAGATAACCGCCGGTAAGAAGCCCGTTTGTCCCGGCAAGCATCAACAGCCCCTGGAAATCTTTCATGACGGTTTCACGTCCGGCGGCAAACTTGATGATTTTGCGTGGATGTGCAAGCCTGCATATGGCGAAGGTCTTGACAATATCCGTAACCGCCGGGGTTTCTGTGCCTTGCAGAGGGGTGCCGTTTATCGGCACCAGCACGTTGAGCGGTATAACCGCAATGTCCAGTTTTTGCAGCGCATAGATGAAATCAACGCGCTCGGACATCGTTTCACCAACTCCCAGTATTCCACCGCAGCAGACTGAAATACCACACTTGCCAAGCAGCCGAATGGTATCGATCCGATCATCCAGCGAATGACTGTCAGCAATAAGAGCATCGTAGCGGTACGGCGCAACCTGGATATTGATATTATAGTGTGCAACGTTATGCTCAGAGAGCATCTTCACCGGTTCCTCCCCGAGAACACCGAGCGATGCGCAAACATTCAGCTCCGGATACTCCTCCTGCAGGAGATCGAGGATGTCGATAATTTTCAGAAACTCCGGGTTGATCTTCCGGTAGCCATAGCCGCTGGTAACGACACCGAAATGCCTTATACCTTCTTTGTACACCTCTCCTGCAGCTCTTAGAACACTTTCAGGATCGAGCAGAGAGTATTGCTCCACATCGGCACTGTTATGCAGTGACTGTGCACAAAAGCGGCAGTTTTCCGCGCAGACACCGGATTTCGCATTGATGATGGAACAGCTGTGAAAGCTTTCTTCCGCATCAGAAGCATAGCGATTCCTCACTTTGTTCGCCAGGGAAAGAAGATCCGGCACATCCTCTCCGGGAAGTTCTGCAAGCACCATCGCAACCTCAAAAGGAAGCGGTTCACCGCTCTCCAGAACGCTGTATGCTTTTACTATTGATTCGTTTATAGCTATTTCGGTCATTTTTCCCACTCAACTCTCGACTGTATAAGACATTTCAAAAATGAGAGCCAGAACCATTTTATTTTTGTAACTGTGCTTCACCAGATGACACTACATGTACCTTTCCGTCCCCTGCCTCAAGCAAAAGTTCCCCTGTCCTGCTTATTCCCCGTACACGCCCTGCAAGACTGCCGTTATAACGCTCAACCTTCACCTCCCGGCCTTTCAGCCATGCATGTTTTTCCAGGTAGGGAAGAAGATAGCCCAGGTCTTCAGCTTCCAGCCACTCCTCGTATAGAGGCTCGAAATGGTTAAGAATAGTCCCCAGGATCTCCGAGCGTGAAAACTCCCTGCCCGACTCGAGAAAAAGAGATGTAGCGATCTCCTTTATCCCGGCTGGAATATCCCGCAGATTGACGTTGATCCCTATTCCGGCGATTACAAAATGCGTCATATCAGGCTCAGACTCCATTTCACAGAGTACACCGCAGAGCTTGCGCCCTTTTACAAGAATATCATTGGGCCATTTGATCATCATTTGCGGCCCTTCTGCCGCAACGTCCAGTGCTTGATGAATGGCCGCGGCTGCAAGCAGCGGAATCTGGGGAAACCGCGTCGGCGGCACGGACGGACGAAGAATAACCGAAAAGTACAGATTTACCCCCGGCGGGGATATCCACTCCCGGCCCATCCTGCCACGTCCCCCGGTCTGGGTGTCGGCAACAACAACACTCCCTTCCGGGGCTCCCTGACGTGCGAGGATTTTTGCCTGCACATTCGTTGAATCCGTTTCCTCTTGAAAAACCAGGTTCCTGCCGAAACGATCGGTGGAAAGCAACGGCATGACTTCCTCTGAAACCGGAATACCAGGACTGCCGCTCAACCGGTATCCTTTTCCCGAAACAGCCTCTATGGTATAGCCCCTCTCACGAAGCCGCGAAATGTGCTTCCATACGGCGCTTCTCGTCATACCGAACTCACGGCATAGCATGCCTCCCGACAGATAGCCGTCCGAAGTATGAAGGCGATGGAGGATTTGGGCTGTTAGCTCATTCATTTATGTGTCTTCAGGCAGTAAAGCAGAAAGAAAGCGCCACAACGGACGCCCCAATTGTAAACCTGAAGTTACAATCAAGTTGACAAGTTTGCAAACACTGAAGAGCTGTTCTTTTACGCACATTTCGAGTTCAAACCACCTTGATTGGATTACAAAAAAATGATTCCATAATTTATTATGCAGCGCAAGCACACAGAGAAATCCGTCAGGCAGGCAGTAAAAGGCGCCTCGAATAACGTTGAGGTTTATATGGACATACAAAAGATTCTCGATGACAACGATCTTGTAGTAATGGAAGCAGCCATTATTGAATCGTTACGACGGTCCGGAGAGGTCACCTTACATCCTCGCCTCGAAAATGCATTATTGATTTATGATGAGACAGGAAAAAGAGCGTTATGTAATCTTTATCAGCGCTACATTGATATTGCCCGGAATTACGCTATCCCGATGGCCATTTGTACTCCCACGTGGCGTGCCAATCGGGAGCGTATTTCAGAAGCCCATATCATCGACGATTTGAATAGCGACGCCGTCGATTTCCTAAAACACATCAGGAAAAAATGGGGAGATTGGTTTGCAAACATCTTTATCGGCGGTCTTATCGGTTGTAAAAACGACTGTTACAAACCTCATGAAGGGCTTTCAATACATGATGCAAGAACATTTCATTCATGGCAAATCAATCAGCTTGCCGGAGCCGGTGTGGATTTTCTTTTGGGAGCAACACTACCTGCCGTACCTGAAGCAACAGGCATCGCCCTTGCCATGGCGGAAACCGATGTTCCCTATATCATCAGCTTTGTAATAAATAGAGAAGGAAGAATTCTCGATGGAACCAGTCTTGAACGTTCTTTTCAAGAAATTGATGCTGTTTGCAGCAGACCTCCTCTCGGCTACATGATTAATTGCGCTTATCCATCATTTATCAAAGCGGATAAACAGCCCCGATCAGTCCTCTCCCGCCTCATCGGCTATCAGGCAAACGCGTCGTCTTTCGACCACTTGCACCTGGATGGCGCCGGAACGCTCCAGGCTAATGACATAGCTGACTGGGGCAACCTGATGATTGAGTTGAACAAAAAATTCGGGATAAAAATGTTGGGCGGGTGCTGCGGAACAAGCCATGAACATCTGCAATACATTGTTCAGAACATAAACAGCGACCAAATACGTTGAGCAGACACCCGCTACAAAAAGCCAGTAATCCGCCCTTTTTTGCGGCAAGCTTGCAAACAACAGATCCACTAACATGTCATCTCCAACATCCCTGATATCCAGCCAGACTTCATCAAACAAAAAAAGCAATCCATGAATAATCATCATGGATTGCTTTTCTAACCTGACCGCCGGATATCAAACAAAACACCGTGATTACTCAAGCTTATGCAGAATTGGTTTGATTCGCATGAGTTTCGGGTCTCCCGTTGCAGGAGCGTAAATACTCACGATAGCGGCCTCATTTACAGCGGTGGGATAGACCTCTTTTGCATTACAGAAAAAATCGTAGTTTATCCCCGATACTACCTGACTTGACACGGCAACCGGCGTATAATCCACACCTACCAAGCCATCCAACGCTTTTTTAAAGACAGCCATCTCATCCTTTGAGATATCACAGCTGAAAACTGTCCACGCACCGGTCATTGCTGCTGACATAAGAACCTCCTTTACGATTTAATTTTTTAACAGATATCTCCTTAATACTGCCTACGAAAAAATCAAGGTTCATTCTGACCGCTCTCCTGCTTTGTATGCTGTTTCGAGAGCACATGAGCATATAATGGCAATACAGGCAGCAGGCAGCGCGATGCATCTACTGCCGCATTCCATAAAACAACAAGCCCCGTAAAGGCAAAAAAATCTAAACGTACTGCACCGTAAAGATCACTATGCAAGAGATTGAACCGTAGCCATCATTGCATGGGGGCAACTACACGGTTTTTCAGGAAGACAAACCCTCAATTATTTCGCTTTAAATATACAATTATTTCGCCACAGCAAAAAACATAACCGTATTTTCCTCAAAAAATATCGAAAAACATGACAAGCATCGATTTTGCCACGTGATATCCATTTTCTTTACCAACAACTTCTCAGGATTGAACATCTGCACTTGACGAAAAAGCGATTTTGCTTTTTTACGCAATAAGTATTGCTAAACAAGAACGTCCCCCTTTTCCGAAGCAATTGAAGCGCGGAATAAATAGAGGTGCCCTAAAGATTGATCAGCTCGACAAGCTTTGGATACACAATCTCGATCTTCTGGTCAAGGTGGCTGGGGTCGATGAGGTCGTGGCCGAGTTTGAGGGATGCATCGAAATCGTAAGTAGTGACATTCGCGCTGTGCGACTGCCAGCGTTGCACGATATTCCGCGTCAGCTCGTTATTGATCTCGTTGTCGTTCGGGTTGAACACCACCACGATCTTTTTTGCGGCGGGAGGATTGCGCCCTATATCCTTCTGCACGGCAAATCCGAGCCGGAGGATCTGGGCCAGTGCACGCTTGGAATAACGTGGATAGGCATATGACGGAGGCACGTCGGCCTGGAGAATCGGGTCCCACCAGGTAAACGAGTCAGGCAAGACTGTAAAAATATTCATGACAGCAGCCGTCAAAGGGGTGGGAATCTGTTTAAAACCAAATGCCGGAGAAATGATAACCGCAACATCAATATCGTCCCGCTGCTGCGCTGCCCATGCGGTGGTAACCCCTCCGGCGGAAATCCCCATCATGACAACCTCCTCTCCCAATCCCTGAGCGATATCCACGACCGTATCAGCATAAGCCGCAAGTTCCTCAGCCTTGAGCAGGGAATGCTCCTCTGTCATCCGGTCAGCCAGACCATGATGTGGAAGAGGGGCAATGAGAACGTTACAGCCATAATCATACAGCCGCTTTCCCAGCTCGTGAAACTGCTGCGGACATGTTGTATATCCATGCACCAGAATAACTGCGCGGCCGGTCTTTCTGCCATGGGTCATCAGCTGCAGCCGACAGAGCGGGTTCATGTCCTGCGGTTCATGCTCACGGAACATATCGACACGCTGGACACTTTCCTCATAATCTTGCACCGGGTCCGGATGAGACGCAAGATTCGAAATGCCATGAGGCATGAGAATAAATACAACAGCGACAAGCAGTATTCCTGTTACGAGTACTATTATCCACATTTGCCCAATATTCCAACTTTTCCTGTTTCTGAACATTATATTTTCTTCGCGGCCTGGATTGACTGGATGGCACCTCGACCTGTTGTGCAACTCAATTGCTTTGTTATATGGTGCTTACTGGCTTTTTCCCGGCTTGTCGGGACGACTGCCCCTCATCCTTTCGAACGCACACCGGAGCTTGAAACAACCTGCCGCTTTTCATAGCTTGTGCGGTACTGTTTCAAGCCGTTGAAAATACCCCTGGCGATGTCTCTCTGAACGCTCCTGCGCCTGAGCATTTTTTCTTCTTCACGGTTTGAAATATACCCTGCCTCGACAAGCAGGCTCGGCATGGAAGGTGTCCAGAGAACCATGAAGCCGGCCTGCCGAACACCCCTGCCGTTCAGTTTTGTTTTTTTCTCCATCCCTTCGAGCACATGTCTGGCCGCCTCTTTCGACTGAAGCGTAAATGCATTTTGCGCAAGGCTGCTCATGATCATATGCTCTTCGCTGAACCCTTTGTATTTTTCCTTGTAGTCTTCCTCCTGCTTGATTGCCGCGTTTTCAAGCATGGCTACCCGAAGTGCAGCCTGATTTTTGTGAGGGCCAAGTATGTAAACTTCCGCACCTTTGGCAGACCTGTTTTTAGCTGCATTGCAGTGAACGCTCACAAAAAGCTTGCCATCATTCCGATTTGCGATTTTCCCCCGCTGTTTCAGCGGGATAAAACGGTCGTCGCTACGGGTATAAACAACTTTCACGTCAGGCCATTCCTTTTTAATAATGGCACCAAGGTCTCTGACGATTGTCAGTACAATATCTTTCTCGAGGGTTCCACCAAGCCCTACCGCACCAGGATCTTTGCCCCCATGCCCCGCATCGAGGACAATGGTGTCGAATTTCCATTTCTGAAGGTCTCGGGCAAGCTCCTGCCTAATACTTTTCTCCTTTTCAGCTCTATACACCGCCTGCACATCAATATCGCTCATGATCGAGACAACGTAGGAATTGGTCCTCGGGTCCCACTGATACTCGCTGGACTTCACCTTGTAAAACTCGTTGTTCAGGGTGATGTTGATCTGCATCGCACCGTTTCCAAGCGGTATGGCTCGTATCTCTTTAAGAAGTCCCTGACTGAATGTCCGGAATATATCCGCAGGATCCCCTTTAGCTGTCTCAAAGGTCAGTGAAGCATTACCCGCTTTATCAGGCCTTATGAATGAAGCTGCTGTTTTCGCCCCGGACGCCTTGAAACGGATGACCACCCCGTTTGCCAGCTCATTGACCTCCAGAGCCTTGATGATCGTTGGGCCTTTGTATTGGGGAATAGGCCCGGTGCTGATATACCTGTCCTGATCTCGTACAAGGCCAATCTTACTTTTTCCCGATCCCGGCTGCGGGCTCCACAAAAAAGCATCGATCCTGTTTTTCGCTTTGTCGTAAACAACTTCACGATCCATCCAGAGAGAAAAAAGGCGAGCAGCGTCGACGGCACGCAGCCAGAGAGACCCTTTCCAGAGCACCGGAGCGGAACGAAGCTGCACGACACGCTCTCCTGCACCGGGCTTTTCCAGCATGAAACCTGCAAAGTTGCTGCCTTCCCTGAGACTGCAAACAGTTGTTCTCCCATTACCGTCATACGTAATCTTCAGCAGGCTTCCTTCACGTTTATTGGAAAGACGAAGGGCTCGCGACATCGATTCAAGATCCACATAAACCACTCCTCCCGCACTCAATGCGCTGACATCGAGCGTATAATCCAGTTGAAAACCTTTAACGGCATGCAGGGCAAGTTTTTCGGTTTTGGCATTATCGAGCGATACGGCGTAAAGCGTGCCAGGCAGGCCAATGATCAGCAGCAGAACAATAAAAACATGGTATCTGAGCCGGCAAGAGTATTCTCTCACGGAAACTGTATTTTATTCATTGAAAAGAATTGCGGGTTTTGGAAATTATACTAAAAATTTCCATGCTCACCTCGGCCAACCTGTCCTTTCGCCTACCTGCCCACTCGCCCCTCCTTCCTTTTCCTCCTGATTCAACAGTTCAACAATCTTTTTTTGCATTTCAAGTCAGCAAAAGTTGCAAAGTTTGTTTTTTTGCAAGCAAGGCCTATCTTTTCGAAAGTTTAGGGCAACCTTTTTATCACCCGTAAAAATTCTCAATGGCTACGTCTTCAGCAAAAGACAAAACACTCATTGTTGTCGAATCCCCGTCAAAGGCCAAGACCATTAATAAATATCTTGGAAAAGATTACATGGTGTTCGCCTCGGTCGGTCATATCAAGGATCTTCCCAAAAAGGAGATCGGTCTGGATTTCGACAACCATTATGAGCCTCGTTATGAAGTTATAGCCGGCAAGGAAAAAGTTGTCCGGCAGTTGAAAAAGCTTGCCGGAGAGGCAAATGATATTCTTATCGCGACAGACCCTGACCGTGAGGGCGAAGCTATCGCTTGGCACATTGCAAACGAGGTCGACTTTAAGCGCAAACCTGTCCATCGCGTACTGTTTAACGAGATCACCAGAAATGCGATCCTGGATGCAATCGATCACCCTCACCAGATCGATTACCGGCTGGTTCGTTCCCAGCAGACCCGTCAAGGGCTCGATAAAATCGTGGGGTACAAGATAAGCCCGTTCCTCTGGAATGTGGTGCTGCGGGGATTGTCTGCCGGCAGGGTACAGTCCGTCGCACTCAGGCTTATCTGCGAACGTGAAGGGGAGATTGAAAAGTTTCAGCCGAAAGAGTACTGGACCATTATTGCCGACTTTACAACCGGTTCGGGTGAAACGTTTTCAGCAAAACTGATTAAAATTGACGGCGACAAGGCTGAAATTGCCAACAAAGCCGATGCAGAAAAAACAGCTTCGGCTATTCTTTCAAGAATCTACGGTGTAACGGAAATTACTCCGAAGGTTCAGCAGCGCAAGCCTCCGCTTCCTTTCACCACTTCACTTCTGCAGCAAGCAGCATCGAACCAGCTGGGATTCGGCTCAAAGAAAACCATGCGTGCCGCCCAGCAACTTTACGAAGGCATTGAACTCGGCCCTGAAGGTGCAACCGGCCTGATCACTTACATGAGAACCGACTCTACAAGAATCAGCAGGGAAGCAGCGGAACAGGCGGGACAGTTTATCACACAGCATTACGGAGCAGAGTATACCGGTGGAGGACAGTCGCTCAAAAACAGCAAAAAAACCCAGGACGCACATGAAGCGATCCGGCCCACGTCAGTATCCCGCACGCCTGATGCAATGAAGAGATTTCTTTCAGCCGACCAGCACAAACTTTACGATCTGATCTGGAAAAGATTCCTCGCTTCGCGGATGGCTCCGGCAAAGATAGAGCAGACACGGGTTGATGTCGCTGACCATGAAAAACAGTTTCTCTTTCGTGCCACCGGAAGCAAGGTTCTTTTCCCCGGCTTCCTAAGAGTGTATAATGAGCAGAAAGAGCTTGATTACGAGGCGCGGAAATCCACCCGTGACGACGAGGAGAAAGAACAGATTGTCAAGCTTCCCAGGAAACTGTCGGTGAATGAAAAGCTGGACCTGGGAAATTTGGAGAAAAAACAAAGTTTTACCCGCCCGCCTGCCCGTTATACAGAAGCGAGCCTTGTAAAGGAGCTTGACAACTACGGCATCGGAAGGCCTTCAACCTACGCAGCAATCTTCTCGACACTCCAGGAAAGGCGATACGTAGAGCTGGAGAAGAAAAAAATCATTCCAACCGAACTGGGCAGGGATGTCTCGATGATTCTTGTCGCTAACTTTCCGGACATTTTCAACGTCAAGTTTACCGCTTATATGGAAAACGAGCTTGACAAAGTCGCCGCCGGAGAGGACGACTATGAACAGGTTCTCGACAGCTTTTACCGGCCGCTTGAAACTGCTCTGAGCTTAAGAAAAAGCGATCCGCTTCTGCCTCAAAATCACAATGCAGAAACCTGTGACAAATGCGGCAAGGGAAAAATGGTGGTCAAATGGACTGCCAACGGTAAATTTCTCGGGTGCTCAAGATATCCTGCATGCAAAAACATCAAACCGTTGTCCTCGACAAAGGTTCGCCCCAAAGAAACCGGTATCAGATGCCCCGGCTGCGATAACGGCAGAATGGTACTTCGCAACGGAAGGTTCGGGCCATTCCTCGCCTGCACAAACTATCCTGAATGCAGCACGCTGCTGAAGCTTGATAAACAGCGAAAGATCGAACCGCCAAAGACACCGCCGCTTGAAACCGACCTCTCCTGCCCGAAATGCGGCGCTTCACTGTATCTCAGAACCGGCAAGCGAGGCCCCTGGCTCGGTTGCTCTAAATTCCCGAAATGCAGGGGCCGACAAGCCTGGGGACAGCTTGACCCTGCCGTACAGCACCACTGGCAGGATATTATGGAAAAACACCAAGCCCAGCATCCCGACATAACCCTGCAAATGGTTGACGGATCACCTGTCAACATGCAGTTGACCATTGATGAAATAATTGCTTTTGCCGAGGAAAACGGACTTATCGGGGCTGAGGACAACGAGAAACAGGAAGTGAAAGCTTGATCTGAACAAGCATTGTTTGCTTCAAGGGCCAAAAGGTGCCCCTACAGCACCAATTGAGCCAGCCGATAGGTGATAAACGAAAATATCCAGGCAGCGGTCAGCGCATAGGCTCCATAGAACGCAACGGATTTCCATTCCCCGATCTCTTTTCTCATGACACCGACAGCTGCAACACAGGGAATGTACAGCAGCACAAAAACCATAAGGCTCAATGCAGTCGCCTGATCGAAGGCAGGATCGTTCTTGAGAATGGTTTTCAGCTCCGATGACGTTTCGTCTGCTTCGCCGAGCGAGTAGATTGTGCCCATTGTCGAGACTACGATCTCTTTTGCTGCCAGCCCGGTAACCAGGGCTATGCCGATCCTCCAGTCAAAACCGAGAGGCTTTATCACCGGCTCAAGCAGTTTCCCCGCCCTGCCCGCAAGAGAATATTCGAGCTGACCGGCATTTATCCTGTTTTCCACAGCGATAATCGCATCCTGTCGTTCCGTTTCATCAGCGATACTTTGTTCAATGGAGGCAATCTCCCGATCAAGCGCGGCATCAAGCTCCGGATTTCTCGGATAGTTGCTGAATGTCCAGATCAACAGCACCGCAAGGAGGATAATTGTGCCGGCTTTTTTAAGATACATCATTGCCTTGACCTTTGCCTGAACAAGCACAGAGCGCAGGCTCGGCCAGCGGTACGGCGGAAGCTCCATGACAAAAGGCTCCGACTCGCTTTTCAGAACGGTTTTCTTCATGACCAGCGCCGAAAACAAGCCAACTATTATGCCGAACATATAAATGCCGAACATGACATTTGCCGCAACCGCGGGCCTGAAGAATGCCCCGGCAAGCAGCACATAGACAGGAAGCTTGGCTCCGCAGCTCATAAAAGGAATAACCATGATTGTGGCCAGGCGATCCGAGCGGCTTTTAAGCGTCCGTGTTGCCATGATTGCAGGAATGGAACAGCCGAATCCTGTAATCATTGGAATAAACGATTTACCGTGCAGACCGAAACGATGCATGACCTTGTCAACTACGAATGCTGCACGGGCCATATACCCTGAAGCCTCAAGAAAAGAGAGGCCGATAAAAAGCAAAACAATATTCGGCAGAAAGATGAGCACGCCGCCAACTCCGGCTATGAGACCGTCAACAAGAACCGAACGCAAAGTATCATTTGGCAGAAAGGGAGCAACAGTGTCGGCAAGTGCACCGAAAAGATAGTCAAGACCGTCCATCATTGGGGTGCCGAGAGTAAAAGTCATGTGAAAGATCACCCAGACAACGAACAGGAAAATCGGGAGGCCGAGTGCCCGGTTCAAGACAATGAGGTCGATATAATCGGTAAGGGACAGCTTTTTGTCCCTGGGAAGTTTCATGCACTCCTGCATGGCACCCCGGATAAAAGCGTACCGGTCTTCGGTAATGATGATTTCCGGATCAGCTTTATAGACCGCTTCTGTTTCCTGCATGACACGCTGGAGAATCAGCTCGATCTTCACCCACGCAGGATACTGCCTGACCACGTTGTAGACCTCTTTGTCATTCTCCAGCAGTTTTATCGCCAGCCAGCGGAGATTGTACTTATCAAGCTCGGGCTCGCGGGAAAGAAGTTCGGCAATCTCTTCGATAGCCTTGTCGACCTCAGGTCTGAAGGCAAGCTTGTTTTTCTTTACCTCGATATCCTTTTCGTATACACGGATAACATGATCGAGCAGCGAATCCAACCCTTCCTTTTTCTTTGCCGAAGTGGGAACAATATGGCAACCGAGCAGGCGCTGCAGCTGTTTGACCTTGATGTCTATTCCCTGAGCCTGAACCTCGTCGTACATGTTGAGCGCCACCAGCAAATCAACTTCCATCTCCATCAGCTGGGTTGTAAGCAGCAGGTTCCTTTCAAGGTTCGGTCCTTCAAGGACATTGATAACGATGTCCGGGGAATTTTCAATCAGGTAGTTTCTTGTAACAAGCTCTTCCGGTGAATATGCCGTAAGTGAATAGGTACCCGGAAGATCAACAAATCGTATCCTGTAGTTCCTGTAATCGACATATCCTTCATGTTTTTCAATCGTTACTCCGGAAAAATTGCCGACTTTCTGGTGCGAACCGGTCAGCGCATTGAACAGAGATGACTTGCCGCAATTCGGATTACCCGCAAGAGCGACTTTCACTTCCTTTAATACCGTCATACACTAACTCCCAAACCTCCACCTGCTGCGCCGACTTCCCAGGGGCATCCCATCTCCAACCTCACCTCTTTTCTGTACCTGCACCCCTGCGGCTTCATTCCTTCTCAGAGAGAGATAAACTCCTTTAAAATATATTTCAATCGGATCGCCGAGAGGAGCAACACGCAGCACCTTGAAACGTGTGCCTTTTACCAGCCCCATATCAAGAATTCTCCTTCTTACAGAGCTGTCGGCAAGAAGCCCCGTCACCTCAGCTTTATCTCCAACCCTTAAATCAGACAAAAGCATACTTCGAATTTTCCATAAAAGGATTTAAACGCACTTATTTAGATCAAATATCAATAACCGGATACAAATATAAAAAATTTTCTTTTTGAAAAAATTTATTGCCCGGGGAATTCGGAAACAGTGATGTATCAGAGGAATTAAACAGCGATTTTCCTCAACACGGTGTGAAGAATACCGCCATTGCGGTAATACTCGATCTCGACGGGAGAGTCAATCCTGCAAAGAACACCGAATCCGGTTACCTCTCCACTATCCGGGTCTTTTGCTTCCACGGAAATATTCATACCGGGTTCAAGAGTCTCATCAACATCGATATAAAATATCTCTCTGCCTGAAATACCGAGCACTTCAGGAGATTCTCCCGGCAGAAACTGCAGAGGCAGCACACCCATACCGACAAGGTTTGAACGGTGTATCCGTTCAAAACTTTCGGCGATAACCGCACGCACACCCAGCATTCTTGTACCTTTTGCCGCCCAGTCACGGCTGCTTCCCATGCCGTAATCTTTTCCGGCAATGACAATAAGAGGTGTTCCGGCCTCGCGGTATTTCACCGAGGCATCGAAAATAGTCATAACCCTCGATTCTTCCGGATCGGCAAAACAGGTGGTAAATCCACCCTCCGTTCCAGGTGCCAGCCGGTTTCGGACACGTATGTTGTCGAATGTACCGCGCATCATCACCTCATGGTTCCCCCGCCTGGAGCCGAAACTGTTGAAATCCTTGGCATCAACGCCGTTTTGCAGCAGATATTTGCCTGCAGGCTGTTCAGGCTGAATGGCTCCGGCCGGGCTGATGTGGTCTGTCGTGACGCTGTCACCGAACAAGCCAAGGCAGCGAGCCTCAAGAATTGGCTCTATCGACAGCGCTCGAGAGCTGATCCCTTTGAAAAACGGTGGTTCCTTTATATAACTGGACGACGGGTGCCAGTCATACAGTTCATGTTCTGCCGTTTGAATCAAGCGCCACTGTTCCGGCCCCCGATGCACCTCGGCATAGCGTTCTCTGAAATAATCGGGCCTGACAATCGAGTTGACCAGCTCATCCACTTGACCGTCCTCCGGCCAGAGATCGCGAAGATAGACGTCAGATCCGGTGGAATCGCGCCCGAGAGGCTTGCGCTCAAAATCAAAGTTCACCGTACCGGCTAACGCATATGCCACAACAAGCAGGGGACTTGCAAGATAGTTTGCCTTGACAAGCGGGTTGATCCTTCCTTCGAAATTGCGGTTGCCCGAAAGAACACCTGCAACAACAAGGTCTCCTTTGCTCACAGCCTCGGAAACCGGAGTAGGAAGCGGCCCGGAATTTCCTATACAAGTTGTACAGCCGAAACCCACATTGGCAAAACCGAGAGCTTCAAGGTCTTCCATAAAACCGGCCGCCGTCAGATAATCTATCACCACTCTGGAACCGGGGGCAAACGACGTCTTCACCCAGGGCTTGACCGTCAACCCCTTCATTCGTGCTGCCCGTGCCAGCAGAGCCGCCGCGATCAGCACCGAAGGATTGCTGGTGTTGGTACAGGATGTTATTGCCGCAATGACAACAGCTCCATGTTGCAAAATAAAACGCTTCCCGTCCATCGTAACTTGAATGCCGTGCCTCCCGGGATCGGGCTTTTCCCGCTGCGGAACACCGCCTTCAGCCGACATGTTGCTGCCGCCATTGTATAACTGTTTCCCGTACACCGTATACAGATCCCTTTTCCACTGAGACTGCATCGATCCAAGATCTATCCTGTCCTGGGGGCGTTTTGGACCGGCAAGAGAAGGACGGACGGCAGCGAGATCAAGTTTAAGAATCTTGTTGAACTCCGGCTCATGCTGCTCGTCATGCCATAATCCTTGCTCTTTTGAGTAGCGTTCGACCAGTTCACAATATCCATCCCTGTTGGTCAGGGCGAGATAATCAAGCGTCACTTGGTCTACAGGAAAATACCCCACCGTTGCTCCGTATTCCGGAGACATGTTCGACACCGTCGCCCGGTCGGGAAGTGAGAGCCCATTCAGGCCGGGACCGAAAAACTCGACGAACCTGCCAACAACCCCCTCATTGCGAAGTATCTCGGTCACGGTAAGCACCAGATCAGTTGCATTGACATGCTCACCGAGGGCTCCGGTCACCTTGAACCCGACAACTTCGGGCAGAAGCATATAGATAGGCTGACCCAACATTACCGCTTCGGCCTCAATCCCGCCTACACCCCAGCCAAGAACACCGAGGCCGTTGATCATGGTGGTATGACTATCTGTCCCGACAAGAGAATCAGGAAAAGCCATGTCGCCGCTGCGGCTCACCACGGCTGCGAAATGTTCAAGATTGACCTGATGAACGATCCCTGTTCCGGGAGGCACGACGCGAAAATTATCAAAAGCCCGCTGCCCCCACTTCAAAAACTCATATCTCTCCCTGTTCCGCTCAAACTCCTTGTCAAGATTTTTTTCCAGAGCATCGGAACAACCGTAATAATCCACCTGCACCGAATGATCGATTACAAGGTCGCAGGGAACAAGAGGATTAATCCTGGACGGATTCCCGCCGAGTGATCTGCACGCCTCTCTCAAAGCGGCAAGATCGACAACCGAAGGCACACCGGTAAAATCCTGCAAGACAACCCTGGCAGGCTTGAAAGGGATCTCCGATGCTGTCGGATTTGCGGGGCTCCATCCCGCAACTGCGGCAACATCTTCTTTGCGGACAGAATAATCATCAACGTTGCGCAGAACCGCTTCAAGCAGAACCTTGATGGTTTTCGGCAGCTTTGAAACAGCACCAAGGCCTGCCGATTCAAGCGCGGCAAGGGAGTAATAGCCTGTCTCCCCGTCGGAAAGCTGTAACGTTCTGACGACACCGAAAGGATCGTTGAGTGTGCTCATAGGATTCTCTCCTCGTTAAGGGCTTACACCCCAAATAGACATTTCCGTATCAATACCCGTACGGACGAAAAATCTTTCGCCCCTACCTTCAACCCTCACATCTCTACCTGCAATCGTCAGTCACCGGTCTGTCCCGTCCTGAAATAGTTGACAGTGTTTAAGCTGCGTGTACTTCAGCTGGTGTGCGATAATTTAATGCCAGATGAAGCCGTTTATTGTTGTACAAATCTATCGCTTCCCGAACCAGTTTCTTTGCCACTTTGAACGACCGCATCACACCTCCCAAACCCAGCTCTTGCTTTAAGATGCCATTGAGCCGCTCTGCATTGGCATTCTCATACACATGATCTTCCTCGGTCATACTGATCTTTACTCCTCGCTTGCCTAACAACCCAGCGTACATCTTGCTACAGTACTGGATACCTCGATCCGAGTGATGGATCATCCCTTTCGGCTCGTTGACGCTTCGCAAGGCCATCCGCAGGGCCTCTACACTTCCTTCTACCGCCAGACTCTTACTCAGATGATAGCCGACAACTTTTCTCGAATACAGATCCATTAGCAACGACAAATAACAGAATCCGTCCACCGTTCGCAGATAGGTCATATCACTTACCATCACTTCTTTCGGACCTTTGGGCCTGTTGTGTCTGATCAGGTTCTTGTAGACCCGAAAACAATGTCTACTATTCGTTGTCCGGCAATACCTTTTCTTCCTCGACACCAACAGATCATGTTCTCG
>RAZP01000004.1 GCA_004028745.1 Prosthecochloris sp.
TGTCTTATTATCAATAACGGTATTCCAATTGACAGCAGAAGCAGGAATATCCCTTGAATAAGACGTTTCATTTCTGTAAGTGGTCATGGTGGCGTGGAATATTAGGTAATAATATACTCTAATTTTTTCTTTCCATCCTCAGTTCAAATATTAATAAACCGTAACCACGCCCCCTTTTCCAGATCAAAATTTATCTCTGCTGCACATTCGTTCTTCACTTGATGCGGATTATCAGTTATTTCGGGGTGCTTAAAGAATCCTGGAATGCATGGTTTTGGTTGTGAATCTTATTTAGGGCACCTTTCTTTAGTTTATTCCGCGATTCAGTTGCTTCGTTGATCCCGACAGGTCGGGATCGAAATCCTCATAGATCGGGACTCATGACAATTAATAGAGGCACCTTTTAGTATTGCTAATCAAGAACGTCCCTCATTTTGCGCCGTATTTTTATTGAAAAATATAAATACTATTACTAATCTAACATTATAACTATGGATGTTAAGTGATGTATAGGTGCGACTTTTTGTGAGTTCTTGATGAGACCGTAAGGGTTGAGACGGAAAGAGTTTTGGGCGGTTTGTCTATGAAAAACGCTCATGGGACAGCAAATGCCCCATACCCCCTCATATACTGGTGTTGTAACCAAAAACAGTAATGAGATGAAACAGTCTCGACCTCCACTTGTGCGCATGTATTATCTCGACGAGCAGTTGAGAAAAAATAAATACCCGAACTGTACGTCACTGGCATCGTATTTCGAGGTTCACCGGAAAACAATCCAGCGGGATGTTGAGTACATGCGCGATATGCTCCGGGCCCCCATTGAATACGATAAAAAGAAGAAAGGGTTCTTTTATCGCGAAAGCTGGCTCTTTCTTCCATCCGCGTTTCTCGAACAGGAAGAAGCCGAGGCGCTCAAAGCAACGAAAAAGGTCCTCTCTCAATACCGTGGGACTCCCTACTATGAAGAAGTTAACCGGGCTCTCGACAAGGTGTTGCAGTATCTGCCCGGAGCGCTTGAAGATGGTGACTTCTTCAGTGTTTACTCGTTTGAGCAGCCAACAGGACATCATGAATTCTCCAGCCATTTTGTAACCCTCGAAGATGCAATCCGTCAGAAACTGAAAGTTCGTATCGCTTATGACGCTCCTTCAAGTAGAGCGTTGACGAACCGTATTATACATCCCTATCGGCTGCACTATTCACATGGAACTCAGACCTGGTATCTCGTGGCTCATTGCGAGCTTCGGAAAGGTATGCGCACTTTCGTAGTTGGCAGAATCAAAAAGCTCCAGCTGCTGAAAGAGCATTTCGATATGCCGCCTGATTTTTCGGTTGACGAGTATCTGTCGAAAACGTTCGATCAGGTTGTCGGTGAGACGGAACAGGAAGTATCTATACGCTTTTCTGCCTATCAGGCTCCCTGGATCAAGGAGCGCCAATGGCACCCGACCCAACAGATAGAGGAGCATGGTGACGGGAGCATCACCATTCATTTCCAGGTCAGCGGCCTTGATGCAATCAAGCGCTGGGTCATGCGTTACGGCAAAGAAGCCGAAGTATTGGAACCGCAGGAACTGCGGGATATGGTGAGGAAAGAGGTTCGGGAGATGGGGGTGGTGTATGGGCAGTGATGGAGACTACAATTGCTTATTTCATGATCTTGTCAATGGCAGACATCTAAAAGGTTGCACATGAGACTTAAGCTAACACTTCGGCAGCAGCGACCAGTAGAATGGATTCCTTATAATTACGGCTATTATCTGGCTGCGACGATATACAATACCCTTTCACAGTCATCTTCGGATTTTGCAACACGACTGCATGACCAGGGATATGCGCCGGAAGGTGCGAGGCAGAAATTCAAATATTTTACCTTTTCCAACCTGCAGATTCCGGTCCGCACAAAAGAGCAAGGGCAGATTGTTTCCCGTTCTCGTGCTGTAACGCTTTATCTCTCATCTCCAAAGGAAGATTTTCTGCAGCATCTTATTATCGGCCTGTTTGCCGATGGGCCGCTGCGGATACACAACGCATTGTTCGACAAACAAAGCATCGAGTCGTTACCCGAGCCGGAATGGTCGGAAAGCATGACCTTTTCCATGCTTTCGCCGCTTGCCGTGTCTGCATATCGTGACCCGTCAATGGGGATGAACACAAAGGAATATTTGCGCTATGACGACGGGCGTCTTCCGGGCATTCTGATGCACAACCTTCAGGCTAAATACAGGGGAATATATGGGAATGAGCCACCGGAGAGCAGGATTCCTTTTTCGATAACCTTTGAAAGCGGGTATCTCAAGCGGATGCAGGATAAAGGCAGGGGTGTGGGAAAACTGATTACCATTAAAGATGTCAACGAGAGAGAAACCAGAGTCAAGGCCATCGAATGTCCCTTTACGGTGACCGGTCACCCTGAACTGATCAAGGTTGGCTATGAATGTGGATTCGGGGAGAACAATTCAATGGGGTTCGGAATGGTAAGAGTTGATACGAAAGCGGGGTAGTAGCAGAGCAGAGGTGCATGCGTTTGCACCCTGCTGTACATGTTTCTTGCTATAAGCAGGGAAGTGATGATATTGAGGGATGAGCAGGTTTGTTTGGAATATTTTTTTGTTCAAAAAATAACGAACAGACGATTTTCCTATGAACAAAACTGAGCGAACAAGATGGATTTCTTTTTTGGGTCTTATTCTCTGGTTTGAGCTTGTAAAGTAAGTAAAAGCGTATTCGGATAATCTGAAATAAAGATTTTTACAATAAAATATGAGGATTTATCTCAAACTGTCAAAAAGTCACGAGTTGGTGCCGTTTGAACATAGTTCGACTTTGACTGGCATATTGAATAAATGGATAAATGATGTAAAGATTCATGACTCTCTTTCACTGTATTCTTTTTCTGGGCTGAAGGGAGGTGTGGCTAATAAAATAGGAATTGATTTTCCACAAGGAGGAGAATGGTTTATCAGTGCTTATGATCAACAGTTGATTGCAAAAATCATTCGACAGATTAAACTAGACCCCCATTTTTTATATGGGATGAAGGTTAAAGAGGTTATTATTTGTGATGAGCCAAGATTTTCAGAAAAGGAAAGATTTTTGCTTGCAACACCAATATTTATTAAAAGGACTGTTGATAAAAAAAGCGTTCATTACCTTTATACTGATGACAAATCAGATGAACTTATGACAGAAACAATGCAGACAAAATTAAAAAAAGCTGGCTTAAGTGATGATTCATGTGAAATCACATTTGATAGATCTTATCAGAAGTCTAAAATCAAATTAGTGTCATATAAAAGTATAAAAAATAAAGTTAACTGGTGCCCGATAATTATAAAAGCAAAGCCTGAAACTATTCAGTTCGCTTGGGATGTGGGTGTCGGGAATTCAACTGGAATCGGTTTTGGTGCAATATTATAAACGATTTTTTATGTATTACATTGTTAAATATTCTGGCCCTTTTGGTTTTATAAAACCATGGACAGCCGTTAGGGACAGCGAAACATATAGCCAGCAATTTCTAACCCCTTCAATCGTTGTAGGAATTGAGCGAAAGCTTTTCCCTCAGTTGCTTAAAAATGATGATGGAGAAATTAAAAAAATTGTTGGCCACCGTTTAACCTATAAGCAAATATCACAGCAACAAGAACAAATTCAACCACGAGGCTGGAATGAAAGAGGTTCTAAGAATAATAAGTCTTATGAACGCCCATATGCCATATTGATTCGAGGTGTAATGATCGAGCCCATTTTGTTTCTTGCTTTTCAGGAATTGAAAGACGCCAAGCTTGCGGTGAGGCAGCATATTTGTCTTTCAAGAAATGAAGATATTCTTTATCCCAATGAAGAAATATTGGAGGTGAGTAAAGAGGAGTTTAATGCGAATGAAGAATTGTTTTCAGGGTTCGAGTTGGTTTTTGAAAAAAGTGAACAATCGTTTCTTGTGGGATATAATAGGTTTAAGCAAAGTGAAAAAATGTTTGGTTATATAAAAATTGTTGGAAATCCAATAAAAAGTAATTATTGATATGGATTGGGTTTGCCCTCATATTAAAGCTAAAGGAGAGCCTGAAGAAACAACATTGCATGAACATTTACTTTTGGTCAGCAATGTTGCGGAAAGAATTGCTATTTATTCAAACATTGATCCCCAAATAGCAAAAATCGGCGCAATTCTCCACGATATTGGAAAAGCTAGCTCGGTTTTTCAGAAACGTTTAACTACGAATAAAAAACCGGACACCCCGTTTCGTCATGAGATTGCATCTTGTTTTTTCCTTTCTTTATTTGAGAAAGAATTGCATCCTGCATTAATTGAAATGATTATTGCTCATCATAAATCTGTTTTATATGATGTGAGGAAAAAAGGCCTTCTTGATTTGGAGGAAAACCGTGAAGATTCTTTCGAACTTCATAGCAAAGATTGGGAATCATGGAAAAATGATGCGCTTAAACTTCTTAATACCTTTGGAATCACGATTCGAGACATCAGCATAGAAGAAGTACAAGAGACCTACAAGATGGTTTTGACGTACTGTGAAGACGCCGTTCTTGAGCGGGGTTATTCGGAGTGGCGTGGGCTCTTAATGGCTGCCGATCACTTTGCTTCCGCGCTTTCCGACAAAACTGAGAATTATCTCGAGAGAATTTTCAAAAAGCCAAAGCTTGATTTCTACAAACGGCAGCACAAGCTTTATCCGTTATCGCTAAAAAACGCTTCTTCTGAAAAAAAGCACACGATGGTTGTGGCTTCTACAGGTGCAGGTAAAACAGACTTTTTGTTCAGAAGATGCAAGGGGCGTGTTTTTTACACCTTACCGTTTCAAGCGTCAATCAACGCCATGTACAAGCGAGTGAAAAATGACCTTGCGAGCGACAATCCTGATATGGACATTCGCTTACTACATGCGGCCTCAAAAATTGTTTTGGAAGGAAAATCCAGAGAAGAAAAAATTATTCAGGGCCATGTTGGTGCTGCCGTAAAAGTCCTGACTCCTCATCAAATTGCAGCAATTGCTTTTGGGACAAATGGTTATGAAGCCATGATTATGGACATCAAAGGTTGTGATGTCATTTTGGATGAGATTCATACCTACACGGATGTTACGAGGGCTATTGTGCTAAAAATCATTCAAGTGCTCAAATATCTTGGCTGCAATATTCATATCGGGACAGCAACTATGCCAACGTTGCTTTACAATCGAGTCATTGACTTGCTTGGCAAAGAGAATGTATTGGTAGTTCAATTAGAAGAAAGTGAGTTGGAGCAATTTAACCGACACATTGTTCATAAAATTGATAGTTGGGACAGCGCCACTGAAATCATTGAGAAATCGGTAAGCGACAAGCAAAAAGTTCTTGTTGTTTGCAATAGGGTTAAAGCAGCTCAAGAGCAATATATCAAGCTTAAGGAGCTGTTTCCCGACACTCCGATTCTCCTAATTCACAGTCGATTTACCAAGGGTGACAGGGATGAAAAAGAACGTTTACTGCTTGGACTTGACGAAGTCGGAAACCCAAATGGTAATTTTAACACATCTACTGAGGCTTGTATTGTGATAGCAACACAAGTTGTTGAGGTTAGCTTGGACATCAGCTTTGATGTAATGGTTACCGAGGCAGCGCCATTGGATGCGCTTATTCAGCGGTTCGGCCGGGTAAATCGCAAGCGAACGAGAGAGACTATTGGCAAATATAAGCCCATTTATGTATTGTCACCTCCCGATAACTCAAGGAATGCAAAACCCTACGATATTGATATTATCAATCGAAGTTTTGACATTTTGCCTGACGATGAAGTTTTAAAAGAAAAATCATTGCAAGGCAAAATAGATGACGTCTTTACTGAAATTGATTTTTTGAAAATAGAACAACATTCTGTTTTAAAAGAAACAGAAGAGTGGTGTATTGATAAACTAACTCATAATAGTAAAGCAATTCTTCTTGAATTGTTAGATATTGATAGCGTGAGCTGCATATGTGAAGCAGATAAAGAGGCTTATATGCAGTCAAATTATGAAAAGCGTTATAAAATGGAGATACATACAAGATATTATGTCGTTAAAGACCTTCAACAATTAGAAGACGAGTACAGTTCATCTCCTTTTATTATTCCTGATAAAGCATATGACAAAGATTTGGGTCTTGTTGAAGACTTAGTTAAATTGGAAAATTATAACATTCAATATTCGTTTCTATAAAATATTATGATAGCGACAACAATCGGACAGGCATTTTTAATTACTTATAACAAAAGATATAGAAAAAATCTTACGGCGAAAGAATTTTTTGACCATGTTTATTTCGAGTACTTCTTTAATCATCCAAAGTACATGCAGTGGATTACAAATTCGCCATTTGTGCAAATGAAATCTGGTCAAAAACCCCATTTATTACATTCTGAAGAAAGAATAGAAAAATTAGGAAACCTACATAAAAAAGTTTTCAATGGGGAAAAAGATGCCAGTATCGCCATTGGATTCCCGGCAGCAGAAGAAAAGGAATTTGCTACTACCTCCGGTTTGGTAACTGATATTGAGCTTCTTTTTGAAGATGAAGACATTTATTTGTCTTGGATTGGTGGTGGTTTAGGTGTTGGGGTTGCAGGAGGTTATTCGATTTTTTTTAACGAACCGGAAATTTTAATAAAGATCTATGAAGGATGGAAGATTTATCGGCAATATTTAAACGATCCTACGCTATCCGACCTTAGAGGAAACCAGATTAATACATGGAACGGCCAATGGCTAAACTTTGCATACAATAAACGATTTCGCAATGATTTTGATTTTGCAATGCTTCATTCAAAAAATGTTTTTTCCGTTAATGATAAAGGTATTGAAGTAAACACAATAAAATGGAGTGAGCTTTTCTTTAATATTTCGAATAAATTTCCGATACATACTTTCACTGGATATGTTTATAGTTTGGGTAAAGCCAACAAGACATTTGGTTTTTATCCTTTTTATTTTTCTCAAGCAAAAAAAATAGTGGATTATTACAAGACATTATTTGGAGAGCAAGCAGCATTAGATGATGCTCAAAAATATGAATCGCTCTTTGGTATTCGTTTGAAGGATGCTTGCGCATTAGGTTCTATTGGCTTGCAAGCTTTAGAACCAAAAGATCTAAGAAAACATTTTGGAAAAGGTTCAAATCTGAAACTAATCAAGCCTAAAATCTTTCAAAAAAAGGAAGAAACCGAAGAGGATTATAAAGTTCGCCAAAAAAATGCCGAGCAAAAAGATTATGAAAACGTCATTACTTTCAGAACCTATAAAACATGGTTATTAGCGATGATAACAAAAAACAAAGAAGACTCTCTGAAATATACTGCCGAGGTTGCAGAGGCACTTCACGAGTATAGAGAGGGTACAACAAAAACTGATAGAAGAAATCTTATTCAGTCGGAACTTTTAGCGGCAAAAACCAAAAAAGCTTTTTTGGGGACACTAACGAAAGTAATAGAAGACATTGATTCAAGCAAACTTGAACTGTTTAAAGGTTTGCGTGATAAGGTACATCTGATGTCTTCTGAAGATTTCGGATACTTTGCTGTGCTATTGAAATTTGATTATGCCTACGTTGAGCGAGAAAGAAAATTATAAACCATAAACAAAACATGATTATGAGCACAATTTATGTCAGAACACTCAAACGAGCAGAGCATACTGTTTTTTGTGTTGCAGAGGGGCAAAAATCGTATTACGACCCTCAATTTAACCGTCGTGTTCCTTATTCCAGCGGACAGCAGGTAAAACGCTCCATACTTAATGCACTGTCCAAAGCGCTAAATGAGGTTCCTTCTCCAACCACATTTTTGTTTGACGTGGACAAAGATGGTGTGATGAAAGAAGGGGAAGTATATGCTACTTGTGATCCGACGTATTCAGACCAGTTGTTCGGTGGCTGGATGAAAGCAGCAAAAGGCGGTAGAGACAGAACTTTAAAAAGAAGAAGCCCACTTTCCATTTCGGCAATGAGAGGCCTTCATCCTTTGTTATCAGGTATTGATTCAGAAAATATTTCTTTTGACAGAAGCGACAGGTCGAACAATGAGGTCATTATAAGAAACCAGAAAGGAGAAGAGTTAACCGAAGAGCAAATTACAGAACTGTTGGAAGGAAAAGATAGAAGCTTGAGCAGAAAATGGATCCCTGATAATAGAAGGGCAACGGGACTCTTTGTTCAGGACATCGCTATTGATTTGCGGCGGTTGTTTTGCGTATCCCTAAATAAATTGGAGCCGGAAATTACAGAAGAAACCGAAGCGCGCTTACGCGAAGCAGGATGGACAGAAACCGAAACCGTTTTTGGTGAATGTTTGGTTGTTCCGAAGAAAGAACGTGAGCGTTTGATTAAGGCACTTGCTCATGCTGTTATTAACTGGGCAATCACATCAAATCAAGCACGCACGTTTAGTTTGATGGAAACGTTGGCTGTTTCAATTTCTGGAAACGCCAATAAAATTGCAGGTAGCATTAGAGCGAAACTTAAGGAAGAGGACGAAAATAAAGCTGAGCCAATAGTGGAAGAAGAAATGGATGGTGTTGAGACTTATGTGACTTTGGCTGGGAACGGTTATGTCAGAACAAAAAAAGAATCAGGAGGTGCTCTCGATCAAGCAGAGCAAGCCTTGATTGATAAAATGGGGAAGTTCGATTATGAGAATCAAATGGCTTCTGCATCGTAAATAGCCCCTTGCTCGAGCAGGGCTACATACTCCTGTTTATAGTATTATTATGCCTCTATCAATCCCGACAAAACAGCCGTTTTATATTTTCTCAAACGGAACGCTCATGCGGAAGGAGAATACCATTTGTTTTCTGCCTTATGTAACGCAGGAGGAAATTACGGTTGAAGTGGATCCTGCTCTGTATCTCGAACCGGATGAACAAGAGAACTATTCGCTCAACTCTGTGAAAGATGATCTCCTGAATAGAGCTGGGCGAAGAGTGATTCCGGTCAACAACATTGATGCATTTTATGTTTTCGGCGAAGTCAGCTTCAACACGAAGTTCCTGAACTTTCTCAGCCGGTTCAGGATTCCGATGCATTGCTTTAACTATTACGGCTTCTATTCGGGTACATATTATCCTCGTGAGTATCTGCTTTCAGGCTACGTGTTGGTTCACCAGGTAAGCCAGTATACCGCGGCTAAAAAACGACTGAAAATCGCCAGAGAATTTGTCGAGGCTGCCGGCTTCAATATCCTCAAAAACCTGAAGTACTACTCCGCAGAGTCGAGACAGGGAGACAGGAACGATTCCGGTTCTTTGACTGAAACCATAGCGGCGATCGAGGGCTACATGAAGGGCATTCATAATGCTGGTGATGTGGAAACGCTGATGGGCATCGAGGGTAATATCCGAAAAACTTATTACGAGGTTTGGCAGCATCTGCTGAAGTCTGCTGACCCTGCATTTTCGTTTCAGGAAAGAGTAAAAAGGCCTCCAGACAATGCGGTAAATGCTCTCATTTCATTTGGCAATAGCTTGATGTATTCAGCCTGCCTTACCGAAATTTACCGCACACAGTTGAACCCAACTGTTTCTTTTCTCCATGAGCCATCCGAACGAAGGTTCTCGCTGGCGCTCGATATAGCAGAGATTTTCAAACCTATTTTTATCGACAGACTGATTTTCAAGCTTGTCAACAAAAGAGAGATTCAGGCAAAACATTTTACCAAAGCTCTCAACTTCTGTCACCTCAACGATGCGGGCAGGAAAATCTTTGTCAAGGAATTCGAGGAAAAAATGCGGACAACAATCAAACACCGGGGATTAGGGAGGCCTGTATCATATCGCAGGCTTATCAGGCTGGAGTGCTACAAGCTTATCAAACATCTCATGGGTGAAGAAAACTATCGGGGCTTCAGAATCTGGTGGTAGTTATTCTGATTATGCAACTCAAAATCCAAAATTCATAATTTTTTAATAAAAGATGTACTACATCGCAGTCTATGACGTCGAGCAGAAAAGGGTAGGGCGTATGCTGAAGCTTTTCCGGCGTTACTTGCATCATATCCAGAACTCGGTTTTTGAGGGTGAGCTCACTCCTGCTGCATATAAAAGGTTAAAATATGAAGTTGATAACCTCTGTAATGACGAGAAGGATTCGGTAATCTTTTTTGAGCTAAACGGGAAATACATGAAGAAAGAAGTTTTAGGAGTAGAGAAGAAACCTGCCTCTAACTTTTTGTGAGCTTTTGGCATGATATATCAAAAAATAAACGGAACGAAGATAAACTATTATTTTATCTGTCACCGAAAGTTATGGCTGTTTGTACGACAGATGCAGTTCGAAAACGAATCAAATCCGGTTGATGAGGGAAAATTTATCAGTGAGACAACTTATGCAAGGAAAGAGCATGAAATACAGCTTGGTGATGCAGCAGTTCTGGATTTTTTTGATGCACAAAACAAAGTTGTCCATGAGGTCAAGAAATCCCCTAAAATGGAGGAGGCTCATCTATGGCAACTGAAATATTACCTTTATTATTTGAAAAAGCTTGGTGTTGAGGGCGTAAAAGGAAAAATTGATTATCCAAAACAGAAAAAAACGCAGGAAGTTCTGCTCGCAGCAGAAGATGAAGAAAGGATTGAAGCAATGTTCAAAGCTATAAAGGCGATAACATCTCGTGAAAAAGCTCCTGACAAGATCGAAAAAAAATTCTGTAGAAAATGCGCATACTATGAATTTTGTTGGGCTTAGGGCAATTAACGGCCTTAATGCAAGTCGTCGATCTCCCGAAAATTCAGGAACACCAGCCCCTTATTTCACCTCCTTGTTTTCAGATTTCCCCTAATTCATTACATTTTAATTAGTTCGAAAAGTCGTCGATCCCCCGTGCTTTTTACCTTATTGGCGATCGACGACCTGAAGCCACTTATTTTCACGATTTGTGTCAGTATTTACAGGGTTTTCCAGCTGTTTTTTAACGACTTCTAATTGCACCAATATGGAATTGAAATCATTTCGAGCGGTGTGAAAAAACGTATGGCAAAGGTCTTCTAATTGCACCAATATGGAATTGAAATTGGGTTGATAGCGCCTCATTGTCCACTTTGTTTGAGCTTCTAATTGCACCAATATGGAATTGAAATTTTTCCTTGCGCTTTCCCGGTCTTGCACCTCCATCCTTCTAATTGCACCAATATGGAATTGAAATCAGATTGTATGATGTCTGTCATCACTGGCAGTTGACGCTTCTAATTGCACCAATATGGAATTGAAATAGTTCATTGCCAGGGAGAATGCGTCCATTCGAGGACGGCTTCTAATTGCACCAATATGGAATTGAAATCGATGCGGAGCAGTTCGTGCCGATGCTGGATGTTGCCTTCTAATTGCACCAATATGGAATTGAAATCAAAGGAAAAGGAAAAGGTAAAGGAAGAGGAAGAATCCTTCTAATTGCACCAATATGGAATTGAAATGCAGCTATCATCAATGTCGTCTTTGACACCGTGACGGCTTCTAATTGCACCAATATGGAATTGAAATCAGGTCTTTGTCTTTCCATTCGAGGTGTAGGGTGCCTTCTTCTAATTGCACCAATATGGAATTGAAATTTTGCATGAGCTGCCCCGCTTCGGTCTCGGGTTAGCTTCTAATTGCACCAATATGGAATTGAAATCGATCAATGTGATAGAAAACCTTACACAACCTTACACCTTCTAATTGCACCAATATGGAATTGAAATTATGTTTCGTTTTGGAAAGTCGGCAAGCTAAATCACTTCTAATTGCACCAATATGGAATTGAAATCATCCGCACTTACTGCATAACCGACGACTCGTATAACCTTCTAATTGCACCAATATGGAATTGAAATTTTGCAAGCGCAGCAATATCCGTCTCCATTTGGTCAAGCTTCTAATTGCACCAATATGGAATTGAAATTCATGTATAGCAATCTGCTTCGTATCAGTCAGATAGACTTCTAATTGCACCAATATGGAATTGAAATCTGAGATTCAGGTTTCCGCTGTTTGTCTGTAAATACCTTCTAATTGCACCAATATGGAATTGAAATGATGAGACAATGACACGATCGGTTACGATTTATGGTCCTTCTAATTGCACCAATATGGAATTGAAATGTCTGTGAGTACGTCCAGTTGGCGGCGCAGCGTCATTCTTCTAATTGCACCAATATGGAATTGAAATATATTTTGGAATACGATGAGCATTCTCGGTAAGATTTCTTCTAATTGCACCAATATGGAATTGAAATCTTCGTTTTTAAGTTGTAGTTTCTCCTCGTCACTGGTCTTCTAATTGCACCAATATGGAATTGAAATTCACTTATAAAAGGGTCCAGTGATGCAAATTTTTCTGCCTTCTAATTGCACCAATATGGAATTGAAATGAAGCTGTTTATCGAGGTCTTTCGCTTCCTTTTTGCTTCTAATTGCACCAATATGGAATTGAAATTGAATAGGGACAGCTTTGGCCTTCTTCGGCACTTGCACCTTCTAATTGCACCAATATGGAATTGAAATTACAGTTCAGGGGGAATGATGAGAGGAGACAGAAGCCTTCTAATTGCACCAATATGGAATTGAAATCAGAAAGGAGATGCTGTCTCTTTGCCGTTGGGTACCACCTTCTAATTGCACCAATATGGAATTGAAATCAGGGTAATCTGGCTGCGATGGGTACTGTAGCTTCTTCCTTCTAATTGCACCAATATGGAATTGAAATGCAGGCGGCTCTTAATCGTGCATTTCAGTCTGAAGACTTCTAATTGCACCAATATGGAATTGAAATCTGATTTTGTTAAAGAGGTTCCTCCGGTTGATAGAGTCTTCTAATTGCACCAATATGGAATTGAAATTTTGTATACATTGCAGTATTAGAAGTATTAGCATCTCTTCTAATTGCACCAATATGGAATTGAAATTTTTTTAATGGTTTTAGAGTTAAACTATGCTGCTGAGACTTCTAATTGCACCAATATGGAATTGAAATACAAAATCGTAGGTTATCGCGCCGCAACCCGAAGGCTTCTAATTGCACCAATATGGAATTGAAATTATACAAGGCGGCCAGATCTTCTTTTTTCCCGGTTTCTTCTAATTGCACCAATATGGAATTGAAATTAGACATCCCGTTCTTCCTGCAGGGATTTTTTCTCTTCCTTCTAATTGCACCAATATGGAATTGAAATGTAATACTCTCAGAAATGCTCAGAAAGCTAAGGAGCGCTTCTAATTGCACCAATATGGAATTGAAATTAACTCGCTTCTAAGCGACGATCCGTGCTTTTTTTTGGCTTCTAATTGCACCAATATGGAATTGAAATATATGATTTTTGCAAGTAGCATGATTTAAATCCCCCCTGCTTCTAATTGCACCAATATGGAATTGAAATATTAAAGCGTTTGATAGAGGTTCTGCCAGGGCCGGCTTCTAATTGCACCAATATGGAATTGAAATTCTGTAATTACTGCCAAGTTTGCAATATGCTTTCCTTCTTCTAATTGCACCAATATGGAATTGAAATGTTTTCAGCCTTCTGCAGCTCTACCCTCTGAGCTTCTTCTAATTGCACCAATATGGAATTGAAATCGGATAAGGCGGGTGAGCAGGAGGAGCCTGATCCGACTTCTAATTGCACCAATATGGAATTGAAATAGAGGTAATTGACGTCAACCAGATCGAACCCGTCACTTCTAATTGCACCAATATGGAATTGAAATGGTGATTGTCCCTATCGAGAGAGCGACGCTTGCTTCTTCTAATTGCACCAATATGGAATTGAAATCAGATTGCCGGTCAACACATCACCATCGCCGTCACCTTCTAATTGCACCAATATGGAATTGAAATGCCGTATCAACTCTTATTTGTCGAACCGGCAATAACTGCTTCTAATTGCACCAATATGGAATTGAAATTGCTATCTTAAACTTGTATCACAATATGACGATTATGTCTTCTAATTGCACCAATATGGAATTGAAATTTTACTAAATATTCAATTACTGCTTCTATTGAAATTACTTCTAATTGCACCAATATGGAATTGAAATCAATAACTATCGGTGATACTGTAGATGGTGATTATTGCTTCTAATTGCACCAATATGGAATTGAAATCCGTTGTAGCTGCCGTTTGACAGGGTGGACCACGTGACTTCTAATTGCACCAATATGGAATTGAAATATAATGGAGTTATTGGAGGCGGCGGAGGCGGCGGACTTCTAATTGCACCAATATGGAATTGAAATCGGACACGAGGTCAAAGGAAACCGAGTTCACCCCGCTTCTAATTGCACCAATATGGAATTGAAATTTCGACTATAGCCAATTTTTTCACTTAACGATCTAACTTCTAATTGCACCAATATGGAATTGAAATGAGTCTGTATTATAACACTCGTAACATGTAATAGACTTCTAATTGCACCAATATGGAATTGAAATATGATTTTCTTGAGGTTGAGTCCCATTATCGTATTCCCTTCTAATTGCACCAATATGGAATTGAAATCAAACGGGATAAACTTAGGCCCGTGCATCAGCGTTGCCTTCTAATTGCACCAATATGGAATTGAAATTCTGAACAGACGTTGAAGTCGCTCGCAGTGGCGGGTGCGGCTTCTAATTGCACCAATATGGAATTGAAATTTTGTTTGTGGTATCTGTGCTAAAAGTTGTTTTAACTCCTTCTAATTGCACCAATATGGAATTGAAATAGTGTTTTGTGAAGTATGCGAGAACTCCCTCAGATTCTTCTAATTGCACCAATATGGAATTGAAATTCGATATCGATACTACGTCTGACGTGCGCCTGATCGACCTTCTAATTGCACCAATATGGAATTGAAATGGCGGATTATGTTGGGTTCAGAGGGTTCTCCGTTACCTTCTAATTGCACCAATATGGAATTGAATTTTCTCCTTAGAATAGAATAAGGGACGTTGTTTATTAGGTAAAATAAATGCATCTATCAAGCATCCTTTATCCATATTCTTTGCTCCCTGGACTTTGAAGGCACAACTACCCAGAGTGCTCACTCCAATCAATCTGAAACAGGCGTGCATTTGGTTCTGCTGTTCGTGAAGGGTTAGCGGCTTACAAGTCGATGAAAAACGGGGATTTTATTGTATGTTGATTTAACTAAATCCATGTTTAATTAACTTTTTACAACGTAAAACCATATAAAAAAGGAATTATGGCAAAATCAGCACCTGCTGCAAAGCCAGCGGCTAAAGCAGCAAAAGGAGCTCCTGTCGCAAAATCAGCTCCAGCAAAAAAGCTGGCGCCTCAAGGAAAGAAAGCTTCAAATCTGGAGAATCCCCTGAGGATGGCGCCAATCGATACAGGATTAAAAAATAAATATCGCTAAACTCAGGATATAGGGGACGTTCTTGATTAGCGTTAAAAGTTCTTTATAGTAAGAGGTTTAGTGCCGTAACCTTTTCATGGATCAGCTTTTTGTATGCATGCTTCAGGCTTTTGTCAAGAAAGCTGCCGTCGATGAATCGTTCCCATTGTGGAATCGTTTTTTCGAATTTTCGGAACAGGTTGGACTTTACTTTTTCATTGATGCCAAGTGTATCAAACGCTTTGAGAAAATCATTTCTATTGATTCTCTTCTTTCTGCCATTGAGCGAGAGTGCGAGGTCCTCGGTGTCTTGGGGATTGACAAGGGCCGTTGCGATCATGTCATATGCAGGGGTAAGGCTGTGCCCTTTGTTTGCAAGGTTAATCAGTGAAAAGTTTTTCAAGTGCATGTCCGCGTTACCGGTGAGAAAGCTGAAAAGCACCATCTCCATAAAGTTGATCACATCCAGACCGGGGTTGACCGAATAGCGCAGGATAGCTTTGCCGATCTGTTCATAGGATCCGTAATATTTGTCTTCGGTCAGTTTTTCGGTTACCTGGCACATGTCTTCCATAGGAAGTTTTCCGTTTTTGGTCCTATCGATACGTTTCGTGATGTAAGCCAGAGAGCCGGATTTCATACGTATCAGACTATGTGGGACTGTCTTGATTCTTGCGAGTGATGCCAGATGCATGGTCAGGTCCTCTATTTCCGGGAGCTGCTGATATTGCGGGGTTGGGGGCTTGAGGATATAGTTGCCCCACAAACCGACAATGGTCAAGCGCTGCGGCCGGCCACGTTCCGCTGCCTTTTCCAGATGCAGAGACAGTTTCGGCTGAACTCCCGTAATGGTGACATGGCTTCTGACGACCTGAAGGGCCAGTTCATCGAGGTCTTTTTCCGAGTAGGGTAGAACAGGAGGTTGTGGCCTGCCAAAAAATTTTTTGCTACAGGCAGGGTGAAAATCCCTTTCTCCTGGATTGAGTGGCTTATAGCAGTAGAGGCAAAGTTTCATCTCTTACTCCTGATTGACTGGACGAACGCTTACCGCGCCAATGCAGTCTCCGCAACAGGTCAGTAACAGGCCCATCCGGTCACGGGGGTTGAGTTTCCAGTTTTTTTCAGCAATCTGCAGGAGCCAGCCTTCAGGAATAAGCCCGTCAAAGAACGGAAAAAGTGTTCTGCTGGAATAAGGCTCCAGCCTCAACGGCAGCGTCAGACTGACAGGTTCGGGATTATCCGATTGCAGATATGCGGAATCGTAGAGGAAATGGTATCCTTCTTCGTCGAGGGTCAGCCATCCCGCAGTTGTTTCCTTGAATATGATTTCGGCTTTTTTCATTTGATCAATCTCTTCTGCCGCATGCAACCGGGCCGAGTTCGTAGCCGAAAAGCCACAGTACCTGATTGACCTTGTCCATGCGGAGGGTTTTTTTCCCTTGTTCCAGGTCGCGAATAAAACGCAGGCCAGTTCCGGCTTTTTCCGCCAGTTCCGGTTGTGTCATGTTCAGCGATTTTCTTTGCCATCTGACAAAGCTGCTGAGAGTAACTTCATCATGTTTCATGATTAGTATACCGTTTTGGGTATATTTTGTGCATTTTTGTTGTTTCTATACCTCTTTGGGTATAGAAAATGTGTCTTATGTGTAAATTATACCGTTTCGGGTATGATTCCAAGAGCTTTCGGAGTAGGGGACATCCAATAAGCGTAAAAAGAAGAGGATGAGGTGGTCTTTATTGGAAATGAGTTGATTGTTCGGTGCAATTCCGATGGGTATATAGATGATGCATTTCGATCAAGACCGGAAGTGTCAATGAAGCATTGCTAATCACTGCTCAATGTTTTGTTGTTAAGACTATCCGCAGACATTGTTTCGAGTTGTTTGCGTGCCTCGACCAGCCCTTGATCAGCAGCCATGCGGTACCATCTGACTGCTTTTTTTTGATTCTTTTCTACGCCGCGTCCTTCAGCGTATATGTTGCCAAGTTCATACTGAGCTTGGGGGTGGCCTTGTTCAGCAGCAACAAGAAACCATTTGCGTGCAAGCCAATTGTTTTTCGGTGCCTTACTTCCTTCTTGGAACATGAAGCCCAGTTTCAGCGCGGCCTCACTATTTCCGATTGCTGCAGCTTTCTTGTACCATGAACGGCCGTCAGAATCGCTTTGTTTTCCACCCCGTCCTTCGATTATCATGCCGGCAAGCTTGAAAGCGGCTTCAGCGTTGCCCATTTCAGCAGCCTTCTTATACCATGAGCGGGCATCAATGTCATTTTGCTCGCCGCCTCTACCTTCTGCAAGCATGTCGGCAAGTTTGAGTGCTGCATCATGGTCGCCCTGCTGGGCCGCAATGTGATATTGTGATCGACCTGCGGTGCTGTTTTGCAGGGTGCCTTGATTTTCTGCCGTCGTATCGATGACCTTCAAGGCAACGGTTTCGTTGTTTTTTTGAGGAACACCAGGGCGTTCCGGTCGATTTGAGGCGGAAGCATTTTCTGCCGCAAGGCTTTCGCTCGGCATTTCATCAAGTTTTATCTGCGGATCAGGAGTTCCTTCATGGGCAAGCTCACGGGACGGCTGGGCGATTGAATCATGTTTTTCTGATTGTGTCGTGTCAGTTGCAGTGGCGGATGCAAGCCGCTGCCGGGCTTTTTGATAGCCATTGTCAGCTGCCATCCTGTAATACCGGTTAGCTTCGACATGATTTTGAGCTACGCCGCGGCCCTCATTGTACATTTCAGCTAGTTTGAACTGCGCTTCTGCCAATCCCTGTTGAGCGGCCAGCATATATAGTCTGGCGGCCCCGATATCGTTTTTTTCCACGACCTTTCCTTCACTGAACAGATCGGCAAGTTTTAACTGCGCCTGAGCATTGCCTTTCTCAGCTGCAACACCCAGCCACTTTACCGCTTCGGAACCGTTTTGTTTGACGCCCATACCGGTAGTGTAAAGAAGGCCAAGGTTAAGGGCGGCATTCGGGTCTCCCTGTTCAGCAGCCAGCCTGTACCACTTGGCGGCAGTTGCAAAGTTCTGCTCAACCCCCTGGCCGTTAGCATACATGAGGCCGAGATTGAACTGCGACATTGGGTGTTGTTTTTCTGCCGCAAGCTGAAATAATCGGGCTGCTTCATTGTAGTTTTTTTCAACACCCCGGCCCGAATAATACATTGAGCCAAGAATGAATTGAGCTTTTGTATGACCACGGTCTACAGCCATCCTGAACCATTTAACCGCTTCAGCAAGATCCTGTTTGACGCCCTGGTCTGAGAGATAAATCAAGCCAAGGTTACTCTGTGCCATGGCATACCCCTGAGCTGCTGCCATGTGAAACCATTTAGCGGCTTCTTGGTAATTTTTTTCCACACCTGTTCCATTAGCATAGATTTGCCCCAGATTGTTCTGGGCGATCATGTTGCCCTGTTCTGCCGCCAGGGTGTACCATTTGATAGCTTCGGCATAATTCTGCTCAACGCCCTGGCCGTTGGCATAGAGGTATCCCAGGTTTAACTGGTAATGCTCGTTGCCTTTCTTAGCCTCTGACAGGATTGCTTTGAACTCCTTTGTTTTCTCAATAGATGATTGAGCAAACAACGGTGTAACAAAGATGAGCAGAAGGAGCGCAAAAGCGATGGTTTTTTTCAGCATGTTTTCCTGTTAGCCGGGATATTTAAAGGGGTTTGATATCTCTGCACAATTGATAATAAATAAATTCCGACATACAGAGAATACGGGACGTTGTAAAGAATTTATACTTATTGTTTCGTAAGAGGTTTAGAATTAGGTAATGTCGTTTAATAACGTCAAAAGGGATTAAGGGAAGTCGTACAATGAGTGCACAAGCGGGTTTCTCCATGCCCACTTATAACATGAATGTTCATTCTTGTTTCTTCTCGTGAAAAAAAGAAAAAGCGATCTCCATCCTGGAATAGGGGACGTTCAATAGAACCAAAAGCTTTGCAGGAAAAAACGAGGCTTTGAAAAGGGTTTTTGAAAGTTGTCATAAAACCTCCTTGCGTTCTGCATAACAAGGAGGTTTTGTCGTGAATGTTAGTAGAGTTACTCTTTTGGAGAGATGGCTGATGAAATGCCCGATGTAACGTCCTGGATGAGCTTTAAGGCTGTAGTTGCTGCACCTGTTGCGATTGAAGCGCACAGATTTGCGTAGGTCTGGGCGACCGACGTAACATTAGAGGCTCCATCGAGCACGTTGTTGACGAGATTCTGTGTCGAATTGCCTGCTGCATTGAAGAGGTCGGAAAAGACGCCGTTGTCGTTTGCCATAGTTGAATGTGTTTTTATAGTTGAAATGAAATCATATCAGTGTGAATATAACCTAAATTAGACGATTCTCTAAATAGGGGACGTTCTTGTTTAGCTGTATTTATTGCAAAAACTAATGAGGAGAGTGAAGGAATAATCCCCCATAAACGAAAAGAGTACAAAGTGCACTCTGGTGTGGGTTGGGTTCTCCTGTCGGGTGAGGGAATGAGTGGAAACGGCTGGCCCATTTTGAGTGAGAGAGTTTATTCGTTATACTTAACTATAAAAAGCATTGAGCTTTACAGGGAATCTACAGGGTTCGGTACAAGCCAACTATTTATGCTTTGTTTTTTTATTTTCCCCTTTCCCTCCACAAGGTTTTCCGGAGTTTGAGCTGCTGAAATCTGTTACTGTTGTCATTTTTCCTACAACACATGCTGTAAAAGGAGGCCTGTTATGTCACAAAAAGAAACAAGTAATCTTCAGAACATGACAAACGAAGAGCTGGAGAAGCTTTTAGAAACAAATGAGGCTGTCAGGCTCGAAGAGGGAGAGAGAAAGTGTCCTTACACAGAAGGGCCTGTAGGAAAAAAGGAGAAAGGTTCACCCTGGTATGACTGGATAAAGGATGTACAAACCGCTTGTCAGTTATGTGGTAAACCTGCCGTGGAGAAGCATTATATGAAAAGGTCAAATGCGAATTGCTATCAATGGCAGTGTACGGAAACCGAACCGCATGCAGACCATAAGGTAGAGATGGTTGTCTGGGACTGCATAAAAGATCTTGGCAAAGACATAAGATTGGAAAAAACTTGTAATTGCGGTGGTTGACAGGTATAGGTTATCCCGCCTGCCAGATTGTTCTACCGGGCGGGATGGGTTGTTTTGTTGTACCTGGTTTTCTGTCAGTTCCTTCTGTTCATGATGGTTATGAAGTAAAGAAGCTGCATGATAGCCTGTGCTGCCGCGGCAACGTACGTGAGGGCAGCAGCGTCAAGGACTGCGTTTACCCCTTGCAGTTCCTGTCGTGAAACGATGCCCTGGGATACAAGGATCTCTTTTGCGCGTTTGCTGGCGTCGAACTCGACCGGCAGGGTAACCAGCGCGAAGAGTGCAGTGGCGGCAAACAGAAGAATACCTGTCCAGGCAAGCGTGGTACCGAAAGAACCCGCCATAAACATACCCACAATGAAGATGATCGGGCCGAGGTTGCTGCCGATGGAGACAGCGGGTACCATG
Source organism: Prosthecochloris sp. (assembly GCA_004028745.1). GTDB lineage: Bacteria > Bacteroidota > Chlorobiia > Chlorobiales > Chlorobiaceae > Prosthecochloris. Next base: position 20,841 of record RAZP01000004.1, read on the forward strand.
GCCGAACGAACCTGGAGCGGGAAATACCCTTTTTTATCCTGTAAAGCATGTCCTGCCTCATGAGCGGCTACGCCAACAGAGGCGATGCTCGGCAGGCCGTAAACCTGTTCGCTCAGGCGAAGCTTCTTGCTTCGCGGATCGTAGTGATCCGAAAGCATGCCGCGTGTTTGTTCGACATCGACATTGCCGAGCCCGCTCCGGTCAAGAATCATACGCGCCGCCTGTGCGCCATTGATGCGGTTTGCAAGGGTGACCTGCGAGTACTTGTTGAACGCCGATTTTACCCTGAACTGTGCCCAGAGGCCGAGCAGCAGGGGAGGTAAGGCGAATAGAAAGTATAGAGGATCGAAAAAAAACATATATCAGGTAAAAAAAGTTGTTACAAGTTCACTCCCTGAACTCAGAGATTAAAACCTTTAAAAGCTCTTTTAAAGTTTAGACGAGAATAAAAATAATTTCCAGCGCCTATTGTGTCAAGAGCATCTGCCAGGAAAAGGCCAATTCTATTTGTTCCGTGCCCTGATTTTTTCGTTGGTCCCGACCTGTCGGGATCCGTTCCGGTTTTGTAGTTTATCCCGGTAAAGTCGGGGCTCCGTCCGCCTCGTATCCCGATAGAATCAGGCACTCACGACAATTAATAGAGGTGCCTTTATGTCAGGTTATTGCCAGCCAGAGTTTTTACCGTAGATTTCTCACGTCTGCTAAGTACCATGCCGAGCTTCAGCATGAGGGTTCTCGGAAGCAGCCGGCCTCCATGGATCAGAATCTTGTTAATGAGGCCGGGAACACTGTATGTTCGGTTTTTTTGCAGCGCTTTTATCGCGGCCCTGACAACTGGTTCGGGAGGTCCTACCGGCATCAGGGTCCGGTAAGGGTCGATCCCTGTCTTTTCGAAGATTTCGGTTTCGGTCAGTCCCGGACAGAGGGCGAAGACGTGTATGCCTGAATGTCGGAGTTCTTCTCGAATCGATTCTGAAAAGCTGAGAACAAATGCTTTTGTGGCGGCATATACTGCGTTGTAAGGAATGCCTTGGAATGCGGTGATGGACGAGACGTTAAGGATTTCCCCCTGGTTTCTGCGTTTCATTTCCGGCAGAAAGAGGTACGTAAGCTTTATAAGCGTGAGATTATGCAGCACCACCATTTTTTCATGGCTTTCAAGGGGCAGAGAATCAAAGGCTCCGTTGAGGCCGAAGCCTGCGTTGTTGACCAGCGTTCTAACGGCAAGTTTTTCCTTTTTGCAAAAATCAAACACCTTTTCGGCGCTGTCCTGAAGGGAAAGGTCCTGTGTAAAAGTCCGGACATTGATGCCGTATGTGCCGGTAAGTGTGTCGGCCAGCGCCTCAAGTTTTTCGCCAGAACGTGCAACCAGGATGAGGTTGTTTCCACGCGACGCATACTCTTTTGCAAAAACTTTTCCAATACCTGATGATGCTCCCGTAATTAATACGTATGACATATTCCTTTTTGATTACGTGTTGTCAGCCCTTGGTGGAGCAAGGCTTGCTGCAGTAATGATTAACGTTAATCGGCAGTCCGTTTTTTTCGGATGCAAAGGTGAAGATAGCAAATATCCTGAAGCTGCTAATAATCATTTACAGGAACAGAAAGGAGGTACAAAAGGTTTGATTATATTATGATAAGACTTGCGATTTTCGCGGGCCTATGCCGTAAACCACTTTACCAGTCGCCATGGTTCGATTCCTTTCACGAAAGATTTTTTTCTTCTGTGCGTTGCTGTTACCGCTCAGCGTTGTTTGCGGCCTCTTTCCGGTATCTCATGCAGCCGGAGACGATAGCCGAAAAGTTGTCTATTTACTCTCGCTTCAGGGGACGGTAAACCCCGGTAGCGCAGATTTTTTTGAACGCGCTGTCGACCAAGCTGAAAGGGAGGGTGTTCATGCCTTGTTGGTGGAACTTGATACGCCGGGCGGTCTGGTTTCTTCGTTACGAAGCATGATCCAGAAGGTTTTTGCTTCGCGTGTTCCCGTGATTGTTTATGTGGCTCCGCAAGGTGCCCAGTCTGCATCGGCGGGGGCGCTTCTGACACTTTCTGCACACGTTGCTGCGATGTCGCCGGGGACTGAAATCGGTGCGGCTCACCCGGTTGGTCTGGGAGGAGGCGACAGCGATGAGACCATGAGCAAAAAGGCGGAAAATGATCTTGCTGCGTTTGCCCGGAGCATAGCCGAAAAACGCGGCAGAAATGCCGACTGGGCTGAAAAGGCGGTACGCGAAAGTATTGCGTCCACTGCCAGCGAAGCGCTTGAGGCAGGGGTGATAGATTTTGTGGCCGCCAATCGTTCAGAACTGTTCAAAATGCTTGACGGAAAGAAGGTGGAGACGGTAGACGGCAGCGTGACGCTTGATCTGACAGGTGCTGTAATAGAAGAGTTTACCCCGACATTGCAGGAACAGATTCTCATAAAACTGGCCGACCCCAATCTTGCTTATATCTTTATCATGGTTGGGCTGGCAGGCCTCTACTTTGAGCTTGCTAATCCTGGTTCCATATTTCCTGGTGTGCTGGGGGCGATTTCACTTCTTCTGGCTCTTTTCGCCCTTCAAGCGCTCCCGGTAAATGTTGTAGGACTGTTGCTTATCTTGCTGGCAGTGGTTTTCTTTGGTTTGGAGCTTTTTGTCGCAAGTGGCGGTATCCTCGCGCTGGCGGGGCTGGTGGCGCTTTTCATGGGCTCTCTCATGTTGTTCAACACTGCCGAAACAGGTGTTTCCATTTCTATGGCGGTATTTCTGCCGGTATATATCATGGTTTCGGTGTCCTTACTGGTCATCGTCTGGCTGGTGGCGAAGTCGTCGAGGTTGAAGCTCGCTTCCGGTCCTGAGCAATTACTGGGAGAAGAGTGCAGCGTGATCCATGCTATAGCCCCCGGAGAACCAGGAAAGGTTTTTGTGCACGGTGAGCTTTGGGATGCCGAGAGCGATGAGCAGATTCCGGAAAGGGCAGCTGTAACTGTGAGCGGCATGAAAGGACTTGTTTTGCAGGTAACCAAAAAACAGGAGAAACCATAATGTTCAGCATCAATCTTATACCGATCATTTTTCTTGCAGTGGCGTTTCTTGCTTCTGCCGTAAAAATTCTCAGGGAATACGAACGGGCAGTCGTGTTCAGGCTCGGGCGCGTTATCGGTGCAAAGGGGCCGGGAATCATTATTCTTATTCCGTTTATCGATAAGATGGTGCGAATCGATATGCGTACCGTTACGCTGGATGTGCCCCCGCAGGATGTTATTACAAAGGACAATGTCACCGTGAAGGTAAGCGCGGTGGTTTATTTCAGGGTAATCGATTCGATCAAGGCGATGGTCGATGTTGAAGATTTCCATTTTGCCACTTCACAGCTTGCACAGACAACCCTTCGGAGCACCTGCGGTCAAGGAGAACTGGATCATCTGCTTTCGGAAAGAGACGAGATCAATGACCGGATTCAGTCGCTTCTCGATAAGGATACCGAACCGTGGGGTGTCAAGGTGAGCAAGGTAGAGATCAAGGAGATCGATCTTCCAATAGAAATGCAGCGTGCAATGGCCAAGCAGGCGGAAGCTGAAAGGGAAAGGCGCTCAAAGGTTATCAACGCTGAAGGTGAGTTTCAGGCTGCAAAACGTCTGAATGAAGCTGCGGCTATCATTGCCGAGAACCCCAGTGCCCTTCAGTTGAGATATCTGCAGACACTCCAGGACATTGCGGCGGAGAACAACTCAACAACGATTTTTCCCATACCTATCGATCTCTTGAAACCGTTCATGGATAAAGGAAGCGGAAAATGAAGTACGATATAATTTTCCATTAATGAAAAACCCCTGAACATGATAAAAATCCGCAAAATCCTTTGTCCGGTCGACTTTTCGGAAGCATCGCGTAATGCGGTACGTTACGCGCACGAGTTTGCCAAAGGAATGGGTGCAGGCCTTTTTCTGCTCAACGTAGTTGAGCCCAGACCAATGGCGGTTGATATGTCATTGTCCTACGTGCCGCTGGAGGAAGATCTTGAAAAAGCGGCAAGAGAAGACCTTGAAGAAATCATCAGGGCAGAGCGGGAAAGGGGAGTGGATGTTGAGGCCGATGTGCAGATAGGAACGCCTTCGGAGGTCATCCTGGAAAAGGCAGAAGAGCTCGATGTCAATCTTGTCATCCTCGGGTCACATGGGAAAACAGGTTTGAGCCGGCTGCTGATGGGTAGTGTTGCCGAGTCGGTGGTGCGGAAGGCGAAGTGCCCTGTTCTGATCGTGAAAGCCGAGGAAAAGGAGTTTATTGAGGAGGGCGAGGGCGAATAATTTTTTCTACCAGTTTTTTTGCTCCGCTGAACGGGCTGGTGCTGTTGTTCTCTACCGCTGCAGCGATCGTTGTGAATGACGAGTTGATTTCGGGATGGTTATAGAATGCATGCCTCAGTTGCAGTTCTACCTGTGAGCAGAAAAGCTGGTGGAGTTGTTTTTTCCGGGTTTCCTCGAAGAGATTGTTCTCCCTGAGGACTGTTGCAAACTGTCGGATATTGTTCCAGACCTCATCAACGCCTTCCCCTGAAACCGCCGAAGTAAGCATGACCTTCGGGTTCCATACAGGATGTTTTTTCGGCAGGAGTTTTAGTGCCGACTCACAGGAGTTTTTTGACAGCAAAACGCTTTTTCCCGGTGCTTCGTCGGTTTTTGTTACTGCTATCCCATCGGCTATTTCCATGATACCCCGTTTTATTCCCTGCAATTCGTCCCCTGAACCGGGCAGTATGAGCAGGAGAATGTAATCCACCATGGATTCAATAGAGATTTCGGATTGCCCGACTCCGACGGTTTCTACGATGATGATGTTGTACCCTGCGGCTTCACACAAAAGAATTGCCTCATGTGTTTGGGGGGATGTTCCCCCCAGGTGCCCTGAGGAAGGGGAGGGGCGGATAAAAACTTCTTTTCTGCCGGAAAGCTTTTCCATGCGGGCCTTGTCGCCAAGAATACTACCACCGGAGCGTTTGCTGCTCGGGTCGACGGTGAGTACCGCAAGTGTGTTGTCGGGGTCGTTGAGGATGATAAGGCCGAGTGCTTCTATAAGGGTGCTTTTTCCTGCTCCGGGAGGACCGGTGATGCCTATCCGCAGGGAATCTTGTCTATGTTCAAGGCACATGTCAAGAATCTTGTGAGCCTTTTCCTGATGATCCGGTCTTGCAGATTCAATGAGGGTTATGGCGCGGCTTAACGCACTTCTGCTGCCTTTCATGATGTGCCTGACAATCTCTTCCGGCATGATGTTGCCTGTGGATCTTGACATGGTTTCCTGCTGTTCTGGTACTGCTTAACTGTCTCCGTTGTGTGAGCTGGTTTCCTCTCCGGCTATAAATCTGTCGATCATCATTTGCAGAATGTTGCTTGCCGCTTCCGCTATCACAGTTCCTGGTCCGAAGACCTTTGCTACCCCGGCATCGAGCAGAAATCCATAATCCTGTTCCGGAATGACACCTCCGGCTATGACAAGGATGTCAGCCCTGTCGGCTTTTCGCAATCCGTTAACGACAGCAGGGACAAGTGTTTTATGGCCGCCGGCGAGACTTGAAATTCCTACCAAATGTACATCATTGTCCAGTGCCAGCTGCACGACTTCCTCAGGTGTCTGGAAAAGCGGGCTGATATCGACGTCGAACCCGATGTCTGCAAATGAGGCTGCAATAACTTTTGCACCTCTATCGTGTCCGTCCTGGCCGACTTTGGCCACCAGTATTCTCGGCCTGCGTCCTTCATGGCGGGCAAATGTTTCCGCAAGGTTATGTGCTTTCATGAAGAGCTTGTTGCTGTTCATTTGTGAGAGGTAAACGTTGGTGTTGAGCTGAACGGATGAGCGGTATCTTCCGAAAGATTTTTCGCAGGCATCGGATATTTCGCCCAGTGTAGCCCTTGCCCGTGCAGCTCTGACAGCCATCTCGAGCAGGTTTCCTTTTTCATCCTGCACGCAGTTCGTGAGAGCTTCAAGTGCGTTACCGACCGTTTCCTCATCTCTTTCCTGCCTGACAGCGGAGAGTTTTTCCAACTGAAGCTGCAGAACTTCCGTGTTATCGATTTCGAGGATATCAATGTTGGTTTTGTCGGCATTTGTAAAACAATTGATCCCGACGATACAATCCTTTCCACTGTCGATGCGTGCCTGGCGCCGTGTTGCGGCCTCTTCGATACGCAGCTTCGGCAGCCCTTGTTCAATGGCTCTGACCATACCGCCCATTTCCTCGATTTCTTCTATGATTCCCCATGCTTTTCCGGTAAGCTCTCTGGTAAGGGCTTCGACATAATAGGAGCCGGCCCAGGGGTCGATTGCTTTTGTAATATCGGTTTCCTCTTGCAGGTAAAGCTGGGTGTTGCGTGCGATACGTGCGGAAAATACCGACGGCAGGGCAATAGCCTCGTCCAGTGCGTTTGTGTGCAGGGATTGGGTATGTCCCTGGACCGCGGCCAATGCTTCTACACAGGTGCGTGTAACGTTGTTGAACGGATCCTGTTCCGTCAAGCTCCACCCCGAAGTCTGGCAATGGGAGCGGAGCATAAAGGATTTGGGGTTGGAAGGATTGAACCGCTTGACGATTTTTGCCCATAGCATCCTTGCTGCTCTGAGCTTTGCGATCTCCATGAAAAAATTCATACCGATACCCCAGAAAAAGGAAAGACGGGGGGCAAATTCATCAATACCAAGCCCTGCCTCGAGGCCTGTCTTGAGATATTCGAGCCCGTTGGCAAGGGTGTAGGCCAACTCCAGGTCTGCGGTTGCTCCGGCTTCCTGCATGTGGTATCCTGAAATGCTGATCGAGTTGAACTTCGGCATTTTTGCAGAGGTGTAGCGAAAAATGTCTGCAACGATGCGCATAGAGGGAGCCGGAGGGTAAATATAGGTGTTGCGGACCATGAATTCCTTGAGAATGTCATTCTGAATAGTGCCGCTTAGTTTTTCCTGGGCTACTCCTTGTTCTTCCGCGGCAACGATATAAAATGCCATGACTGGGAGCACCGCACCGTTCATAGTCATCGATACCGACATCCGGTCAAGCGGAATCCGGTCGAACAGGATTTTCATGTCCTCGACCGAGTCGATGGCAACCCCGGCCTTGCCTACGTCGCCAACTACGCGAGGGTGATCGGAGTCATAGCCGCGGTGCGTCGGCAGGTCGAAAGCAACGGAAAGCCCTTTCTGGCCTGCAGCAAGGTTTTGGCGGTAAAATTCGTTCGATTCTTCCGCGGTTGAAAACCCGGCGTATTGCCGGATAGTCCAGGGACGGATGGTGTACATGGTTGTGTACGGACCGCCGGTATAAGGGAGAAAACCGGGAGCAAACCTCACCTGCTCTGCATTGCGGATATCTTCCGAAGTATAGATATTTTTTATCCTTATGCCTTCAAGGGTAAGCCAATTACGAGAGGGGATATGTCCGCAAGATGCACCGGAAAACTCCAGGGAACTGAAAAAGGTTTTTCCCTTATCTTTTTCTGCCGGATTTGCTCCAGTACCTTCGGCAATCACTTTTTCTACGATTCCGCTTTTTTTGGCCTTACGCATGCCTCCAAAAGTTTCTATGGTGCTGAAAACACTCCATGCGGATTCCGCAAGATTCAATGCGAGGGTTTCGATATATGCCGAACCTGCAGCAGGATCAATGACACGGTCGAGCATGCTCTCATGCTTCAAAATGTGATGTATGTTCCTTGAGAGGCGGGCTGCAAAAGCTCTGTCAGTATTTTCTCCTGAACTGAAATGGCGGATAAAGAGTGTGCCGCATCCTCCCAGAACTGCTGCAGAAGACACCGTCGCAAACTCAACGAGGGTACTGAAAGAATCATCCCGGTAAGGAGACCCTTTGAGCGTTGTTGCCGTCATTTCCGGTTCGGGAATTTCAGAGGTGCTGATAGTCTGTGTCATCCTCTTCCAGAGAAGCCTGAATGCTTTATACTTCGCAATTTCGGAGAAAAAGGATGGCCCTGCGGCCAGGTTAACAGTCATGGAAGATGCTACCTGAACAGGATCAATACCTTTATTGTGCATCTCCCTGAAAAGGTCGTAGGCGAAGGCAGCAAAAATCCCGATCTCCTGCGCTGTAGTCGCACCTTTTTGGCGCCATTGCTCACCGTTTATTCCGAGTGTCCTGAACCTTTTTGCGGTTTTTCTGCATTCAAGAAGATTGTCTGCCGGTGCTTCACCTATGTCGATCAGGCCGCCCGTAACATTGCCGAAGGAGCGAAGCTTTGAGAAGTTCCACATGAATTTTCCGGGATCCGCAACCCCTGAGAAATAGATAGAGGCTGAATCAGCATCAATGTTGTGCAGCAGAGAAGATATGAAAGCTTCATCGGGATCGACAACTCCTGAGGTGTCGAAAAGAAGAGAATGCACACCGTTTGCAAGATGCTCGAGGGCCTCGGCATTGGCCTGCAAAGGATCGGAAGAGTCTATTTCCACACCGGCTTTCCAGCTGTTATCTTCTTTGCCCGGAACAGGTGGAAGACTGCACAAGGGCCTTTCTGCGGGACTGTAGAAAGGCTCAACGGTAAACCCGTCCCGGGTTAACCATTCTATTGTGCTGTAGTCCGCACCTTTGAGGTCTTTGAGGACTCCTTGTTTCCATTCCTCTTTTGTTACCTGGCTAAAGTCCTCGAACATAGCTTTTATAAAACGTGATAAAAAATTGTCCTGAATCGACAGCTATCCGTCCCGACACGTCGGGATCAACAAATCAACGGATATCAGGATACACGGTTTCTGTAAAAGTCATCGATAATGACTGAAAGCTTGTGTCTCATGTCTTTGGGTTTAACAATGTATTTTGCGTGCCCTTTCTGCTGCAGCCATCGGGTTGTCTGGAAATCCTGTGAGGTTTTGTGCCCGGTATACTGCTCGATAACACGTTTTCCGGAGAATCCGATATTTCCTGCATTATATTCGAAAAGCTTCATGCCGCGTGATCCGATACCGATCGCCACGCCTCCGAGAGTCGGATCTGTGATGATGGTGATCACTGGCAGGGATGCCTTTTCAACCCTCGATAGAGCTACGTGCACTTTGGGAATACTGACCATCGAGGAGCAGCCTTCGTGCATGCGTGCTCCACCCCCGGCAGCTTGGAGAATAATCGGGCATTGCCGGTCGATGGCGGTTTCACAGGCCCGCCATATTTTTTCGCCGGTCGACATGCAGAAAGAGCCACCCAGAAAACCGAAATCCGTCGCGCAGAAAACTACATCGTGCCCTCCGACCGTACCGTTTCCTGTGATTAAGGCTGAAGCCATACCTGTTGCAGCGCGTGCCTCTTCGAGCTTCTGGCTGTATTCCGGAAACAGAAGGATGTCCCTGTCAGCAATATAACGGGTTTGAGGGTGTTCGCGAAAGGAACTCTCGTCGAGGGCCAGCTCGATATAATCCCTTGCAGAAAGCCGGGTGTAGCGGTAACCGCACTCCGAGCAGACATAGTTGTTTTCGAGAAGCTTGGGGAACAAGACTGGATCGTAGATTCTTTTGCCGTTGCTGTCCCTGCAGCCGGCGTGGCGTTTGATAAAGAGGGTGTCGGCCGGTTTTTGCAGGCACCTCGAAACCTGTTTTTCAAAAACAGCCATCTCTTGTTCCCCTATCTCGTTCCATTGGCCGATTTTTCTCCATTTCTTTACCCTCCAGGGAAAGATTTTTTCCGGCGGGATTGATCCCAAGGCTGTTGCATGGGACCCCAATGACCGTTTCAGGGAAGCCATGGCGGATTTGGGAAACCTGTGGGCAGGGCCTTCAGGTTCAGTGACAAGGGCATCGATTATGCTGTGATCGAGGGCTTCTCTTGCTGTGATCTGGGAAATTTCCGCTGCGAGGTTTGCCTTGCTCCGTGTTCTGAAAAGGATAGAAGAGCAGGCTTCGGGTGAGATAACCAGATAGGTGGCGTACTCCATGGCGAGCACGACGTCACAGCCGCTCAAGGCAATAGCCCCTCCACTGCACCCCCTGTTCATGATTACGGATATTGTTGGCACAGGGGCTTCCGCAAGCGCCTGCATGCATCGGCCGATTTTCCAAGCAATGCCCCCTGCTTCAGCTTCCTCTGTAGGGTCTGCACCTGGGGTGTCGATCATGGTTATGATGATCCGGCTTTCCTTGCCGGCAAGCTCAATTGCACGCAGCGCACGGTCATAGGAGGCAGGGGTAGGCATTCCTTGGTTCCATTTTTCAGCTTCACCATCGTTTTTCATGAGTGTCTGGAGTTGTCCGTAATCCGATGTGGGAGCGGATTGCTGGCCGATCAGCATGACTTTCAGTGGGCCTTCGTTTGATTCGAGAACGGCCCTGTGGGTATGGATGAGGCAACTGCCATGCACGTCGCTTTGCAGGCACTCTTCCACCTCGTGGAAAATAGTGAGATAATCAAGATACTTGGGACGTTCCGGGTGAAAGGAGAGCTGATACTTTTCGTATTCGGTTAACCGTTCGATGTGTTCCGCTGAACAGGTGAAATCCGGCTTTTTTTCAAATGGGAAAAAAAAGTGCTTCACAATTGATTAGTGATGTTACAGCTTCTGTACAAACTCTATCAGTACCCTGTGGGTATCTTTCGGGTTGAAAAATACAATTTTTTTCTTACCTGCTCCCGGAGAAGGTGGAGAAAGTGGCGACAAACCGGCAGTGGCGGTGCGTGCCATTTCAGCTTCAAGGTCAACGGTTTCAAGCGCAATGTGATGCAGTCCCTCACCGCGTTTTTCCAGAAATTTTATAATGGGACTGTTTGCACCGAGAGGTTCCAGCAGCTCGATTTTCGAGCTGCCGACCTTTATGAACGCTACTCTGACTTTTTCTGAAAGAACCTCTTCGATGCGGATCTGCTCATCAGGGATGCCGGTCAGCGCCTTGAAACGTTCAAGCGCACTTTTCAGGTCATGCACCGCTATGGCTATATGGTCTATGTTTGAGATCATTGAGCGTATCCTATCGATTGAAGAGCTTCCCTGATCTCGTCGAGTATTGCCGGATCGTCGATTGTCGCCGGCATCGTATATTCTTCACTGTTGGCTATTTTGCGCATAGTGCCTCTAAGTATCTTTCCAGAACGTGTTTTTGGCAAACGCTGCACGATAACAGCCTGCTTGAAGGAAGCGACCGGGCCGATATTCTCCCGAACGTATTCAATGACGTGTTTTATGATCTGGTTATGCGGTGTATCGACCCCGGATTTCAGAACGAGAAATCCGACAGGAACTTCGCCCTTGAGTTCATCCGCCGCACCTATTACGGCGCTTTCGGCAACATCAGGGTGTTCGCACAGTTCTGCCTCTATTGCTCCGGTAGAAAGCCTGTGTCCTGCGACATTGATAATGTCATCGGTGCGGGACATTATGAAAATGTACCCGTCTTCATCGATATAGCCCGCATCGCTGGTGAGGTAATAACCGGGGTATTTTGACATATAGCTTTCGATAAAGTGATTGTCGGCTTTCCAGAGTGTCAGCATCGTACCCGGGGGAAGCGGGTTGCGGATAACAATGTCTCCCATTTCCCCATCCTTCAGTTCTTCCATGTTCTGGTTCACTACCCTGACATTATAGCCGGGAACAGCTTTGGATGCCGAGCCGTATTTGATCGGTCCCGGCTCTATTCCCTGGCAGTTTGCAGCGATTGCCCAGCCGGTTTCAGTCTGCCACCAGTGGTCGATAACCGGTACGCTTAGTTTTTCCTGAGCCCATTTAATCGTATCGGGATCGGCCCGTTCGCCGGCAAGAAAGAGTGTCCTGAACCCGGAAAGGTCGTATTTCTCAATGAACGTTCCGTTCGGATCTTCTTTTTTGATCGCCCGGAATGCCGTCGGTGCAGTGAAAAAGACAGAAACCTTGTGTTCATGAATGATCCTCCAGAAAACTCCGGGGTCGGGCGTGCCGACAGGTTTGCCCTCGAAGATGATGGTTGTGTTGCCGTTAAGCAGCGGTCCGTAAACGATATAGGAGTGTCCCACTACCCACCCGACATCGCTTGCAGCCCAATAAGTTTCTCCGGGTTTTACTCCGTAAACATTTTCCATGCTCCACTTCAGGGCGACCATGTGCCCGCCGTTGTCTCGAACCACGCCTTTGGGTTTTCCGGTTGTTCCCGAAGTGTAGAGGATATAGAGGGGGTCGGATGACTCGACGGGAACACAGGGGACGGGTTCGGCTCCAAGGAGAGCTTGTTTCCAGGTTAAATCTCTTTCTTCGTTCAGAGATGCTCTGAGCTGTTCTCGTTGCCGGATAATGCAGATTTCCGGCTTGAAATGAGCCAGCTCGATGGCAAAATCAAGCAGCCGCTTATAGTCGATAACCTTGTCCCTCTCAATGCCGCAGGACGCAGATACAATAATTTTAGGTTTGCAGTCGTCAATCCTGACCGCGAGCTCGTGCGATGCGAATCCTCCGAACACTACGGAATGGATAGCGCCGATTCTGGCGCAGGCGAGCATGGCGATAAGTGCCTCGGGAATCATCGGCATGTAAATAATGACGCGATCTCCTTTTCGCACTCCTCTGGATTGCAGTGCACCTGCAAAAAGTGCAACCTCATCGCGGAATTCACGAAAAGTAAAACGCTGCTTCACGCCGGTAACAGGGCTGTCGTAGATCACTGCTATGTCGTTACCTCGGCCTTCATCGACGTGCCTGTCGAGCGTGTTGTAACAGGTATTGGTTTTGCCCCCGGCAAACCAGCGGTAGAAGGGAGGGTTGCTGCTGTCAAGCACTTTGTCCCATGTCCTGTACCAATGGAGTTTTTCCGCGGCGCTTGCCCAGAATTGCTCCGGATTTTCGATGGATGTCCGGTACTCGTTGTCGTAGGAAAGCGGCATATCTGGTTCTTTTTTAAGGTTACTTATTTACGCAGGGAAAAGACATAAAATTCATTTTACAAAATATCGGATGTAAATCCATGAGTGTGTAACGATTGTTGGAACTGTTTAAGGCACTTCTATTGCTTCGTTGGGCGGGCAGTATCCAGCTGGAAGTAGGTAATGGTGTGGTGTGTTTGAGGAATTACGGTGGATTTTGGATATATATCGGTAAACCGGGGTATGACCATGAGGATTCTCCACACTGCAGATATTCATATCGGTTATAAGACGCACGGCGTGGTTGACCCGAAAAGCGGTCTTAATTCAAGGATGGGAGATTTCGAACGCTGTTTCCGTTACATGGTGGAGCATGCGGTAGAGGAAGATATCGACCTAGTTCTTTTCTGTGGAGACGCCTACCGGGACATGAACCCCAGCCAGACTGACCAGAGAATCTTTGCCCGTTGCTTGAAACCTCTGCTCGATCGTGAGATTCCGGTCGTGATGATTGTCGGAAACCATGATCATCCCTACACGTTCGGAAAAGTAAACTCCATGGAGATATTTTCTCTTTTCTCCGACTCGATCCATTTGTTCAGGGAGCGTGAGTCCAGGGATATCATGACAAAAAGCGGACCGGTCAGAATTATCGGACTGCCCTGGCCTATGGTTCATGATTTTCGTACTAAACAAAAGTTTGCCTCCTTGCCTAAAGAGGAGCAGCATCACAGGGTTCATGAAATCTATTCTGATTTTATCTTGACCGAGGTTGAAAGGCTGAGAAAGAAACAGGTAGACTACCCCGTGATTCTTGCCGGCCACCTGCATGTGGATACGGCGGTGATGACAGAGGGCTCTGAACGTTTTACCCTGGTAACGAGGGACCCGGTTTTCAGTCTTTCCCTGTTGAAACGCCCTGAGTTTGATTATGTGGCACTGGGACACATTCATAAACATCAGGAGCTTGGAACAGGGGAGGCTCCACCTGTTGTGTACTCCGGAAGTATCGAGCGAATAAGTTTTGCTGAAGCAGAACAGGAGAAAGGGTTTGTGATGATAGATATTTCTAAAAACAAAAAGCTGCAGTTCCACCATGTTCCGACTCCTGCCAGGGCAATGGTTCCGGTTGAAGTAGATGTAAGGAATGAGGAGGATCCAATGCCTTTGATACTCGAACGCATCGAGGAAACCAGCCTCGAAGGGACTATTGTCAGGGTCGTTATAACCTGCCGTGGTGAGCAGAGAAGACTGGTGGATATGAAAGAAGTTCGTAAGGCATTGCGGCCCGCATTTGTCATCGCAGGCATCAATCTGAAGATCGAGCAGGAAACGCCACGGAGCCGGGTACCTGAACTCCATCGCAACCTGTCAACCAGCGAAGCCCTGGGAATGTATATCAGCCATAACAA
>RAZP01000040.1 GCA_004028745.1 Prosthecochloris sp.
GCACTCAGCACTCAGCACTCAGCACTCAGCACTCAGCACTCAGCACTCAGCACTTATAATGCTCCTTTCGTTGACGGGATGGCCGTTCCTGTAATCGAGACAGCCTGTTTCAGGGCGTAAGCAAAGGATTTGAACAGCGCTTCAATCTTGTGGTGCGTGTTGCTTCCTTCTAAAACGGCCAAGTGGATATTGGCCTGCAACGCTCGTGAAAGCGACAGGAAAAAATGCTGGACCATCTCGGTTGAAAACCCGTTGATGTCGGGTCTGCTGAAGGCGCATTTGAAAACACAGTAACTCCTTCCTCCGAGATCCATTGCGCAACGTGCAAGCGCTTCATCCATCGGGATCATTGACCAGCCGTAGCGTTGTATCCCTTTTCTATCGCCCAGTGCCTCCAGGATCGCAGAACCCAATACAATAGCGATATCTTCAACAGAATGGTGGTCATCGACCTCTGTGTCTCCCTTGCAGTGTATGGCAAGGTCGATTCCGGAGTGTTTGCTGAAGTTTGCCAGCATGTGATCGAGGAAAACCACTCCTGAATCTACGGAGTGCAGTCCAGAGCCGTCAAGGTTCAGCTCAATCCGGATATCGGTTTCGGCGGTTTTGCGTTGAACGGTTGCCGTACGGGCGTTCTCTTTTTCGTTTTCGGGCATGGAAAAAGTTACCTGAAAAATTTATTGATAAGATAGATCAAAAAGCTTAAAATTGCTGATAGAGCTATTGATGTTCCAAGCGGGAAATAAAACCTGAAATTATCCCTCTGTATTTTGATGTCCAAAGGGAGGTTGCCGAACCACCGGAAAAAACCCGGGACGCCGGTTTTCTGGTATATTATAAGAGCAATCCCGGCAAGAACAGCAATAATTCCTATAGCGACAAGAAGCTTTCCAAGTTCGGTAAACACGCCTTGGATTTGTTTTAAAAGTTGCTAAATTAAGCCCTTTGCCGTATAAAAACCAAGATACGATATTTGGCGAATACCTTTATAATTAACAACATCCTGTCGGATTATGCACATATTTCTTGTTGTTCTGATTTTGCTGGCGTCCATTTTGCTGATTGGGGTTGTGCTTTTGCAAAATCCCAAGGGGGGGAGTGGTTTGACAAGCGGAATTGCAAGTCTGGGAACCGTTCAGAATCTCGGCGTCAGGAGAACTGGTGACTTTCTCAGCAAGACAACCGCGATTCTTGCCGGTATTGTCATGGTGCTTTGTTTTGTGGTTCAGTTTACACTTCCGTCCCGGCAGGCATCGGTAGATACAAGAGAGAGCATTCTACAGAAAGAGCTCCCTTCAGCTCCTGCTCCGGCTGGAAACGCAGTGCCACAGCCTGCACCGGAAAAAACTGCTGAATAAATCCTGATAAAGGAGTATACAAGGGGTAAAATGAAATAGTTGCGTTCGTAGCTCAAGTGGTAGAGCAACTGACTCTTAATCAGTGGGTTGAGGGTTCGACTCCTTCCGAACGCACCAAGTACAAAAGGCTTACAGGTTTCGGTCTGTAAGCCTTTTATTTTTAATGGAATAGGGGACGTTGTTTATTAGGTAAAACAACTCTTTATGTCATTATTAAAATGGCAGTTATCTTATACAAGAGAAGGATTTTCACTCTTTCAAAGCCTTGACGGAGATTATTTCAAGGATTTCGTCTGACTGAATTTTGAGGTCGTTGGTGATGAAAAAGGAGCAGCCTGATCGGATTGCCGTTGCGTAATGCAGGGCATCGATGAATTTTATTCCGCGCTTGCCTCGTAGTTGTGCCGCAAGATCGAATGTTTCTCCGTCATGCGGTAGAATTGACAGGAATCCCTCGGTTCTGAAAAATTCCCTGATATTCGCGACCAGTTCAAGGCTGCCGGTCCGATATGGTTTGACCAGTGTTTCCGCAAGAGCGGCATCTCCGGTAACTCCGATAATTTTTCCTGAGTCAATAGCCTGAATGAGCGGTTTGACGACGTCAAAGAAGTCAGGGTTTCGGTCAAGAAAGTAGACAAAGATGTTGGTATCGAGATATACCCGATGACCAATCATGCTGGTGATGGCTTCATCTACCTTTCCCATGAATCCCTGTCCTTTTTCAGTTCTTCCTCGATCTCCTCAGTTGTTTTACCCCACGTTCCTCTAGCGGCCCCAGCATATTCCATCACAGATCGTTTATTTCCTTTTCTGCCAGCCGGGACTAACGTTACCACTCCGTTCATATAGGTGATTTCGAGCACGTCATCCGGTTTAATATCGGCTTCCTTTGCGATGAGAAGCGGGATGGTGATCTGATTTTTTTGTCTGACTCTGATTTTTTGCATCTTTGATGATGTTCGTTGGAAAATCCAACTTAATTATAATATTCTTACTGATCTCATACAACACAGTCTGATACTCCAAAAGAAAGAGGGGACAAAGAACGGAAAAAGAAGCAGGAGAGGCATCCTATAATGAAACCTCTAAAAAGATAGCGCTAAGGGCACCTCTATTAATTTGCTGTGCACCATGATTACTTCGTTGATCGGTGCTCAAAATCCTCATGTACCTTGTGTACACTCCGGTTTCTGCGCTCCGTTCGCCTCGTACTCAAGGCGCTCGCGACAATTTATAGAGGTGCCCTTAAGAGATTGTTCACTGAGGTATTTCAGCAAAAGGCAATTTTTTCCTGAAAACTCTCAATCCTTATCTTTGCTGGCAAGCAGTTGTTCTACCGGAGCTGCTTCGGGAAGGATATATACGATACCTGCTGTGGGCTTGAAAAGAGGGCTGAGGACGTTCTTGAACAACGGTACGGAAACATTGATGCATCCCCAGGTAATCCGGTTATCTGTCGATGTTGTGGACTGCAAACGTGTTCTTCTTTTCTGTCCGGGAACATTGACAACCGGATGCAGTGCGACAGCGTACTTAGTATCAACCCACAAAACGTCCTTACCTCGGTGATCAGGCCCAATCACCGAGTGGTATCGTCCGGAAGGAGTTACACGATCTTTTTTGCCGATGGACGATAGGGGGGCATTGAGCGTTTTGGGGTCGATCCTGTCTGTTTTTGCAATACCAAGCAGGACCGGCCCATGGTCTACA
>RAZP01000041.1 GCA_004028745.1 Prosthecochloris sp.
AGGCGATGCAACGAGACCCCTGACACATTAAGCGTCTTGAAAAACCATTCATAGTTCAGTTCCTCATAAGGAACCTGCTTGCGGATGTTCTGCGACATACCGATCGAATGAACGATAAAATCAACAGAACCAAGCTTCTCCGCCAGTTCTTTGAATGCATCCTCAACGTCCTCATCCTTGCTCGCGTCGCACATGATAACAGGAGCATTGCCGCAAATTTCAGCCAGCTCGTTTATGTTACCAAACCTCAGTGCAGTGGCTATATTGGAAACGGCTATCTCGGCTCCTTCTTTGTAGGCATGAAGAGCAATCTGCCAGCCGATGCTGCTTTCATCCAGAGGGCCGAAAATAATCCCTTTCTTTCCTTTCAAAAGACCGTAATGCGCTTTATCAGGCATGTTATAAGCTGATTCTTTTAACAGTTATCTGGGGTGAAAATCCCTGCAAAATTAACATTTTAAAAGGAGAAGATACAAAGAATACAGCCAAATGCACAATGTATCATCAAGAAAACTCCTCCTTAGAATTTCATTTTCCTCAAAGAACGAAGTTTGTTCAGCACATTCTTGTTCACGTTCAGTTCCATTTCTTCCTTATCAACCGGCACCTCTCTGAACAGCAGCTTCAAAAGGTCGTCTTCCCTGACATATTTCTCCATCTCCAGGCTGTAAAGCGCTCTCGGAAGCGTAATAATTCGCTGAGCCCGGTCAACAGTTACAACAATATCGGTTCCCATCCGCTTCACCTCAACATCTTCAGCCTCTTTCAGGAAAGGAATCCGGATACAAAGAACTTCAAGATGCTCTTCCGTATGTACACTTTCTTTTGTCTCTATCCAGAAATTTTTTCCTGAATAATAAACCTTGTCAGGTGACTGTTCACCAAACAACAGTTTACTCACCTCATGGAGCGCATCCGGTCCGATAGGCTCTGTACGTTGCAGCTGGCAGCGAAATACCGGTGTCGGATAGAATGAGTTATCGATTTCCATCAGATACTTGCTGTGCAGGTCGGCCCAGAACTCGAAATAGTCGCCAACAGTTTTTGATGTCGGCAAAATCTTGTTGATGACAATACCGTCGATATTGATCCCGTACAGATGAACAAAAGTATAGGCCCGTTTTGTCTCGAGGATCGACAGCTTTTCAGGGTTCAGAACCAGCCTGAAGGTCACTTCCGGACTGAGTATGAACTTGTTGATATCCTCCATCTGTTTCAGCAGGACATTGACCTCATTGAAAAACTCCTCATCAGGAATAGAATTCCTGCCCATAGGGCGGGCAAGGGACGACATGCTCTTGTACAACTTGAAAAACTGCTTGCCCATATTGCCCCCGATAATAATCTCCGGGTAAGCCAATAATCTGAGCGTATTACCGGTTGGAGAAGTATCCAGCACAACGGTATCCCATTGGCCCGACTGTGCCTCGTCAACCAGCCGGCTCAAGGCAAATATCTCATCAAGCCCTGGCTGCGTCGTCAGTTCAGAAGCCATCCCGCTGTCAATCCCCTGGTTTTGGTATGATGAAGAAACAAACTTCTGAAACCCGGACATGTTTTTCTTCAGCTCATGGATCGTATCGACTTCAAGGCCGTAAAGATTTTTTTCGATCTCCTGAGGCTCGTTCCGGCTTATAGGAACGTTGAATACATCCGAGAGTGAATGTGCTGGATCGGAAGACATGATAAGAACCCGTTTGTTCTTTCTTGCCAAAGCAACGGCTGTCGATGAAGAAATAGTGGTTTTACCCGTTCCACCTTTGCCCGAATAGATAATTACCCTTGGTTGTGACCGACCCTCTTCGAGATCCCTCGACAACATAGACTTTTTCTCCTGTTTTAATCCACAATACCGGCGGCAGGTAACCAGAAAATACACGTTGCCGGCTTAGAGCATTAAAAGTACCATTTTCCGGCCTTATATAAAACGGATCTTTTTCTGCAGTGCACGATGCAGAAGCACCATATACTCGGCATGGTTAATTTCCACAGCGCCAAGACGCCCAAGATGACGATTCATGATCTGAGCGTCAAGAAGCTCGTAACCCTTTTTTTTAAGATGCGTTACCAGCCTGTCAAAAGCCACTTTGGAAG
>RAZP01000042.1 GCA_004028745.1 Prosthecochloris sp.
CTTTCAGCACCTCGATTAACGAACACCTTGACACCATTGCGGCACGTCTGGTCACATGCCTTGAAACCATCGATGATCAAAAGCTCTGGACCGATTTCGCACCGAACCTTTCAAGCCCCGGCAACCTTGTTCTCCATCTGATCGGCAATCTCAATCAGTACATCATCAAAGGCCTTGGGGGTCAAAGCTTTTGTCGCAACCGGTCCAAGGAGTTTTCCGACAAGCCCGGCTCAAGCAGGGAACAGCTAAAAGAAACGTTTACCGCAACCATAAAAGACTGCATTGCCGTCGTAGACTCACTCAGCGACGAGCAGCTTTCCCGGGTTTACAAGGTCCAGGGGTTCGAGTATTCCGGTTACGGGATTCTCATTCACGCAACCGAACATCTGAGCCATCATACGGGACAGTTTACCTGGTTCTGCAAATACCTATTCGGGTCTGATATCGACTTCTACAAAGGGCGGGATTTGAATGTCCAGTAAAAGGAGCGGTGAACATCTGAAATTCGCGGAATTCGTTGCGATTACCGCGATGATGATGTCGCTCGTCGCGCTTTCGATCGATGCCATGCTGCCGGCGCTTTCCGCTATTGGCGATGAACTCGGTGTCCGGCATGAAAACACAAACCAGCTTATCATCTCGCTGCTCTTTCTCGGCATGTCAGCCGGACAGATCATTTACGGCCCGTTATCGGATGCTGTCGGCAGAAAACCGGCAATCTATGTCGGGTTCGGCATTTTCATCTCAGGGACACTTCTTTCCCTTTTTGCCACCAGTTTCCCCATAATGCTCGCCGGGCGGATTCTTCAGGGTTTCGGTGCCGCCGGCCCCCGTATTGTCTCAATCGCTCTTGTAAGGGATCAATATGAAGGGCCGAAAATGGCAAGGGTAATGTCTTTCGTCATGACGATTTTTATCCTTATACCGATTCTCGCTCCCGCGTTAGGGCAGGTAATGCTTGACTTTTCGGGCTGGAGATCGATCTTCGGAATATTCCTGTTTCTCTCGGTCTTCACTCTCACGTGGTTTTCATTACGGCAACCTGAAACGCTGTCTTCCGAAAAGCGCATCCCCTTTACCCTTCGAAGGACAGTATCCGCAGTCCGCGAGATTGTCGGCATTCGGCAATCGCTTGCCTATACCATTGTAGCCGGACTGGTCTTCGGCTCATTTCTCGGCTATCTGAACTCCTCGCAGCAGATCCTGCAAATACAGTACGGCCTCGGTGAACAGTTCGCGCTCTACTTCGGCATACTCGCGGTTGCATTCGGTGCCGCAGCCCTGCTCAACTCAAACCTTGTCATGCTCTTCAGCCTGCATTTCCTTGTCCGGTATGCCATGCTGGCCGTTGCTGTTTTATCCGTAGTTTTCCTTGCCGTAGCCATCAAACAAAACGGTCACCCGCCGCTTTGGTCGCTCATGCTTTACCTGATGCCTCTTTTCTTCGCCATCGGCATTCTTTTCGGGAACCTCAATGCCCTTGCCATGGAACCCCTCGGCCACATAGCCGGGATCGGAGCGGCAACCATCGGCTCTCTGTCCACCTTCACAGCCCTTTCCATCGGTACGCTCATCGGACAATGCTACGACGGTACCATCCTGCCGATGGTCACGGGGTTTCTCGTGCTGAGCGTATTGTCTTTGGGAGTGATGCGATGGGAAAACCGGAATCGTTGAATTAAGGATCCTGCATCATGACATCAAACACCGTAACTATTCTGGCTGTAAGACACCGGAGAGAAGAGGATTATTTCTGAAGCACACCCTGGCATGATGAACCGGCTCCTGCAGTACAGCAGTAACAGTGGCCCCGCACCACGATCTCCCGGGAAGCGAGTTTTTCATAATCGAAGTCACGAATGTGCGCCGATGCGTCGGAAGAGAGGGACAGGTCGAGGATCTGGTTGAAATCGCAGTCGAATAGATGCCCGTCGGGTGCGACGGACAGTGTTGTGCGGCACATGACACTCTCGACAGCAGCGGAGTTGAATGCGTCCTTCAGTAAACCGATATATTGTTCGAGGTTCCCGCTGCGTTTGAGAAAATCAAGATAGCGGCCGACCGGACAGTTTGTCAGACAATATAAGCGATTAAAATCAATGCCGTAATCCCGGCGCAATCTGGTTTTATATTCTTCCTCCAAAGATTGTTGCGCCCCTGGAAGAAATGCGCCAACGGGATTATGGACCAAATCAAGAACAAGTCCTGTATCAGGCTTGCCGTACCCGCGAGAATTTAATCCACGGAGAGCCGCAACAATCCTGTCGAAAATATCCGCTCCACGCATTCTCTCGGTTCGATCACGATGAAGACTCGGCAGGGAAACAACAACTTCTACCGCAGTCTTTGCATATATGTCGAGAAAGTGCTCATATTTTTTATCAAGAAGTATCGCCGCATTGCTGCGGACAAGCAGACGCTTCCGCATCCCCGCCGCTTCTTGGAGAAACCATGCAAGATGTGGATGCATCTCCGGAGCCCCGCCGGTAATATCCAGCGTTTTTATTTCCGGACGGGAGGCTGCGCGCAGGCATGCCTCCATATCCAGCCTGCTCATCTCCTCCGAACGATCTGGCGATGCATTTACATGACAGTGCCGACAGCATAGATTGCAACGACGGGTTATATTCATTTGAAGCGTCTCGACAGCCTGTGCGTACAAAGGATATGATGCACATGCTTTCAGCCTTTCTGCAAAAGACCTGGAACTATCCAGTTCCTTCAGCAGCTTTTCTTGCTCCATGTGGTTCATCTACAGGGCATCTTTATTTATTCCGCGCTTCAATTGCTTCGTTGAGCGGATAGGAGAGGGTTTTTGCGCTCCGTTCACCTTGCACTTGAAACGCTCATGACAATAAATTGAGGTACCCTACATTTCTTTCTGCTTGACAATCTTGCGCATCTGGGTAGCATGCGCAAGAGTGTCCCCCGCTACCATCGCGGCACCCACATGAATTGCCTCCATCATTTCATCACTCCCTACTCCGAGAGAGAGACACTTGTTCGTATAAGCATCGATACAGTAAGGACAATGCCTCACAGTGGCAACCGCCAGAGCAATCAGCGCTTTTTCTCTCTCAGTCAGTTTCCCTGCGGAAGTTGATGAAAGGTAATAATCAAAAAACTTCTTTCCCTGCTCAGGAGCGAATTCTCCAATTTTGGAAAAGTCCTGAAGATCCTCTGTTTCGTAATACTGCTGGTTCATATGTTTTTTCTTTTTGGCTCTCTTCCGGGCGCTTCCGTTATGTCCGCGAGTGTATGCCGATGGTGTTCCCCTCCGTGTCACGAAGCATGGCAACAAAGCCGTATTCTCCAATGCTGAACTTTTCCTGCAACACATGACCACCTTTTTCAACTGCTCTCCTGCAGGCTTCCTCGATGTCGGCCGAGGTAAAGTAAATCAATACTCCCCGGTCTGAGGGGACATACCCTTTGCCTTTGACAAGACTTCCAGGAGCCCCGATTTCATCCTCTTTCATGGGGAACCAAGCCATCTTCAACTCACCTGTTTCCTGCTCATCAAGCGTAACATCAAACACATGCTCATAAAAATCCATAGCTCGCCTCATATCTGAAACCGGGATTTCAAACCAGCCAACCTGATTGTAATCTACTCCCATAATAACTCCTCCTGCCGTTTAGAGCGTCTCTGGTTCATACGAAAAATAACGCCGTATCAATCGATTCAATCGCGATATGGTATAACTCTCCGGACAACAAATGTTATTTCAATACGGTATGTTACATGTTTTTCCGAAGTGTCTTTTCATGTAACACATTCCTGTCCGTAATAAGTTCATACCGACCGATACATACCGGCAGATCTTGAATCAGTCCTCAAAACAGGTTTTTCAAGCCGCAGGATGGAAAGACCGACATATCAGCGGGTTTCCGGACAGGGGCAGGCAAAGCAAAATCGAAAAGATGGGATCAAGGTAAAGAACGCCAAGAGTACAGAAAACTTCTCTGCACTCCGGAAAATGATGAGGCAACGCCATGTGAAGTTCAATCCAGCCGCTTAGTAACTGAAGGAAATGCCCGTTATAAGAGCATTGGTATTAATTCCGCTATTTGGATCATCCAACCCTGCATTGGAGAGATGCCTGTAACGATACCCTGCGGTGAATGCGACCTTGTTGGTTATTTCAAACTCCAGACCGGCACCGAACTGACTGATAAAGTTAAACCCCTCATCCCCTTGCTCAACGGTATCGATGCTGAAGTATGCAGGCCCTGAGCTGATTTCTCCGAAGATTGAAACGCCGTCCGTCACCGGAGCGATGTAACGGAAACCGACATTGAAACCTACCTCAACACCCTCTTCGGGAGTAATGATAGTATTTAAAAAAGGCTCTACACCGAGCTGAAGCGTAGAAGGCCCCCGCAATCCGATGAATTCGTTGATATCAAACCCGAATCTCACGGAAAACGGTATAATTTCAAGGTCATCATTATCCTTTAAATCTCCCCATACATAGCCGGTACTAAACGTCAGATTATCGAAACGAACAGGTTGTGATCGGTCGGTAAATGCGCGAACCCGTGTATTTTGATCCGCAGAGGAAACCTGGGGGAAAAGGAACAAGCATGAACACATAACTACAGACACGATCCTCTTGACGTAGGCCATCCCTCAGAACTTTTAAGTGATTATAAGCCAGCTCTTGTACCAACTGTTACAGGACACCTCAATTTATTTATTCCGCGCTTCAATTGCCTCGTTGAGCGGATAGGAGAGGGTTTCTGCGCTCCGTTCGCCTTGCATCCCGATGGAATCGGGACTCATGACAATAAATTGAGGTGCCCTACTGTACAGTATACAAAAACTAAACGGAAATTAAACAATACCGAATCTGCAGAACCGGACTTTTTAACAGCCTTTTAACGTGGTACACAGTACTTCTTCCAAACGTCAGTACTCGTTGCTATATGCCTCCGATCTTCTTACATTGTAAGTCAGTTTTCATACAAAAGATGGGTATAGCCCATGCTATCTCAGAATGTCGGCACTTCTATGAACTACCTGACACAGAAAATCGTCCGGGAGACAACCGAACCGATCCAGGTTATCGATATCACCGATGAAATCAGGGCAACCGTTGCGTCCTGCAGGTTGGAACAGGGACAGATAACCCTTGTTAGCCAGCACACAACCGCCTTCATCAACATAAATGAACAGGAACCCCGACTGCTTGAAGACATGGTCATTTTCCTCAAACGCCTTGTACCGAAAGACGGCGATTACCTGCACAATATTGCCCCCCTCGACGGACGTGACAACGCCCACTCACATCTCATGGGTCTTTTCATGAACAGTTCTGAAACCATTCCTTTTGCAACCGGCAAACTTCTTCTGGGCGAGTGGCAGTCGATCTTCCTTATAGAACTTGACGGCCCTCGTTCCAAACGCAGTGTACTTATGCAGATTTCAGGAACGTAGTTTTCTAAAAATTCACTTTACAGGAACCGGGAACCTCTCAATCCGGTTTAATGACAATACCTGAACAGGAGAATAGGGGCAATTTGAAACGATCAACTTCAGTCAGACAAGGAAGTTTTATATGGAACAATTACCACCGTATTCCGTAAACGAAAAATTCCCCTTTCTTTCGAACATTCATTCTCCTGAAGATCTAAAAAAATACAAGCCGGAAGACCTTCAGAAAGTAGCAGACGAGTGCAGGTCATATCTTATTGATGTCGTCGCGGAAAACGGTGGTCATTTCGGCTCCAGTCTCGGCGTCGTTGAGATGACCGTTGCCCTTCACTATGTATACAAAACACCTCACGACAAGATCATCTGGGATGTCGGTCATCAGGCCTACATACACAAGATATTGACCGGCAGAAAAGACCTGATGCAGACAAACAGGAAATTCAACGGTTTGGCAGGTTTTCCGAAAATTTCCGAAAGCTTGCACGATGCATTCGGCACCGGTCACGCGTCAACATCAATCTCTGCGGCTGCCGGAATGGCCGCCGCGCGTGACCTTTCCGGAAGCAACGAAAAAATCATTGCCGTCATCGGGGACGGCAGCATGACCGGCGGCATGGCGTTTGAAGCCATGAACCATCTCGGAGATAGTAAAACCGACATCCTGGTCGTCCTTAACGACAACCAGATGGCAATTGCCCCAAGTACCGGCGGGCTTAAAAATTATCTTATCAATATTACCCTGAACAAGACCTATAACAGAGTCCGTAAATTTATCTGGGACTCGATCTCATTGCTCAACAACGACTTGGGAGATGCAGCTAAAAACGCGGTACACAAAATTGAAGACGGCATAAAAGCAGCGCTGACACCGGGAGCATTTTTTGAAGCCCTGGGTTTCCGTTATTTCGGTCCAATCGATGGACACAACACAGAACAGCTTGTCAGGGCTTTCAAGGAAATGCACGAACTGCCTCACCCCAAGCTTCTGCATGTCATCACAACAAAAGGTAAAGGGTTCAAACCGGCGGAAGACGACCAGAGCAAGTGGCACGCCAGCAGTGGAGGGTTTGACATTTCTACGGGAAAATCCTTGAAGAAACCGGGCGAGGCACAACCTCCAAAATATCAGGATATCTTTGGCAGGGCACTGAAGGAGCTTGCCGATAAAGACCACAGAATTGTGGGCATTACTGCGGCAATGCCAAGCGGAACATCGCTCGACATTCTTCAGAAAGCGCACCCAAAACGTTTCTATGATGTCGGCATTGCCGAGCAACATGCTGTAACCTTTGCAGCAGGTATGGCAACAAAAGGCTATAAACCTGTCTGTGCCATATATTCTACATTCCTGCAGCGGGCTTACGATCAGCTCATCCACGATGTCGCCCTGCAGAAGCTTCCGGTTGTTTTTGCTATCGACCGTGCAGGGTTGGTTGGAGAAGACGGCCCCACACATCACGGCTCATTTGACCTTTCCTATCTTCACCCGGTACCCAACATGATGGTCATGGCGCCGAAAGACGAACAGGAGCTCCGCGACATGCTGTATACCGCCATGCAATACCAGGAAGGACCTGTTGCAATCCGCTATCCCAGAGGTGTTTGCACCGGAATGACCTTGCGGCCTGGCTTTCATGCCATGGAAATCGGCAGGAGTGAAATAGAGCGTGACGGCTCGTCGATTGCCATTCTGGCTATCGGCACCATGGTGCAAAGGTCTGTTGAAGCTGCGAAAATACTTGAACAGGAAGGTATCGACGCCCTCGTGGCAAACATGCGTTTCCTTAAACCTCTCGATACGAAAATGCTCAACAGCATCGCAGAGCGCTACGAAAAAATTGTCGTCATTGAGGAAAACAGCATTATCGGCGGATTGGGCAGCGCAGTCAACGATCACTTGCAGAAAGAAGGCCTTCCCAGCAGTGTGCTGACAATAGGATTGCCTGACGCATTCGTCACACACGGCAGTATGAACGATCTCTACCGGCAGCTTGAACTGGATGCAGCAAATGTCAGCAGAAAGATCAGAAACTTTTACAAAGGCACTGCTACCGAAAAAAACGAAAGCAGCCAGAGTACGATACGGACAGAAAGGTTGGCATAGATACCGGCCAGCAGGTCATCAACCATGATACCCCATCCACCGGGAAGTTTCTGAGCGATGTTCACCGGTTCAGGTTTTAGAATATCAAAAAAACGAAACGCCGCAAAGCCCAGTATTGCAGTAACCCACCCTCCTGGAAGCAGCAGCAGCGCAACCCATTGCCCTGCAAGCTCATCAATGGTAACCTGTGAGGGATCATGCCCATAAATTCCCTCCATAATCCCGGATGCCCAGAGACCCACAGCGAAAACTATCGCTATTGCCGGAACAGCTATCTCCAAAGCTGAAAAAGAGGGAATAGTTATAAACACAATCGCGGCGGCAAGACTGGTTACCGTACCCGGCGCATAGGGAAAAAACCCAAGCCCCGCACAGCTTCCCAGAAATTTAGCGATGAACTCTCTCATCAGCCTGCCGCTATCTTCCAGGAAAAGGGCTCAACAACCCTTTCCAGTTCTGAACAAGATATGAAACTCCAGTGTAGACAGTGTAAAGTGTTATCATCAGCATGATGTAATCAAGATAATCCGAATGGAGAACCGTTCTCATAAATGCAGATACATCTTCGCCGGTAAACTCACTCTCTTTGAGAAGAATAAAAAGCATAATCACGTAGGCAAAAATATTCTGTGTAAGCGTCTTGTATTTTGCCTCCCTGCTTGTAACCACAGGCCTGTCCTTCCACTCTGCGTAAACGCGCAGAACCGTCACAACAACATCACGCAACGCAACCAGCAGTACCATCCACAGCGCAAGGTACCCTTCCCAGACATAGATCAGAAATGCCGCCGTGATAAGAAATTTGTCGGCCAGCGGGTCGAGAAACGCCCCAAGCCTGCTGGTAAGGCCGTACTTCCTTGCATGATAACCGTCATAAATATCGGTAAGCGACGCTATGATAAACACAATCACCCCCAGAAGCTTCATGTACGGTGAATCGAGCAGAAGAAGAAACATGAAGACGGGAACAAGCAATATCCGCAATGTTGTCAGCTGATTTGGCAAAGTCATATGTCACATTCCGTAATCGGGTGGTAAAACATTGGTCATTGGTTATGCAGCGGAAAAAATCCTGTAACTGCGCTCAAGATAATGCATCCACGTCATTTTCTCAACCGAAGCCATGCTGCATCCAGCTGGCAGTCAGGAAGATATCAGTGCCCAGTGCTTCCCCTTTTCCGACCAATCACAAGCCACTACCTATCCTGATCCGAGCCCTGACAGAAAAAGCTATTCAGCCAATATTACAACTCTATAATCGTCACCCCTGCTCCGCCTTCCGACCAATCCCCAAGCCGGAAGCTTTTCACGGCAGGATGTTGCTTTAAACAATGCGTAACCTTCTGCCTAAGGGCCCCCGTTCCTTTTCCGTGAATAATTGTTGCTTTCTGAATCCTGTTAAGTTTCAGTTTGTCGACAAACCGCTCAACTTCACTAACAGCCTCATCCCCCAGCAGCCCTCTGAGATCAAGCGTTGTAGATTCGAACACAGAAGCATGTGAAGAGCTTAAACCTTCTCCAGCAGGAACCTCTCCGCTACGCTCGAGCTTTTTTGCTTGGGTCTTTGAGATCCGCTCCAGGTTTTTCAGGGAAGTCGACAAACGGAAAGCTCCGCATTGCACGACGGCATCGTCGCCTTGCAGCGACACAACTTCTCCCGTAGTATTGGTTGTCAGGACATGAACCGTATCTCCTTTACAAATAGACACATCCGGCTGCGGTGTATTTTCCGTTCCCCCCACAACACGGCTCTCTTCCCGCAATATTTCCTGTTTTTGTGTGTTAAGCTTGTCTCTCGCCGCTTCAATAACTGTTTCTTCGGGCCGTTTCTTAACATCGCGAACAATATCACGGATCATCTTTTTTGCTTTCTCAATTTCCCGCTGCAATTCTCTTTGTTTCGTCAGCTTCATCTCACGCTCTTTGCGTTTCAAGCTTTCCGCCACATCGTGAAGGCGTTCGTGTTCAGATGCCAGAGCATCCCGCTGCTGTTCCAGAGACTTCTTTAACCCATGATTTGTCTCAAGAGAAGCCCGGAGATCATCCAGCATGGCATCCAGTCCGGCTCTGCCTTTGTCGAGATAATTCTCGGCTCTGCTGACAACCTCCGGGCCGAATCCCATACGCTGCATCATGGCAAAAGCAAAACTGTTGCCCGGTAACCCTTTCAAAAACCGGAACGAAGGGCTTAGTGACGATCTGTCGAATTCCATGGCGCCGTTTACCACACCCTCCCTTTCATGGGCATAGGCTTTCAGCTCTCCAAGATGCGTCGTTACAATAACCTTCGCACCCTTTGCAAGCAGTTCCTCGATAACTGAACGGGCTATAGCACTTCCTTCCTCAACATCCGTCCCCGAACACAGCTCATCGATCAGCACAAGACATCCCGGCGTCGCTGCATCGAGGATAGTCCGAATGTGTTCAAGATGGGAGCTGAACGTAGAAAGGTCATTTTCGATTGACTGCTCGTCGCCGATCTCGATAAATATCTCGTCAAACACCGGAAAAACAGAACTTTCGCTGCAAGGAACAAGGTAGCCGTGAAGCAGCATGCAGCATAAAAGTCCGGCTGTCTTCATAGCAACTGATTTCCCTCCGGCATTTGGTCCGGATATTACCAGAACTTGCTCATTGTCTTCAAGCTCCATATCAAGGGGAAACACTTGTTCATTTTTCTTGCGGTGAGAGACCAGCAGCCATGGATGAAAACCATCAACAATCCGCAAGGTTCTGCCTGCACCAACCTTCGGCAAAACTGAACCGGTATCGAGCGCAGCCCTGGCACGGCCATACAGCGAGTCGAACACCGCAAGCAGATCCTGGTTATGCCGCACATTCTCCCGTTCGTCCCTGATACGCCCCGTTGTTTCTTTCAGTACCCTTTCTACCTCCCTGCGCTCATTGATCTCTATATCTTGAATCCTGTTGCTCAGCTCAAGCGTATCAGCCGGCTCGATAAATACAGTCTGACCCGTATCGGAATAGTCCTGAATAAAACCGGGAAGCTTGTACTTGTATTCCACCCGCAGTCCGAGCACCAGCCTGCCGTTTTTCATCGCAACAGTGTCTTCCATGAGCCAACCGTTAGCCTGGCAGCGCTTCAGAAGTCTGGTCATCTTCCTGCGCAATGCTTCCCTGCCCGCATTCAGTTCCCGCCTCAACACCAGCAGACCGTCACTTGCTGTATCCCGAACCTGTCCTTGCTCATCAACAACCCGCTTGATTTCATATTGCAGAGACCTCTCCAGCCAAAGCTGTATCGTAAGATCGTTCAGCGAGGGATAGACGGTACGGTTTTGAAACATGAATTTCCTCAGCTGCACTGAAGCGTGCAGGAGGTCATGTACATCAAGCAGTTCATGAGGTTCAAGATAAATATCGGCTGTTTCAAGCTTTCTCAGAAGTGAGCGCGTATCCGGCAGTGAGGAAAAAGGCAGAGGGCTGCCTTCCTCAAGAAAACTCCGTAACTCGAGAACTCGCCTGAGCTCTTCACCAAGCCTTACAGGATCGTAGAGCGGCATTGCATCCGCCAGTACATCCCTCCCCATATCAGAGACGCAAAAGGACGAAGCATAGGAAACAATCCTGTCAAAATCGAGCTTTCTTTTCGTCAAGTCATCCATAATAATTATCAAGCCGATTTCTCAAGGGTACCTCTATTAAAGACACCTCTATTAATTTGTTGCGCACAAGCCTTTTTCCAAGCTTCTGCGTCAAATATAACCTAAATCGAGCGATTTGTCAGAGCATACTCACAGCAAAGAGCAACAACGGGACTCAGCAGTCCCGGCAAGCAGGTAAGCTTCCTGCTCCTCAAGTCTGAAAAGATATCCAACAGGGCTGGAAAAAGCGTCCGGTAACCGTATATTGTTTTCTTCCTATCCGATGCTGTCATTAACCTAAACAACAGAAACATGGAAAAAGAGAAACTTGTCATTATCAGCACCACAGGCAATGAAAATCCTGAAAAAGCAACCCTGCCATTTGTGCTCGCAACAGCCTGCCAGTCTCTGGATGCAGATGTGGTAATGTTCCTACAGTCTTCTGCGGTTGTTCTGGCTAAAAAAGGCGAAGCGGAAAAAATCAAGGCCGACGGACTTGCCCCTCTGAAGGATCTGCTCGACACCTTTATGGAAATGGAAGGTTCTCTTTATCTATGTTCTCCGTGCATCAAGGAAAGAGGTATTTCAATGGATGACGTCATCGATGGCGCCGATGTTGCCGCCGCAGGAACTCTGGCAAGCGAAGTAATGAGTGCCAAATCAGTTGCCAATTACTAAAAGGCGGCTCACAAAGCCGTAGGGGCGAATCCCGACATGTCGGGATGGCTGGATGGCGGGCGGGCACATGGGCCCGCCCCTACAGTTCAACAAATAAACAACTCAACGGCTTGTCCCCTTGCCAATTGGATACTGCCAACTTCCCGACCTCGCGTCGGAATAACTGATTCCCTTGAGGTGTTCTTACGATTCTCGCAGCTTCATAGTCGGCATCCTGAACAAGGCATACTGCAGCCATTTGTGCGCAAATTGCATCAGCTCGACCTCATCCTTTTTCAACAGTTCCTGCTCTTCTTCATCAACGTCAAAAACTTCGAGAAACCTGCTCTCGAAAACAAAGCGCTTAAATGAATCGACTTCGTAGCTGCCCATAAAAAACATCTTCAGGCTCTTTTCATCGGGTTCAAGATCGGGGCTGTACATTTTTTTATTTAAAATAATGTCCATCCAGACTTTGTTTTTGTCATCGTAAACATCAATCTCCTGTGTCTTCCTCCATTCAGCTACCGTCCATTCCCTTTCCGCTTCAAATCCCTTGCAATGTTTTTCTTTTATCAGGAAATAAAAATCACTACCGGCAACACCTTCGTTCTTGTAGATACCGAATCCGACAGGGTAATACCTGCAGGCAAGCGGCCGGTCATCATAAACAGAACACCCTTCTTCGGAAACAAACCGGCATGCGCCTGCTTCGGCCAGTTTCAGTTTTAAAAACGGCAGCTTTGATTCGCTATGAATAACCGGGTCGGTATACTCTGAAATGAATTCTGCAGAGGTTAACCCAAGGCGGTTTTTCATCCGCAGAACATCGTAAGGCGTTAAAAAAATATCAAGATCCCTGCAGCATGTATTGTAGCAGGACAGTCCTTCATGGCAGCCGAATCGGAATGTGCTGTCATTGGTAAGCTTTATCTTTTCATCAAGATTCAGCCCAAGTTTGTTCAGTATGTTGTCCATGTTTACCCCCTTTATCCTTATCGCACCTGCCCAAGGAACCATGAAAAACACCGGGACGTTACACAAAAAGTATTGCATAAGCCATCTCTATGGCTTATCATGAGTCCTGCTCTGCGAGAAACATCTGTGGCAGTCCCGGCTTCACGGGCTCTGTGCAGTTCGACAAACATACCAAAAATTGAGTTAATGAGAAATACCATGAAGATCAAGGAAGCGCCGGATTGCCCCCATTGCGGAACAAAGATGAAAAAGTGTGAACCTCCTCCCTACAATTACGGAGACGGTCTTGGCTGGTGTACGCCATATTTCTATATATGTTTCAACGATGAGTGCGGACTATACGTCAACGGTTGGAACAGCCTCAAGGAAAACTATAACAAGATCGCTTCCTACCGTTGCATGTGCTACCCCGATAACGGCGTGTTCGAAGCGATGTGCGTGTTCTCTCCCGAAGGGATGAAAGGTCAGATCATCGAGGAAGAGGAGCCCTCTTGACCATACCGAACCCTTGCGCGTTCAGCCCCCCGAATCCGCAGTAATACCCGACCTATTACCATTCCACCGTTACCGCATCGGGGAAAACGTATCGTCATTCCGGCTAAGGAACCAATGACTTGCGGTAACAACAACGATATCCTTTGGAAATGTAATACGCGGAACGGATTCAAGGGTAATCACACACAGCTTCGCCCCCGGATATTCTGCTGCCGCCTTATGCAGAGCACGAATTTCACGATCTCTAACCACAGGATCGTCAAGGTCGGCACAAACCTGAACCAACTCTTTGGAACCAGCAACATCCGACACGAAAAAATCTACATCGTACCCTTCCGAAGTGCGCACATATCGAATATCAGCCCCTCTTCTTTCAAGCTCCAGAAAAACCGCCGTTTCAAGCGCATGGCCCGTATTCGATTTTCCTGACCGGTCATACAGCGCTATAAGCCCGGGATCTATCGGATATACTTTTCGGGGATTGACCATTCTCCTCCGTTCCGAATCAGTAGAAATAGACACCGTTTTCAGCAGAAACGCATCCTCAAGGTAACCAAGGTACTCGTGCAGCGTATCCTTGCCTACAGAAAAACCCTGCGATTTCAAATCGCCGTAAAACTTGTTGACACTGAACGACCCGGCGGCATTTCCGAGCAATTGTCGCACCATCCAGCGTAAAGCGACGGGATGAGATACTGCATAACGCTCGATAACATCCCGCAATAATGCAACATCCACATAACTCCGCAACAATTCCTTTCTTTCAGGTCTGGCCGCGCCGACTGTTTCGGGAAACCCTCCCTGCAAAAGATACTCCCGCAAGTTACGCTCGACCATCGTGCGGTCAGCTTTGTTCCACCGCTCAGGCAATGCAGCAGGTTCTTTGTCCTGGTGCCGAAGATATTCCCGGAAACTGAACGGAAACACACGGACTTCCATTGCCCGTCCCCGCATGCTCGTGGCGACCTCACGCGAAAGCAGGCGTGCCGAAGACCCCGAAAGAAAAATATCCAGCGTTTCCGTATCGAGGAGTCGCCGGACAAAACGCTCCCATCCCGAGACAACCTGAACCTCATCCAGAAAAAACACCGACCGTATCCCAGACCTCCCCTCGGGATAAATCCGGTAAAACTCCTCGACCAACACATCAAGGTCATCGAGCTCCATTCCGGCAAGACGATCGTCCTCGAAGTTGAAATAGAGCACGCTGTTCCTGTCCACACCCTCTTTCAGGTAATCGGCAAGAATTTGCCACAGAAACGTCGTTTTTCCGGAACGCCGCATACCAACAATCGCAAGGGCCTTGTGAGGTATACGTGGCAGGGTTATATCCCTGCGGGTAAAATCAGGAACAGGAGCACTCTGGCCATCGGCAATCTTTTGGCGGATTATGGATCGAAAATATCCTTTCATAGGGGACAGTCCTGATATTAATTATCCTTATTATAAGGATAATATACATTTTATACACAAAAAACCGCCGTTACCTGCCTCCGCCTACCTTAACCATACCGAACCCCTGCGCGTTCAGCCCCCCGAATCCGCAGTAATACCCGACCTCCATCAACTCTTTTGGAACGCGTAACCGGAACGGTGCAAGAGTCCCCCGAACCTTCGTCTCGCCAGGCAGACCCTCTTTCAACGTCACCAGCTTCGTGATTTTCCCATGCTTCCGCTCCACATATTCTTCTGGCACCTCGAAGCGCAACTCCGTGCTCTCCCCTTCGTACGATTTGCCGCATAAAGCCTCATACTTCCCCAGCAGGTTCTCCAGCAGCACCCGTTCGAAATCCTCGTCTCCCGGTAAAAGAAACCGTTGATACTTCTCCCCGTCGCGTTTCGCCGAGCACACCAACGGCGATAGCATGATAAACGGCATGTCATCGCCAAGCTCCGGCGGATCGAGCTTCTTCACCGCCTCGACCCTGAACCGCTGGTGCCCGATCTGAACGAACGGTTGGTGCAGCAACCCCACAACCAGATGCTCGACAAACTCCGCTTTCCCCGAAGAAATCATGAGCGACACGCTCCTCGCATCCGTCGTCATCGTCCCGTCCCCGTTCATCCGCCACAGCCGGTGCCCACCCGGGATCAGCGGCGAAAATGTAAACAACTTGAACGTCCGCTTGTCCAACCGGTACCCCTGCTCATGCAACCGCTCAGCATACTCGCTGGAGCTGTTCGAGACGACATGATACCCGCTGCTCCCGAGTATCCGTTCATCACCCTGGGCCTGTTTTCTCTTTTTCCACAACGACTTTACAACCGACCAGCCACCTTGCGAACGCACCAGTCCCCCACCGACAAGTTCCGGCTGTTGTCCTTTTCCTGCTTCTTCTTCGAGATAGTTCAGGTAGGCACGTCTTGCGCAGTTCCGACTCTGTCCCCAAAGTTCCTCAGAACCGCATCCACTTCCTGCCATTCACGCCTTGCCTTCCCCACGATTGCAGCATGACCGCTCTATGGTATTTGGTTTACAATGGGACTCCGTTATGGGGAATTTTGAGGTATAAAGACTATGTTATTGATAATAAATCCTCCTTAATAAAATCAACATTATGAACACAGTTCTTTTAGATAAGGCGCTCGAACTCCCGCCAAATGAAAGAGTGGCATTCGCCGAGCTCATTCTTGCAAGTATTGATTATGAAGAAGAGGAAGTCCGGCAGTTATGGATCAAGGAAGTAAAAGAACGCATGAATGCCGTTGCAGAGGGAAAAGCAGATTTACTCGATTTTGAGGCGTTATACCATGAGGATTAGCATTCATGAATTTGCAGCAAAGGAATTAGACGAGGCAATCGAATGGTACGATCTTCAATCATCAGGGTTGGGTAAGCAATTTAAAAAAGCTGTCATTGAGCAAATCAAAAAAATCAAGAAACATCCAAACTGGTTTCTGACGGAATCAAACAGCATCTTCAAAGCCTACATTCCCAAGTTTCCTTATAAGATTCTTTTTACAGCAAATAATGATGAAATCGTGATTTGGGCCATAGTCCACATGCACAGGAAACCCAGATTCTGGCAGTCGAGAATACAGGAATAAGTTAGCTGATAATATACGGGCCTTCTATGTTGAAACCTTTGTTGCCGTCAACCTGCACAGTTTCTACAGAGTACGTAATACCGTATGCTGTCATCGGGATGCTTCGGGTCCATCTGCTTTTTCAGCTTCTCTCTCATACCCTCAAAATCCTCTTCGGAAATCAGAGAAGGAACGTTCCTTATTATTATAACTAATGCATTTTCAGCACGAAACCCATTTACAAGCCCGCTCCAGTTGTTTTTTGCAGGATTGTTCGTTCCGGCATGACAAAGGGAGAGAGATTCCACACGCATCGAGTGCGGAATGACAGGGAAAGTATAGATGGAATTAAAGGAGCAAGCTGTGGGGTATGAAAACAGGAGAACTCTA
The DNA here is from genome assembly GCA_004028745.1 of Prosthecochloris sp. Classification (GTDB taxonomy): domain Bacteria; phylum Bacteroidota; class Chlorobiia; order Chlorobiales; family Chlorobiaceae; genus Prosthecochloris. Next base: position 16,694 of record RAZP01000042.1, read on the forward strand.
AAAAGCCTATATTTAATTGTAATCCAGGCAAATAAACATGTATTGATTCTGAAAGAAATTGCTGAAAGGGTACGCTTATGACAAACAGGTTGCTGCTGGCACTGGAGACCATTGTCAACTGGCTTGATAAGCAGCAGGTTCCTTACATGATTTTTGACGGTATCGCCAACAGCATTTACGGCAACCCCAGGCAAACGTTTGATATTGACATAAAAATCTCGGTTCCCGCAGGGGACACCCGGTCTGATTTTATTGAGCAGTTAGCTCCCGTTGCCATGCTGCTCCCTGAAAACCCAATGCAGTTTATCACTGAAACGAGCGTTCTTCCGGTAACACTTCATGACGTCCGTATCGATCTGGTTTTTGCGCAACTGCCTTTCGAAGAACATGCTATCAAACGAAGTCAGGTTAAACAGTTTTTTTCTATTCCGATGAACGTGTGCAGCGTAGAAGATTTCATCCTGCAGAAAGCGGTTTCATCCCGCCAGAAAGACTGGGACGATATAGCAACTGTAATCGGTCTCCAGAAAGAAAATATCGACTGGCGGTATCTTCTGGACCACTGCCGTGAACTGTCCGGGTTCTTGAACGATTCGACCATATTGCCGAGAATTCAAAACATGCGATGAAAAGCAAAACGAATGACATTCGTGAGCTGCGAAACAAGATGAACCGTTTCAATGCCTGGGAACAATCCTATATCAAAAAGCTTTCCGAGGAGGAGCGGTTCAGGCAATTTGTTGAATTGTTTGAGCTGGCAATGTCAACTGATGCAGCAACTGTTGAAAGGGCGCACTGCGAGCACCTTGAACAGCTTGCCCGAATTTCCAAAGCCGCAAGAAGCAAGAAAGGGAATACTGTTTAGGTGATGATGAACGGCCCGTCGATGCGAAAATCCCTGTTGCCGTCGATCAGCACTTTTTCAACACAGCTCCTACAGAGGATATAGTAGCGTATGCTGTCATCGGGATGTTTCGGGTCCATTTGCTTCCTGAGCTTCTTTCTCAGCTCCTCAAAATCCTCTTCCGAAATGAAGCATTCAAAAACACTGTACTGAACTGCCGTACCGAAGTTTGAGAGTATTTTATGTATCTTTGTTCTGCGACGGTCGTTTTCTATGTCGTAGGTCACAAGAATAAAGTGCATGATTGCAATGGTCAAATGATTTTATAGATGGAAAACAACCATGCATTGAATCTCATTACCCTCATAGGCATCATAGCAGCTGCTTTGGTTCCAATTCTGCAGCTGCTGGAATATTTTTTCTCAAAAAAAATCCCTTGGCTTTTTAGGCTGGTCCGCAACGCATGGCGCAGAATACGCCGACTCTTCCGGCGAAGCTGGAAAGAGGGAGACCGTTTTCTGGTGTTGAACTTTTCAGGACACCCGGTTCTTCCTGGTCAACAAAAGAAGATACTTCAACTCATGGGCTGGCCAAAACTTGAGGTTATCGATGTTCAGATGGGTACCGTAAAGGAAGACGAGAATTTCCTCAATACTGCTCTCCGAAAAGTTGACGGCATTGACCTGCTTTCGAATGAATGGCAGACATTTTCTCTTATTGCTGTTCCTGCCGGGTTTTCCCCTCTATGGTCGGCTTTGTTAGCTGAAATCCACGGCAGGTTAGGGCATTTCCCCGATGTCGTTCGTCTCCGTCCTGCTCCACAGGGAGAAAAGGAGAAATTCGAGGTTGCCGAAATCCTCGATCTGCGGGACATCCGCCATCAGGCAAGGGCAAAGCGGTGATCGCCCAGACTTCATCAGAATCAATAGTGAAAGAAAAAAGGGACGCTCCTTACTATTGCAGCTAATACGCATTCAGTACGAACCCCGTTATGCGGATACTTCGGTGATTTCCTGGCGGGCGGTTTGTCCTGAACGGGCTGGCACCCCTGAAACCATTGAAAAAGCGTTGAGCGAAATCAAGCGGACTTCTTGCTCCCTGTTTTCTGTGCCGGAATTCCATAAAGCATCCCTTCAGCGCTGATATCCTCGTCAATATCCTGCCAGTGTATACCAATACCGTTACCAATGATTTCAAAGTTGTTTCTTTGCTCAATGGAGGCTTCCGATAACCGCCATGACCAAGCTAAAGGCACGCTTATTATTCTTCCGTCTTCAAGAGACGCAGTAATCGAGTCATCGGTAATCTCAACTGAGATAATCCGTGGTTCAATAGTGACCGCAATGGTTTGATCGTCGGCATATGTTTTTACTCAGCTTTCATTCCGTTTCAAAATACCAGTTGGCCGTCTGTTGCCTCTCCTTTTCTTCATGTAAAAGTTAGGTACTTTTCAGATAGAACCAAAAATAGCGGCAGGATTTACTGAGAAGAAATGGGACGCTCCTTATTAATACAACAAAAACATTTCACAATGAACCTCGTCATATGGGCACTGGTTAGGCCGAAGATGATTTTTTTTTCTTCTGAAACAACATAGAGAAGGGGGGGATCAAGGGATAACGTGGAATTGTCACAAAAAAAGCAGGGGCTGTTGAAATAACGGCCCCTGCTTTTTCAGTTCGCGGTCTCATTGTCAGGCAGTCTCACTCACACCTTGACATCCCTCTGCAACATTTTGGTATAGGTAATCGCAACCGTTCTGTAGACAAAGTGTGCAAGTTTTGAATACGGCACATAGATGATGATGTAAAACACAAACACCAGATGAAGGAAGTATGTCAGATATGCGATAACCGGCGGAAAGCTCATCACCCTGAACATTTGCGAGAGCATACCTGTAGCACCTACCAGAAGAACCATTCCCGCAAAAACCCAGTCAAAAGATGACGTGACGGTTTCGACGCCTCTCTCTTTCAGCCTGTTTGCAATCACCAGACTACCTCCAACAAGCAACGCAAGTGAACTGACATTGGCCAGGAGCTTGAAAAGTGACTTTACAACCAGCGCCATGGTCTCAGAACCGCCGAACAGCGCAAGGATATCCGGATCGTCCACCGGGTAAGGTGATTCCCATTTCAATCCGTAGAGGAAAAATATAGCACAAAGCGTCGTGAGAAAGAGACCGATAAACCCGTAAAACACAAGCATGTGCGCAATGGACCGGTCCTTGTTTTCATCGCACTTTTTGAATTTCGAGTGGGTCATGATTTCCTTGAGCGTCTCGATAAAGCTCGGGACAAAACCCGCTTTCGGTTTCATTTGAGAACTTTCACTGAGATTTTTCCAGAACCTTGTGATGCTGATCGCAAACATAAGCACGGCAAGACCGGAAAGCGGAACAAAAATCTGGTCGATATAGTGCACCGGGAAAAACTTGGAGAAAATCACCTCGCCCTCAGGAATGTACAAATGTCCTGTCATCCCCAGAACGATTAAAAAGAACACGACGGGAATGGCAAGGGCCTGCCAGATGTTTTTCGGGTCTCCGGCTATTTTTCCCATAAATTTCGGGAAGGCGTTTTCCTGAATAACACTCTTTCTCAGGATAGAAAGTACATCGCCCGGCTTTGCACCCCTCGGACAGTATTTCGAGCAATCGTTGCAGTTATGACAAAGCCATATATCCGCACTTTTAACAAGTTCATCTTTCAAGCCCCATTGTGCCATAACCATCTCTTTTCTCGGAAACGGCTTGTCATCAGGGGATAACGGACATACGACGGAGCATGTGGCGCATTGATAGCACTTCTTCATTGTATCGGCACCGGCCTCTTTCAGCTCCCTGACAAACTTTACATCCGGTGTAAATACAGTCTCTTCAGCCATATATTACCTCCAAATTTAACAGCGGTAAGAACCCGGACAACAGAACTCGGAAACACAGTAAAGAGCTTTTCCCAACTTCTGTCACCCGCAGTTATTATTATTAGAATCCCTTGTACGGATTTTCACCAATATCATCGATCTTCTTGGTGAAATCATCAATTATCGCAGGCAGTTTTTCCCACTCATTGATTGCAAGCTGAACCTGCTCGACCCTTTCCGACTCAAGCATAAGCCGGTCAAGGGTTTCCTGGACTTTGCCGAGCCTTTCATTTGCCATCTGGCTGCCTTTGACGTAATGGCACTGGTAATCGTCCCCGTACTTGCACCCGAGAAGCAGTATCCCGTCGATACCTCTGGAAAGCGCATCGGCGATCCATACCAGGTTCAATCCACCAAGGCATCGTAACGGTATCAGTCTGATATTGGGATTTAGGTTCATCCTGTTCAGCCCCATCATGTCGAAAGCAGGATACGCATCGTTTTCACAGACGAATCCGAGAATGAACGTTCCTTCATCGGGCACCTCTATGGCTTTCAGAATAGATGAAATCATATCGACGCTGTAGTCCTTGAATGAGATAACCCTCTGCGGGCAGGCACCCATACACACCCCGCAGCGGCGGCAGCGGGATGGAAACTCGAGAGGTGTACCGTCATCTGTTTCATCATATGCACCAAACGGACACTCAACCGTGCACCTTCTGCACTGCGTACAGCTTTCCATCCTGATTTCAGGATAGGTACGGTCCCATGTTCTGGGATGAACGGCCCGCCCCTGGGCGGTCAGCTCAAGACACTGAATTGCTTTAAGCGCCGCGCCAGTTGCATCACCGGTAGATTGCACAGCATCCATGGGATGCCTCACGGCCCCTGCTGCATAAATACCGGTACGCCTTGTTTCGTAAGGGAAACAGATAAAGTGGGAATCCGGAAAGCCCCATTTATGGTGCGGCATTTCAGGACCTTGACGGTACTTGAGGTTAAGAATAAGACTTTCCGGCTCAAGAGCTTCTATTTCACCGTCCTCTGTCTCTTTTTTAACAATATTCCCGATGTATTCCGGCGTCAGGTTATTGACTCCCTTGTCTTCAGGAACCATACTGGAAACCATGCCTGTTGCCAGCACAAGCATGTCGGCCTGGATTTTCATCTTTCTGCCAAGCAGAAGATTGTCCACCTCAACATGCAGACTGCCGTCCGAAGCTTCTTCTATACCAAGTATCTCGCCTTTGGTCAGAAAAATTCCTTCATCGTCTTGCGCGGATTTGTAGAAATTCTCATACAAACCCATCGTTCTCATATCCTTGTATATGATGAAGGCGCCAGCGTCAGGGTTCGACTCCCTGACATATTTTGCCTGCTTCAGGGATACATTACAACAAACGGTGGAGCAGTACGGAACATGATCCTTGTCTCTCTGTCCGGCACATTGCATGAACACGACGTTTTTTGCCGGTTTCCCGTCGGATGGTCTTGCCACCTTGCCGTTGCCTTTGGTGACAAGCTCCTCCATCTCGAGGTTTGTCACAACGTTTTTGAACTTCCCGTAACCGAGGTGGTCCAGTTTTCCGGCATCGTACGGCTTCCATCCGGCAGCAAGCACGATCGATCCGGCATCAAAAGTCTCCGATGAACCGTTACGGTCGATAGTAACCTTGTATTCGCCCGGCCCTCCCTCGATGGAAGAGATTTCCGTGCTTGTGTGTATTGTGATGTTTTTGTCGTTCGTGGCTGCCTCGATTTTAGCGCCAATGGTGGGCTGTTCAAGCTCGGCAAACGGCGGTTTGCTCGGAAAAACCCTGTACATCTTTTTAGCCCACCCGCCCAATTCATCGCTTTTCTCGACAAGAACGGTTTTATAGCCGGTCTGGGAAGCTTCCAGGGCTGCCGTCAAGCCGGTAACACCACCGCCGACAACAAGAACTGTCCGGTTGACATCGGCGATCTTAGGCTCGGGAACTTCAGCTTTCTCAGCCCGTGTAATTCCCATTCTCAGATAATCGGCGGCCATCATCTGGGTCGTTTCCCTGGACTCTTCATCCGAAGGCTGGGTCCAGACAACCTGTTCTCTGAGATTAACCCTCTCGACCACGTTTTTCAAAGGGTCAAAGTTAAAGACGTCGTTATTCACTCTTGGCGAGCAAGCAGCAATAACGATCTTGTTAACCTCCCCGTTGTTGATGTCATCTTTGATAACCTGTACGCCTTCCCGGCTGCAGAGAAACGGGTGCTTTTTGCATACAGGAACCTTGAACTCGCTTGTGGCGACTTTTTCAAGCTCCTCAACATCCAGAGCTTCTCCGATCCCGCAGTCGCTGCAGATATAGACGCCTATTTTCTTTTCGTCAGCCATATTTTAACTCCTCACCAGACTTTGAATGCTTTTCAATGCCACCCCTGTGGCATCTTGTATGGATGAAGTAACATCTGAGGGCCTTTTAGCCACGCCGGTTGAATAGACACCGGGAGATTTACCCTCAAGGATAAAACCATTCTCCTCGAAATTTAACGCAGCGTTTTCCGTAACCGAAGACACCATACCCGTGGCAAGAACCACCATATCGGCCTTCTCATATATTTTTTCTCCACCTTCAACATCTTCGGAAGTGACGATAATATCTCCTGTTC
>RAZP01000043.1 GCA_004028745.1 Prosthecochloris sp.
TTTTGACTTAAAGTTAGTGCCGTATGCTGAAAACAAATGAAAAGAATCTTGTGGAATTTTTACTGCAATGCCAGCCAGGCCCCCCGAAGACAAGGGGAAGCTGGAGTGTTGATCACCGTGGAGAGCCATTCCTGCTGCCTTCAATAGGGGGTGTTACCCTGAATGTGCAGGCAGGAGACAGTGCGTTCGGCTGGGCTGGGGATCATGTCGAGCCCGGAGTAAGCTGCACCGCCGATACGCATAAGCCGTTTGACCATCCGAACAATTCCCTGCAAATTTATTCGTGCGTGGGAAACACAGCGACAATTATTTCCGGTGAAGCCAAAGGGGAAAAGGGTATTGTGCTCGGTCATCATGGTGGGTCGGAGCACGTTATTGTCGATTTTTCAAGGGAAGTCAAGGAAAAGCTGACGTATAACGATACCATCATGGTTCACGCCAAGGGCCAGGGCTTGAAGCTCCTGGATTATCCCGATATCGTACCTTTCAACCTTGCGCCCGAGCTGTTGAAAAAGATGAGAATCAGGGAGGTCGGCGACAACGTCCTTGAGGTTTCTGTCACCACTGTTGTTCCCGCAGCCTGCATGGGGTCGGGAGTAGGGGCTTCGCATGTCGCTAAGGGTGATTACGACGTCATGACGAGCGACGAGGAGACTGTCAGGAGATACGGGCTGGACAAAATGCGGTTCGGAGATTTCGTCGCCCTGATGGATCATGATAATCGTTACGGCAGAGCATACAGACAGGGTGCTGTTTCCATCGGTGTCGTGGTACACAGCGATTGTCTGGTTGCAGGTCACGGGCCGGGGGTTACGACGATCATGACCTGTGCCAGTTCGCTTATCAAGCCTGTTATCAATCCTGCGGCGAATATCGCAGACATTCTCGGAATCGGTACTGTTTTGAAAGCGCCGAAAAAGAAAAACAGAAGGAAAAAAGATATATAGCCTCGATGTCAGTGCTGGAATTTTTCCTCTTTCCCTGTTGTTACAATATTTTGCGTGCGTAGCGCACTACTTTTGCATTCTCATGTGGTTATCTGTTTCATTGTTTTTGACAACAAATACTGTAATGGGGGGTTATTATGGCAATCAAGTTATATGGTCGCGATCCTCTGAAAATGTTTGAAAATGTCTTCAGCGAAACGATGACTCCGTTTTTTTCTTCCATGGCTCCATCGTTCAGAGTTGATGTAAGTGAAGACGATAAAACGATTTACATCGATGCGGACATGCCGGGAGTGAAAAAAGAGGATGTCAAGATTAGCATGGATGAAGATATTCTCACCATCAATGTGGAAAGGACGCACGAGGAAGAAGAGAAAAAGAAAGATTACCACAGGATTGAGCGTTCATACGGCAGCATGAGTAGAAGCTTTACTGTGGGAGAGAACGTAGACGCCGACAACATCGAGGCAAAATATGACAACGGCGTTCTTCATATCGTCCTGCCGAAGAAAAAGCCGGTTGAGAAGGCGAAGAAGGAGATTGATGTGAAGTAAGTATAACCAACAGGTTGACCCGACAAAAAACCCTCCTTCCCGGAGGGTTTTTTGTTACTGTTGTAATCGAAAGCGATCAGCAGTTTCTGACGGTTGATGAGGTACGATCCTTGATGGTGCTTTCATCGAACTCATCCCAGTCGTGTTCATCATGTTCGCGCTGATAGCCGGCTTCTTTCAGGCCGAAACTCATATCAGCAACCATTTCAGGCCGTTTTTCCTTCAGGTTTTTCACCTCATCCTGAGTGAGAATCCTTGATTTATCGAACCCGAGATCAATTTCAATCTTACGGTTCTTGGTTTTGACGCGGTCGATGTCATAGAACCTCTTGGTTAGCGTGGTTTGAGCAAACGCTTTAAGGCAGCCGAGCATGTATTTGCGAACATAGGCGTCCTTGATCCAGGGATAACTGAAAAAAGTCTTGCGGGCGTAGAAGCGTCCGTATGATTTCAGTACGCCTTTGAGGACGTCTTCGCGCTCCATGTTGTCCGGTTTGATGATCGGAGAGACAAAGTTGTAACGCGAGTAGTCGCGTACTTCAACCCTGTCACCAAGCTCTTTGAAGAGATCGGAGAACGGCCAGGGAGTGTAGATGGTCCAGTTAGCCATATCAGGATCCCAGTCCTTGCAGAGCTGGTAGGTTTCCTCAATGGTTTCGGGTGTTTCGTGTTCGAGACCCATAACAAACTGAGCCTCGGCGACAATGCCGTTTTTCTGCAGAAGCTTGATGGCGTACTTGTTCTCCTCGATGGTTGTTTCTTTACGGAAACGGTTCAGGTTCATCTGGCTTGCGGCTTCCGTGCCGAGTGAGACGTGAACAAGTCCTGCCTTGCGGTAGAATGGCAGCAGGTCTGCGTCACGCATGATGTCGGTCACCCTTGTGTTGATGCCCCAGGTTACATCGAGTTTGCGGTCGATAAGCTCTTGGCACAACGAAACGAATTTCTGCTTGTTGATCGTCGGTTCCTCGTCGGCGAGAATAAAGAACCCGACATTGTATTTCTTGACCAGAATTTCAATTTCATCGACAAAGTGCTTTGGACTTCTTGCGCGGTATCTCCGCCAGAACTGCCACTGTGAGCAGAAAGTACAGGTGAATGGGCAGCCGCGGGCGAAGTTCGGAACGGCCAGGCGGCAATTAAGCGGGGTATAGATGTACTTGTCCCAATCATAAAGACTCCAGTCGGGTGTCAAGTCGTCAAGATCCTCGATTACCGGGTGAGCGGCTGTAGCGTGGACTTCTCCATCATCATTGATATAGGCGATACCGGTGATGTTCTCACGCTCTTTCAGGTCATTGCCTGCATCGATGGCCTTGATGATGTTGACGGCAACCTCTTCCCCTTCACCACGGATAACGTAGTCGGTTTCAGGGGCTTCTGTCAGAACCTGCGGGTACATGAAGGTCGAGTGGATGCCGCCCATGATCGTTCTGATCTTCGGGTTGACCTTCTTGGCGATCTTCATGATATCCTGAGCTTTGAAAATGGAAGGCGTGATATTGGTCGTCATAACCACGTCGGGATTGTTTTGCCGGATAATCTCCTCAATGGTTTCATCCGGAAGGTCTTCAGCCATGGCATCAACAAAACGAACTTGTGAAAAGCCTGCTTGTTTCAGGGCACCGCCGATATAAGCCACCCAGCTTGGCGTCCAGTTTCCGGCGATTTCGGCTCCTCCAGAGTGATAATTTGGTTGAACCATCAAAATTTTCATCGGTATCCACCCTCCTGATATGTTTGTTAAAAGCTCTGCAGCTTGTCTGAAAAAGGTTGAAAAGAAAAGGTTGTTTAGGTTCCGAAAGTGTAAAGGACGCTTAATTTACAATTAATTTCTCAAAATTAACATGATAACGCCCGATATTACTTTCTTTCAGCGTGCATGAGCATGGTATGATAAAACCCGAAACTTATTTTCTGCCTGTTTTTTACGACCATTCCGGTTTCTTCCATAGCCTTGTTCATGTTCTCGTTCGTGATCATTTGAATCGTTGTTCGACGTTCTTTTTTCGGGAAAAATCCTCCTATCCAGTGCTGTAATGCAAGAATTCTGTTGTACGGAGCGTAAGTGAAAATGACTGGGCCTTTTGTGAGGCTCGATAGATTTTTGAACGCCTCGATAAATCCTTCCGCGGGGTAATGAATAAGTACATCGAAACAGACGACTGCATCATACGTTCCTTTGACTGACTCAATCGTGTTTACCTCGAAATCAATCTTGTCCTGTACTCCCTTTGCGGTGGCTTCTTCCCGTGACTTGTTAACCATCTGAGCAGCAATATCAACAGCTTTGACGTTGTAACCATTCCCGGCAAGGCGGATGCTGAAAAGGCCCGTGCCGCAACCCGCGTCCAGGATTGTTGATTTTTCGGGCAGGTTGAGCTGCTGAAGCCATTCATAAGCCCTGTCCATCATAACGGCGTGTCCTTGCCTGACCGTTGTACGAACAGTTGAAAGCTTTTCGTTTCCGTAGATTGACGACCAGCGATTGAACCCGTTACCGTTAAAATAGGAACGGAGCATCTTCTGGTGTTCTTCAGCATTGAATGATGATGTACTGTTCATGCTGTTTGTTGTAGGTTGATGAATGTTGCTGATACGGTTTTGCTATGGGTTACTGTAGTGTGTGCCTTCCATGCGGCTTTCAAGCTCGGAGTACAGTTCCTGCAATTCTTCAATGGTTTCACTGTCGGCTTGCCAGAATCCTCTTGAGTTTGCTTCAAGAAGGCGCTTTGTCATCGACATGGTGGCGTGAAGATTAAGGTTTTTCAATCTTTCGAGCATGTCCTTGTCCTGCAGGTAGGTCTCGTTAAACTGGTTGTATGTCCAGTCTTTTACCGCTGAGGCGGTTACGCTCCAGCCGTAGGTATTGCTGAGATGTGACTCGATTTCCCGTACCCCTTCATAGCCGTGCTCGAGCATGGATTCATACCATTTCGGGTTCAAGAGTTTGGTCCGGGCTTCGAGAGCTACCATGTTTTCAAGGGAACAGATTTTCTGCTTCTTTCCGAAACCATTGACATCGCCGACCATTACTTTCGGCTTCGAACGGCTGGCCTGTTCCACTGATTTGGAAACGCCCCCGAGATACTCATAATAATGGTCAATATCAGAAATGCCTATCTCATAACTGTCAATGTTCTGATAGGTCAGGGTAACGTTACGCAAGGCGGAAGTTAATATTTCCGGTGATTCTTCCCATGCTCCTTGTGAGCTGAACGAGAAACTTTTACGGTTTATAAACGTTTCGGACAGTTCATCGTCGTTGTCCCAACTGCTGCTTTCAACAAGATGATTCACATTTGCACCGTAGCTGCCCGGTGCATTGGAAAAGATCCGGTTTGCTGCTTTTTCAAAGGAAATGCCTTCTTCGGCAATCTGCCGTAAGACGTTTCTGCGGACGAAATTGATGGTTTCCGGTTCTTCCGCTGCCGCAGCAAGCCGCACGGCCTTGTCGAGCAGCTTGATCTGATGGGAAAGCAGGTCGCGGAATATACCGCTGACCGTTATAACTACATCTATACGCGGCCTTCCCAGTTCTTCTTGAGGGACAAGTTCAACGTCGCTGACCTTGCCCAGTTCATCGGTTTTTGGCCGGGCACCGATAAGGGCCAGTGCCTGGGCGATCCCTTCCCCGTCACTTTTCAGATTATCGGTTCCCCACAGGACGATCGCTATCGATTCAGGAAGGCAGCCGCTTTCCTCACGATAGCGGGACAGAAGTTCTTCCGCTGAGGCTTTTCCCTGTTTTTGTGCAAATAACGAGGGTATGCTGAATGGATCGAGGCTGTGGATATTGCGCCCTGTCGGAACTATTTCGGGGTTTCGTACAAGATCGTTGCCCGGTGATGGTTCTATATAGCTGCCGGACAAAGCTTCCAGCATGCCCGGGACTTCCCGGTTGCTGATCATGGCAATGAGTACGCGCTGCAAAGCCCGCCATAGTCCGGATAGCTGTCCGGGTTTAATCGACACTTCCCGATGCAGATAGTGTTCGGCTTCCGAGACTCTTACCGGGAACGTTGCTTCAAGAATGTTGCGAAGTTCATGCTGTGCTCTTTTTTTCTCCGGGAGACTGCCGATAAAAAGCCTGACCGCTTCCCGGCTGATGCCTGTGATTCGGTGCCATTGCAGGCTCGCCTCCCGGTTACTGCTGCTTTGTTCGAGCAGGTTGCTGTAATCTGTCTTTTGAACCTTACAGATATACTCGGGCAACGACAGGTTCTGCAATTCCGCAAAAGGGTGAGCAGCAAGTAAAGTCAACTGGTCCACCAAGGTTTCAGGTGACGGATCCTCACCGATGATATGAAGGCCAAGGGGAATCATACGCTCCTCAACGTTGTACAATTCAGCATTCAGAGCGGCGAGATATTGCTCGATTGAGAGAGCCTGGGAGTCGGTATTTAATTCGAGATTTTCCGCTAAAGCGGAAATCTCTGCAAGAACTTCTTGGGATTCGGTATGATAGCAGTTTTCTATAAGAGCCCTGAGCTGCCGGAGTCCTTTGTAAAGCCCTGCCTGTTGGAGTGGAGGAGAGAGATAGCTTATGAGCGTCGCAAAACCCCGTCTTTTCGCTATAGCGCCTTCACTTGGATTGTTGACACAGTAATAGTAGAAATCAGGCAAACTTCCTATCAGGCGTTTCGGCCAGCATGATGCGCCCAGTCCGACCTGTTTTCCCGGCATGAATTCAAGTGCTCCGTGTGTCCCGAAGTGAATAACAGCATCAGCCTGCCAGATATGTTCGAGCCAGGCGTAAAAAGCCGCAAAAGCATGGTTGGGAGCGGCATCTTTTGCCATCAGAAGGCGCATCGGGTCACGTTCGTAACCAAAGCTCGGCTGCTGACCGATAAAGATATTGCCGAGTGTTTTGCCAAGGATGTGAAAACGCTTGCCGTCGGTAAGCATTTCTCCGGGAGCATCGCCCCAGAATGATTCAATTTCATGATAGTAGGGAAAGATTTTCCGGTACTCATCAACGTCAAGATGTTCAGCGACGTTTCCGTCTGTACCGAACAGGTCCCGGTTTCCATCAAGGATTTCATCTTTGAGTGCTTGAGCGCTCTCCGGGAGCGTAACCCTGTAGCCTGCATGCTTCATTTCCCTGAGCACTCTGAACAGGCTCTCAAAAACATCGAGATAAGCAGCTGTGCCTGCGTTCCCCAGGTTTGGCGGGAAATTGAAGAGTATGATGGCGACCCTTTTTTCCGGAGGGGCTTTTTTCCGCAAGGTTACATGTTTCAGCACACGGTCTGCTATGGTGCTTATTTCTTTGGAAAGGGGCACTGTTTTGTCGCTTTCTTCCTCCGCACCGGCGTAGACATGCGGCTCGGTAGATCCGTCGAGCTCGGGCACGGCAACACTTAAAGCGGTTTGCAGCGGTGTCAGTCCGAAGTTACCCGACTTCCACTGTTGAATCGACTGAAAAGAAAGCGGAACAAGATTGATGTAGGGTACACCGGTTTTTTTGAGAGCCTCTATTGCCTCGGAGGCCCTGTTTTCCGCAGGTCCTCCCACCAGGGAAAAGCCGGTAGCGTTGATAATAAGGTCGGGAGAGAGTTTCCCGGCGCTTTCCTTGCCGAAAAAGCCGTCAAGAGCCGGTCGGAAATCAAGCCCTCCGCTGTAAGCGATGCAGGCATCGAGGTTCCTGGATTCCAATGCCCGAAGCAGATGCTCCAGGTGCTGCATGTTTTTGCTCAGCACCGTTGCACGCATGGCAAGAATGGCTACCCGGCCTCTGCTTTGCCTGCACCGGTTCCTGCTGAGCCATTCTTTGAATTGTATTGCAGTGTAGAAGGGCTCGGGCGCGTCGGGATGATACAGTGCGGTATCGGGATAAAATACCGGGTCTTTCTGTGGGAGCCGCCCGGTGAAAGAGGGAACGTAACGGTCAATCAGGAGGCAGAGAAAGCGCTCCATGTTTTCATCGGAGCCGTTAAGCCAAAACTGATGGGCAGCAATGAATGTATGGATATCCCTTGCCTTGCCCGGAATATGCTTCATGACCTTGCTGATATTACGTACAAGTGCAAGCTGGCGCTGGCTTTCGCCGGGGCTGTTTTTTGGCTTGAGTCGTGAGGTCCATTCCCTGAAGATGCTTTTTTTCTTTTCCTCTTCACCTGGCTTATGCAGGGTGAATTTGCCGAGACGCGTTTGACGGATAAGGGCAGGGTTGCTCGTTATGATGCAGACCGGACAAGCTGCCCCTGAAAGAAGCTTTTCGAGAGGCCGGACAATTTCTTCGCTGAAAAGCATTGAACCGAAAATAAAGTCGGTTTTGGAAAATGCTTTTTCAAGCTTCTGCCAGACTTCTTCTCCGTTATGAAGGCCGAGGTTGAAGATCATTACCTCGAGTCGGCAGCCGAATTCCCGGTTCAGAACAGCAGCGGCATGTTTCAATGCGCTGTTGTTGGTGGCTTCCATTGTCAAAAAGAGAAAGTGCATAGGTACTTCTCTGTATTTTTTTGTGATATGAGCAGCTTTCCGGTTCCATTAAAACAAGGTTTACAGTTCCGGATTCATATCTCTGCGGGGGATGTGCAATCACCTTTTTCTGCGAATGGTCGAGCCTTGCAGGATATTCTTCAATGCAATGATAAAAGAAGGCTTCCGGGTCGGCAATTACAAATCCTGAGAGAGTGACCTGAGGAGGGTATTATATGATCAGCACCTGATTTTGCAGGAAAAGCTTTGTTACGAAAGGAGAAGAGGAAGCAATATGTGCCCGTGCAGGGACGGCATGGAAATGTGGCGTAAAGCAGCAGGATTGTTGATGGAAAACGCTGTAAAAGGGTTTGTTGGTGTGGAAGCTCTTGCTGTCTGCCGACTGTTCTCGGAAGGAATACAGCATCGATGTGTTTTCATCAAGAAAACGCTGAACCGTAACAATCCTGGAGGAATGTTCTTTACTTTTCGACTTGGCGTTGAACGAGGAGGTTTTAGCAAGGAAATTGTGACCTAAAACCGAAACGAGAAAAAAGAGGAATATTTCTAAAAAACGCCAGAGACTTCTGGATATGTTGTACTTTCCGGGTGTTGCCATACAGCAAATTTTTTAAATATATCAAACTACCGGCGAATAATAAAAGCCTTGCCAGTGTAGTTTTCCCCGATATTACCTGAATTGCGTGATATGGACGTGTTTTCCTGTTGAAATATAAAAAGGCCGTAGAGCAATTATTGCGCAGAGTCTCCCTTGCAATGCTTATTGCAGCACTATCATTTCGATTACAAGTACGATTACCGTGCTTCGCTGGTGTTGTAGTGACAAGTGACCAGTAACGAGTCTCACCGCCCGTCTCTTGTCACTCATCGAGCATGCCTTCAAGCCGGTCTTCGAGATCGGCATAGATTGCCTGGAGCTGATTGATGGTTTCCTGATCGGCTTTCCACATGCCTCTGCCGTTTGCTTCGAGCATCCTGCCGACGATGTTCAGGGTGGCCTGAGGGTTTACCTGCGTGAGGCGTTCACGCATTTCAGCATTGAACGCATAGGTCTCGGCGGCTTTCTTGTAAACCCAGTCGTCAACGCCTTTGGTGACGGCGTCCCAGCCGACCATGTAGGTGAAACGGTTACTGATTTCCGTTGCGCCGGTATGCCCCTGATCGATCATGCTTTCAAACCATTTCGGGTTCAGCAGCTTTGTGCGAAACTCGACTTTCAGCGCTTTGTCGGCATCATCTACTTTTACATCAGCCGTGAAAGTCTCGACGTAGTTCAGCTTAACGTTGTTGCCCTTGGTGTTTCTTCGCCGTGCGGAAAGCTGTAAAGAGCCGGAAGAGGAGAAGTAGCGATCGATATCCGATATGCCGTACTCAGCGGAGTCAACCTGCTGGACAACCCGGTCCACGGTGCCGAGAAGGTTTTCGAGAATCTCGGGCTGCTGGTCGCCGTAACGGTTGCCGCCGTAAGCGTAACTTGTCCTTTTGATGAACATGTTGTCGAGGTCATCTTCCGATTCCCACGCGGAGTCTTCGATCAGTTCTTCAACCATGGAGCCGTAGCTGCCCGGAGCCTGGGTGAAGAGCCTTGCTGTAGCGGCCTCGAAATCCTGGCCTTTTGCGACAGCTTCATCAACATGTTTTTTGATATTGTTCATCTCTGCCGGTTCATCGGCTTTTGCAGCATCCTTGACCAGCTTGTCCAGCAGATCGACCAGAACACCGAAGGTATCCCGGAAGATAGAGCTGATCTGGATGAGGACATCAACCCTTGGCCGGCCAAGTTTTTCAAGAGGAACAAGGCTGTAATGGCTGATCTTGCCCTGGGCGTCATAGGCCGGTTCGGCACCGATAAGGTGGATAATTACCGAGACAGCCTCTCCCTTGCTCTTGATAGTATCAAGACCCCAGAGAACCTGGGCGATGGTTTCAGGATTGTTACCGTCATTTTCTTCCTGGTGCCGTTTGATAATTGTTTCGGCAATCTGCTTTCCGCGTTTGAATGCAAGCTCGGAAGGTATACGCCAGGGGTCGATGGCGTGCATGTTTCGGCCTGTCGGCAGAATACTTGCGCCGTCGCGGACAATATCGCCTCCCGGCCCGGATGAAATGTATTCACCGCGAAGCGCTTTAAGGAGCGAAGACATTTCACGGCTGTTGTCTTGCAGCGCTTGTTTCAGCGCGATACCCTCTTTGAGAGATCCGTTAAGCGCTTCGGCCATCCCTTCGGTGATTTTTGCCTCGCCGGTCAGCACCTTGAACACAGCCGCAGGGTTTGGGTTTTCGGCAAAGATGGTTTGTTCGATAAAGTCTTTCGTATGGTCATCAACCCGTTCGCGTACTTCAAGTGCCTCGGCTTCCCCTTTTCTCGCCCGTGCGGCAAGGGATGCGTAATCGCCGTAATCAGGGGATTCGCCGATTGCCTGAAGAATAACGGACGGCAATGATTGTTCGTTACCTCGAACTTTCAGGTATTCCGTAATGGTGGTAAGCTGGCTTTCAAGCGGAGGGGTTTCTCCAAAGATATGCAGCGCGTTGGATATCAGTTTGCCCTCAAGCTCCATAAGGTACGTATAGAGACGGCTGAGGTAATCGCTGAAGCTTTCTCCCTCGACCCTTGGGCAGTCATCTGTCAGGTTGAGCTGTTCGGCCTTTTCGATAATTGCTTCTTCGGCTTCGGGGTCAGCTACTTTTTTAAGGTCCCGCTCTCTGTAATCGTTAAGCATATCCTTGAAAGCGGGTAGTTCCTTGTATAGCCCTGCACGTGCAAGCGGAGGAATGTTGTGAGAAATCATTGTCGCGTAACCGCGCCGTTTGGCAATATTGGCCTCGCTCGGATTGTTAACCGGGTAAATATAGAAATGCGGGACTTCGCCAAGCAGCGCGTCGGACCAGCAGTCACCGGTGACACCGAGCTGGAGACCGGGCATCCATTCCACGGTACCGTGCATGCCGACGTGTATCAGCGCATTTGCGTTGAAAGTGCGACTGATCCAGCGGTAAAAAGAAATATACTGGTGGTGGGGAGTGTTTTCCTTGTCGAAAAGAAGCCTCATCGGATCACCCTGAACACCAAGGCGCGGCTGTACACCTATGAACACGTTACCGAGGGTAACGCCGCCGATGAAGAGCCTGTCGGTACCGAGCGGAGCAATATCTCCCGGAAAGCCTCCCCAGCGTTCTTCTATGCGCTCGCGTTCACGGACGGAGGTGATTTGCTGGTATGCATCCTTGTCGATGCCGAAAGCTTCGGGCTCATGTGCCTGGATTTCGTAATCTGTTGCCTTGTCAAGCATTTCCAGCAGTTTCTCCGGCGATTCCGGAAGAGTGCCGACGTTATAACCTTCGGCCTCAAGCTTTTGAAGAATCTTGTAGATGCTTTTCGGGACATCCAGAAGGGCGGCGCTGGCTTTGCGTCCCATACCGGGCGGATAATCATAGACAACAAAAGCGACTTTCTTGTCTTTATTACTCATATGCCTCAACTCGGAGAATTTACTGGCGAGTCCTGACAGTCTTTCAAGCCTGTCAGGGACGGTTTGGAGCTTACCGTCCTTGACTGCGCCCAACACGACGGGACAGACAGCGCCATCCATTTCCGGCAGGGAATAAGTCATCGCCGACTGAAGTGGCACGACACCCTCTTTTTTCCATGAATTGAAGTCCTGTATAAAAAGCGGCTGCGAAACAACGTAAGGAGAGTTGATAGAGTTAAGTATTTCGTCACGGGCGCTTGCAGACGCGCCGGGTGTCGTTGCACCGGCAGGGCCCCCGACAAAACCGAATCCCATCATGTTAATCAACATATCGAGACCGGCGTTCACAAACCATTCACGGGCGGCTACATGGCCTTCGACACCCATAACGAAGACGGGGAGTACGTTCAGTTCCTTGGCCTCGATTGCCCGTATGGTGTTGTCGATATATTCCTTTTCCTGGAGCAGATGTTTGCGGAAAAAGATCAGGCCGATATTACGTTTGTTTTTGGATTTTTTATCGCGTTTTTTATTCCATTTGCCGTAATGATTCAAATCCTTGAAGTAATCGGGTGCTTCCGGATGATAGAAACCCATTGTCGGGACTTCAACCACCTTGTCGGCTTTGACCGCTACGTCAAAGTATTCGGACATGATGTAATTAAACATGCTGGCAAGGTTTTCGGCGGTCGGGTGCATCCAGTAGGTATATACCTGCATCCAGTTTTTGAAGTCCTTGGCCTTTTTGGGGATCAGCGGCAGCATCGTGCGCATGATCTTGAGCAGTTTCATATAGCCGTAAAGCGCGTCTTCATCACGTCCCTTAACCAGCATTTTCGCCACCTTTTTCACGATGTCCGGCATGCCGCTGCCGTCCCCTGAGACAACGTAGTTGCCAACCTTTGTCATCTGCATGACTTCAGGCATGGACTCGTAAGCGAAAATGGTTCTGACGTTCGATTGATCTATCTGTTCCTTGAGCCAATCAGCCTGTCCTTTGAACTGAATGAGTGTCGTAAAGATACAGTCAGCGCTTTGGATGGCATCAGCAGCTTCAGGGTTCTGGTGTTCAAGGTCCTGGTCTGTCCACTGGGTCAGTTCGGCATACCGGCTGATTTTGTCCGTTACTTCACGCCATACCCGCTGATTGCATTGTTCCATCCCGACGATGGCTGCAATTTTGATTTTACTCTGCATAGAAAACGAAGGTCAGCATTGGTTAAGGTAATTTCAGGAATACCAAATGTAATAATAGTTTGGGGAATACTAAAGAAAAACAAGCCCCTCAGTCCGAAGGGCTTGTTTGCATGTAGGATGTCATCTCGATGGGGCTTAATAGACAAAATCAAAGCCGAGAATAAAGCTTCTGCCCGGAGCGCGGAACCATTCAGCTTCCTCGTACTGCTCGTTCGTGATGTTCTTGCAGAAGAGCGAGAGACCGATATTCTCCGTGGCCTGGTACTTTGCGCCGGCATTGAAAACAACAAATCCACCGGGATAGTTATCGCCTTCGGGGTTTGGATAAGTGCTGACCGCCTTGTATTTGCTGACATAACGACCGTTCGTGTTCAGGGCAAGGCGGTTGGTTGCTTTCCAGGTGGCGCTCAGAGATGCGGTGTGTTCAGGCCGGTACTGAAGCCAATCGGGATCCGGATTCTGATCGCCTGCAAGCGATGCCTCGCGGTCTGTTTTATCCTTTGCGTTCATGTATGCATACCCCAGGCTGAAATTAACGGCATCGCTTGGGCGTATGTTCAGACTTGTCTCGATGCCCCAGATACGAGCTTTGGCCAGGTTTTCATACATGAAGATGATTGGGAAGTAAGGCGGATTAGGATTGATATTTCTTGATTCAATCAGATCCTTGTAATCGTTAAGATATGCTGCAACGTCGAGTGATACTTTGTCATTGAAGTTCTTGAAAAAGCCTATTTCATACCCCGTCATGCTTTCTTTATCGAGAGCAGGGTTTGGATTGCCTACAAACAGCCCGGCATCACGAACAAATCGTTCGGATAGGGTAGGGGCGCGGAAACTCTTTCCTGCAGATGCGCGGAAAGAAAGATCGTCCGTAGCCTTGTAGTTAAGTGCCAGTCTCGGGCTGATGGCATCAACAGATTTATTTTCTATATCAGCAGTGACTGTAGGTGCCAGCCATGGTTGGGTGGGAGCAGCTGAATAATCTTTATAAATAACATCGTCCGCATCGATACCACTCCAGTCATATCGCAGGGATAACAGTGCTGTCAGGCGATCGGTTATCTTGAATTCGTCCTGGATAAACAGTGCGAGGTTTTTCTCCTGTATATCTCCGAGCTCGCCGGGAACAGGCAGATCGGCTCTATACTGGGTTGATGCTAAGTCAACAATGTTGCCGTCTAAACCGAACAATAAACGATGCTTTTCGGAAGCGCGCCAGTCAAGTTTGAACCCTGCACCGTATCGATTAGTCTGGTTTTCGTTGAATTCGCCAGGCTCCCGGTCATAGATGTAAAATGGTCCGAACGGAGGAAAGACCTGTGTTGTGTCGGTAGGGTTATAGTCGATCCTGTATTCGTTGCGGGTGTAGTAAACTCGTGCGTCGAGGCTCAGGTCATCGCTGAGCAAGTTGACGTAATTGAGTCCTGCAAGAGCGTTTTTCCTGCTGACAATATCGTCTGTGTAAACGTCATCAACAAGATCGTAGGCAAACTCAGGAAGAGGAATAAATGTTCCTCCTGGCCCAAGATCGTAAGGCCAGGTACTCACATATCCGGCTTCGGTTTCATTGTAGAATGAGGTGAGCTGCAGATATTGCCTGGAATCAATATCGTAACGGACTTTCAGTTTGACGTCGTTGAGCAGGGTTTGTGCGTTGTCGCGGTACCCGTCGTCTTCGCTGTGAGTGTAGAGCAGGTTGTAATTCAGCTTGTCGGTTTTGTTACCGATGCCGACATAACTGTTCCAGAGCCAAGGGGTATTGTCCTTGTAGTATTCGCTTTTGTCGCTGTCCGGCGGGTTGTCGTAGAACCCGACGCTCGCACCAGCTTTAACCTCGAACTTTTCCGGCAGACTGCCGTATACGTTGATAACGCCGCCCATAGCCGCGGAACCGTACAGGGTTGATGCAGCACCCTTGACAACTTCAACCTTGTCGGCAGCATTCATGTTGACGTTGGTCCATACAATGCCTCCGGTCTCAGGTGTGTTGATGGGGAAGCCGTCGTAAAAAGCGTTGACACGGGTACCGATACCGCCTCCCTGAAAAGTGTTCGATCCGCGGATCTGCACCGTGGCGGCACTGTAGCCGGATGAACGTGTAACATTGACACCGGGTACCGTTTCGATAACCTGGTCGAGTGAAGGATTTGGTTCTTCCCTGATTTCTTCGGTTGTAACCACGGAGGTGGTTACCGGAACATCGAGCCTGTCCTGTTCGTAAAGCGCGGCGCCGACAATAATCTCTGATGCCATGACGGTTGTCTGGCCGAGCTGCGGGTTGACAGTCGTTGTTTCGCCGGCATTAACCGTAACCGTTTGGAAAAAAGGCGCGTAGCCGATGGCATTCACCTTGAGCCTGTAGGTACCTGCAGGGATGTTTTGAATCGTATAATTGCCTTCGAGGTCGGATGCCGAGCCGAGGGTGGTGTTTTCGAGCATGGCTGAAGCACCGATGACCGCTTCGCCGTCGGTTTTGTCGGTGATCTTTCCTTTCAATGATCCGGGATCTGCAGCTTCTGCGGGCAGGGGTAAAAACAGGATGGTTAGTAGGAAAATGTTGAGGAGCAAACGTACAGGGGATACTTCTTGGGAATACTTATTTTCCATGAACGTTTTGTTGTTAGGTGTGTTACTAAAGTCCTGCAAAATATTTCTGCAGGAAGGATATGTGTTGCCAACCGAAAAGCAATCGGATTTTCAGTTGTATCCCGCAAGAAAATAAAAAAAGGTTTGAAAAATCATCACTTATAATCGCGGCTGGTGGGAAAGCAAAAAACAAACAAGCCCCTTTTGCTGAGGGGCTTGCTTATGAGAGGAGGTTTCGATGACGCCTAATAGACAAAATCAAAGCCAAGAATGAAGCTTCTGCCCGGAGCGCGGAACCATTCAGCTTCCTCGTACTGCTCGTTCGTGATGTTCTTGCAGAGGAACGAGACTCCCAGCTTGTCCGTGGCCTGGAATTTCGCACCTGCATTGAAAACGATAAACCCTCCGGGATAGTTTTCGCCTTCAGGATTCGGATAAGAACTAACAGCCTTGTACTCGCTGACGTACCGGCCCGTTGTGTTCAGGCTCAGTCGTTTGGTTGCCTGCCATATGGCGCTGACAGACGCGGTATGCTCCGGGCGATAGGCCAGCCAGTCGGGATCAGGATTCAGTGCCCCGGCAAGCGAGCTGCCTTCGCCTGTCTTGTCCTTTGCATTCATGTAGGCATAGGCGAAGTTAAGGTTCCAGTCAGGGTTCGGCCTTACGTTAAGACTGGTCTCGATACCCCAGATCCGTGCTTTTGCAACATTTTCATACTGGAACAGAATCGGCCAGTACTGAGGATTTAGGTTTCTTGATTCAATAAGATTATCATAATCGTTGATGTAAGCAGCAAGGTCAAACGACACCTTGTCGGAAAACTGCTTGAACATGCCGATCTCATAAGCTGTCATGGTTTCCTTGTCGATTTCCGGATTTGGAATCCCTAAAAAAAGACCGGCATCACGAACAAATCGTTCAGCCAACGTTGGCGCCCGGAAACTTTTGCCCCATGATGCGCGGAAAGACATGTCATCAGTTGCCTTGTAGTTGAGCGCGATACGTGGACTGATGGCGTCAACGGAGGGGTTTTCAATTTCAGCAGTTTTTTCAGGGGCACCAGCAGGGTATGCAGGGCTGTCAAGAACCGCTTCGTAATCAAGATAAGTAACTTCATCAGCATCGATACCGCTCCAGTCATAGCGCACGGAAAACAATGCAGTCAGGCGATCGGTCATCTTGAATTCATCCTGAAGAAAAAAGGCAATATTCTTTTCCTGAATCTCGCCGAGTTTACCTTCTTCCGGCAGATCCGCCACGTACTGGGTTGACTGCACGTCGATAATGTTACCATCGATGCCGAACAGCAAGCGGTGTTTGTCGCTGGCGCGCCAGTCGAGCTTTATACCTGCACCATAACGGTTTGATTTGGTTTCATTGAACTCTCCCGGATCGCGATCATAAATTGGAAGAAAAGCCATTCCGAAAGGGATTGGGTCACCACCGGGAACAGGGTTTTCCAAGTAGGTCATGTAATCGAATCCAAAGATCTGAGGTACATCTGTTGGGTTGTAGTCAATGCGGGTTTTATTGTGCGTATAATACAGTCTTGCGTCCAGGCTGAGGTCATCACTCAGCAGGTTGACATAGTTCAGACCGACCAATGCGTTTTTTCGCTTGATGGTATCATCCGTATAAACAGAATCAACGGAGTCATATGCGAACTGGGTAAGGGGATTAAATGTTACATCAACATCAACTCCTCCCGCTGGAAATGGCTGAAGAAACATGAAATCAATATCGGCTGTATATGGCCACGTGCTGGGATAGCCGCCTCTTGTTTCATTGTAAAAAGATGTAAGCTGGAGGTACTGGTCAGAGTTGATATCGTAACGTGCTTTCAGCTTGACATCGTCAATGCTTGACCAGGTGTTTTCCCTGTATCCGTCATCTTCGCCATGTGAATAAAGCAGGCTGTAATTCAGCTTGTCAGTTTTGTTGCCGATGCCGACATAGCTGCTCCACAGCCAAGGTGTAAAGTCTTTGCGGTATTCGCTCTGGTCGCTGTCCGGCGTACCATCGTAAAATCCACCGCTTGCGCCTGCTTTAACTTCGAATTTTTCCGGCAGACTGCCGAACACATTAACGACACCACCCATTGCTCCCGAACCGTAGAGGGTGGCAGCAGCACCTTTCATGACCTCTACCTTGTCAGCGGCGTTCATATTCACATTGGTCCATACAACTTCTCCCGTTGTCGGTGTGTTGATCGGGAAGCCGTCATAAAGACCCTGCACGCGGGTGCCGATTGCACCACCCTGAAAAGTGTTCGATCCGCGGATCTGTACCGTTGAAGTTCCGTAGCCGGCGGAACGGTTGACGTTAACGCCGGGAACGTCCTCGATAACTTCGTCGAGAGTCGGGTTGGGTTCTTCCTTTATTTTCTCGTCGGTTACAACGGAAACCGTTACCGGTACTTCAAGCCGGTCCTGTTCATAGAGCGCAGCGCCGACAACAATCTCAGAGGCCATAACGGTTGTCTGTTCGAGCTGCGGGTTAATGGTTGTTGTTTCACCGGCGTTTACCGTAATAGTCTGAAAAAATGGCGAGTATCCTAAAGCGTTAACCTTGAGCGTGTAAGTGCCCGCGGGAATGTTTTGAATCGTGTAGTTTCCATCAATGTCTGATGCCGAGCCGAGGGTGGTATTTTCGAGCATGGCTGAAGCGCCGATTACCACTTCGCCATCGGTTTTGTCGGTGATCTTTCCTTTCAATGATCCGGGATCAGCAGCTGATGCCGGTAATGGAAAGAGTAGGATAGTCAACAATAAAAAGGGAAAAAGTAAACGTGCAAGGGGGAGCGCTTGAGAGTGCTTTGTGTCCATGGACGTTCTGTTTGTTAGGTCTGTTACTGAAACTACTTCCGGCAAATTGAATTGCGGAAAGGAATTATGTTGCTAACTCGAAATCTATCAGAATTTTGAGGAAAGTGCAAAAATCACCGTATTAATTTTATAAAGATTATTGCCGCAGTGGTTCAATGTTTTTTTCGTAATCGTAATGGGTGACTGGTTTCAGCATTTTGTTTTTGCGATAGGGGAGTATAGTGGTTTGTGTAGACAAGGAAGGGTGTAAAAGGATGCTGGGGGAAAAATGTATCAGATAATTCCGAGCTCTTTTCCTATGGTGCAAAACTCTGTAATTACCTTGTCGAGGTGCTCCTTTTCGTGGGTTGCCATGAAGCTTGTTCTCAGCGCTTCATGGCCGGGCATCACTCCCGGACGGATAAATGCGTTGACATAGACACCTGCATCGAAAAGCTTTTTCCAGAATACCATGGTTTTCATCTGGTCGCCGATAATGACCGACACAATGGCAGTGCGGGACGGCATCAGTTTAAAGCCTGCGGCATCAAAGCCCTGGCGGACATAGTCGGTGTTGACAATCAGCCTCTCGATCAACTCGGGTTCGCTTTTAAGTATTTCCAGCGATGTGAGCACGGCAGCAACGCTTGCCGGGGTCGGTGACGCGCTGAAAATAAGGGATGAGGCATTGTGCTTGATGAAATCGATGACATCACGTTCCCCGACAACATAGCCGCCAAGTGAGCCGAATGTTTTGGAGAAGGTGCCCATCATAAGGTCAACTTGCTCTACAAGGTTGAACTCCGAAGGGGTGCCGCGACCGTCCCGTCCGATAACCCCTACAGCGTGTGCATCATCGAGCAGTATTCTCGCTCCGTATTCTTTTGCAAGCTCGACAAGTCTCGGCAGCTCGAGGATCTCGCCAGATACGGAAAATACCCCGTCAGCAACGATCAGCTTGCCCGCATCGTCCGGAATCGTTTGCAGGACCTTTTCGAGGTCATCCATTGAGTTGTGGGCATAGCGTACAAACTTTGCTGACTGTCCGACCGCCATGATGGATGCTGCAACAAGGCTGGCATGATTATCTTTGTCGCATATGACGTATTCTCCTCGCTGGACAAGTGTCGGGATGACACCCTGTCCTGTCTGGTAACCGGTGCTGAAAAGCAGGCTGCGCTCTTTTTCAAAAAACACGGCAAGTTTTTCTTCAAGCTCGATATGCAGATTGACCGTGCCGGTCATGTATCGGGAGCCGGAACAGCTTGTGCCATATTTCTTTATGGCTTTGATCGATGCTTCCTTGACTCTTTCGTCAGCGGTCAGCCCAAGGTAATTGTTGGATCCGGCCATTATAAGTTTTCTACCGGCAAATGAGACTACCGGGCCTTCGGTTTCCTCGATCGGATGAAAAAACGGATATATGCCCAGTGCTTTTATTTCGTCGGCCAGAGTGAAATCGTAGCACTTTTTGAAAAGGTCTTTGCGTTTATTCACAGGACTGAATATTTACTTCAGTATAATAGTTACTCATAAGCCGGATACATTTTTGCTCTATTTTGCAGCGAGGAGCTCGAAGGCTTGTAAATTCTCGCCTAACAAGTTAAAAAATGAATGTATTAAAAATTTTGCTTTTTTTTGGAAGCAGTATCTTCTTTTTTGAAAGAGTAATGTCCATGTAGGTTTCCTTTGACTTGACTTGAGGGCACCTCTATTAATTTACTGCGCGCCATGATTACTTCGTTGAGCAGTGCTCGAAATCCTCATGTACTCGCAGGTACACTCCGGGTTCTGCGCTCCGTCCGCCTTGTACTCAAGGCGCTCACGACAATTAATAGAGGTGCCCTTGAAATGATTTGAAACAATACAATTTCGATGGGTGCTGATATTTTGGTTACCGGCGCTACAGGTTTTATTGGAGCGGTTGTGGTCGACTACCTGAAAAGCAGGGATGATAGCGTCAGAGTGTTGTTGAGGCCGGAAAGCGATGCCGGGAAAGCTTCGTCTATGGGGGTGGATGTCAGGAAAGGTAGTTATGACAACCCTGCTTCACTGCGGGAAGCCGTAAAAGGTGTTGATATGGTTATCCATCTTGCAGGCGTGACAAAGTCCGTAAATGAAAAAGGTTATTATGACGGCAATGTCTTTCCGGTAAAAAGACTTCTTGAAGCAGTTAAGGAGGTAAATCCCGGCTTGCGGCGTTTTTTGCTGGTGTCGTCACTGGCGGCAGCAGGCCCTGCGGATAATCCTGATCCGGGTATTACGGAAACGGATATTCCTGAGCCTGTAAGCATTTACGGTCGAAGCAAGCTTGAGGCTGAGAAAATTTG
The DNA here is from genome assembly GCA_004028745.1 of Prosthecochloris sp. Classification (GTDB taxonomy): domain Bacteria; phylum Bacteroidota; class Chlorobiia; order Chlorobiales; family Chlorobiaceae; genus Prosthecochloris. Next base: position 20,339 of record RAZP01000043.1, read on the forward strand.
TTTGTCTTATAAAGATAGCCTGCCGGTAACCGTTGTTCGGCCTCCCGCAGTGTACGGGCCGGGCGACAAAGATGTGCTGCAATTCCTTGTGATGCTCAAAAAAGGTGTGGTGATCGCAGCCGGTGATGTCGGGAAACAGCGTTTAAGTCTTGTGCATGTGGAGGATCTTGTTCGGGGTATTGTCATGGCTGCCGAATCGCCCGTCGGAGCTGGCGAAACCTATTTCATCACGTCGCCGAAAGGATATTCATGGGAAGAGCTGTCCGGAATTGCCTCTAAAGAGCTTGGAGTAAACACTATCCGCAAAATTTCCCTGCCGAAGCCGTTGATAAGAATTTTCGGTCATATAGCCGGGTTGATAAGCACAATTACCGGACGATCAGGTTTTTTAAATCCTGACAAGGTCAACGAGATGGTGCGGGACTATTGGGTTTGCTCCCCGCAGAAAGCTGAAAAGGAGCTTGGTTTTGCAGCCTCTATACCTCTGGAAGAAGGTATGCGCACTACAATTGCATGGTACAGAGAGAAGGGGTGGCTCTGAATAAAGTCAAAAGGCAAAAGTAAAAAGTAAAAAAGGTAAGTCAGCTCTGAATAAAACGGCTTCTCCTCTTCAATTTTGACTTCTGACCTTTTACTTTTGACTTAACAACTGTTGCATCAACCGCAGGAGGAGATACTTTTCGTCCGGGTATGCTTCCAGTCCTTTCAGTGCGGCATCGGTTTGCTGGAGGGCCAGAATGGCGCGTTCGGTTTCTTGTGGAGAGAAAGTTGCCGCATATTGCAGGTAGTTTTTTGCAAAGTACTCCTGTTTACCGAACATTCCGAGCATTTTAGCTGTTTCGGAAAGTGGCAGCCGTCGGGTTCCTGGCGAATGGAGTTTCCAGATCCTCATATAAAAAGTTGTCAGGTAGCGTATAATATTCATCAGTCCTTCTTTCTGTCCTTCCCGCTCCATGATCATCAGGGATATCCCGCTGCATAATCGTAAATTTTTATCCGCAAGCGCTTTTTCGAGCTCAAAGACATTGTACTGCTTTGATATACCGACACATTCATACACATCTGAACCGGTAATGCGTTTTTCATCACTTTTTGAAGAAGCGTACATAACAAGCTTTTCGATCTCCCTTGCTATTTCCCGTGCCGAAGGTTGTATGTAAGTGCTGAATGCTTTCAAAGCTTCCGGATCGAATTCCCAGCCATACTGGCGGGCTCGTTCGGATGCAAAAATGTCCGGGTTTTTAATCAGGGGAAAATCGTGTCGAAAAGATTGCAGCTCCCGGAACGGGGGTTTCTGCATATCCTTTTTGTCGATCTGATCTGAGTCGAGGATAAGTATCGTTGAGTCGGCAGGCTTTTTGATATACCGAACAAGCTGTTCAAGATGCAGTTTTTGCGTGTCTCGTGACCCCTGCTTTTTGAACTTTCCAAACTGTTTCACAACCATCAGCTTTCGAGCAGCGAACATCGGAAATTCCGACGCCATCGAGACAATCTCGCCCAAAGCGACATCCTGACCGTAAACAACGGTGGTGTTTATGGCAGCTTCTTCTTCCGAAGGAAATGCTTTTTTCCTGACGAGATCTGTAAGCTCCTCTTTCAAGAAGCTCTCGGGGCCGTGAAAAAAATATACCGGTGCAATGCTGCCCGATGTGATTTCTTTCTGAAGCTTTTTCATTGCAGGAATTGATACTATCTTTTTACATGCGGTGAGTTGCGGCAAAGGATTCATGAGTTTCTTTATAGGTCCCATAGGACGTATAAGACCTATAAGTCCTATAGAAAGAGACAAATACAGAGATTCTTACGTTCACTGTCCGCGCATCACTTGTCACTTCTTCAGAACGGCAGGTCGTCTTTTTCTGCTTCGGAGCTGCTTCCTCCCTGTTCAGGATTGTCTCCCTGTTGAGTGCTTCTCTGAGCAGGGGCTTGCTGGAATGAGGAGTTGTTGTCGTAACCCTGTCCACCCTGGTCTCTGCCCGATCCGAGCATCTGCATGTCGGAGCAGATGATTTCCGTGGTGTATCTTTTTTCTCCGGTTTTGTTGTCATCCCAGCTTCTGGTCTGCAGTCTGCCCTCAACGTATACCTGACGGCCTTTTTTCAGATACTGGTTGCAGATTTCAGCCAGTTTTCCCCAGGCAACGATGCGATGCCATTCAGTTCTGTCCTGCATGTTGCCGCTGCTGTCTCTGAAGCTTTCATTTGTTGCAAGGGTGAAATTTACAACGGACTGCCCTGAAGCGGTTACGCGCATTTCGGGGTCGTTGCCGAGGTGCCCTATGAGCATTGCTTTATTGAGTCCACGTGCCATATTTGTAATAATGTCTTAGGGTGTTGGAAAAAAATCACACTCAGTTTAGGTCAGAACAGAAGTCTTTTTACGTCTATAACCGGCCCTTCCTGGCAAAGCAGTATCGTCGATGTTCCGCTGCCGGAAATATTTTTAAGCTCTACGGTGCATCCGTAGCAAATGCCTATGCCGCATCCCATGATTGATTCAAGAGAAGCTTCACAAGGCAGGCTTTTCTTTTCGCAGAATGCTGCAAGCGCCTTCAACATGGGATTGGGGCCGCAGGAGAATATTTTTACAGTACCGGACCCTGAGAAAAAATCAAACTTGTCCCGGAGAAGGTCGATTGCAGTACCTCTGTACCCTTCTGAACCATCTTCCGTAGCGATATGACAGTTTGTCAAGCCTCTGGTTTGAACATCCTGTTTCGTTTTGCCCCCGATAACATGATAGACTTTTTTCCCGGCTGCATGAAGCGTTTTTTCAAGAAACCGCATCGGTGCAATCCCGATACCTCCCGAAACCAGCAGCGCAGTTTCAAACCGGGGTGTGTCGATAGTGAACGCATTGCCCAGCGGTCCAAGTACCTGTAATTCCGCTCCAGCCGGTGAGCCGCAGAGCAGAATTGTTCCGCAGCCAACTGATTTTGCCATGATTTCAACCATGTCGCCATCGACGTTGTGAATGGAAAACGGTCTTCTCAAAAGAGGCTGGCTGTGCGGGCTGATTTTAATATTGACAAAATTTCCGGGCTTGGCATTCCGGGCGATTTCCGGACAGCGAAAGGCTATGAGCGAAACATCTTGTCCAAGGCAACGGCTGGCCGTAATGGTTACTGCGTTGTCAGTTATCGTTGAATCTGGTCGCATGCGTGGAGATCAGGAAACAGTATTGAATGTGATCGTTGCAGGCAAAGTTAACGTTCCGGTTGACTTATTTGCAAACAATTAAAGGATGACGAAAAAGAAAATCCATTGAAATTTCTTAAAACATTCACTACTATCTTTTACGATTAGCTTTTGTAGAATGACACGATAGTTATATCTTGTACTCCTTGAATGTCTGTCTAATAAATCTTCCAATGCTTGGTTCATGCGTATTTTAACATTTACAGGAAAAGGCGGAGTTGGTAAAACAAGTGTTTCGGCTGCGACAGCCGTGCGTTTGTCGGAACTGGGTCATCGTACGCTGGTTTTGTCTACAGATCCTGCTCATAGTCTTTCCGATTCGTTTAATGTATCCTTAGGGCCTGAACCTACCAAGATCAAGAATAATCTGCATGCGATTGAAGTCAATCCTTATGTTGATCTGAAGGAAAACTGGCAGTCTGTCCAGAAATATTATACAAGGATATTCGCCGCTCAGGGGGTTTCCGGGGTAGTCGCTGATGAAATGACTATCCTTCCAGGTATGGAAGAGCTGTTTTCGTTGCTGAGAATCAAGCGATATAAGGCTGCGGGATTATATGACACGTTGGTGCTTGATACTGCTCCAACCGGTGAAACGCTCAGGCTGCTCTCTCTCCCCGATACTCTTTCATGGGGGATGAAGGCCGTAAAAAATGTGAATAAATATATTATGAAGCCGCTTAGCAAGCCGCTTTCAAAGATGTCCGACAAGATCGCCTACTACATTCCCCCGGAAGACGCTATAGATTCCGTCGACCAGGTTTTTGACGAGCTCGAGGACATCAGGGAGATTCTTACTGACAATGAGAACTCTACCGTGAGGCTTGTTATGAACGCAGAAAGAATGTCCATCAAGGAGACCATGCGTGCTCTTACCTATCTGAACCTCTATGGTTTCAATGTAGACATGGTTCTGGTGAACAAGATGCTTGATGCCAAGGAAGACAGCGGTTACCTTGAGAAGTGGAAAGGGATTCAGCAGAAGTACCTCAGTGAGATTGAACAGGGATTCACTCCGCTGCCGGTAAAAAAGCTCAAAATGTACGAGCAGGAAATCGTTGGGCTGGATGCGCTTGAAGTTTTTGCCCACGACATGTACGGAGACATGGACCCCTCGCAACTTATGTTCAATGAGCCTCCGATCAAATTTGAGAGGAGCGGGGATATTTACGAGGTTCAACTGAAGCTAATGTTTGCAAACCCTGTCGATATTGACGTATGGGTTACCGGTGACGAACTTTTCGTTCAGATAGGAAACCAGAGAAAGATCATTACCCTCCCGATAAGTCTCACAGGGCTTGATCCGGGAGATGCAGTCTTTAAGGACAAGTGGCTGCACATACCGTTTGATCTTAACAAGCAGGGAGAGCGTCACAGAGAGAGAGATCACAGGGAAAAAGAGTATAACAGGGTTTGATTAATGATCTGCCGCACTGCCTAACGGGTTGTTGGTTGATAACGAATTTTTTTTTTACATTTTTTGCATAATGAACACAATCAAATAATAATAACGGGACGTGTAGAAGTCTCGTAAGGAGAGCAATTATGGGTGAATCGTATCAGAAACTGCGCAAGGATTTTAAAGCCCTTGAACTGACGGATCGCATGACTTTTTTGGCTGAAGGTGCACTGTTGACGGGTCAGAGCGCAATTGTCGGCGGGCTCGAGCTGGCTGGTAATCTTGTCGAAACCGTAACCGGTACCGTTGGTTCGTTGGTTGATGCAACCGGAATCGGCAGAATGCTCGGCAGCACCAGTGGAGTTGTCGGGGATACTATTGACAGGGTTGCTATTACCGTCAAGGACGTTTCAAGAACAGCAGGCGAGCTGTATTCAGATGCTGTCAAGAATGTCGAGAATGTCACCGAAAATGCTGCAACAGCAATTGGTGATGCAGGAATGTCCGCTTCCGAGACTGTAAAAGGCGTGAAAAGTTCTTTTCAGCAGTCGGGTGGTAAAAAGTAAACTTTCCGATATCACCGGCAGGCAGCGGTGATTTTGTTTGTGTTTTTTTTTATTTTACCGTAAATTGATTCAAAGTTATCTATTTCCGTTTAACCTGGTAAATTTCCAATAATTAAATTCCAAAAGGAGGAATTATGAGTGGAGGAGGCGTATTTACCGATATCCTTGCCGCAGCCGGCCGTATTTTTGAGGTCATGGTTGAAGGTCACTGGGAAACTGTCGGTATGCTGTTTGATTCTTTGGGTAAAGGCACCATGAGAATCAATCGTAATGCTTACGGTAACCTAGGTGGTGGTGGAAGCCTTCGCGGTTCTTCACCTGAGGTTTCCGGTTTTGCTGTACCGACCAAAGCGGTTGAGTCCAAATTTGCCAAGTAAGCAAAGAAGACGAGCAAACTCACAAGGCAGTGATAGCATGATGCTAACCACTGCCTTTTTTGTTTTATGGTATTGCGAAAATCGGCTTGAAGCTTTCGTTATTCCGTTCATATTTCCACCGCACGGTGGTTCTATTTCAATGCTTTCCCTGCCGAGCAAAAGGTTGCAGTCCAAAGGTGCTGAACGGGTTGCAGGGGATAGGGGAGGGTGTTTGTTAAGTGGTATATTATTGTATAATTTCTATTTGTTTTCATATTTTCATTGTTTCAGTGTTGTACGGCTAACCAGTGTAAAAGACAGGGCTTGAGATGGCTACTATATCTACGTATGTATCGGGACACACGGAAGCAGGTGATGTCGCTGAATTTTTTCAAAAGCAATTACTGAACGCCGGTGAGCGTCCAATAGCATTTTTTGACGGGGTCTTCTATGAATCACATCAGGAAAGGGTTGGTAACATTGCTTACCAGGATTACCTGATATATTCTGACAGGGCAGTATATCTCTGGGCTAGAGGGGCAAACAAGGACTTTTTGGACAGGTTTGCTCTGGGGGCCGTGACGACCAACAGCAGGAACAAGGACAACGATTTTGCTACGCTTAACCTTCGAATCCGAAG
>RAZP01000044.1 GCA_004028745.1 Prosthecochloris sp.
CCGGTGATATGCCTCTTATACCCTGCCCCGTGGTAATAATTTTCCCCGGTGTCCCGGTAAATTGTTTCCTGAAGGGCTCTGAAGGTACGGGTAAGTCCGAGCGGTCATGTTTATCAACTTTCTCGTAGATTGTATTGAGCGTTTCCTGATCGAATACAGGAGGGGCGTATGATATCGGTGCGGAACCGTTTTCTGAATGTGCTCGAAGCCAGTAATACCAGTCGGGATGCTCTGTTACCCAGTCGCTGTCAACGGATGATGTTCTGAAAACGAACTCGAGAACCACCCGCATTCCCATAAGCCGGGCAGCTTCCATGAAGGCCTTGAATTCCGTATCGGGAGAAAGATCAAGTGCCGGTTCTGCGAGAAGCGGATCTATTTTATAGGGGTTTTTTACGGCATAAGGTGATCCGAGGTTCCCTTTTTTGTTCTCTTTTCCCGGCATTGTTACAGGAAGCAGGTAAATGGTATTGATGCCGAGGCGCTCAAGGTAGAGGAGAAATGCAATGGATTTAAGAAACGTTCCGGTTTCACGGAACCCGCAGGAGAGCGGGTCGGTTGATACAATGCCGTCGCAGTTATGGTCAAACGCCGTAGTAAGACGCACGAACATGTTATAAACAATACTGTTTCGAGTCCATGTGTCAGCTGATATATCGTTTCCGGATGGTAAAAATGGTAAAACAGGTTCCCGTGAGAGCAGCAGGTCGAGGTTCTTTGCATAATAATCGGCGGGATTGACTTCGCTTAAGCCGACAGTATCCCCTTGCCAGATTTTCGGAATGAAGTAAGGCGATGAAAGATCGCTTTTCTCCATCCGGTTCAGAGCACTGTGTAGTATTTCAAGGTAATGTAAGCTCAATTCTAAATCGCTGCCGTTATCTGAAAGTGGACCTGTTGCGCTACGGCTAAGGTAACTTAATGTACACAAAGCTAAATTAGTCCCCAATGAGGAATGTTTGCATGACTATAGAGTATGACGGTACCGATTTTGCAGGCTGGCAAAAACAGCCTGAAAATGTGGGTACTGTTCAGGGAGTGCTTGAAGCGGCGTTGAGCCGAATCGTTCAGGAGCCTGTCCTGTTGACTGCTGCCGGCAGAACGGACAAGGGGGTTCATGCAAGGGGACAGGTTGCAAATTTCAGAACGGAATCGGCCATAGATCTTGATCGGCTGGTCCATGCGGTAAATTGTCTGTTGCCTTCTGCCGTGTGCGTCAAGGACATGAAGGAGGTTCCCGATTCATTTCATGCACGCTACAGTGCGCTCGTAAGGGAATACCGATACTTTATTCTTGAAAAGCCCTCAGCTGTTTACGCGAGATACACCGGCTTTTACAGAACACCCCTGAATGTCGAAGCGTTGAACCATTGCGCGCGTGAGCTTGTCGGCAGGCATGATTTTTCGGTGTACTCAAAAGAGAACGTCCCATCCGGAAATGCTTTCTGCACGGTCTACGGCGCATCATGGGGCCGTCACGAGGAGATGGTTGTTTTCAGGATCTCGGCAAACAGATTTCTTAGAACTATGGTTCGTTTTCTGGTTTCTGCCCAGCTCGAAGCATCACCCGGAAAACTCGAAGGAACGCTACGAACAGGCAGGCTTGTTAAAAACCTTGTCCCCGCCGATCCCGCCGGGCTTTTTCTGTGGAGGGTGGGGTATTAGGATGAATGTTGAGTTGTTTATTTGTTGAATTGTTGATTCGTTTATGAGAGATGCAGAGGTGTATTGAGACGAGGTGGAGACAAAAGACAAGGTGGGGCTCAGTGTCACTTTTCCAGCAAAGCGGTAGTTGTAATTGTAATCGGGGGAGAAAAGCTTCGGGGAAAAGCCGGTTGTAATAATGGGGAGGGCTGTTTATGTTTAAAACGTATGTTTCCGATGTGTTGTGTTTCGTTACGAATTGCTGCAATCTTCTTAAAGAAACGGTGTTCGTGAGAGTTTCTCATCTGTATATTTTTCCAGCCACTTTTCTTGTTCTACTGACTGTTGTTTTTTCCGACGGTTATGCGGGACGGAGAGACGTTGAGGCTGACGACACTATTGTTGCCGAGATACTGGACAGTCTTGTTTCGGCCGCGTACTTCAAGGACAGTCATTTCAAGGAGTGGAGAGAAAGCGGTAATTACGGGTATCCACCTACATTTATTCCGCAGTTTGATGACGAGACCTATTTGGAGAGAATTTCCCGGCTGAACCGCAAAACGCCTCTCAAACTTACCTATAACAACCATGTAAAAAGCTTTATCAAGCTTTATTCAGTCGATAAGCGGAAGCTGACAGCAAAGATTCTCGGCCT
>RAZP01000045.1 GCA_004028745.1 Prosthecochloris sp.
TGTTGATATCCTCAAGACTGCGGCTGCCGTAAACTTCAGGCTCCCGCTTGCCGAGTCTCGAAAGGTTGGGGCCATTAAGCACAAGAATTGAAACACTATCCATAGCTATTACTCGTCACGTGCAACTCCCAGAAAACGGAGAAGCATAAGAAACAGGTTGATAAAGTTCAGGTAAAGCGAAAGGGCTCCCATTACAGAAACCTTGGCTTCAGACTCACCATCGCTGACCATGGCGGCCATCTCCTTTATACGCTGTGCATCATAAGCGGTCAAGCCGGTAAACAGCAAGACCCCGATTACACTGATCCCAAATTCAAGCATTGAGTTCTGCATGAACATGTTGACTAAAGAAGCGAGGATAATGCCGATAAGCGCCATAAAGGCAATGCTGCCGAGTTTTGTAAGATCACGTTTTGTCGTATATCCGAAAACACTCATGGCGGCAAATGTCCCGGCAGTCACAAAAAAGGTGCTCGCTATAGAACTGTAGGTATACGCCATAAAAACAACTGAAAAGGTCAGCCCCGTTAGTGCGGAATAGAGAATAAACAATCCCGTAGCCGCCGATCCGGATAAACGGTTGATTCCTGCACTCAGCCCAACCACAATACCCAGCTGGGCCACAACCAGGCCAATTACGATTAAGCTGTTGGAAAATATGAGATTTTTCAGCACTTCACTTTCAGCAGCATAATAGCCTACGGTTGCGGTCAATGCAAGCCCGAGCGTCATCCAGGTATAGACCTGGTTAATCACCCTTGCCTGCACATCCACAGTTGCACGTGATGCCGTCACCGCTCCCACAGCCGGCGATATCCGATTACGTTGTATCATAGGTTTTTGTTCGTTATTCGTTGTTCGTTATTCGTTGTTCGTTATTCGTTGTTCGTTATTCGTTATTCGTTATTCGTTATTCGTTATTCGTTATTCGTTATTCGTTATTCGTTATTCGTTATTCGTTATTCGTTATTCGTTATTCGTTATTCGTTATTCGTATGAGAAGATAGTCATGCCGCCCCGTGAAACAGATGCTCGGATTTCATAAGGGAAGCACGGAAATGATTCTAAGGAAAAGCTCATTGCTCCGCACGGGCAGGCACACGGGCCTGCCCCTACAAAACCGGCTTTTTAGGCCTCCCGTAGGGGCGAAAGATTTTTCGCCCCTACAACTCAGCAAATAAACAGATCAACAATCCTCGACTTCTGGACCCTGGATTTTGAATTCAGGCTACTGTGTATTTTCGATTACGAGTACCGCTATGCTGATAAAGTGACAAGTGACCGGTAACGAGTGACAAGTTGGCCGAGGGTTCAGCCTCCAATTGCATACTGCTAACTGAAAACTACTGACTGATTTCTTGCTGTCCAGCTATCCCACCATCAAGCAATCAAGCTAACCGGCCCCCGTAACACATAGCACAAAACACTCTTCCCCATCCTACAAAATATACTGACTTAAATCCCGATCCCTGATTATTTTGCTCAGTTTATCGGCAACCATGGCCTTGTCGATAACAATTTTTTCATCGCTGCATTTTTCGGGAATAGCAAACATAAGCTCTTCGAGCAGATTTGTCATGATTGTATGCAGTCTCCTGGCCCCGATATTCTCGACGGATTCATTGACCTGTGCAGCGATAGCCGCAAGCTCTTTAATCGCTTCGTCTGTGAATTCAAGCTCCACACCCTCGGTTTGAAGCAGTGCCTTGTACTGTTTGATTAAAGCGTTTTTCGGCTGGGTAAGGATTTTGTAGAAATCCTTTTCAGTAAGGCTTTTTAACTCGACACGAATCGGAAATCGCCCCTGAAGCTCGGGAATCAGGTCAGAGGGTTTGGCGACATGAAATGCACCTGAGGCAATGAAGAGAACGTGGTCGGTTTTTACCATACCGTGTTTCGTCGCAACGTTGGAACCTTCCACGATAGGCAACAGATCACGCTGGACACCTTCCCTGCTTACATCAGGGCCTTTGCTGCCTCCTCCGGTTGTCGGGGCCGCGATCTTATCAATCTCATCAATGAACACGATCCCGGACTCCTCTACTTTCTGCACAGCCTCCTTAATCACAGCATCCATATCGATGAGCTTCTGCACCTCTTCTTGCTCCAGAAGCTTCCTGGCCTCGGCAATCGTCACTCTCCTCTTTTTACGCTTTTTCGGAAGCCCACTCATCAGATCCTGCATAATTCCCCCCAGTTCTTCCATCTGGCCAAGAGGACCGAAAATCTGCATCATTCCCCCTTGCGAATCACTGCTTAACTCCATTTCTATCTGCCGGTCTTCCATTCTTCCCGAACGAAGTCTTTCCAGCATTTTTTCCCTGCTTTTTCTGTTGACAGCCTCCTCAAGGTCGGCGTCCCGCCCTTTTTCAGCAAGACTCTCCTCTCCGACTTCCTCCTCCTTTTCGTAGGAGCCGGGTGGAACTGTCGGCAAAAGAATATCAAGCAAACGTTCTTCGGCAAGAGCTGCGGCTTTTTCCTTGACTTCTTCGGATTTTTCACTCCTTACCATGCTGACCGCTTGATCAGTCAGATCCCGTATCATTGATTCGACATCTCGCCCCACATAACCAACTTCAGTAAATTTCGATGCTTCAACTTTGACAAAAGGAGCTTTTGCCAACCTTGCAAGCCTGCGGGCCACCTCGGTTTTACCGACACCTGTAGGGCCGATCATAATAATGTTATTGGGCATTATTTCGTCTCGAAGGTCATCACTTACATTCTGCCGCCGTAAGCGGTTTCTGAGCGCAATAGCCACTGCTTTTTTGGCATCCTGCTGACCGATGATGTACTTGTCCAGGCGGGAGACAATCTGGCTCGGTGTTAGAAACTCGTCACTGATAGAAAGTTTGTTCACAGTTTTGTTTTCATGTATTTCAAGAACTGTTGACTGGTTCTGATCTGTCATATTGGATGGCAATAACTACGTTAAAAGAATAAGTTTGCTGCGCAACGTGCAATGCTCAACTTAGGTTACACTTCTTCAAGTACTATATTATCATTGGTATAAATACAAATATCGGCAGCAATCTTGAGGCTTTCCCTGACAATTTCAGCCGCCTCGAGGTTGGT
>RAZP01000046.1 GCA_004028745.1 Prosthecochloris sp.
CTTGCCCGTGTACCGACGGGCATAAAGACGGGGGTAGGTATTTCTCCGTGGCCGGTCCGGATCAGGCCGCACCGCGCGGCCGTATTGAAATCTTTGTGGATAATGGTAAAATTCATTATAGTCTGGGTAGGAAAAAACGCTGTTTCAATTCATATGCAATTGTAGTAAAGTAAGCAGCATATTGTATTGAATTCGGTTGAGAAGTAAAAAATTATTTGTGTCCCTCAATATGAATGATGCAAAGGTGCAGTGCTGGTATGCCGTCTATGTTCGCTCAAGGTTCGAGAAAAAGGTTCGCCAGCTTTTTGAGGAAAAAGGGATAACCAGTTTTTTGCCGCTTGTCGAGACCTGGCGTCAGTGGAGTGACCGGAAGAAAAAAGTGAGTATGCCTTTGTTTAAAGGCTATGTGTTTGTCAGGATATCTTACAAAAGCGACCATTACAAGGTTCTCGATACCGATGGTGTTGTTAAGTTTATAGGCATCAAAAACGTGCCTTCAGTTATCCGCGACAGGGATATCGGGTGGATTAAAATTCTTGCCGGTGAACCCGACGCTTTGAGAGATGTCTTTCCGGAAATACCTTCCGGTCAGAAGGTCAAGGTTATTGCGGGGCCGTTCCTTGGGCTGGAAGGTGTGGTCCGAAAAGAAGGGCGCGATGCAAAGCTTGTAGTATATTTCGACAGCATTATGCAGGGTATTGAAGTGCTCATCAATCCCGAATATCTCCAGCCCATAAAGAGCGGCTGATACACTAACCCCATTTATTTTATGAAAATACTGGTGACCGGCGCTGCTGGTTTTATCGGCTTTTATGTCAGCCGCAGCCTGCTCGAACGAGGTGATGAAGTAGTAGGTATAGACAACATCAACAGCTATTACGATCCGGGGCTGAAAGAAGCCCGTCTGGAGATACTTCGAAAGTCTAAAAATTTCCGGTTTATCAAGCTTGATCTTGCCGACAGGGAAGGGGTGGAAGAACTGTTTGCTGTTGAGAAGTTCAACCGCGTAGTGAACATGGCTGCACAGGCTGGAGTTCGTTATTCGCTCGAGAATCCGCATTCCTATATTGACAGCAATATTTTGGGATTCATGAATCTTCTTGAAGGGTGTCGGCAGCATCATGTCGAGCATTTGGTCTATGCCTCATCAAGTTCCGTTTACGGCGCAAATGAGACCATGCCTTTTTCCGTACACGACAATGTTGACCACCCTCTGTCTCTTTATGCCGCCACCAAAAAGTCGAATGAACTGATGGCCCATACTTACAGCCACCTCTACGGTATCCCGACGACCGGGCTGCGCTTTTTTACGGTGTACGGGCCTTGGGGCAGACCTGATATGGCGCTCTTTCTCTTTACGGAAGCCATTCTCGAGGGGAAGCCTATCAAGGTGTTCAACTACGGCAAACACCGCAGGGACTTTACTTATATCGACGATATTACCGAAGGAGTTATACGGACTCTCGATCATGTAGCTGTCTCAAATCCGGACTGGTCTGGATTGACGCCTGATCCAGGATCGAGCAGGGCTCCATGGCGCGTATACAATATCGGCAACAGCGAACCTGTCGAACTCATGGATTATATCGGCGCACTTGAGAAGGCACTGGGTAAAACTGCGGAGAAAGAGTTTTTGCCCATGCAGCCGGGCGATGTACCGGATACGTATGCTGATGTGGAACAGCTCATTCTCGATGTGAACTATCATCCGCAAACACCTGTCGAAGAAGGGATACAAAAGTTTGTCGATTGGTATCGGGGGTATTATGGGGTAGTGACGAGTGACGAGTGACAGCAAGTCAAAAAATCCATGGTATTCAGCGTTGTTTCAGAATGCTGAATACCCTTTTTAGTGCTTTGCTATTTGTCACCGGTCACTTGTTACTTTCATATGTTCTGCAGGCAATAATAGCTCCGCTGCCCATCGGTGCAAAGCTTGATGGCTCCTGACCGTACCAGAGCGACGAGCGTCTGCATGGCTTTCTGTATGGGGATCCCGGCAAGTGAGCTGAATTCTTTCGCTGTGATGGTTGTGTTCTTTTCTAAATAACCCAGCAACATTTTCTCGTTTGCACCGAAAGAGAGCCGCAGGGGGTTGCGGGCGGATTCCATAAGACAAACCCTGTCAGGTGTCGCTACTTTGTTATGGCTCTCCTCACGCATGTATACCTTTTTCACAGATACCTCTTTCAAGGTGTCAGGGTCACGTTCGACTGCAATGTGGTAGTGGGGTTTTTCACTGCTTTCGGGGACAATAACCATGAGTACCAGCCGTTTTTTGTACTCCATGGCTTCCGTCTCAATCTGAAGCTTGGGTTCTACATGCATTTTCACAGCATCGTGGATTACCTCCAGCATTTCTTTCTCGCTGTGAATTCCGGTTATCCTTTTATCGTCATCTACACCAATGAGTATGACGCCGCCTTCGGTATTTGCAAACGCGACAATGGATTTTGCGATTTTTGCGGGGGAGTGCACCAGTCGTTTGAACTCGGTGTGCCTTGTTTCCCCCTGCCCGATGATGTCGAGCAGAGGCATATTTTCAAGCTGAGACCAGGTAAGAGACATGGCGCTTGAATCTAAAAGTTAAAAGAACGTAAAGCCTGATTTACAGGACATAAGACGTTGAAAAACGTCGGTTGTGCTTATTCAGGTTTCATATGCGGGAAGAAGATGACATCCCGTATGGACTCCTGTCCGGTAAGCAGCATGACGAGTCTGTCAACACCTATGCCAAGGCCGGCGCACGGAGGCATGCCATACTCGAGGGCACGGAGGAAGTCCTCGTCGACGAGCATTGCTTCGTCGTCACCGCGCAATCGCAGCTTTGCCTGAGCTTCAAGCCGTTCGCGCTGTATAACCGGATCATTGAGCTCGGAGAACGAGTTGCAAAGTTCTTTTCCGCCGGCGATAAGCTCAAAGCGCTCGACGATGCCTTTTTCTGAACGATGTTCCTTGGCCAAAGGTGACATCTCGGTTGGATAGTCGGTGATGAACGTCGGCTGGATCAGTTTCGGTTCAACAAATTCCCCGAAAATTTCATCAATGATCTTACCGCTGCTGATTTTTGGGTCAAGCGAAAGGCCAAGGTCTTTGGCTGTGTTTCTTAGCTCGGTTTCCGATTTCCCCCGGATATCCACCGCACAGTACTCCCGGATCGCATCGGCGATGGTGAGCCTTCTGTAGGGAGGCTCCAGACTGATCTCATGGCCGAGGAAAGATGTTACGCTGCTGTTGTTTACCGTTGCGCTTGTCTGGTAGATCAGCTCTTCGACAAGTTCCATCATCCAGTAATAATCCTTGTAAGCAACGTAAAGTTCTACCTGGGTGAATTCCGGATTATGAAAACGGTCAATACCTTCGTTGCGGAAGTCTTTTGCAAATTCGAACACGCCTTCAAAGCCCCCAACGATCAGCCGCTTCAGGTAAAGCTCGTTGGCGATCCTCAGATAAAGTTCCATATTCAGCGCGTTATGGTGTGTGGTGAACGGTCTGGCCGCGGCACCTCCATAAACCGGCTGCAGGATCGGCGTTTCCACTTCGAGGTAGCCCTTTTCGGTAAAGAACCTTCGCATGAAAGATATGATGGCTGAGCGTTTGACGAAGGTTTGCTTTACTTCGGGGTTAACGATAAGATCAACGTACCGCTGCCGGTAACGCGTTTCCTTGTCGCTGAAAGCATCATATGTAATTTTCTTTCCGTCAACTTCTTTTTCTTTGGCAACGGGGATAGGCCGGAGCGATTTGCTAAGGAGTTCAAACTCTTCGGCATGTATCGAGATTTCGCCGGTTTTCGTACGGAAAGTATAGCCTTTTATGCCGACAATATCTCCGATATCAAGCAGTTTAAAAACTCTGTAAGCTTCCTCGCCGACATCATCCCGCTTGATGTAAACCTGTATTTTTCCTTCTATGTCCTGGATATGGAAGAACGATGCCTTGCCCATTTTTCTAATGGTCATAATGCGGCCTGCTACCGAAAAAGTTTTCGGTTTATCGTCCTCGTAATCTTCTATGATTGCTTTTGAATATCCGGTGATATCGAATCCGTATGGATATGGATTGATTCCCTCTTCTGCAAGCTGTTCACGCTCCTCGATTCGCCTTTTCATCTGATCGTTCAGAGCACGAAGCTCTGCATCCCGATCGGCTGATGAATCATGCTGTATGTTATTTTCCGATACTTCGGTCATGTTTTCAGGTGATGTGAGTTCTCTGTTAACTGTTTATAAAAGTGTCTTTGATGATTTGTAGCTACAGTACTTTTGCGTTATGTGCGGGCATCTGCATCTTATACCAGATATATGGGATGGTGCTTATTTTCTGGTAAAAGGACCTGTACGCCCGCTGAGAGAAAACGTCGTAGTTGTTTTCTTCGATGGCCTTGAGGATGTTTCGGTAGTTCAGGCTGCTTACCTTTACCGCGAACCGGCTGTTTTTTTCCAGCATGGGGATTCCCTGCTCGGATGAATCATAGTAACTTCTTGCACGGGCAATCTGAAACTTGATCAGCTCTACGAAGTTGCCGTTCAGTTCTTTTCGCATGAATTCTTCCTGTGAATAGCTGAAGCGGTCGAGATCCTCCAGAGGAAGATAGATTCTGCCGCGATCAACATCTTCACCGATGTCACGAAGAATATTGGTGAGCTGCATTGCTATACCGAGCTCAATGGCGTGATCGAGCGCTTTTTTGTCACGGTAGCCGAAAATTTCCGAACACATCAGACCGACTACCGATGCTACCTTATAGCAATAGATATAAAGGTCGTCAAACGTTTTAAAAGGTTTGAAATCAATATCCATGGTTACGCCATCCATAAGGTCCAGAGGCAGTTCAATGGGAACACTGTAGCTTTTCAGGGTGTCCTGCCAGGCCATCATGATAGGATCGTTGTTATGATTGCCTTCGTAGCATTCATGAAGTCGGGTTTTCCAGTCAGCCATCATCGTGCTCAATTCCTCACGGGTCAATGTGCCGTTGGTGAGCTTGTCTTCAGCCAAGTCAACCAAGTCATCAACTGTTCTGAGCAGTGCGTACATGGCGTATATTGGGTTACGCTGCTTTTTTGAGAGAAACAAAGTAGCGAGGTAGAAGGTTTTGGCGTGATATTTCGCTATTTGACGGCAGTAGCGGTAAGCGTTTGTGAGCGTCGGCTCTCGGTCAGACCCCTGCACAACTGTTTTTCCATTATAGCTGTAATTCATTGAGAATGTCTGCTTTGATAAGCTTGAAAAGTAGCGCAGCCTTCTCCGATATCCGGCGAAAGCAAGAAAAAATTGTGTAACTTTTTAAGGCCTGATTGAGTTATAAGGAGTGTTGGCAAGATAAAATAAAGCGCATAATATAGCAATACGTAAAGATGAACGGCTGCTGAGCAGTTCATCGAACAGTTTAATCTTTTTATCTGATATTGGATACTTTCTCTTCTCCAGAAGTAACAAAAGAACGGGTGCTGCTTGTCGGCGTAAGTTCCGCCCCGGAATTAACAAAGTCGGCCGTTGAAGATTATCTGAATGAACTTGAGTTCCTGGCAGATACTGCCGGCGCAGAGGTTGTGTCGCGCGTCATTCAGGAACGGAAACAGAAAGATCCCGCATGGTTTCTCGGCAAGGGTAAGGTCGAGGAAATGGAGCATATCGTCAAAGGCGGGCTGATCGATATCGTTCTTTTTGACGACGAACTTTCTCCGGTTCAGGCAAGGAATCTGGGACGTGTTTTCGATTGCAAAGTTGTGGACCGCACTGAATTGATCCTGCAGATTTTCGCCATCAGGGCAAAATCCGCCCAGGCGAAAATGCAGGTTGAGCTTGCTCAACTTGAATACCTTCTGCCCCGTCTAACGCGGCTGTGGACACACCTTTCCAAACAAAAGGGCGGTATCGGGACAAAGGGGCCTGGTGAAACGCAGATAGAAACCGACCGTCGGCTTGTGCGCAAAAGGATTTCTTCCCTGAAAAAGAAACTTGGCGATGTTGCTCTCCAGCACGCAACACAGACTAAAGAACGGAACAAGATTGCCTGTGTGGCGCTGGTAGGGTACACGAACACTGGTAAATCAACGCTGATGAACAGGCTCTGTCCGAAGGCTGGGGCTTACGCTGAAGACCGGCTTTTTGCAACTCTCGATACCAAAACCCGCCGCCTTGAGCTGAAGATCAACAAGGTGGTATTGCTTTCCGACACGGTCGGGTTCATCCGGAAACTCCCTCACCGTCTTGTCGAAAGTTTCCGTTCAACACTGGACGAAGTATTACAGGCCGATTTCTTGATTCACGTGATTGACGCAAGTCATAGCGGCTTTGAAGAGCAAATGCGTATCGTGCTCGGGACGCTTCAGGAAATCGGCGTCAAGCACAAGAACATTATCAAGGTGTTCAATAAGATCGATGCCGTTGAAGATCCGGAAACCCTTCGCGTACTCCGCCAAAAGTACCCGGATGCTCTTTTTGTCTCGGCAAAACGGGGCATCAATCTTACTTCTCTTAAAGAAGCTATTGGTGAATACATCTTACGGGATTACGAGGTGCGGACTATCAGAACACACATTTCCAACTACAAGCTGATAGGGTATCTTTATGATCATACGGAAGTGATTGGCAAGAAGTATGTGGGTGAGGATATTGTGCTGGAGTACAGGGCTCATTACAAAAATCTCAAACAAATCGATGCCCGGGTCGAAGCATCTGAAAAGGAAAGCAGCAATGTCGCTTGAGCTTTATAATACTACCCGCAGGGAGATACCGCAGGAAGAACTTGAAGCGATCATTGAAAAAGTTATTGAATCCGAAGGCTGCGCAGTGGAATCCGTCGTGGCCGTCTTTTGTGGAGACCGGCTGATACACAGAATCAACCGGGAGTTTCTCGGGCATGATTATCCTACCGATACCATAACTTTCAGGTACAACAGGGGCAGGGATGTTGAGGGGGAATTTTATGTCTCGCTCGATGTGGTCAATGAAAACGCCCGACGTTTCAGAGCCGACTTCCAAGGTGAGCTTTTTCGTGTCACCATTCACTCCGCATTGCATTTGACCGGTTACGACGACAGTGATGATGAGGCCAGAGCTTCAATGAAGAAGAAAGAGGATTATTATCTTGCTCAATTGACCGCTGACTATGGATAGTGCTTTTCTTCTCTGGCTTCTCGCGATTATTCTTATTGCTGCAGGCATTGTGGGTCTTGTGCTTCCGGCTCTGCCCGGAATAGTGCTGGTGTTTGCAGGACTGGTTGTGGCGGCATGGGCTGAAGGTTTTGCCTATGTCGGTCAGGGCACGCTTGTGGTTTTACTGGTTCTCTGTCTTTTGGGGTACGGCATTGATTTCCTGGCCGGAGCGTTTGGGGCGAGCAGATACGGAGCGAGTAAATATTCGATTATCGGTGCGGCAATCGGAGCGATAGCCGGGATGTTTTTTGGTCTGCCCGGTATTATTCTTGGTCCATTTATCGGGGCGGTTGTAGGTGAACTGTATGTTCGCAGAGATCTTCAGGCGGCTGGACGTGCCGGTTTTGGCGCCTGGATAGGACTTATAGCGGGTACGGCTGCAAAAATAGCCATAACCTTTGTAATGATCGGTGTTTTTATTTTTGCCAGATTAGTATAAAGAAACTGAAACCAAAGCTATAAGCCGAATTCTGTCCCTTGCCTTGCGGCAAGGCTGCAGTCATTTATCTAATGCGGCTCACCCGGAAACTCTCTTTGTAGAATTGAGCGGATCACTCTTTTTCCTTACGGAAAAGCTTCCTTATTCAGCCTTGCATCGGGGAGGTTTTCATAGCACACGCCATTGCTGACATGTCTGGTGGTCTCTTACACCCCCTTTTCACCCTTACCCCGGAAATCCGGGGCGGTGTCCTTTCTGTTGCACTGTCTGTGGCAGGAAGCTTACGCCACTGCCCCCGGTCTTGAGCAAAAACCCTCGACCGGCACCCTGTCCTTCGATGTTCGGACTTTCCTCCACCTGCCCTCAAGACGGGTGGCGACTGCACACTTTGGTTCCAGTAACTGTATAGTAAAAAAGGAACGGGAGAGTTTAAAAAATAGTTTCTTCTCACCTGTAAAACTACTTGTCTTCAGCAGCGGCCTCTTCAAAAAGCCTTTCATGAACTACTATGCGTCCACATGATTCGCAGAGATAGAATCCGCCTTGAACAATAATCGTGTGGCGGTTGGTTGGCACGCGGGTATTGCAGCCGGAACATGCTTGGCGATGCAGCCTTACCAAAGCGTTCTGTATGTTTCCGTTTTTAAGGTGGTCGTATTTTGACAGCAGGCGTTTTGCCTCTTTCTCGACGATTTTTCTTTGTTCGGCAATTTGTTTTTTCAGGGAGTTGACTTCCTCTGACGTCTCGACGATAATACTTTCGAGCTCTTCTTTTTTCTGTTCAACCTGGTTTTTAAGGTCTTTAAGCTGCTGAGCGAGAACATCGTCCGGCATCATCTCCTCGGATATTTCATCGTAACGGTTTTCCGCGATCAGCTGACGGCCCTGATCTTGCAGTTCCTGTGCTTTCTCTTCATTGTGTAAGATATCCTGGAGCTTGATTTCCGCTTGTGCTATTTCCTTTTCTTCGTACTCGATCTGCTTGGAAAGGGCATCATATTCCTTGTTGTTTCTGGCTAATGTCTGCTTGTCCTTGAAGCTCTTGATTTTTGCCTTGCAGTTTTCAATCGTTTCGTTGAGTTTTTCACGGGTTTTGTGCTGTTCTTCAGCAACCTTTTCGCGCGCTTCGATCTGACGGGAAGTGAAGGCAATATCTTCTTCAAGCGCTTTGATTTCTTCTGGAAGCCCTCTTTGGAGACTTATTATGCTTTCGATCTGATTGTCGAGATGTTGCAGACGAACAACAAGATTGATTTTTGTATGGTCCACTACCGCTGATATTTAGAAGTTGTAAAAAATAAAAAAGCACCTTTTTAATAAGGTGCATGATGGGCATTTGGAGCTGTAAAAGTTAGGGAAAAACTGCCGTTTGTGTCTCCTGATAGGGTGTTGTACATAGTGACTTGTTTCAGCTTATTAGTGCCCGAAAGGAGATTCGAACTCCTACACCTTGCGGCGCTCGCCCCTGAAACGAGTGCGTCTACCAATTCCGCCATTCGGGCAATAACTTTTCGGCTTTCCACAACTATACTATAAAATTTTTTTGCGGATTTTGCCAAAAAACTGCTTACTTGATTTCCTTGTGCGGGGTGTGTTTTTTAAGAAAAGGGTTGTACTTCTTGAGAACCAGGCGTTCCGTGTTATTTTTCTTGTTTTTTGTCGTTGTATACCTTGACGGAGTGAGCCCTTCTTTTCTTGCTTCGGTACACTCAAGGGTAATGATAATCCTGTTTTCCTTTTTTGCCATCGTTACCTGGGTATGATTAATTATAAAGAGCTGCAAATATAAGCCTTTGACACTGATTTTGCAAAACCTAAATAGAGCTGATGGAATCGGTATTTGCTTGCTTGCGGGATAACAGCTATTATGCATCTGATTTGATTACTTGGCGATATACTTGTCATGCAGTGATGTTCCTTTAATTCTTACCAAATACTAAAATCTAAAACGTGCTAGACAGTAACTTATTCCCCTACTGTGACGGAACATTGTGTTGCGAGGGGGTTTCTCTTGAAAAGCTGGCAGAGGAGTATGGAACACCTCTGTTTGTAACCAGCCGCAACAGCCTTGTCAACCGGTACAGGTCTTTTGAAAGAGCTTTTTCAGAGCTTGACCATTTTACCTGTTACTCGGTCAAGGCAAACTTCAATCTACATGTCATTCGAGCACTTGCCGCCGAAGGTTGCGGATGCGATGTCAATTCGGGGGGAGAGCTTTACCGGGCGCTTCAGGCTGGCGTTGAGCCCGGCAAAATCATTATGGCCGGTGTAGGTAAAACGGCGGTGGACATAGAATATGCTATCAGTTCGGAAATCCTTATGCTCAAGGCCGAGTCATTATCCGAACTGCGTATGATTGATGAGATCGCAAGTCGTCTGGGGGTAAAGGCATCCGTTGGAATCAGGATCAATCCAAATGTGACAGCCGAGACCCATCCATACATCACCACCGGGGACAGTAAAGAAAAATTCGGCATCGATGAGGTGGATCTGGATGAGATGTTTGCCTTGGTGAAAACACTGGAACATGTTGATCTGGCCTGCCTCGATATGCATATCGGATCACAAGTTTTTGATGCGGATTTTTATCACGCAGCTTTGGAAAAACTTCTTGATGTACTTACGGCTGCACGGTCCGCTGGGTTCGGTATCCGGTATTTTGATATAGGCGGCGGTTTTCCGGTTACCTATGAGCCCCAGAAACCAGCGACACCGATCGAACATTTTGCGGATAAACTTGTTCCATTGCTTGAAAAGACCGATACAACAATACTTTTCGAGCCGGGCAGGTTTATCACAGCAAACTCCGCGGTTTTGCTTACCAGGGTTTTGTACAGGAAGCGTAACCATGCGGGAAAAGAATTCGTTATCGTTGATGCAGGCATGACCGAACTTATCCGGCCGGCTCTGTACCAGTCCTACCATGAAATTGTCGCGGTGCGTCAACATGACTCAGTAATGGTTGCAGACATTGTTGGCCCGGTATGCGAGTCAGGCGACTTTTTCGCCAGAGAAAGAACCGTTGACAGGGTAGAGGAGGGAGAGCTTCTCGCTATCCTTTCGGCGGGCGCATACGCTTCGGTGATGAGCAGCAACTATAATGGTCGTCTCCGTCCTGCGGAAGTTATGGTTGATGGTGACGAAGCAAGACTTATCCGGAAAAGGGATACGTTTGAACAGCTGATTCAGAACGAAATGTTCTGAAATCAAGCCATTATGCGTCCCCGCCTGCTGTTATGTTCTGGAAAATCTTTCTGGTTGCTTCGGCGTTGTTCAGGGTGTAGAAATGAATCCCCTTGATATGGTTGTCGATCAGCTCCTGTACCTGTTCGGTAGCCCATTCGATTCCTATTTCAGCAACTTCATCGTCATTGGCTGCTTTCAGTACTTTTTTAAGTAACGGCGCAGGTATCCGGGCGCCGAGAGCAAGCTCGGACATCCTGATCAATCCTTTTCTGGTGGTGATCGGCATGATCCCGGGTATAATCGGGACAGTTATTCCTGCTAAGGCGCACCGGCCAGCAAAATCAAAAAAATCCCTGTTGTCAAAGAACAACTGGGTAACGATGTAGTCTGCTCCCGTATCAACCTTTTCTTTGAGGTGTTCTATCTCCTTCAGCCTATTCGGGGTTTGGGGATGGCCTTCAGGAAACCCTGCAACACCGATTCCCATTTCAGGGAAATTGTCAACGACGAATTTTACAAGGTTTACGGCATGAGGGAAATCTTTTGTGGCTTCCTCATAAGATGTAGCACCCGGAGGCAAATCTCCGCGGAGGGCGAGTATATTGGTGATTCCGTGTTTGCTGTACTCTTCAAGTATGTGTCGTATTTCCTCTTTTCCTGAGCAAATGCAGGTAAGATGGGAAACGACGGTAAGACCGGTTTCTCTCTGGATTTTCGTGACCAGGTCATGCGTGCGGCTGCGGGTAGATCCTCCTGCACCGTAAGTTACACTAACGTATGAAGGGTTGAAGGGTATGAGTTCCGAAATTGTATGAAAAAGCTTGTCCCAGTCTTCTGTCTTTTTCGGGGGGAAAAACTCAAAACTGAATACCGGCTTGGTGGCTGATTCGAGAATCTCTTTTACTAACATGCAGCGTGCTTTTTTGCGTCGATTATAAAAAGACATAATATAGTAAACAAACCAAGTATACCGAATCACCCTCTGGTAACGGTTATGACAACATTTTCTGCTCCCTATCCTGCAGTGCGCTTGCTTGTCTTTGTCTGTGCAGGTATAATTGCCGGGGTGTATCTCTCTCTTTCCATTTTTTCATGGATGGCAGTATCCCTTGCCTGTTTGATACTGCTGTGTGTATTACTCATGCCGGGGTTGAGAAAACCTGTTTCCGAACGCTTTCTCTCGTGGCCTGCAGTGCTGGTTTACTGTTTTTTTGTTTTCTGCGGTTTCGGTGCATACTCGAACCATGCATACAGGTACGTTTCGTCAGATACCGTGCTGAATCACCTTGGCAAAGAAGTGCTTTTCTACGGAAAGGTTGTGTCCAGACCGCGTATGTATGCAAAAGGTGCTCAATGGATCCTTGAGGTTCGTGAAGTTTTTGCTGACGGTGAAGCCGGAAAAGTGTCCGGGAAAGTCAAGGTTTTTCTGCGGCTGCGTGACGGTGAACAGCCAGAGGTTGAGACAGGGGATATGATCAGAATCAAGGGTCGTCCGGCTCTGATTTCGGGTGCTGCAAATCCGGGGGATTTTGATGCACGTGAGTACTACTGGAAACAGGGCGTTCGTACTGAACTTTACTGTCCCGGACCATGGATGATGCGGAACTACGGGCTTGACGAGAATGACTTTTTTCAGGGTCTGCTGGTGCGGCCCGTCAGGCGATATCTTTCCGGGAGCATTGATGCTCTTATTCCGCCGGGGCATGAGCGTCAATTTTTGAAAGGAATATTTCTCGGGGAGAGGGAACTGCTCGACAGGGAGATGTATCGGCAGTTTCAGGCAGCCGGAACCGCTCATGTGCTTGCTATTTCAGGGTTGCATGTCGGGCTGCTTGTAGTTGCAATCCTGGTGCTTCTGCAAAGGCTGAGAACAACCGTTGCAGGACGATGGGGTGTTTTTCTGCTCATTGCACTCGTGTTGCTGGTTTACTCATCGGTAACGGGAAACGCGCCATCGGTCAGGAGGGCTTCGATTATGGCGGTTGTTCTGATTGGTGGCACGGTAACAGGACGCCGGTCGTTTCCCCTGAACTCACTTGCTGCGGCAGATCTTGTAATCTTGTCGCTTGACCCATTGGAGCTGTTCAGTGCCGGATTCCTGATGACAAATGTAGCGGTTGCAGCAATTATTCTGCTTTATCCGATGTTTAGCGCACCTTCCGCAAAATGGGAAGGTGTGACAGGGGCTGTTTTTAGGCCTGTATGGAATGCTTTCAGTGTGAGTCTTGCAGCAATCATAGGGGTTTCGCCGGTTATCGCCTGGTTTTTCGGGACGTTTTCCCTTGCCGGACTTCTCGCCAATCTCCCGGTTGTCTTTCTTGTGAGCTGTATGCTCTATGCAATGCTCCCCGCCTTTGTTTTCAATCTTTTCCTGCCCGGTCTGGCTATCTACCCGGCATCGAGTGCATGGTTCTTTGCGAAAACAACCCTCGGTGTTACGGAGTTTTTCGGTTCACAGCAATGGGCTGTTGTGCAGATGCAGCCTGGCGCTCTCGGAATTACCGTTTATTATACGGCTATTCTGGCAACGCTTTACTTTCTTTGTCGGCAAAGGCTTGCCGGAGTGGTGATCACCTTTTTATGCGCAGCAAATTACTTTATCTGGACTCCGGTCTTGCAGGCAAAAAGTCCTCCACCTGTTTTAGCAAGTGTGTCGGTCGGCAAAGATACCGCCCTGCTTTGTTCGGTTGCAGGTTCGTCAATTCTGATCGACTCGGGATCGAGAGCGTATCATCGGGAAACAATCAACCGGCAGATGCGACGTCACGGCATTAAACAACTTGATGCAGCCATACAGTTTGCCTCCCCGGACTCACTTGTCGCCGCTATAGATGCCCCAAACCACATGCTTTCGGATGACAGGCTTCTGACATTGCCGTCCTTCGTGCTTACAAGGCCGGACAAGGATGTCCTGGAACTATGGGGAAGTGACGGCTCATCCCTTCTGCTCACCGCAGGTATGGACGCGCTCATGCGTCTCGATAGCGGTCATCTTGATAGGGCTGTTGTAAAGGTGAGACGCTTCGGAATTAATGACTACCGCAGCTTCGGGGAATGGTTGGATAAGGTAAAGCCTCGGGAGTGTGTGGTTTTGTGTTCCCCACGGCTAAAGGAAAGAGATCGGGGGTTGCTTCGGTATTTGGCGGAAAAGCGAGAAGAATTGATTGTTAAATGATGAGGGGGCCGTATGTGGCTTGCAAGGAAGGCCTTTCAGCACCAAGTACTTTGATTGGAGTAAATTGTATATTATGGGCACCTCTATTAATTTGTTACGCGACCCGAATACTTCGTTGGGCGGTGCTCGAAATCCTCATGTACTTTGTGTACACTCCGGTTTCTGCGCTCCGTCCGCCTTGTCTTCAGGTCGCTCACGACAATTAATAGAGGTGCCCTTATGACAATGAAAACAGCTCGATATTTTACGTTATACCAGAACTCGGTCTGACAGAGCGGATATCAAGGATAAATGGATTCAGCAGGTAGTAAATCATCCATCAAAATCATCCGTTCAGACAGATGGAAGAATTAGAAAATGGGGTTGGATTGAAGAAGCCGGTAGATTTTTGCGGGTTATTCTGCTTGCCGATGGAGAAACCGTTCACAATGCTTTTTGGGATAGATCATATAAGGAGGAATAAGTGATGAAAGTGAAATATTTTGAAGATACCGATACGGCACTCCTGGAATTTACAGGGAAGCCTGTGTACGAAACTCGTGAAATAAGTGAGAATATTTACATAGATGTCGATAAGAATGGAAATCTTGTCAGTATGACGATCGAGCATGCAAAAAAGAATGCCGATCTTTGGGAGTTTTCCTATCAGGAGGTATCAAGAAAAACAGGATAAAAATCTGCTATGGGCAGCGAAACAGGCATTTGATGTTGTTCTAATTCTGATTCAACAATTTCTCCCAATATTACGAATCCGAATGGGTGATTGTGCTAACAAACCGACGATCTGGCTGGCTGTTTTCTATCGATAGATTCCTGTCGGAAAGTGACTCTGTCTAATTCCCGGAACATATACAGCAGATGCTCTTGATAATTATCTTGAAAATGGCGAGGTTTCAAAGTGGATGTTAGGAGAGGTTAAGGTAGTATTGTTGACGAGATGTATTTCACTGTTCTGAGAAAGTACTGAACTTAGCAATACAGGAGGTCGGAAATGTTTGAATTGCCCGAGTTTGTAACCTTGGCCAAGCAAATGAACGATGCGCTCAAGGGAAAGACAATCCAGAGAGGACAGTTAGGGAACAGTCCCCAAAAGTTCCTTTGGTACAACAGGAGTCATGAAGAGTTTGACCAGTTGACGAAAGGAAAAACCGTGGGGGAGGCGCGAGCAAAAGGAAAATGGCTGTTCCTTCCGCTTGAACCCGGGTATGTTTTGGTACTGGGTGAATGCGGAGGTAAGGTGCTGTACCATAATTCAGGGTCAAAGGTGCCGAAGAAGTATCATTTGTATGTCACATTTGAAGATGATTCTTTTCTCACAGCGACTACTCAGATGTGGGGAGCCATGGAGCTTTATGAGAAGGGCGAGGAGCAGAAAAGACAGTATATCATGGGTATGAAAACGACGCCGATAGAACCTGAGTTTACCTTTACCTACTTCGGTACTCTGTTGGATGATCTTACGAATGGGAAGAAGCGAAGTGCTAAAGCTTTGTTGACACAAGACCAGATTATCCCGGGGTTGGGTAATGCAATTGCCCAAGACATTCTTTTTCGGGCCCATCTTCATCCCAGACATCCGATTGCTGATCTGAACACAGATCAAAGGCACACCTTGTACAGTGCGATTGTCGATACGGTTGGTGAGGTTACGGAGATGGGCGGTCGATATGATGAATATGACCTATACAACAATCCGGGAGGCTACATTCGCAAGATGGACAAAAATGCGGTTGGGCGTCCTTGTCCTGAATGTGGGGCTGAGATAGAGAAAATTCAGTATTTGGGCGGAACCTGCTATTTCTGTCCGAACTGTCAACAATGAAGCGCGAAATGCAAATGTAAACTATTGTTATACCCGCTTGCCTGTTTGACAAAACAAAGGTAAGGTGGGATTTTTCGACCAGAATGGCGTTATTTCAAAACATCTTTTCCCCATTACCGGAAGACTTGTCTCAAGAGGTCGTTGAGGATCTTGTTCGGTCTGCGAGCGTGCGTATTGAACGCATCGTTTCACACGGTCACACATCACCGGAGAGCGGCTGGTACGACCAGGATGAGTCGGAATGGGTGATAGTGCTCGGCGGATCGGGATCGATTCTGTTCGAGAACGGGGAAAAGGCTGTTTTACATGCCGGTGATTATATCAACATTCCGGCGCATACAAAGCACAAGGTTCTCTGGACCGACAGAGAAAAACCGACGATCTGGCTGGCTGTTTTTTATCGATAATCTTACCTATTCATTCTCAATCAGCGGCAATTGGTTGTCGGTGCTGAGGCCGGAATCCCCGATAATTTTTTTGACTTCGGGGGAATAGTCGGCGGGGTTGAGTTTGTACAGGACGCGGGCGATGGTGAATATTTTCCCTTCGATCGGCAGGAACTTGTTGACGACGATAATGTTGTCGTCCCTCAGACGACAGTCACCGCCAAGAAAATTCCCTTTTTCATACCGTAGCTTGAAACCGTTTTGGATTACGGCGTCTTCAAGGAGTTCCAGTTTCTTTGTTTTCTTCATGGACTCTCTCCAATATCCATCATCCACGCATTCTGGGGTCAAGTGCATCGCGGACACCGTCACCTATAAGGTTGAAACACACGACGGTTGTAAGAATCGCTATGCCGGGGAAGGTCGAAATCCACCAATGGTTAAGAAGGCTGTCCCGCCCTTCGTTAATAATGTTTCCCCAGCTTGGTGTGGGAGGCTGGACACCAAGGCCGAGGAAGGAAAGACCTGCCTCGGTAAGGATAATGCTGCCGATACGGAGTGTTGCCGCCACAATGACCGGCGTGAGTGTGTTAGGTACAAGATGGCGGAAGATAATGCGCAGGTTTGAGAGGCCAAGCGATTTCGCAGCGAGAATAAACTCCTGTTCCTTGAGCGAAAGCACCTGGCTGCGAACGATGCGTGCAACGCCCATCCAGCCGGTAAAGGAAAGCGTAATGACGATGAGAAATATCGAGTTGCCGAACGTTGCAATGATAATGAGTATCAGGAACAATGCGGGGAAAGCTATCAGAACATCGACAATACGCATGAGGGTGTTGTCGACGATTCCTCCAAAATACCCGGAAGATACCCCCACGATGGTCCCAAGGGTGACAGAAATCAATACAACCAGGAAGCCTATCGACAAGGAGATTCTCGATCCGTAAATAACTCTGCTCAGGATGTCCCGCCCATATTGGTCTGTTCCGAGGAGGAAAGAGCGGGTAACTATGAAACTGGGTTTTCCTTCACTGTATTGCTTTCCGCCCGAAAGTGCTTCGATGAGTATGGTTTTTTCCCTGGGTCCCTGCTGATAGATGACGCTATTCCCATCGATTCGGTAACTGTCTATGAAACGAAGCTTATGCGGTTCGTTCCGGGTTTTCAGCACCTGAAAATCACTGATAAGGGTGTTGGTCAGCCTGTCGCTTATGTTGTCACCTTTTCGCAATGGAATTGTTACTCCCTTCCTCTCTTCGAGAACAAGCGCGTCTAACCTTGTCAGAGGAGGTTTGTAAGCAGTGACAAGGAAGTCCTGCTGTTCGAACGGACTGAACGGAGAAACAAGCGGGGCGAGAAAAGCCGTCGAATAAAGGATAAACACTACGACAGACGCATAAAGTGCGATAGTATGTTTTTTAAATGAATTCCATCCTATTTCCCGGAGACTCAGCTCGCTCTGGTTATCTTTCCGGGAACCGTCAAGGGCTTTTTTCAATGTTTTGGCTGAGAGCCATAAAAGAAGGAAGGGAACAAGGAGAACATAGGATGAGGCAATCCAGAATTCAAGAATTTCCGGGGTGAAAACCTGCCGGAAGCTTTCTGGTGAGACAAGCAGTAGAGCAACACCGGTAATCAGTGAGTGCAGGCTGATGAAAACCAGCTCATGGCGCCAAAAAAATACCGATAGGAAGACTACAAAAGAGATCATAAAAAAAAGGCCGGAACCTTTCTTTTTCATGCGCAGTAGGCCCAGACCCGGAAAAATCAGGTCGTATAGTGGTAACTGGTGTTTTTTAAATGACTCTTTCACCGACTCAATGAGTTTTGTGCAGGTCTTTTAGCCATAAAAAAAGCTGCTTTTACTCAAAAAGCAGCTCTTTCCTGCGATCCTCTCTGCCAGGAGAGACTATTCTTCCTCACCGACAACAGGTACCTCAACAGCACCTTCTTCCTCGCCTGTTTCAGTCTCTTCAACCTCTTTTCTCGGTGCAAGGATTGAAACAACAGGAGTTTCCGGATCACCGATGATTTCGAACTTACCCTCGAAGGTTTCAGCGGGGATCTCGCTGATATGCATTGTTTGACCGAGTTCGAGACCGGAAATATCAATGGTAAGGTGTTGCGGGATGTTTGACGGCATGCCTTTTACTCTCAATGAGTGCTGAATAACCTGCATTTTGCCGCCAGCCACGACACCTGGGGGTTCCCCGGTAAAACTTGTCGGTACATCCATTTCAAGAATTTCCCCTGCGGAAAAAAACTGAAAGTCCGCATGTATTACCCTGTCGGTTACCTCATCGAACTGGATATCCTTCAAAAAAGAGCGTTTTGATTTACCGTCAGGAAACTGAAGGTCGACGAGGTGTGATTCGGAAGAATGCACCAGTTTATTCAGTGACAGCTCGTTAACACATACGTGAATGGTTTCTTCACCTTTATGGTAAACAACAGCGGGAACCTTTCCTTCCTTACGTAATTTTTTTGCTTTATTTTTGCTGCAAACACGAGGTTCAACATTGAGTACGATACTTTCCATGCTATTCCTTGATCTCTTTTATCGCTTTGGCGTGATTGTTGTTGATTTTGGTAATGTTTTTGCTGTCAAACAGGCAGCTGACGGAATCGTCACCGTAGATTCTTTTGATGGCTTCTCCAAACAGATTGCTGACGGTAACGGTTTCGAGTTTCGGTGACGGTGCATGGCCTGTCACTACGGAGTCGGTAATGATGACCTTTTCAAGCACGGAAGTGTTGATTCGGTCAATAGCCGGGCCGGACAGAATGCCATGTGTCGCTGCGGCGTAAATTTTTCTGCCGCCGGCTTCCTGTATAGCCTTCGCGGCGTTGACAAGGGTGCCGGCAGTATCAATCATGTCGTCTACCAGAAGTACGTCTTTGCCGTCAACATCGCCGATAATATTCATGACTTCGGCAACATTGGTTTTGGGGCGCCGCTTGTCAACGATGACGAGGTCCGTTCCGAGCGCCTCGGCAAAAGTTCTCGCTAATTTGACACCGCCGACGTCGGGCGACGCAAGAACAAGGTTGCCGTTGAGGTTCATGTTAAGGATGTGGTCGATGAGTACCACGCTTGAATACAAATGGTCAAACGGGATGTCAAAAAAGCCCTGGATCTGTGCGGCATGCAGGTCCATGGTAAGAATACGGTGAGCACCGGCTTTTGTAAGCAGGTTCGCGACAAGTTTTGCGGTGATGGCAACACGGGGACGGTCCTTGCGGTCCTGCCGGGCATAGCCGTAGTAAGGGATTACGGCGGTAATTCTTGCAGCTGATGAGCGTCTTGCGGCATCAATCATGATGAGCAGCTCCATCAGGTTGTCAGCCGGGGGGTTTGTTGACTGAATAATGAACATGTCGGAGCCTCTTATGGACTCGAAGTAGTTCACCGAAATTTCCCCATCTGAAAAATTTTCAACCTTTGCATTACAAAGGGACATACCGAGGTAGTCGGCAATTTTTTCAGCTAAAGCTGTATTGCTTCGCCCCGCGAAAATTTTAATCGGTTTTGCCATGGCTCCCTGCTTTTTCGAATGAAACAGATTATATTAAGGCTGTGTTTGGGTTCCCCTGTAATCAAAGTGTGTGCCGCAGACCTTCAAAAAACCTCAATGCCGACGAATATAATAAAAATTGGCAGAAATGTAACAATGAAGATACACGAGATACAAGCGTACCTTGAATGTTACTTTGACAAGGTTGAGCTTGTCGGCAGTGGTGATATCACTATTGACGGACCGGCAAAAATAGAAAATGCCACGAAAGGAAAGGTGAGCTTTGTGGCCAATGAAAAATATGTCAGGTTTATCGGGTCAACCAAAGCCTCTTTACTTATTGTTGGCGAACAAACACCCACCAAGCAATATAGTGACCGTTTGAGTTTCCTGAAAGTAAAAGATCCCTATACTGCGTTTGTTTTCGTACTCCAAAAGTTTTCCGTTCCGCGTGTGATTGCACCCAAAGGCATTGCTCTTTCAGTGGTCATAGGTGAAAACGTCAGTCTGGGTGAAAACGTTTCTATCGGAGAATATGCGGTTATCGGTGACCATTGTGTTATCGGTGACAATACGGTTATCGGTCCCCATTCGACGTTGATGGAACGTGTTTCCATAGGGCAGGACTGCACACTCTTTCCACATGTCGTCTGCTATGACGGAACCGTGCTGGGTGACCGTGTTACGATACACAGCGGAACCGTTGTCGGAGCCGACGGTTTTGGTTTTGCTCCTCAGCCTGACGGTTCCTATATCAAAATTCCACAGATGGGTATCGTTGAGATACATGATGATGTCGAGATAGGTGCCAACAACACCATTGACCGGGCAACCATGGGGAGCACGGTTATTGAAAAGGGAGCGAAGATAGACAATCTTGTACAGATCGCTCACAATTGCAGGATCGGGGAAAATACAGTCATTGCTTCACAGGCAGGTATTTCCGGCAGCGTAACTATCGGCAGTCACTGTATGATCGGGGGACAGGCCGGCTTTGCCGGTCATCTTTCACTGCCTGACAGGACTCATGTCGCTGCAAAGACAGGAGTCTCGAAATCTACACATATACCCGGTCAGACGTTGAGAGGAATTCCCGCCCAGCCAATCCGTGATCAACTCCGCCAGGAGGCTCTGATCAGAAATCTTCACAAGATGAAGGAAAAGCTCGAAGCTCTTGAGGAAGAAGTCAGGGAAATGAAGGGACGGTAGGAAATCAAAAGTCAAAAGGTAAAGGTCAAAAGTCAAAAGTGCCTGAGTTCAGAAGCAAGGAACCAAGTATTGTTGATTTGCTGAATCGTTGGGTCATTGAACTTGTGGGGCGGGCATGGGTGCCCGTTTTTTTTTGACTTCTCCAATGACCGGCACGGTCATTCGAGGGTGCTGTTCAGATTCCAGTTGTAGGGAAAATACTTGATTCCCAGTTTTTCGGGTTTTGTGGTGAGAAAACTCCCCGTTTCCTCATCGGTATACCGTGCCAAATAGCTAAACATCCCTGTTTTGTTGCTGCCGAAATCGCGTTCATACCATTTGAATATCTCGGACAGGCGGACGATGTTTTTTTCCTTGTCGATTTCGAGCCCTCTCCGGTTGATGAAACTTCTGGCGGCGATATCCAGCTGCCTGTCAATATGCCGAGGATCGTAAAACTCGATCGGGGGACAGGAGCTTGAGGCGCAAACCAGGGCGAAATGTATTCTGGGATCGAACGTCTCAACCATGAACTGAAGTCTTTTGTCGAACGGCGAAAAAGGGCGAAGCCGAAATGCGGGATGCGGACGGTTTTTTCGGAGAATACCGTGTTCAATATCGTCAGGGGTGAAAAACATGCCGCCTATCGTGTAGCCTATCCTGCCGAAAAAATTGATTATTTCAAGCACTGAACTGTGGATATCGAATTCAATGACACCATGAATAATGAGGATGTTGTAAATATTTATCCAGAAAGCCTTTTTTTCATTGTCATCGGTCAATGATTCCGGACTGAACGAACGCAGGCTTGTCACCAGCTTCTGGTATTCGCGGAAACGTTCTGACTGTTTCATCGCCCGGTAGTTGACCCTTCCCATGCTGATGTTGAAGAAGGCTCCCTGCAATCTTCCGAGAAGTTGTTTGAGGCGGGCTGCAATTTCGGTATCCGTGGCAGTTATCGTTTCAGAGCCGTCGTTCAGTTTAGCCTGAAGAGGGATGAGTTTGCGCAGCCTGCCGACAAGTGTTGTTTGAGCCTTTTCCTCGAAAGAGCGTCCGCGGGCACTCAGAATGGCCGTCACGGCATTGATATAGCCGATGTGGCTGAAAGCCTGGGGGAAATTCCCGAGCATTTCGTTGGTGTTACTGTTGAACTCTTCGGAGAAAAGTCCGAGATGATTTGCCGAACGAAGGGTTTCTGTCATCAGCTTTTCGGCTTCCTCTACCTTTCCTGAGAGTGCAAGACACTCAATAAGCCAGAAATTGCAGAGAACGAATTCTCCTTCTTTTCCTTCAAGCCCGTCATCGACCTTATAGCGGCTGAGAAAACCATTGTGCATCAGCTCCGCACTGCAAGCGTTGATCGTGCCCTGTATACGTTCGTCTTCAATGGGAAGAAAATTGACCAGCGGGAGCAGAAGAAGGCTGGCATCGAGCTCCTGAGACCCGTAATGCTGCACAAAGCTTTGTGTGTCCCTGTCGAAGCCCCGCTCCAGGATGTTGTTTTTTATGGCTTCCCGTTCTTCGATCCATATGTTTACCGGTGCCTCGAAACCGTATCGCCTTGCTATAATAATACCCCTGTCGAGCGCCACCCAGCACATGACCTTGGAATAAACAAAATGGTAAGGACCGTTTCTAACTTCCCAGATGCCGTCGTCGGGTTTTTTCCAGTTATTAACGGCCATGTTGCAGATGTCCCGGAAAAAAGGCCATAATTCCTCGTCAATTTTCCCTGCATAATCAGACAGTCTGAGCGCCGCGTCCATGACCTCTCCGTAGATATCCCACTGGTTTTGTATATGGGCAAGGTTGCCGATGCGAACAGGCTTTGAGTTTTTGTAGCCTTTCAGATGATCAAGCTCCTTTTCCTGGAGCATCTCTTCTCCACGGATCGAATACATGATTTGTATGTTCTCGCTTTCATGACGGCGATATGTTGCGTGCAGCCAGCGAATAAAGCTGTCGGCTTCTGTTATGTGCCCGAGCGAGAAAAGTGCTTTGAGGGTGAACGACGCGTCACGCAGCCAGGTGAACCGGTAATCCCAGTTGCGTTCTCCTCCTATTGCTTCGGGAAGTGAAGTTGTTGCGGCTGCGGCTATTGCTCCCGTTGGATGAAAGGTGAGAAGTTTGAGAACAAGAAGGGAGCGGTTGATCAATTTGGTGTACTCGCCAAGGTAGGCGCAGTGCTCACCCATGCAATTGTGCAGCCAGCTTTTCCAAAAATCAATGTTTTCCTGGAGCCTGCTGGAGGTGGGTTCACTACCGATGTGATCGCCATATACCAGATTGAAGCAGACATTCTCTTCAGCCGAAAGGGTGAATTCAAGAACCACCCTGCCGTTATCGCATTCCTGAACGGTATAGTCCTGAAGTGAATGAATGAGCGTGAGGGGATGCTCATGGCTGAATGCTGTTATCTTGCGACCCTGGCAGGTGACAACAGGAATGGTGCTTGCGTAATTCGGTCTCGGTACGAACGTGAGCCGGAATTCCAGAGTACCTTTCCGCATATCGAGACAGCGGTCTATCCGGTGTTCTTTTGGCGTAACAAGGTGTTCCGTTTCCACAGACATGAAATCATACAGAACTGCTTCTCCTTCATCGGTTGTGAAGGTACATGCCAGTACGTTGGTATCGTCAACATATGACTGAGAGGAGGTAAAGAGTCCTTTTGGCTGAATACTGAAATAGCCGCCTTTCTCATCATCCAGCAGCGAGGCGAAAATTGTGGGCGAGTCGAGGAACGGCATTGAGCTGTAGTCTATGGAGCCGTCCCTCGAGACCAGAGCGGCGGAATACATATCGCCGATAAGCCCGTAGTCAGCAATGTTCCTGTACATGTTTTCTTTCATCTGTTGGTTGGCAGACGCATATGCCTGGCTATGTATGCGCTCTGTTGGAGGTTTACCTCCATAATACGCAAAAATGCTCTAAGGCGGGAGAAGGTGAATTTTTAAGTGAATTTTAAGCTCCTGTTTAGATTGGCTTAAGCTTGCGGGTGTTACTTTTCTTCAGGCGATCAAGAAAGCCTGCGATTTTTCAAAAGGAGTGCATGGTGAAAAAAGGACTGTTAACAGTGGCTTTTTTACTCGTGGCGAACATGGGATATACAGAGTACACCGGGCCGGTGGCGGACTCTCCCCGGCAGATTTCAGTTGCCGCGGCGAAACATCTGAACGATGGAGCTAAAATTTCGCTCGAAGGCTTTATTATCGGTCATCTGCGGGAGGATTATTATCTCTTTCGTGATGAGTCGGGAGAGATCGGTATTGAGATAAAAGCGGATGTCTGGAGTGACAAACAGGTCGTGCCCGATACCTATGTAAGAATTTATGGAGAGCTCGAGCATGAGTCGGGATTCATATACCTTGAGGTTCATCGGCTCGAAATATCTGAAACGTACCCTAACAGGTGACATAAAGCTGAAGAGTATTTCAACCGTATATTAAGAGGAGGAGGCATTATGAACCCGACAATAAGAAATCTGGCAACACCTTTGATCGCCGGGGCTTTTATCGTATCGGCTTCGACAGGGCTTATGATTTTTTTTGATTTTGAGCCGGGCATCGTTGAACCTGTTCATGAATGGATGAGCTGGGTGCTGGTAAGCGGTGCTGTTTTACACCTGCTGGTGAACTGGAAAGCTTTTACAGATTATCTAAGCCAAAAAACAGGGGGACTGTTTATCGGGACGGCGGTTGTGCTTGTGCTGCTTTCACTGTATCCATGGATGGAAGAGGAGGAAGATGCCAGGAAGAAAGCTGTCAAATCCCTTGAAAAGGCTTCGCTCATAACGGTCTCCGGCGTTGCAGGGGCAGATTTGAATCGATTGCTGGAAAAACTTTCTGGAAAGGGCATTTCCGTAGTCGATTCCGAAGATAGCATTGAGGAGATAGCGGAACAGGACAACATGGAGGAGAAAGCACTTTTCCAGGTTATTTTTGAATAAAAATGCAGCCTATGCGAGTTCTCATTATTGAAGATGAGCCGGGAATAGCCAATTTTCTTAAAGAGGGCCTCGAGGAAGAGTGCTTTGCAGTTGATGTTGCAAGTAATGGCCGTGAAGGACTGTCGATGGCTCTGAGTAGCGACTATGATCTACTTATAGTTGACTGGCTTCTTCCCGGTTTGAGTGGTGTGGAGGTGTGCCGGCAGTTCCGGAAGGAGTGTTCTCAGGTTCCGGTTATTTTCCTTACCGCAAAAGATACGCTGGACGATGTGGTTTTCGGGCTGGAGTCGGGTGCCAACGATTATATAAAAAAGCCTTTTGCATTCGAAGAACTGCTGGCGAGAATCCGTGTACAATTGAGGAGCTCGTTTTCAGGCAACCCGCTGTTGCAGGCAGGTGGGGTGAAAATGAACCTTGCTGCGCACATGGTGAGCTGCAACGGGAAAGAAGTTTCATTGACGCCGAAGGAGTTTGCATTGCTGGAATACCTTTTGCGTAACAAAGGGAACGTCTGTACCAGGAGCAGGATTATCGAGCATGTATGGGACATTCATTTTGATGCCGACACATCGGTGATCGATGTTTATGTCAACTTTTTGAGGAAAAAGCTCGATGTATCCGGTTGCACTGATCTTATCGAAACGGTAAGGGGCATAGGATATGTTATTCGCGGAGAGTAGGGGCATGCGAAAAAATACCGGGACAAAAGCTTTTTCAAGAAGCTTTGGCAAGGAGATAAGCATTCGCAGCAGGGTTTCCGGCCTTTTTCTCATGGTGACAGCTTCACTGATGGTCATGGTATTTTTCCTGGTTTATGTGCAGGTTGAGAATGATGTATACAACCATATCGATGAAGAGCTTAACGAAGAGGCCGGTGAATTTGTTGTGGGTTTGCAGGTAACGGAAAATGGAGTGTTGATTACAGATCAAGCCGAATGGATGGAACGTTCCCACATTACAGTGGATTTCTATCCTAAATTCGTGCAGGTTGTTGCAGCGGGTACTACACCTGCGATTGTAAGAAAATCATTCAATCTTTTCAACGATACTCTTCGCTACAATCCGGCTTTCGGGAAGGTCGAATTTTATAACTCGAACATTGCCGGTGCATCGGTCCGTCAGGTTCAGGTACCTGTTTTTCATGGGGAAAGCTCGGTAGTGGGAGCATGGGTAGTTGTGGCTGTTCCGCTTGAGGAATCACTTTTCGTGCTCTCCGATTTGCGAACAGTGCTGTTTTTTTCCATGCCGGTTGTTCTGCTCATCCTGTTTTTTGTGACCCGTTTCATAGCAGGAAAAAGCTTTGCTCCTCTTGAGCAGGTAATCGATACGGCTGAAAAGATAACCCAGGAAAGTCTTGATGAGCGTATTGATCTTCCTGTAAACAAGGATGAACTGTACCGTTTGTCGTCAACCATAAACGATTTGCTTGACAGACTGCAGGCAGCCTACACAAGGGAAAAACAGTTTACGTCTGATGCTTCGCATGAGTTGAAGACACCCCTTGCCTCTGTACTTGGTACTCTTGAGGTTCTGATAAGAAAACCGAGGGCTCCTGATCATTACAGGGCAAAGATCGGGTTTTGCATCGATGAGTTGAAACGAATGTCCGGATTGGTAGATCAATTGCTTTTACTGGCAAGGTACGATAGTGCGGCTTTCAGGCCGAACATCGTTGCTTTTGATGCGAAAGAGACGATTGCGAAGGTTCTGGACAGGGTGGAGAAACAGGTGAAAGAAAAAGAGCTTGATGTAACTGTCAGAAACGATGGGAGTACCATGGTGCAGGCGGATGCATCCATACTTGAAATAATGCTCGACAACGTTGTTTCCAATGCGGTCAAGTATTCCGAAAGAGGAGGAACTGTTACGATTGCTTTTGAAAACAGAGGCGAGTCAATTGTCTGTTCGGTAATCGATGCCGGTCCCGGAATTTCAACGGAAAAAATCGACAGGATTTTTGAGCGTTTTTACCGGGCCGATGAATCAAGGAATTCACAAACAAGCGGAACCGGCCTCGGTCTTGCCATTGTCAAAAAGCTTGCGGATATACAAAGCATTACAGTGCAGCTGTCAAGCAGGGAGCATGAAGGTACGGCAGTCACTCTTGAGATCCCTGCAGCCTGATTTCCCTGGTTTTCAGACCTGATATCCAAGTACATCGGGAGAGCTCTCCTACGTTCAGATGGAGATGAAAATGCTGAATTCACTGCTGATAAGGCGTGCCCTGCCGCTGCTGGTTTCTTTTACCATGCTTGTTGTTCTGGCTCTGCTGATCGATTATTTCCTGCATGTAGCAGGGCTTGTGTGGGTTGGACGCTACCTTGGAATAACAGGGACGTTTTTTCTTCTTTTCTCTTTTGTGTATTCAGCCAGAAAACAGAAAATCGTCCGTTCAGGACCGATAAGAACATTTCTCAAGCTCCACTGCAAAGGCGGGTGGATCGGTACACTGATGCTTCTTGTGCATTCAGGGGTGCATTTCAACGCTTTTTTGCCCTGGACGGCAACGGCACTGATGCTTATTGTTACCGGAAGCGGTCATGTCGGGCAATACATTTACAGGAATGCAAGGGATGAGATGAAGCACAGAGGAGGGAACGAAGAGCTTTACTGGGATTCTCTGACAGTCAATGCGCTCGGGCAGTGGCGAAAGGTGCACATGCCTCTTGTCTCTCTATTTCTCGGGCTTGCGTTCTTACACATCTTGTCGATTTTCTTTTTGTGGAACTGGAAATAGGCTTTGATGAAACAACGCTACATTTTTTTTCTGATCCTTCCCCTCTTGATGATCGCGGTTGTTTTGTGGCCGGGGTTGCTTATCAATCCGGGGAGCCTTTCGGAAGGACATGAAAAGCTTGACGGCGGATGCCTGAGCTGCCATACGCCATTGTTTGGAACACCGTCATCGAAATGCATTTCCTGCCATACAGCAAAGGAGATCGGTCTGAAAGATGCTTCGGGAGCGGAGCTTGCCAAACCTGATTCCAGCACGGCATTGCTGCACAAGGAACTCGCAGCCTTGGAATGCATCGCATGTCATGCCGAACATGCCCTGCCGGGCAAGGGGCTCCTTTTTGCAAGTTTGGATCATAGTTCTCTGGTAGAAGAACTGCAAAAAAACTGTGCGGCATGTCATGACCCGGACCGACCGGATGATGTGCTGCACAAACAGGCAGAGTTGAGCTGCGGAGAGTGCCACGCTACGAAACGTTGGGAACCCACGGACTTCGATCACGATAAATGGTTGCGTGTTGATCGAGGTCGTTCAGGGGATTGTGCGGTTTGTCATGAGTCTGACCAGCCGGACGATACACTGCACAGAGAGATAAAAAACACTTGCAGCTATTGTCACGACACAAAGGCATGGGAACCGGCGGATTTCGATCATGAGCAATGGTTCAGGTTTGACCGGGATCATCCGGCTGGTTGCACTGTTTGTCACGACAACTCCTCGAATTACAAGCTGTATACCTGTTACGGATGTCATGAACATTCAAGGCGAAGTGTTGCAGCCGAGCACAGGGAGGAAGGAATCAGGGAATTCAACAACTGCGTTGAGTGTCACCGGAGCAGTAACGAGGATGAAGCCGAGCGGTTATGGAGAAATAAACATCGGTAGGTTTGTTCTCCTGACGGGCAGCCTTTTCAAATGATTTTGCAGCTGGATATATTACAAGTGAATGCTATTGCAAGAATAAATTCAACCGGTCAACCATGAACATGAAACGCAATGTGTTGCAAAACACAATCGGCATAGTGTTGTTGATAGCTTCTTTGTCAACGGTCTCAGCATGTCAGCAGAACGGCACCACCTCTTCTGAAGGGTTGGCAGAAAGGGCCATGAAATCCACAATTGCCGCGGAAAACAGAACCGGTGAAGCAATAAGCGGGGAAGAACTTTATACAAGGAACTGTGAGGTTTGTCACTCCTTGCGTCCTCCTGCAAAAACAGCTCCACCTATTGCCGGGCTTGCTTCACGGTTCAGAACAGTGTATGGAAACAAGGATGACGCTGTCGCGGCGATGGTGTCGTTCATGAAAGCTCCTGATGCTGCCAATACTTCCCTTGGCCCCCAAGCTATACAACGTTTTGGTCTGATGCCCGCTATGGCCATGCCCGATGAAGAATTGGAAAAAGTTGCAGGATGGCTTTGGGACCAGTACGATCCGAATTTTGTGCCAGGAGGAGGCTACCGCTGATTGTAAATATCTGCTGTCAGACTTTGATACAGCACCAGCTATACTGACTGTCCTAAGGGTATCGGGTATCGAGATGCTGCTGCTATTTGTCTGGTATGTTGTTTGTAAAAAAAGAAGAGGCTGTCTCAGAACTAAAACTGAGGCAGCCTTTTTTGTGACAGTCTCATCAAACCTGAACGGAAGAGCATCTTGGTCGAACAAGTAAAAAGCGGGATGTTATCCCGCCATCTTGACTATGTTGTGAGCCATTGCTGCAAGTCCCACCTCAACATCAACTTTCGGTAGCCCTCGCAATCGGAATCGTTTGAAGTTTCTATTCTGTTTAAGTTGCCCAAAAACCGGTTCAACATCGACGGGCCGTTGTTTTCGCTTTCGAATGCCTTCTTCTGAAAGCAGAAGCTCCCGCGCCTGTGCTTTCAATCGGCTCAATCGATGATTGATGGTGAAGCCAGCCTGACCATTGACAGGATGACAACGTGCAGCGAAAGAACAGCCTGCGCAATTGTTGGTCTTATAAGTCTTGATGGTTTGTACATAGCCGGTAGTCGTTTGTCTCAATCGTGTGTAAGCCCGTTTCATCTCCTGACCTGTCGGGCAGATATATCGATCGGCCTGTTCATCATAATGCAATGTCTGCGGATCAAGTAACTTCTGCTGTTGTTTTGAGGATTTGCGTTGCTCCTTGTGGAAGTAGTTGTATTTGACATAGCCTCTCATTTGTTGTGCTTCCAGCCACACGTAGTTTTCCTCACTGCCATAACCTGCATCGGCCGTTATAGCTTCTGGCAGACGACCATAGAGGGTTTTAAATGAAGTGAAATGAGGAATCAGTGTGGTTGTATCGGTCGATTGTTGATGGAGGCTGAAGTGGACAATGAACTGGTTTGACGTACTCATCTGGAGGTTGTAGCCAGCCTTGAGCTGACTGTTCTGCATGTGATCCTCTTTCATCCGCATGAATGTGGCATCAGGATCGGTTTTCGAGTAGCTGTTCCTTTTTCCCAGAAGACGCTCTTTTTCTGCATACTCAGTCAGTTTTCCGGGCCAATGGTTCCTGGCATAGTTCAGCTTTTGAAGGGTCTTTTTTTTTACCTCCTGATCAGCAACATCGGCGGCCTTGATAGCCTGACTGATGCGCTCAATAGCCGACTTGAGTTCTTCTGGAGCAAGGCTGCCGAAATCAGGTTCCGGTTCCGTCAACTCCTCTTGGGCAACCTGTTGGCTATAGTGCCACAACTCCTCGAGTTGGCGCACCATGTTGGCCTTGTTATACTTGATCGATTTGCCCCAGACAAATGTGTACTTGTTGGCATTGGCTTCAATCTTGGTTCCATCCGTATAAACCTCTTTGAGGCTGATCATACCCGCTTCGGCAAGCAGCAGCACGACCTGACTGAACAATTTCTTGATGCTCCCCTTTAAACGCTCGCTTCGAAAACGATTAATCGTATGATGATCAGGAGTGCTCATTCCGGCAAGCCACATAAAGTGGATGTTTTCCCTAACAGCATCCTCAAGTTTACGACTCGAATAGATATTACACAGGTAACCATACACCAGCACCTTGAGCAACATCCGGGGATGATAGCTTGATGCACCACCACCTTCATACTTGTTAAGCAGAGAATCAAGGTTCAGTTGGTCGATGATGCCATTGAGGAAGCGAACAGGATGATTGGGTTTGATGAGTTCGTCGAGTGACGGTGGAATCAGCATCAGCTGATTTTGATTGTAGGCCTTAAAGACCACCCTCCTATGCGAGTGATTTTCCATAGGTTAAGATAACAATCACAACCCAAAAGGGCCACCTTTCCTGGTAGCCCTTTTGGGTTTTCTGGCTGTGCTTTTGAGACAGCCTCTTTTGAGTTTCTTCAATAAAGTTGTTAACAAATCTTACATCCTCAATTCGCCGGTTTCAGCCTGGTTTTTAAGGGAATCATTTGCATAGATAAGTACCTCGACACGACGATTGAGGCGGCGGCCTGCAGCTGTTTCATTCGAGGCTACGGGGCGGGTTTCGCCGAAGCCGACGGTTGAAATGCGACTTCCGCTTACGCCGTATGCTCTCAGAAGCGAAGCGACAGATTCTGCACGTTTTTCAGAAAGAACCTGATTGGAGTATTCACTGCCCTGTGAATCAGTGTGGCCTTCGATAACGAGATCGGTGTCATAGTACTTGTTCAGAATGTTTGCCAGCTTCTGAATATTGTACCTGCTGGTGGAGGTAAGTGTTGATGAGCCGGTTGTAAATAACAGGCCGGTGTCGAAAACAACCCTGATTCCTTCGCCGACACGTTCGACTGTGGCTCCGTCAACTTGATTGTCGATCTCTTCAGCTTGAGCATCCATATAATCACCGATAAGAGCGCCCGCAGCACCACCAATCACCGCGCCAAGAAGGGCTCCTTTACCCCAACTGCCTGTTTGACTGCCGATAATACCTCCGAGAACGGCTCCTGATGCTGCTCCGATGCCTGCGCCTCTTCCTGCGCCTGTCGTCGTTGTACATCCCCACGTAAAAGAAGTCATGGCCAGAATCAAAACCAGGGCAAGAGGTTTTGTCAATTGTTTTACATGTGTCATTGCTTTTTCGGAATTAAATGTTAACGAAGAAGGATTAGCTTTGATGGCAGGCGGGAAAGGGTTATGCGGTACAATTGCGATACGAAAGAGCAAATACCTGTCATACAGAAATCCATACAATACAATAGTAGTATAAAATACATTAAAAAATTCCCGGATTTTTTCTCGTTTCATGTTCGATAAGTTCTCCACAGGCAGTCTGGAAAGGCCTGTGATCCTGAGCAGGAATTTTACACCGGCGGCAAATGTTACTTTTTCTTTGCGTTGCTTCGACAACAAAAGGGTGGTCAAAACGGAGCTGGAGGCATGCTTCATTCTAAGGAAGAGTGGAAAGCGGCGGCTGAGTCCAAACTGCCGCCCCGTGAGGAGATAGTCCAGAGAAACCGTGCGATTACGGCGCATTACGCCCGTCTGTACCTTGATCATCATGAAATATTCAAATGGGCTGGAATGGCGGCTTTCGCGTCGAGTCAGGTTGGTGTTGCCCTGGCTTTTGTTGGGATGATGCAAACACCCGGCCGAATGATGAAGAGTGACAGCCGTAAAGAGCAGGGTGATATTTTTCAAGGGATAGGAGATTTTTTCACCGATACAACTCGGGCGCTTTTTTTCCTGCCTTTTTCGGTCTACGATTTTGCGTCAAAAAATGTTCTTCTCAACGACCTTGAGGAGATCCGCAACGGAAACAACCGTATCTACAATGATATCGCATGGGCCCATATGGCATATCTTGAAGGCGGACTTGCCGAAATCGAGAACAATGTTTCCGAAAATGAGCACGAGTTTCTGCTTTCCGGTTTTCGATTGATTAATGAAGGGGCCGGCCTGCAAAAATCCGGTAAGGATATTACCAAGGCCGGAGCATTGATCAAGGAGGGTAACATAAAGTTACTAAGGCACGAACAGGTCAATACGCTCGGGCCTGTATTTGATGCGATAAGTCCTCAG
This sequence comes from Prosthecochloris sp., assembly GCA_004028745.1. GTDB lineage: Bacteria > Bacteroidota > Chlorobiia > Chlorobiales > Chlorobiaceae > Prosthecochloris. Next base: position 32,556 of record RAZP01000046.1, read on the forward strand.
GGGCATATTGTCGTGTCGTTTGGGAGCGAGCTCAATTTTGGAGAAGCTGCTCCACCCGGTTATTCTTCGAGGGCTTCATTTGCCGATCATTTCGGTTATCTCGAAACACTTTCGGGGAGCAGGGATGTAACCGATGCCGAACACCGGTGGCAGTGGATCGAGGAAAACGTTCTCCCTGCATGGCATGCCGTCGATGAGGGGTTTGGTAACTGGGAGGGAACTGCAAGGCGTTTCAGGGCAATGGCGGCAGGGGAGCCTAACCTCCTGCAGCAGGTTTCCCATTTCGCCTCGACAATGTCTTTCTTGCCTGAGCTTGGACGGCATCAATAGGGCACCTCTATTAATTTATTCCGCGTCGTGATTACTTCGTTGGTCGGTGCTCGAAATCCTCATGTACTCTGTGTACACTGCGGTTTCTGCGCTCCGTCCGCCTTGTACTCAAGGCGCTCACGACAATTATTGTCACTTGTTACTCGTCACGGCTACTTACCTGTTCTCAGAGCGTCAACCGGATTAAGGTTGGCGGCTCTGTATGCGGGAAACAAGCCGAAAATCATACCAATCCCGGAGCAGACGGCAATTGATATGATTATCCATGTTATGGGGAGTATCGGCGGCAGGTTAAACGCAAGGGCCACGATATTTCCTGCCCCTGTTCCAATCACAATGCCTATCATACCACCGGTAAGGGAGAGAAAAAGCGCTTCGAGGAGGAACTGGCGCAGGATGCTTTTTCTGGGGGCGCCCACTGATTTTCGAACGCCGATCTCTTTTGTGCGCTCGGTTACGCTTACCAGCATAATGTTCATGATACCTACTCCGGCGGTAACGAGAGCCATAAAACTGATGATGAAAGCGCCGATACTGATGGTGCGCTGGAATTCCCGGAACGACTCTACCAGGGCTTCATTCGTGCGGAGTTCAAAGTTGTTGGGCTCCCTGACAGCCAGCCCGCGTGCAACCCGCATGGCTCCAATTGCCTGATCGATGGTGGCCAGGTACTCTTTTTGAGAGGCGGCTTCGACGGTGACACTGATACTTTTTTTTATGTCGATATGGGCCAGATACCGGCTTATCGGGATAACGATGAAGTTATCCTGACTTTGACCGAATGCGGCTCCTTTGTTCATGAACACCCCGATGATGCGGTAAAGTTTTCCGTTGACTTTGACCGGTTTATCTATCGGATTTTCACCGCCAGGAAAAAGCGTGTTCATAACATCCCTGCCGATAACCGCGACATTTCTTGAATAACGTATGTCGTTTTTGACAAGGTTTCTGCCGTTTTCTATGTCAAAACCGTTTGCGGATGCGAAGTTTTCGTCTGCACCGAACAGGGTGATATCCGGATTTGTCGACCGGTTTCCATACACTGCCTGGTTGCCGGGCCTGGATACTTTCAGGCCTATGTTACCGGCCTTTGCGCCCATCAGTTTTTTAAACGCAAGTCCTTCCGCATAGGTAATATCAGGGCGGTTGATAAAGCGGCTTCTTCCGTGCCCGCCGAAAAAAGTAGCGGGATATTTCTGGATTTCAAATGTATTGGAACCAAGACTTGAAAGGCCGCTTGCAACCGACTGGTCGACTGCCTGCAATGCTGTCATGACGGCGATAATGGAAAAAACACCGATGGCCACCCCCAAGGTTGTCAGCCAGGAACGGAGCCTGTTTGCCTGTAACGAGTAGGCGGCCTGTATGATGGTTTCTTTCAGTTTCATGAAGTTAAGTCAAAGGTAAAAAGTCAAAAGTCAAAACAGGGCAGCCCCTGTGCCTGTCCGTCAAATCAACAAATCAACACTCTTTTTATTCATACCTCAGTGAGTCGGCAGGATCGAGCCTGGAGGCGGATATTGCCGGGGCAAGCCCCGAAATGATTCCTGTCAGAACTGAAACAATCAGGCTGATCAAAACAAGCAGAAAAGAAAACTGTATGGGGAAATCCGGCAGCACTTTTTCTATTCCCGCCGTAATCGAGATTGCGATAATCAGTCCGGTTACCCCGCCCAAAAGGCAGATGCTGACCGATTCGATAAGAAACTGAAGCAGAATAGTTCTTCTTCTGGCGCCGAGAGCTTTTCTCAAACCGATTTCCTTTGTCCGCTCCTTGACACTCACAAAGGTGATGTTCATAATGCCGATAGCGCCGACAAAGAGGGACATGCCGGTGATAAAGATGCCTGCAATGGCGATGCCGTTTTTAATGGGATCCAACTGGCTTTTGAATGCCTGTTGTTCATTGATGGAGAAGTCATCTTTTTTCCCCGGCGGGAGTCTCCTGATCCTTCTCATAATCCCCCTGATTTCCTCATTGGCGTCTGTAACCCTGACATTCTCTTTTATTTTTATCCGTATGGTTACATACATGCTGCTGCCGTAAACCTTCCTGAATGCGTTCAGAGGCATGATGATCTGGTTGTCAAAGCTGAAAAGGCCGAGAAATTTCCCCTGTTTTTTAAAAACTCCGATGATGCGGAATTTTTGGTTTTTAAGCTTGATTTCTTTTCCGAGCGCGGTTTCATTCGGGAAAAGGCCGGTAGCGATATCGTCACCGATCAAACACACCATCGATCCGCTTTCGGCCTCATGAGGAAGGAAAAACCTGCCTTTCGATAAATCTCCGGATGCAGTTTGTTGATAGTCGGCATTTGTTCCCATTGCAAAAGCCTGTTGGAGGTTTCTGTCTTTATAGCTTGCCGAAGCTATGTAAGAAGACATCTGGGGTACGGCGATCTCAAGCGCCGAGTCAGGGTTATCTGCAATGATGCGGTTGATCTGTCCTGCATATTCCGTTTTGAGGTCAGGCCGGTTTCTGTAGCGCCACCATTGCCCCATGCTGCCCCACGGGCTTTTCTGAACGTAGACAACATCGTAGCCGATCATGGCGAGACTTTTCTCAAAACCGGCGTCGATACCGCTGATGGCTGTTCCCATCATGGTGATGGAGACAATGCCGATGATGACACCGAGCGCGGTGAGAAACGATCGGGTCTTGTTTCCCCTGATCTGGTCGAAAGCCATCAGCAGGCTTTCGTATGTTTCTTGACGAAACTGTTTCATGCAAATGGAGCTGCGTTCCTTAGTGGTTGGTATCGCTTTCTATTTTTCCGTCGCGTAAACGGATGTGCCGGCGGGTATAAAGTGCGATATCCTCTTCATGCGTGATAAGAATGATGGTGTTGCCAGCCTCGGACAGATCGCTGAAAATAGTCATGATATCCCTGCTGGTTGAGGTATCGAGATTTCCCGTAGGTTCGTCAGCCAGAATCAAAGAAGGTTCGTTGATCAATGCTCTTGCAATGGCTACTCTCTGGATCTGACCACCGGATAGTTCGGATGGCTTATGGTTTACTCTGTCTCCGAGGCCGACCCGTTCCAGCGCATTCAAAGCTCTTGCGGAGCGTTCTTCAGCGTCTACCCCAGCATAAATAAGAGGAAGCTCGACATTCCTCAGGCAGTTAAGGCGGGGGAGCAGGTTGAAGGTCTGAAAAACAAACCCGATTTCCCTGTTGCGTATTCTGGCAAGCTCATCGTCGTCCATTTCCGAGACATTCTGTCCGTTGAGCTCATAGGTGCCCGATGAAGGGGTATCCAGGCATCCGATAATATTCATCAGGGTCGATTTCCCGCTGCCGGAGGGTCCCATTATAGCTACGTATTCGTTACGATTGAACGCAAGATCGATATTGTCAAGAGCCTTGACAATCTGGTCACCCATTTCGTAAAACCTGCAGAGCGACTGCATTCTGATAAGGATGTCATCCATACCCGGTTACTCTGTTTTCAGCTTTACCCTGCTGCCATCTTTCAGCAGTCTTGTGATTGCCGTATAGCTTCCGGAAACAACCTCTTCTCCTTCTTTGACTCCTTTCAAAATGACGATATGGGTGTTATCAGTTGTTCCGGTTTCAACAGGCCGGAACAGGGAAGTATTGTTTTCGACAACAAAAACACCCTGACGACTACCTTTGTCCGGCCAAGGCGTGCTGTTTTCATTCTGATCTTCCTGCTCACGCGGCTCTTCTTCTGCGGAACGTCGAAAATCACCCGCCGAATCCGGTCCTCTGAGGGTAACACTTTGAATGGGGACGACAAGCGCGTTTTGTACACGTTCCGTCTCTATGTCTGCCGTCGCACTCATGCCGGGCTTGAGCAGGCGGCCATGGTCGAGTATGCGGATTTTAACCGAAAAGTTGGTTACTTCTTCCTGGGTGCCTTCGGACTGGGTTATGGCCGAATTGGAAATTTCATTGACCACGCCATTAAATTTCCTGTCACCGAATGCATCGACGCTGACAATGACCCTGTCGCCTTTTTTGACGTTGACGATATCGTTTTCATTCACTTCAACTTCCACCTGCATACGGTCGAGATTCGCTATCCGCAGCACATCCGTTCCCTGGAACTGACCTGTTCCGACAACTCTTTCACCCAATTTGCTCTCGAGCGCGATAACGGTACCGTTCATAGGGCTCGTAACCGTTGTTTTGTCAAGCTGTTCAAGTGACTGATCGAGAAGACTTTCGTTTTGCTTGATCGTGAAACGAGCGGCTTCATAAGCAGCCCTGGCGGCTTCAGCATTGGTTTTTGCGGTCAGGTAGTCGGAGTCTGATATCAGCTTGTCACTGTGGAGGACTGACGCCTTGCGGAAATCATCCTCGGCCTTGAGTTTTCTTGCTCTTGCTTCAAGACTTTGGGATTTTGCAAGGTTGAGACGAGCCCTGTTCTGCTCCACCTGTTTTATATAAACGTCAGGCTGGATCTTGAAAAGTAACGTGCCCGCATCAACAGTCTCGCCCTCTTTCACATGGAGTTCTATGATTTCACCGGATACGTCAGGAGAAATGGTGACTTCGAGCTCGGGTTCGATTTTGCCGGTTGCAATTACATAGTGAATAACCTCTTTTCTAAAAACCTGCTCCGTGGATACGGCAATTTTTTCAGACTGTAAAGATGTCCAGAAAACCGCAGCTGCCCCTGCGGCAAGAATACCCGAGATGATAAAAATGATGGTTCTGCGTTGTTGCTTTTTTTTGTTTTTTTGCATCGTAAAATTCAGGAATCAGTCAATTGAGACACCGCCCGTTGCAAAGTCAACAATATTTTTCTGCAGGGCGAGATTATATGTTGCTTGTGAGTATTCGGCGCGTGCACCGACAAGAGCAGCTCTTGCTGCATTGGCTTCCACAAAGCTGGCGGCACCGAGGTCATATTTTTTCTTGACAGTCTCATAAGCTTTCTCTGCTGCCTTGAGGCCCTGCTTCGCGGTTTCAATCTGCGTAAACGCTGCACCGTAATTGTCGACTGCAAGCTGAATATCGATTGCTATATCGTGTTCGAGGTCAGCGGCATCCAGTCCTTGGTTCAGGTAGTTGATTTTTGCTTGTTCAACGTTATATCGGGTAAGAAAACCGTCAAAAATGGACCAGCTCAGACTGAGGCTCAGCGAGTAGCTGATGAGGTCGGAGATTTGGTCGGAAAGCGGGGGATAGGCGTAGCTGGATGGTGGAACATCAGCTGCTGTTGTTGTATAATAGGGGTAGCCTCCGGTATTGAGGTTGAATGTAAGATCAAGCTTCGGGTACCATTGAGCGGCTGCGCGTGTAACATCCCATTTTGCAGCATTGGCAGAGAGCATCGAGCTCTGAAGGTCTTTTCTGTTTGCAAGACCTTGAGAGACAAGACTATCACGGTCGAGATCCGGGGGGAGATTCAGCAGCGAGTCCACCAGTATATCAGCGGCAGTAATTTCATCTGCAGGATTGAGCCGCAGTCTCCGGAGCAGTTCGAGCCTGCTTTGCCGCAGGTCGTTTTCCGTTTTGATAACCGTTAATTCACTGTTTGCTGTTTCCGCCTGCTGCTGGTAGAAATCGGTGACAGGTTTTATTCCGATCTCGTATTGGCGCTTGGTGAGCTGGAGCTGGTCGCGGGACGACGAGAAATTTTCCCTGGCTATTTTAAGAAGCTCCCTGTTGAGAAGTACCTGGTAATATGCCTGGGTCACATCGTAAATGATAATCTGTCGGGCTCTGGAAAGGGAGAGCCCCGCGGCATCATGCCGCCTGATTGCTGCCTGCAGGGAAGCATAGTCCTGAAGTCCGTTGAACAGGTTGAGAGATGTCGTCAGAGCAAGGTCGACACGCTCGGTTTTTGTTTTCGCAATCAATCGGGTAGAGGGGTCGGAATAGGTTCTGGCAAGTGAAACGGGTGTATAGCCGGCTGAAACAGATAGCTTTGGCAAAAACTGCCCGTAACTTTTCAAAAGGTCACTACCCTGAAGTCTGACGGTATGTTCTGCTTTTTTTACCGTGGAGGAGTTGACGAGGGCAATTTCCACGCATTCTTGCAATGTGAGTTGTTTCTTTTCCCGAGCGGCTCCGGAAACGGTAGACGGCAACAACATGAGCAGGCTGAATGCAGCGAAAGAGAAGACGTATAACGTACGGGTCAATAGTATTGTCACTGTATTTCAACGTATTTAGGATGTCTCGAAAAACCTGCTATGTATTCTTCCGACAAGTCGGGACTCCGTTTGACTTGCCCTCGAAATGCTCGCAAGGGTTTTTCGAAGAACCCTTTAATCAAGATCGCAGGAAGTAATATAAGGCTATTATACGGATCACATCGTTTTATCCAGTCAGGAAAGTTGCATGCAAAAGCCATAAAACTCGTGTGGGGGTTTCAAAGTTTATCCAGAAGTGAAGAAATTTCCTGCTTATAAATTCCGGCTTTGGAGGGATTGAGCTGGATAAGATCTGTATAGATTTTTATAGCTTTTTTATAAGCACCCTGCTCGGTAAACAGTGCGGCAAGGCTTTCGGTAGGAACCGGAATGCTGTCGTCGTCCGAAAAAGGCTTTTTCTGCTCGTTCAGCGGAGTTGGATCGCTGATTTCACATGCTTTAGGTGCCTCAAAGCCTGCCAGAGCAGCTGAAAGCTCTTCAAGTTCTGACACGACCTCGTCAACAGGAGCTTGGAGCAGGAGGAAATGGACTTCGATCAGCTCTTTCCAGGCAACTTCATTGTGGGGCACTATCCTGCAGCATGTTTTCAGAGAATCAAGCGCTTCCTGGAACCGTTGTACCCCTTTCAAAGCACGGGCATGAAGGAGGTGAAATGTATAGGAGCTCTGAAAGTTTTCGCTTTCTGCTTCAAGTTTTTTCATACCTGTAAGGTACTCGCCTCTGGAAAGATCAAGCGAAACATCTGCAAAAAAAAGGTGTGGATCGGTTATCATCGTAATGCTATTGTCGAAAAGCAAAGTAAAAGGGGATTACCTGATTGCCACAGGTTCATGTTTACATGAGCTGAGCGACTGTCCCGGCATTCCTGTTTCATCGGTATAATGTGAAACGGTCAAGCGGAGGATTTAGTTTAAGCTATGCCAAAGATTTTTCCAAGGCAAGCTGCAGTAATGTATCGACAAGTTCCGTAAGGCCAATGCCGGTACGTTCCATAAGCATAGGATACATACTGATGCTGGTAAAACCGGGTATCGTGTTGATTTCGTTCAGGATAATCTTGCCGGTGCTGTTTTCCACAAAGAAATCAATCCTGGACATGCCGCTGCAGCCCAAAGCCCGATATGCATTTATTGCTTCATGTTTGAGCGCTTCCTGAACTGTTTCATCAATACGCGCAGGTATATAAAGCTTGGCGGTATTGCTGATGTATTTGTCTGTATAATCATAGAAATCCCTGCCCGGCTCGATTTCGCCCGGCACTGAAGCAACAGGATCTTTGTTGCCAAGTACTGCAACCTCAACTTCACGTCCCTCGATCGCCTTTTCAGCAAGGACTTTCACATCAAGCTCGCAGGCTTCATTCAACGCTCCGGGAAGCTCGTCAAAAGTATGGACTTTTGTTATTCCCACAGATGACCCGAGATTGGCGGGTTTGACAAAAAAGGGAGGGGTAAACCGTTCGCTGATTCTATCGATGGCTGGTGAGGGATTTTTCAGATAATCCACGCTCAGCACAGTCATGTATTCCGCTACAGCGATTCCCGCCTGCATGGCGCAGATTTTGGTTACGTCCTTATCCATGGTCATTGCCGAGGCTTGGACGTTGCTGCCGGTGTAAGGAATGCCGAACATTTCAAGCAGGCCCTGGACTTTTCCATCCTCACCGAAAGTGCCGTGGAGTATGGGGAAAGCAACATCTATAGCTTCTTTCTGGAAATTAAAGCTGAAGATATCTTCGTCCCGATTTTCCGTCATGGCATGCAGCTGATGCACTGTTTTCTCAAGGGACTGTTTTTTCAGAAGCCCGGCCATATCGAGGTCAAGAACTGCGCGGGCGGTTCTGCCTCTGAACCACTTGCCATCGCGTGAGATGTAGAGAGGGTAGAGGGTATACTTGTTACCGTCAATATGCCCGGCAATGGCTTTCGCCGAAATAATCGAGATTTCATGTTCTGAAGACTTACCTCCGAAAAGAAGTGCTACAACGGTGTTAGGCATGTGGTTAGGTTTGGGTTGTATTGTGTTCGACTGCTATGCAATGGTTCTGCACAACTTCAAGACCGGCTTCGC
>RAZP01000047.1 GCA_004028745.1 Prosthecochloris sp.
CTTGATCTGAATGCATCGAGAAGCGGTAAGCTATCACAGCAAGCAAGCCCGGTGATATCCAAGCGGGGGCGAAGCGATTTACGCTATGCGATGTGCCAGGCTGCCTTGGTGGCATCGAGTCGTAACAAACTGTTTATGGACTATGTCGCCCATCACTTACGAGGACGTGAACACGAGAAAGGAATTCACGGCAAAATGAGGACGAAGCTGGCGGCAAAACTGCTGGTGATTGCCTGGACACTGATGAAGAAGCAAGAGCGGTTTAATGCGGAGTATCTCAAAGTCATGTGATGAACGACTGACAAGACTTTGATTCAGCGGGAGAGCCCGTGGAACAACGTTGAGGCACAGCGACCTCGTGCGGGACAATCTCAGGGCTTCTCACCGCAATCCATGGAACCTGGATAAAGGATGCTCGGCAGTCGTTCATCGACATGTCGCATACCGATAACGATAAGGTACAGGATTCTGCAATAGTGAGCAAACCGCTGAATATGCTCGTGACTGCTAACTGCAGACAGGCAAGTTGCTTACTTTTTATGAAAAACAGTATTTGGATAACTCATTATAGGATGTCCCCTATTTTTTGAAACTGCAGGGACCGTCAGTTGAATGTGCTTGTTAGACATCATTGGTATTGGCATTAAGCAAATCAACAATTTCGGATTTCACAAAAAGAATAAATTTTGCCGTCTGGTCCGCACGTGAGGCAAGATGGTCCTCGCCGTAACCAAGATAGGCTTGCCAAGCCTCAAACAATATGGACTGATGTTCGACGGGCAAACGCTCCATCAACCAGTCAGCAGCGATGTCCTTAGGCATAATCTTTCCTGTTACGGCGCTGTACCATATGCGGGCCAATGTGAGTACCACATTCCGCTCATCACCTGCCCAGTCCGGGGGTGACTCCCACTGCTTCAGGGTGTCGTCGAGCGCCCTAAAAAAATCACATTTAGGCACCGGGTCGAAAAACTCCTCAGCCGCCGGGCCCGTCAAGGGGAGACTGTGCTGCCTTGCATTCATCAAGAGGAGCGCCAGATCAGAATCCATGACAGCGGGCTCGAAGATACCTGCAAGAATATCTTTCCGCAGCCATTCCCCGAACTGCAGTTCTCGTCTGGCCGGATAACGCCAAGGTATTACTTCAGTCTGTACAACAACGGTGATCTCTAGAGCTCGAAGTGCCTCGCTTTTGCCGGGTGGCGCCGAGACCTTCAGCAAATCAAGCAAAAGAGCCTGTCGGGTAGTTTCATCAGACCGTGCATCCATGGTAACCAGCAAATCAATGTCGCTATACGGTTTCAGACCTCCATCAACCGCGGAACCGTATAAATGTATTGCCTGTAGTGCCGATGCCAAGTGACGCCCGATGACATCGCACGCCTGTGATACCTGCCTCGAGATTTCAATGGGCACTGAGCTGTTCATGATGTCCAACGCCTCACATCAGCCGACCGCAAAAGCAGGGGGAAGTGGAGCATTTGTGGGTCGGCTGGACGTAATTGTTAGATTTCTTACTCTCCGGCTTCTTCATCATTTTCCGGAAGAAATAGTACCGGCTCACCTTGCTGCTCTAAGTAGTCTATCTTTGCCGCCGATTCTAGAATTTGCTGCCTTGCAGCGGATTGTGCCTGCACCTTTTCAGTTTCTTCCTCCTCTTCATGATCTTCTTGAGGTGATACCCGAAGCTCAATATTGAAGCCACGGTCTATTCGGTTGGCGAGTTTGTTTAATGAATGGCGAACCTCAATTAATACCTCATTTTTTCTTGCAAGATCAAGATGATCGCCATACTTCTCCATAAGCTTGTTGGCCAATTCATCAAGTTTCGGCCTAACTATTGATGCTGCGTGCTCTTCAATACCTGTCAATTTGTCTTCTGGTACTTCCTGTGCAATAAGATCCTCTTTGAGCTTTTTTATTTCTAACAGTTGCTTGTATAGGGCAACAATTCTCTCGACTGCAATTGCTATACATGCACCAATTTCCGGCAAATATTCTAGGAATATGGCTAACTCACTTGATGATATCTGCCGAATTTCTAAGGGCTCGCGTTGGCCTGTGGCCAATTCAGAAAAAACTAACAGAGATTTTTCTAATTCGACCAACTCCAAGCCGAACGTTTTTAAATTATCTTTTACGTATGCACGGGGGATTACGATCCCTACCTCGCACTCATCTTTGTCTAATTCATCTTCTCCCACACCAAAATATTCTAAACTGTCAACTAATCCCGCAAGCTGGCTCTCAGTGCCACTTATATCCTCGTGAAGTTTCTTTAGCTCTTCAAGTGCTGTTTGTGGTGTTATTTGATTTCTTTCAAAAATTCCTCTAACTCTAGCCTCAAGTCTGGTACCAAATTCCTCTGACACGCCAAGCTCTACCATTGTTTCACGCCAAGCAGGGCTGAACTCATCAACAGGTGATCCTTCTAGCCTTTGATAAAGATTGTTTAAATGGCTAGAAAGTTGCTGCTGATGATTCGTCTGTTGCGGTTGGTTAATCTGATTCTTCAGCGCCTGCATAGCTTGACTTATAAGAGTTACAGAACCGACGCGAGCCATTTCTTTCTTAAGCGCTTTGGCGATAATGTGAAGTTTTGTGGTATTCATATTTAAAATCTAACATTACTTATTACCTGCACTATAAATTCTCCATAGATTTGCATTAAAATTACCGTATTTCCGCTTATCACTCCAATAAAAATATAGCTTTATATGCCCATATAGTACATTTTAATGATTACTAGCATGCTTATACGGCATGCGCATAATTGTGTAAAGCCTTTATTTTCATGATTTTTCGAGATTTTCTCCTGAAAAATTAGCATATCCCAGAGAACAGAATACCTTTTTACCTCCGATCATCTACTCCACCGTTTCACTGCATCTCTCTTCTTCATATATTGGGCTTCATGAGTCCTCTGGATAAGTAAACGTCACAGAAAACCAATGCGAAAACACCCTCCACCTCTCCTAAGCGTATTCACTCTTTTCCTCACCCTCCTCTCCTGCGCACAACCAGCGGACACCCTCCGCATATACGAACAGGAAAAAGTCATGATGGGGACGGTGATGAAGATCAAGGCGGTGGCAAAAGGTGAAGCTGAGGAGAAAACGCAGGAGGCGTTTGGTGCGGCGTTTCGGGAGATTTCGGAGTTGGAGTCGGAGTTGAGTGAGTGGCAGCCGGCGAGTCCGGTTTCGGAGGTTAACAGGAAGGCCGGGATAGAACGGGTTAAGATTCCCGAGGCGGTTGTTACGGTGACGGAAAAGGCGCTGGACATTGCTGATGTAACGGACGGGGCATTCGATGTGACGTTCAAGCCGATCGGCAGGCTGTGGAATGTGAAAGAGCGGGCTTCACCGCCGCCGCCTGACAGCATCCGTGCGGCGTTGAGCCAGGTTGATTACAGGCAGATTGAGCTCGATACACTGCGGAACACCCTGTTCCTGAAAAAGCAGGGCATGGAAATAGGCTTTGGTGGTATTGCAAAAGGATATGCTGCATACCGTGCTGGCGAGGTACTGGAAGGGTATGGTATTAATAATTATATCATCAATGCGGGCGGCGACCTCTATGTCAAGGGGAAAAAAGGTGACCGGCGGTGGACGTCAGGGATCAAAGATCCCGATACAAGGCAAAAGAAACCACTGCTTGCTTTCAGCGTGGTCAAACCCTGCAGCATTGCGACGAGCGGCGATTATGAAAGTTATTTTATACATGAAGGCACCCGCTACCACCATATCATCGACCTCAAAACCGGCTACCCTGCACGAGGGGTCAAAAGCGTCACGGTTTTCTCAGAAGACCCGTCAAAAGCCGATGCTTACGCCACGGCATTATTTATCCTCGGACATGAAAAGGCCCTGCGCATTGTCGAGCAGGATCCCTCACTTGCCTTCATTCTGATCGACAATAAGGGCACAATCTATAAAAGCCCAAATATTGGTGAGTTTATCGAGGAGCTGTAAGAATACTCAGAGGTTCAGAAAACCGTCGCGAGCAATTCAAGGGCAAGGCGAACGGAGCGCAGGAACCGGAATGTACATGATAGTACATGAGGATTCCGAGCACCGCTCAACGAAGCCCCTGAATTGCGCAGCAGGTTTATGAACCTCTGAACTGACGGTAGAGATTAATCAACCCATTGGTCGACGAGTCGTGTGACACGGCATCATCCTCTCCCTGAATTTCCGGCAGAATGGCTTTTGCAAGCTGTTTGCCGAGTTCGACGCCCCACTGATCGAAAGAGTTGATCCCCCAGACAACACCTTGCACGAACACCTTGTGCTCGTACATGGCAATAAGGCTGCCGAGATTGTAGGGATTGATTTCTGAAAAAACAAGCGTATTGGTCGGGCGGTTGCCAGGGAAGAGTTTATGCGGAAGAAGCTCTGTGATCCTCTCTTCCGGCATGCCTGCATCGCGCATCTCTTTTCCTGCCTCTTCCGCTGTTTTTCCGCGCATCAGGGCCTCGGTCTGGGCGAAACAGTTGGCAAGCAGGATGTCATGATGCTCTCCTGCGGGATTTTGGCTTTTGAGAGGTACGATAAAGTCCGCGGGAATAAAATTCGGCCCCTGATGCAAAAGCTGGAAAAAGGCATGCTGGGAATTTGTGCCGGGCTCTCCCCAGATCACCGGGCCGGTTGCATACTCAACTTCGCTGCCGTTTCGATCGATCCGCTTGCCGTTGCTTTCCATGTCAAGCTGCTGCAAGTATGCAGGAAGACGGTGAAGGTATTGATCGTAGGGTATCACTGCATGGGAATGGGCACCGAAAAAGTTGTTGTACCAGATGCCGAGAAGAGCAAGAATAACAGGAATATTTTTTTCAAGCGGAGCCGAAAGAAAATGCTCATCCATCGCATGAGCGCCGGCAAGCAGCTCCACAAACCTATCAAAACCGATATACAGAGCAATCGAAAGACCTATTGATGACCAAAGGGAGTAGCGCCCGCCTACCCAGTCCCAGAAACGAAACATGTTATGGGTGTCGATGCCAAATTCTTTTACCTTTTCACGGTTGGTAGATACTGCGACAAAATGCCGGGCAATAAATGATTCATCGACTGCTTTTTCGAGAAACCACCGTCTTGCCGTATGCGCATTTGTCAGGGTCTCCTGGGTAGTGAATGTTTTGGAAGCAATAATGAAAAGCGTCGTATCCGCATTGAGTCCCCGCAGTGTTTCGCTGATATGCGTGCCGTCTATGTTGGACACAAAGTGCACGTTCACCGCTCCATGCGCAAACGGTTTAAGAGCCTCTGTCACCATGTATGGACCGAGATCCGAGCCGCCAATACCGATGTTCACCACGTCGGTGATAGCTTTACCACTATATCCTTTCCACTCCCCGGAGAGAATAAGCCCGGTAAAATGCTTGATCTGAGCGAGAACCTCCATGACATCGCAGCCGACATCTTGTCCGTCAAGCTCAAGACGAAAGCCTTCAGGCTGACGAAGTGCAGTGTGAAGCACCGCCCTGTTCTCGGTAAAATTAATTTTGCTTCCGGCAAACATCTTGTCACGATAGGCATCAACTTCGGCCTCCTTAGCCAATGAAGTGAGTAATTCGATAGTTTTTTGGGTCGCCCTGTTTTTCGAGTAATCAAGAAACAAATCGCCCATCCGAACTGAGAACCGCTGAAACCTCTCTGCATCTCCGGCAAAAAGCTCCCTCATATGAAGCCCTTCAATCTCCTGCTTATGTGCTGCCAATGCTTTCCATGCCGAACTGTTTTGTAGAGACATAAGTATACTCGTAATGATTGTTAAAAATGCTGAGTTCAAATTAAAGTCTTACCGTAACTGATGTGGCTTTCATCAACGTGTAAAGTCAAAATTCAAAAGGAAAAAGTTAAAAGGAAACGACCTCTTCCCTTCACCATGCATACGGCCTACTGAAGACTGCTGACTTTTTCCGCTGGCTCCTTACCCCTGAATTTTGGCTTCTATAATTAATATGGCCTCATTCTCAACCTTAACTTGAAACCGTCTTCAACCCTCTCTTGCCCGATAACCTCGGCAAACGCACGCATGAGAAACACTCCCCTCCCTGAGGACTTCATGAGTAACGATTGACTTGTCGGGTTATCAACCTCATGAATCGCAAAACCGCTGCCGGAATCGGCAACTTCCACAAACAAGGCTTGTTCGCCGTTTTCACTGACATGCTCAAAGCGCAAATTGACAGCGGCGGCTTTATCCTCACCATTACCATGCTTTACTGCATTGACAAAAGCCTCCTTGACGACAAACTCAAGCTCGTGAAGGAACGCTTCGCTGTAACCCTCACGGTCGGTCATCACATCAAGAAATTCCTGAAGCTTCTGACACTCATCGTAACTGCTTGAAAGCAGCAGGTTGTAAGCTGTCATAAAGGATGTACAGATCATTCTTCCGAGACCTTTGCCGCTGAAAAGTTACAACGAAACAGGTTTGAACACAACCCCCAAATCAAAACCATCGCCTTAATTATTTAAGTATACCGACATTTTTTAATAAAAAATTGTTACACATTTGTATTTTTTTGTTAAAAAATTATATTAGTAACAGAATTTCTTCTAAGAAATTTATGAACAATGATTAAATGACCTGAATCTTTAAAGAACATTAAAACAAACACGCATGAAAACATTAGTAAAATCACTCGGCTTGCTTTCGTGCGGCATGCTGGTAACGGGAATTATTCCTGGGCCTCCTTTGCTTGCCGCCGAAAGTGTTGATGTGGGAAGTATCAATGCTTATGCCATTGACAACTTCTTCCTTTTCATCGCCGCCGTCCTTGTCCTGTTTATGCAGGCCGGCTTCGCCATGGTTGAATCCGGCCTGAACTCGGCAAAAAACACGGTCAATATCCTTTTCAAAAACATGATGGACCTTTCGGTCGGTGCATTATTGTTCTTTATTATCGGCTACGGACTTATGTATCCGGGCGATGCATTTACCGGAGGATGGTTTGGGTTCGGCGGATTTGGTGTCAGCATGGAAGCACCTGAAGCCGTGGGAGGAAACCTCCATCCTGCCGTTGACTTTCTTTTCCAGGTAGCGTTTGCGGCAACCGCGGCAACCATTGTTTCCGGAGCCGTTGCAGGAAGAATGAAGTTCGAAGCATACCTGATCTACTCAGCGGTAATCACTGCTATAATTTATCCGATAAGTGGTTTCTGGAAATGGGGTGGCGGCTGGCTGAACGAGCTCGGTTTCTATGATTTTGCAGGATCACTGGTAGTTCATGCACTTGGAGGTTTTGCGGGCCTTGCCGCGGCAATCGTTCTCGGCCCCCGTATTGGACGCTTCAATCCGGACGGCTCCCCTAACGCGCTTCCAGGCCACAACCTTGCCATGAGCACTCTTGGAGTCTTTATTCTGTTTATTGGATGGTTCGGCTTCAACCCAGGGAGTCAGCTTGCAATTGCGGGTGCGGATAACACAAGTATTGTCATGATAATTGCAACCAACACTTTGCTTGCCGCTACTGCAGGCGCCGTGCTTGCAATGTTAGCAGCCTGGGCGTTGTTTAAAAAACCTGACCTCACGATGGCGTTGAATGGTATGCTTGGAGGCCTTGTGGGCATCACCGCGAACTGTGACTCGGTGACCTACAACGAAGCAATCATTATCGGCGCTGTTGCAGGCATCCTGGTCGTTGCCGGCGTGAAACTGCTTGACATGCTCAGGATCGACGACCCGGTAGGTGCATGGCCGGTACACGGTCTCAACGGTATCTGGGGGGGGCTTGCAGCCGGTATTTTCGGTGGTCACCCGCTTATGGCACAGATTATCGGTTCGATTGCCATCCCTCTCTGGGGATTTGCGGCGATGCTGGTACTCTTCCTGATTCTCAAGGCTGCCGGTATACTGAGAGTATCGAGAGACGATGAGATGAAAGGCCTCGATATTTCCGAACACGAGGAAGAAGCCTATCACGGTTTCCAGATATTTTCCAACCAGTAAAAGCCTAAACAGGAGCCAATACAATGAAATACATCATAGCAATGATTCAGCCTCACAAGCTGCCGGACGTAAAGGCCGCACTTGCTGAAGCCGGGATCTATAAAATGACGGTAACAAATGTTCTGGGCTGCGGGGCTCAGGGCGGGTACACGGAGGTCTACCGCGGGGTTCCCAGCGAGATCAACCTCCTGAAAAAGATAAAACTCGAGATCGGCGTCAATGACGACTTCGAGAAAAAAACCATAGACGCCATCATCAAGGGAGCCAAAACAGGGGAAATCGGAGACGGTAAGATCTTCGTCTTCGATCTGCCGAAATGCATCAGGATACGTACTGAAGAGACGGGAAATGACGCAATCGGTTAATCACAAGGAACCCCGGAAAATTTTCAAAAAAGGTTTTCCGGGGAACCAGTAACAGCAACACTTAATCAACATTTGAAAAAAAGGAAGTTCAATCATGAAAAAAACATCCAAATTCTTTACCCTCCTTGTCGGTCTTGTAGTGATGTTCTCAGGGATTGCCAAAGCCGAAGGGTTCAGTGTCGGCGCCGACGTCGTAAGCAGGTATATCTGGAGAGGCACACAGTTCGGAGAAGGTATTGCCGTTCAGCCCTCGCTGAGCTATACCTTCCCTGGTATCGGCGTTGAGGTCGGAGTATGGGGATCATACGATCTCAATGACGATAGTGCTAATGAAGTCGATCCTTATCTGACAGTACCGCTTGGGGAATACTTCAGTTTTACTGTGACAGATTATTATTTCCCAACCTTACCAGGTGCTGACACAGATGTCTTCAACTACGATGATGGTAGTGCCCATTTTGTAGAGCTGAGCGCAGGCTTCGAGTATGAAAACCTGAGCCTTTTAGCAGGCGTTTTCGTCACCAACGATGACGATAACTCAAAGTATTTCGAGGCTGATTACAATTTCTACGACAAAGATGACTATTCAGCATCTCTCTTTGTCGGTGCCGGTGATGGAATGTACACTACCGATGCCGACTTCGATCTTGTTAATGTGGGAATTACTGCTTCGAAAGATATCTTCTCGGCATCCTATATCGTCAATCCGGAACAGGAAACCTCCTGGGTTGTTTTCGGCGTTACTCTGGAACCGTAATCTGAGGAAACTTTAGTCTGCCGCGAGCAAAATTTTCTCCGTTTGTGTTGCGCTAACAATAGTGCTCGCTCCCGACAGGCATAGTTTCCCCACACGGGAAAGCGGGCAATCGCCCGTTTTCTCTTGCACCCCCATGTAACAATTGTTAAATAAGTGGCACTTTTTCCAAAAATGTGCTACCTTATCCTGAAATCAGCAAGGAAATAGCAAATGACGACGTGCTGATGCAAGGAATAAGGATTAAGTCTTACACGGGAATCCATTGCTGGTGTTAAGGGTTTGCATGGATGCCGCATCAAGTGCGGCATGACTTCGTGTGGTTCTCTGTTCAGTTCAACAACTCAACAATTCAATAGTCATCTATCCTTGTTGACCTATGAAACGGTTTGGTGTATCACTCGAAGACGACCTTCTGGAAAAGCTTGACGGGCTGGTTGCGGCTCATGCATTTCCAAACAGATCCCAGGCTATACGCTTTCTTATCAGGAAGTATCTTAAAGAAGAACAGTGGAAAAGCAACCGGGAAGTCACCGGTTGCCTTGTTCTTGTATACGATCATCACAAATCCGGTTTGCAGAACAAACTCACAAGCATACAGCACGATTACCATAGCCTTGTCATCTGCAGCCAGCACGTCCACCTCGATCACGACAACTGTATGGAGACCATAACACTCAAGGGCAAAGCAACCGAATTGCAGGAACTTGCCGACAAACTGATTGCGGTCAAGGGCATTATCCATGGAGAACTTGTCATGAGCGTGCTGCAATGAGAGAAATGTCACAATCCAAAGCAAACGCCCTAAAAACCCTCACCCATGAAAAGCGCAACGGCCATAATGATCATAGTTCTTTCACTTCTTTTCAATACCTCTCAGCAATGTTATGCACACTTCGGTATGTCTATACCCTCTGACAACATAGTTGAACAACAGGAACAGAATGCGCTAACGGTCAACCTCATGTTCGCACACCCTTTCGAGGGGCAATCCATGAATATGGAAAAACCCGTAATGGCAGGTGTTCTCAGTAACGGGAAAAAAACAGTGCTCACCGATAAGCTCAAGGCACTTGACTACAGATTGTATGCCGACACAAAATCATCAAGAGGCTGGAAGCTTCATCACCAGCTCAAACGTCCGGGCGATCACATTTTCTTCATGGAACCGGCACCCTACTGGGAACCTGCTGAAGACAGCTATATCGTTCATTATACAAAAGTCATTGTAAACGCTTTTGGCAAAGAGGACGGATGGGACGAGGAAACGGGTATGAAAACAGAAATCATTCCACTGACCCGTCCTTACGGACTGTACACCGGAAACGTCTTTCAGGGCATCGTCCAACTTGAAGGGAAGCCGATACCGTTCGTCGAGGTTGAGATAGAATATTTCAACCGGGGTGGGAGAAGTTCGACCCCTGCCGCACCATTCGTAACCCAAGTCATAAAGGCCGACATCAACGGCGTCTTCACCTATGCTATCCCGAAATCCGGCTGGTGGGGCTTCGCCGCCCTCTCAACCGACCGGAAAACAATAGTTCGGAACGGAAAACCCAAACCGGTGGAAATCGGTGCCGTACTGTGGATCAAAGCAGAAGATTTTAAATAGTTTTTTGATTAGCATGCACATATCCGAAGGAGTTCTCCCCCTCGCTACGCTTGCCGGCGGCTATGCTGCTTCTGCTGCAGGTATTGGTATGGGGCTGAAAAAATTAAAAGATGAGCAGTTGGTCAAGACTGCAATGCTTTCTTCGGCGTTCTTTGTTGCCTCTTTCATACACATTCCGGTCGGCCCGACAAACATCCACCTTGTCCTGAACGGATTCGTCGGCCTTCTGACAGGCTGGTCCTGTTTTATCGCAATCGGCATTGCACTGCTTCTGCAGGCGTTGCTTTTCCAGTTCGGAGGAATAACAACCCTTGGCATCAACACGCTCACCATGGCGCTCCCCGCGTTCATCAGCTTTCTCATTTTCTCTCCCTTGCTCATGCGTCAATCCATGCCGGTTGTCCTGACGGGCTTCCTTTGCGGTTTTGTATCGGTATTTCTCAGTGCGCTGCTCCTGAGCCTTTCGCTCGTTACCGCCGGTGAATCTTTCATGCCTGCGGCAAAACTTGTCTTTGCCGCAAACACACCGCTTATGGTCATCGACGGCCTAATCACAGCCCTCGCACTTCAGTTTATCGGCAAGGTGAAACCGGAAATGCTAACTTCATGAAAAATCCTGCTACCAGAATCATGCGTTATCTGCAGAACGCTCAGGGAGCAATCTTTATCTTTATTGCCACCGTAACGCTCAACCTGCTCTGTGCACCAGACGCACAAGCACACAAAATCAATCTTTTTTGCCGCTTCGAGGGAACGACATTGCACGGAGAAGCCTATTTCTCTGGAGGTGACCCGGTAAAAAACAGCCCGATACGTATTTACGCCCTCGATTCCGGCGAACAACTGGCTTCGGGAGTCACTTCCGGCGAGGGGACATTTACATTGCCTCTTGAAAAAAAAGTACCGGTAAAAGCCGTCCTCGAGGCCGGACACGGGCATCGGGCCAGTTGGACATGGGACAAAAAAGACGAGCAGGCCGAACCCCAGGCGACCCCCTCTGTCGAAGTAGAAAATCCTCTAACAGCAATCGCGGCAGGGTTAGTGGTTATTGCTGTTTTTTTCGGAATCCTCTATCTCTGGAAGCGACGCGATGCAGCTTGAAGTATTTTCACAGGGCAGGTCCCTGTTGCATATACTTGACCCAAGAGTCAAGCTGCTTGTTTACCTGCCGTTCATTCTTTTGACGGCATTAAGCAACAGCCTTGTTCAGGTTCCGGCATCACTTGCAACGGCAACAACTCTTGCCGGTATAGCCCGCATCCCCGGACCCCGTCTCTTTCAGAGGCTTGCCGTTGTAAACCTCTTCATGGTTTTCCTCTGGATCACCCTGCCATTTTCCATTCCGGGAGAACCGCTCTGGAATGCCGGTCCACTCATGATGTCGAGAGAAGGCGTCACCCTGCCTTTCCTGATAACGCTGAAAGCGAACGCGATTGCGCTCTATACCATTTCACTGCCCGGCACCAGCACTGTCATGTCGCTTTCTCACGCCATGCTTCACCTTCGACTCCCCGGCAAGCTTGTAACGGTATTCTACTTTTTTTACCGCTACATCAGCGTCATTGCCGACGAGTATGCAAGAATGCTTCGCATGCTTCAGGCAAGAGGGTTCCATGCAACAACGAGCATCCATACCATCAAAGTTTATGCTTTCTTTACCGGTATGCTTTTCATAAAAAGCCATGAACGCTCGGAAAGGGTTTACAATGCGCTGTTGATGAGAAATTTTCACGGCGAATTTCCCCTTCTAGCTCATTTCAGGCTGAGTCGGCAAGACCTGATTTTCAGTTGTTTCATGAGCTGCCTGTTTCTGACAATCATCCTGCTATGAACTGCATTACAGTCCACAATTTAAGTTTCTCCTATCCGGGTCATATCGAAGTCTTCAATGACCTGAACTTTTCCGTTGTTAACGGTGAAAAAGCCGGCATCACCGGCCCCAACGGATCAGGAAAAAGCACACTTTTACTGCTTTTGATGGGCCTGCTCAAAAAGGAATCGGGAAGCATCAATCTCTGGGGTAAATCAGTCGAAACTCCAGACGATTTCAGAAAAGCACGACTGAAAACCGGTTTTCTTTTCCAGGACCCGGATGATCAGCTTTTCCTCCCTACCGTTGAGGAAGATATAGCCTTTGCACTCCTGAACCGGGGAATATCGAGAGAAAATGCCCGCGAAAAAGTCGACACGCTTTGTGAGACTTTCCGTATAGGACACCTGAAAAAAAGAATTCCCTTTCATCTCTCGTGGGGACAAAAACGGCTGGTTTCACTTGCCGGCGTTCTGGTGACCGAACCGGACCTGCTGATGCTCGACGAGCCCACCGCGGGGGTGGATGACAGAGTGATCGAAACAATACTGGCCTATATCGAGGGTTTCAGCGGCACCATGTTGATCTCTTCCCACGACAAGGCGTTTCTCGACAGCATCTGCACCAGCCGGTACCGACTCTTGAACAACAGGCTGGAAAAATGCTGAGAAGGAACGATAAACCGCCATCCAGTATCCACAGCCTCAGATCGGGCTAAACATTTTTCGCCCCAACAACTTGTCCCGTCCTGAAATAGTTGACAGTTTTTAAGCTGCACGCACCACCAGTTACCGTAAAGAAATACATTCGATTCTGAAACCCGATACCGACCCCGATTTCCGATGTTCCTTCTTTCGGTGTTCGCCGTCGGAATCGGAGTCGGTATCGATAACCAACGCCGGTTCGGGCAGACACACAGGTCTGCCCCTACAGTACATATCAACCCTAACACATAACACTTAGCACCCAACACCTTCTATCGCCATCCAGCTTGCCAGCGAGATGCCGCAGGCATCTCAAAGCTCTTTCTCGTATATAACATACTCCTTATAGGGAATTCCACCGATCACTTTTGCGAGTTTGCTCATGGCTTCATTGGACTTAAGCACCCAGCTCATTTCGCTGGAGTAAAGGCCGTATTTTCCCCCGTATTCGGAGATCTGGGCATTGAGGATACTGTCTATACCTTTGTTCCGATATTCCGGCAAAACCCCCATAGTAATTGTTCTGAAGGCTGAAATGTTCCTGCCATACCACCAGAATTTCAGAAGCCCCCATGGAGTGAAGGGATTGCCATTGACATGTTTGAGCGGAATGTTCATGTCAGGCAGGGTCAGTGAAAAACCGATAGGTTTGCCATCTTTATCTTCGACAAAGTAAATAAAATGTTCCTTGGCAACCGCTTTCATGCTTTTTGCCATGAAAGCAAACTCCTTGTCGGTCACCGGAACAAAGCCCCAGTTTTTTTCCCAGGCACTGTTGTAAATATGTCTTATTCTCACCACTTCATTTTCAAAATCCTTCATATTGATGGTTCTGACCGAAAGCTGCTCACGCTTCATGACATGCTGCGCGATCCTGCTGAGGCGTTCGATATCGATCAGATCCTGATCGATGTACCATGCAAGAAGCTCCTGTCCTATCTTGTGTCCGGCATTTGTCACCAGGTTATTGTAATACTGAGGATTGTACAGCATCAGAAACACCGGCGAGCTGTCAAAACCTTTCACCAGCATACCGCACTGATCGTTCATCGAAGGACTGACAGGACCTCTCATGGCGTCGAGCCCTTTTGCTTTCAGCCATTGTGACGCCGCATCAAAAAGCGCGTTGGCAACATCCTGGTCGTTGAAACATTCAAAAAAGCCCCAGAACCCGGTCTTGTCATTGTGGATCTCGTTATGCCTTCTGTTCTCTATTGCCGCGATCGTCCCCGCAATTCGTCCGTTCTTCCAGGCGGTAAACAAGGCGATATCGGCATGATCGTAGAGCGGATACTTTTTCTTGTCGAGAGTTTTCATGTAATCGACAATAACAGGCGGCACCCAGTACTTGCTCAGTTCAGGCTCATTCCTGTACACCTTCCAGGCAAATTTTATAAACTGCTTTCTTTCTTTTCTGCTTTGAACACGCCTGATTTCGACAGACATAATGACATGGAATATGGGGTTAACAAAGGGCAACGAAACAAAAGCCCCCTAAAAGGGGGCCTTTGATCAGCCTTGCCGGACACCATTTATTTAAAAGCATTACCCGGCTCAACTCCAGCCGCCTTGAGAATCTTGGCCAGAGGACAGAATCCGGTAAAGGCTGCCTGAAACATATTCAGTCCAACGAATCCGGCAAACAAATACCAGTAAGGGCTGACAAAATACCCAAGCAGTAAACTTGCCAATATAAAAAAACCGGCTATGGCAAAAACAAGACGATCTATATTCATAATGGTGCTCTCCTTGTGATAGTTAAACATTACATGTTTTACTTCAAACCAAAATCAGGCTTCTACACCGGAATACACTGCATGAAGCTTCATAGCTCCGTCGCGCAGGAGCTCTACCGTCTCTTCCCACGAGATACATGCATCGGTAATTGAAATCCCGTATTGCAAGTCTGCCGGATTATCAGGGAACGGCTGATTACCACAGAGAAGATTGCTTTCAATCATTACACCGAGAATGCTCATGGTACCACTGACCCGCTGCTCGATGATACTATTCCATACTTTCGACTGTTGTTCATGCTTTTTGCCTGAGTTGGCATGGCTGCAGTCAACCAGAAGATTTTTGGAAAGCCCTGCCTTTTCAAGGCGCCGTTCAGCATCAGCAATATTATCCGCGTCATAGTTGGGACGTCCTGAACCTCCACGAAGCACCATATGACCGAACGGGTTGCCGGTTGTCGTAATGACGCTGCTGTAACCTTCCCCGTCGATTCCCAGAAAACTATGTTGGTGCATTGCCGAGCGTATAGCGTCTATGGCAACCTGGACCCTGCCGTCAGTTGAATTCTTGAAACCTACGGGCATAGAAAGACCGCTTGCCATCTGGCGGTGCGTCTGAGACTCGATTGTCCTCGCACCGATCGCTGCCCAGCTCACCAGGTCAGCTACATACTGAGGAGTAAACGGGTCGAGGAACTCAGTCGCCGCCGGCAATCCCAGCGCGTTAGTATCGAGAAGAAGCTTACGGGCATAATACAACCCATGCTCTATATCAAATGATCCATCAAGGTGAGGATCATTGATAAAACCTTTCCAGCCGATTGTTGTTCTGGGTTTTTCAAAATATACCCGCATGATGATACAGAGATCGTCCTTCAGTTTTTCACGCAGGTCTTTCAAGCGGCGAGCATACTCCATAGCCGCATTAATATCGTGAATGGAACATGGACCGACAATAACCAGAAGCCTGGAATCCTTGCCGGTTAAAATAGCTTCCACCTCCCGCCGCCCTTTGACGACGGTATCGGCAACACCCTCCGTCACCGGAAGCTTTTCTTTCAGCACACGGGGGGTTGTTAACCGTATAATATTTGAAACTCGTAAATCCTGTAACCGCTGCATTCTCTTCTGAAATAGATCCTGCTTTCGTCATAAAGGCAGCTTGAAAAACCGTTGAGAGCAACACATGGTGCTTATCTCCGACACAACCGGGATCAAGGTTTTTTGAAAAGCCCGCGATAGCAGGGAAGATAAAAAAAGTCAGTAATAAATAATCATCAATCGGAATAATAAATTCCGCCCTTTCATGGCATGGGGCAATGAGTTCGGACAATAAAAAAACCCGCCCTGTTAAAGAGCAGGCTTTTTATTTCAAAACCGGTTCCAGCTGTCTGTTATGCTTCAGCCTCTTCTTCTTTTGTGAAATCAACTGCGAGCCAGCCCTCTTCAAAGCTTGCACCGGTCGATTCCAGACCGGCAATGAAGATTGGAAGAGCAACGATCTTCTGGTAATCACCGATCCTGATAGTAAGATCGTCACCCAGCTTGAGAATCTTTGGCTCGACACCCATATCTTCCATGAAAGGCAGCCTTACCCTTACTTTATAATGCCCGTCGTGCACCTTCTGGATATCGATAGGATCTTCCTTGAAAAAGATTTCTATCGGATCCTTTTCACCATATACTTTCTCACCAACCTGTCTCAACATGTCGAGGCCGACAACTTCCTGGTCGAACAGCGGAACCTGGCCGATCGGAATAGGAGCAAAAGCATCATTGATCTGATTGATGTAGTTCTGCTGAATATCCCTCCACTTCCTGAAGTAAGGATCTTCCGTGTGATCCGGCATTACCCTGTTGATGGTGATACTGTCTACAGTGATTCCGTAAAGGTTCAGATAGGTAAGAGCTCTCATGGACTCCTTGATAACCATCTTCTCCGGGTTCATAACCAGACGAACCGTTGTTTTTGAGCCGTCTGCAAGCAGATCGATGATTCCTTCGGTGGAAGCAAACAGGTTGTCGACTTTGTCATATAC
>RAZP01000048.1 GCA_004028745.1 Prosthecochloris sp.
GTAGTTCGTAGTTCGTAGTTCGTAGTTCGTAGTTCGTAGTTCGTAGTTCGTAGTTCGTAGTTCGTAGTTCGTAGTTCGTAGTTCGTAGTTCGTAGTTCGTAGTTCGTAGTTCGTAGTTCGTAGTTCGTAGTTCGTAGTTCGTAGTTCGTAGTTCGTAGTTCGTAGTTCGTAGTTCGTAGTTCGTAGTTCGTAGTTCGTAGTTCGTAGTTCGTAGTTCGTAGGAGAAGATAGCTATACTCCCCGTGCAATAACAAAGAATATTACACGGGGGTGATTCGGCATATATCTCTACTGGCTTGTCAGCGAGTAGGGGCGAAAGATTTTTCGCCCCTACAGTTCAACAATAGAACTTTACCTATTCCCCCAATTTTCGATTACGATTACCGCTTCGCTGATATAGTGACAAGTGACGAGTAAAATCCCATTATTCATTAGTAAACATTCAATAGTCATTTCCGACTGTTCCCTACTCCCTCTTAAACAACGGACCGTCACCCCGAGAATCAGGACAAGAACCGGTGAACTTTATATAGGCGTTTTTGGTCGCTACCCGTCCCCTGGGTGTACGCGCAATAAAACCGGCCTGGATTAGGTAGGGTTCATAGACCTCTTCTATCGTATCCTGCTCCTCCCCTACGGAAACCGCGAGAGAAGCTATTCCAACGGGTCCGCCACTGAACTTTTCGATGAGGGTCAGCATGATTTTCTTATCCATGTCATCAAGGCCGTCGTCGTCTATTTCAAGAGCAGCAAGAGTTTTTTTTGCAAGTTCCGTTGTAATGGCCGAGGAATCCGCGACCTGAGCAAAATCGCGGGCACGTTTTAGAAGACGGTTCGCGATGCGTGGAGTCCCCCGCGAACGCCGGGCGATTTCAGCTGCGGCACTGCCTTCAATAACAACCCCGAGGATTGTTGCCGTCCTGACAAGGATACGTTCCAGAACATCAGAAGTATAGTAATCCAGGCGGTTTGAGATGCCGAAACGCGCACGTAACGGAGAGGTCAACATACCTGCCCTGGTTGTTGCACCGACCAGCGTAAAAGGTTCGAGTTTCAACTGTACCGCACGGGCTGAAGGGCCGCTTTCCAGAAGAATATCGATGCGGAAATCTTCCATAGCGGAATAGAGATACTCTTCAACAGCCGGAGTAAGTCTGTGAATCTCATCGATAAACAGCACATCGCCCTTTCTGAGGCTTGTCAGGATTCCCGCAAGGTTTCCGGGTTTATCAAGCAGCGGCCCGGACGAAACTTTTATCCCGCCTTCCAGCTCCGCCGCAATAATATGCGCAAGCGTTGTTTTTCCCAGCCCCGGCGGACCGGAAAACAGCACATGGTCGAGGGCTTCCCCTCTTTTTCTTGCCGCTGCTATAAAAACGCGAAGATTATCGGTCAGCCGCGGCTGTCCGGAAAAATCGTCAAGGGAAAGAGGACGGATTTGTTCCTCGAATTTTTCTTCGGCAGGACTGGAAGGTGTATTCAACAGTTCTTCACGCACGGCAACAGCAGAAAAAGGGTTTGCATAATCAACTACAGCTTGATTCTCGGATCAACGACAGCGTACAGGACATCCGCAACAAGATTGCCGATGATAATCAGGGTGCCTGATATAAACGTATTCGCGATAATCAACGGGTAATCACGGGCAAAAATGGCCTCGACGGTCACGCGTCCCATGCCGGGAAACGCAAAAATAACTTCGATAAACAATGCCCCGCTGAATATAAACGGCAGCGATCCACCCATTAGGGTAATCACCGGCAGCAGAGCGTTGCGAAGGGCATGGCGAACAATTACCACCTTTTCAGGAAGACCTTTCGCTCTGGCGGTCCGTATATAATCCTGACGTATCACCTCAAGCATGCTCCCCCGCACATAGCGTGCTATGCCGGCGGCACCGTTGATGCTCAGTACCGTTACAGGCAGCACAAGATGCCATAACCTGTCCAGCAGAAATCTTAACGGGCCGTACGATTCAGCGCCGACTTCGTTAAGCCCCGATGCCGGAAAAATTTGCAGCTTCAGCGCAAAAACAATAATCATCATCAGGGCAAACCAGAATTCAGGCATCGAATAGAAAAACAGTGCTCCGACTGTCAGGAACCTGTCGAGATAGCTGTTCT
Source organism: Prosthecochloris sp. (assembly GCA_004028745.1). Taxonomy (GTDB): domain Bacteria; phylum Bacteroidota; class Chlorobiia; order Chlorobiales; family Chlorobiaceae; genus Prosthecochloris. Next base: position 2,124 of record RAZP01000048.1, read on the forward strand.
GCTTCACCGCCGAAATCACCCCAATGAAAATGCCCAAGATAAAGTTTGCCACAAGTGTAAGCAGGGCAATAGTTATGGTTACCGGCAGCGCTTGGGCAATAACGTCGAAAACAGGCTGCTGGGCGCGGCTGAAGCTGCGGCCGAAATCACCCTGAAGCACGCTGCCCAGCCACTTGATATACTGGATAAACAAGGGGTCATTCAATCCATACTGCTCGCGAATCTGATCGGCAACTTTCGGGCTGATACCCGGCTGTATGAACAGTGCTGCCGGATCACCCGGAGCAAGCCGGATAATGAAAAAGGTTAATGTCAGAACACCGAATACCAGCGGTATCGCAACCAGCAAACGGCGAGCTATATAAACAAGCATTCAGTGAATAAATAAAAATTGTTGATCTGTTGATTCGTTGGACAATAATCCTGACATTTTATACTCGTCGTAATCGTGCTCGTAATCGAAAGGCTTTTTCCCTCCCTTTCAATCATCTTCGGGCTTGACCGAAAGATGATTGAAAAGAGAAAACACTGCACTAATCTTTCCCGATTACGATTACCGCTCCGCCGAGTACGAGTATGTATCAGGAAAAACGATCATTTCGGCATTTCTGTATCCTTTTTGCCTCCTCGAAAAACCTGGCATCCACCTTTTTGACTTTTGACCTTTACCTTTTGCCTTTTCTTCGTTATTCCGCGACGCTCGCAGACGGAGAAAGCGTCCAGTCATCGATGTTATAAAATGTACTGAGTATATTCAGCTCCTCGCCCTGGATCCTCCGGTTAAACCCCTGTGTTTCTTTTATCCAGTAAAGAAAGGTTGTCGGCTGATCACGATGGAGAATCTCCTGATACTCCATCCAGTAAGGCCTGGCATCCAGCAGATTCAGCTCGGCTTTGGCAAGCTCACACAACTCATCGATTCTCGGGTTCTGGTAGCCGGTAAAATTAAAGCGGCTTTTTTCCAGATCGGACCCCCAGCCGTCGAGGGGATCGATTTCAAGTCCTATCGACCACCCGGCCATCCATGCGTCGATTTTACGAAGGCGTAGATTTTCAAAAAAAACATTTGATTCCTGAACGTCCAGCTGGCAGTTAATACCAATCTCTCTTAGATTCTGCTGAATAATGACACTTGCAAAGTTCCTCCGGGCATTACCGGCATTGGTGTACAGCACAAAACTGAACTTCCTGCCGTTTTTCTCTCGAATACCGTCCGGCCCCGGTCTCCATCCCTCTTTTTCCAGGAGCCTGACGGCTTCGGCAGGATCATAGGGGTACGGAACAACCGTATCGTTATACGCCCATTTCAGTGAAGGAGAAATATCGGTACTTGCAACCACGCCATACTCCCCGAGATAACCGTCGAGAATTGACTGTCGATCTATCGCCAGAGTCAACGCACGCCGCACTTTTGCTGAGCCGAAAAGCGGATGCGGCTTTATGGTTCCATCCGCGCGGTAAGCACTCTGGTCGATATTCGACCACCCGACATAATCATAGACACGCAGTCCGACAGACTTGATTTCCACACCGGCTTTTGCTTTCTCGAGTCCGCTGAAATCCTCCGGCTTGATATTTTCAACAACATCGACAGCCCCCGTTTGAAGCTGGGCAAGACGTACCGTGTAGTCAGGTACAATCCGGAACATGATACGCGGGATAGTGCCGGGCTTGGGAAGATTATTCAAAGGGTTCGAATCCAGCACGATTTGCTGCTGTTTCAACCAGTCCCGAAGAACATAGGGGCCTGCGCCCAGCGGCTTCTGGTTAAGCGGAGAATGCCGGAACTCTTCAGGCGCAACACTTTCCCATTTGTGCTTTGGAAGAGGCGCGAGTGACGTGTGAAAAAGGGCCAATTGTTCCGGGACCTGTTTGTAAAAGTTGAACACAAGGGTCGTGTCATCCGGTGTCTCGATTGCCTTGTCGAAATCAATTTCACCCTTGTCGACACCAACAAGCTCGGCAAGGAACTGCTGCCGGGGGCTTGCAATAGCCGGGTTACCGTAAAGCTTATAGGAAAATTTAAAGTCATGTGACGTTATCGGGGTACCGTCATCCCAACGTGCGTCGCTTCTAAGCGTATAGGTTATGGAGCGGTTATCATCACTCATTCTCCAGGTCCTGGCCAATGCCCCACCGGGTTTCTTCAGCTTTGATTGCGACACCTCTCCCCTCAGTTTCTTTTCCAAAGCCACAAAATTCAGAAGACCCGATGTCGTATCGAACTCACTTTCCAGCAATCCCGGATAAAGAAGACCGTACACATTGCGCGACGTTACCGAGGCAGCGATCACAGGATTGAGGTAATTGGCATCGCCGAGCATGGCGATTACCAGCGTGGAATCACCAGGCGATCCTCCTGCAGCAGGTTTTTGTCCCGAGCAGCCTGCCAGTGTAATGATAAAAAACGCCATCAAAGCAGAAAGAAGTAATTTTCTTTCAGGGTGCCCCGAAAAACCGTTGTGAGCCGCTTTCCTATTCATAATCCTTGGTAAAATAGTTACTCCCAAACCTCGTCTTCATCATTGATTCATCATCAATGCATGTTTTGATCCTTTTTTCAAGTGCTTCTGCAGCCACATATCCTGAATATTGCTTTAAAAGATAGTTGAGTGCAACTACCTCGATGATAACGGTAATATTTTTGCCCGGATTGATAGGCAGCTGTACCAGAGGCACCTCCACACCGAGAATTTTTGTTGTTTTGGTATCAAGGCCCAGGCGCTCGTAGTCCATAGCCTCTTTCCACTCCAGCAGTTCAACGACCACCTGCACAACCTTCTTTTCCCTGATCGCCCTGATTCCAAATGCCGCCTTGACATCAACAACCCCGAGGCCGCGGATTTCCATAAAATGACCGATGATGTGATTACCGGAGGCGATCAGCACTTTTTCCCCTTTCCTGTTTATAACAACGGCATCATCCGCAACCAGCCGATGCCCTCTTTCCACCAGATCGAGGGCAACTTCCGATTTGCCGAGGCCGCTTTTGCCGACAAGCAGAACCCCGACACCGTAAACATCAACCATTGACCCATGATATTGCTGGTACACTGAAAACCGGTCAACGAGAAAATCTGTAATCAGAAAGATGGTTTTTGTAGAAGAGTTGCGCGTCACAAAAACAGGAATACCCGCCCCGGTTGCCATATCGAGAAGACGAGGATCAAGCTTGTTGTTGCTGGTAAGAATGATGCATGGAACTTTATACTTTACGATATTCTCAAAAGCGTTTATCCTGGTCTTTTCATCAAGCTGGTTGAGGAACCGAGTCTCGGTATTTCCAAGGATCTGAACCCTTTTATAGGTAAACAGATTGGTAAAGCCAGCAAGAGCAAGGCCGGGACGGTGAAGATCCCTGTCATAAATACGCCTTTTCTGTTCATCCACCCGGTTCAGCCGCCGAAGTTTTATATCGAGGGTTGTGTTGATATTATCGAAAAAATATGCAACCGTCATCGATCGCTTTTTCAGGCCTTTCTGATCAAAGTTCATGGTAGTAGAAAGCTAAAAGGTGCGTCAAAGTAGAACAGGGCCGGAAATCCGGCCCTGTTGCGTGCAAAATCACCTGTAATCCCGCAGTTTTTCCTTATGCCTCTTCAACTGCCTTCCCATTGAATCCACACAGCTGTCAATTGCCTGCTCATATGTTGCTGCCGCTTCCTTGGCAACAAGAACGTTCTGCGGAACATGAACCGTTATTTCGGCAAGCTTGTTTTTCTCGAAATCGTTTTTCTGATGATCCAGTATTACATGACAGTTGACAACCCCGGGAAAAATCCTGCTGAAAGCTTGAACACTGTCACGGGCATACTGCTCTATGTCACCATGGTTGTTTGTATGTCTTAAGGTAACCTGTACATTTACCGTTTCATTAACTTCCGTCTTTATCATAGGCAACCTCCTTTTTAATGTAATGAAAAACAGGAAAGAACATTCAGGAAAGCCCCGGCAAAGCGGCCTTCATGCCCTGGGATGGGCTTTCTCATATACTTCCCTGACCCTCCCAAAGGTTACATGCGTATATATTTCCGTGGTGGTCAGATTGGTGTGACCCAGCATTTCACTTACACTTTTGAGATCAGCACCGTTGTTCAACATATGCGTCGCAAAACTGTGACGCAAAACATGTGGATTTTTGTACTTGAGTTCCGTGACCGCTGACAGATATTTTTTTGTAACCCTTTGAACAAGAACCGGATAAATGCCTGTACCTTTTTTTGTTACAAAAACATATGCATTACCGGATCCTCCTCTATTTTTTATTCTAAAGAAGTTTCGTTTGACTTCAAAATAATTTTTCAAGGCTTCGGCAGCATGTTTCCCCAGGGGCACTACTCTCTGTTTGTTGCCCTTGCCGGTAATCCTCATGAAACCCTGTTCGAGATTAACCTGCTCATGCTCAAGGCTGACAACCTCAGATATACGCAACCCGCATCCATAGAGCACTTCAAGCATTGCCCTATCACGACTCGAGGTAAACTGTTCTTCAAGAGGTTCCTTTTTGCGCGAACCTGAAAGAGGAGGAGACAAAGCAAGTATCTGGTCAAAAAGACTTTTGGTCTGCTCTTCGTTGAGAAAGCCGGGCACATGTTTGCTGAAACGGGGTGTAACAATCTGGGCCGGTACGGAAACATTTATGTCACCGATCTCAAGAAGATAACTGTAGAAGCTTTTTACCGCCGCCAGTTTCCTGGCGATCGATTTTGGCTGTAACCCTTCGCGGAGCAGAAAACCGAGGAACAAGCGCATATCAAGCACGGTAACCGCCCCCGGATCTACAGCTGAACCTGCATCCGAGTCATGCTGATGAGAAAGGAAATCGTAAAATTGACTGATATCTTTCCGGTATGCTTTGCAGGTATGTTCCGAATACTTTCTCTGGCCTCTCATATAGTCGAGAAAACCGTTCAGGCCATGGTATTTTACCGTTGTTTCAGCCGCTGCTGTATTCTCCTTTTTTTTCTGCATCACAGACGCACGGAGATCAGTTCACTCATGTTTCTGACATAGTATAACGTAACACCCCGGAGAAGGAAATAATTCACACAGGGAACGTCTGTTGCCTGCGCAAGCATGTCATCATACACTGTGATACCGTTGCGGCAAGCCCTGACAACCGCATCAAAACCTTTGCCTCCTTCGCCGGGAGTATGACTGACGGTGATAACCAGGTCACCATGCTCAATATACTCGATCAATCCCACACCCGACAGTTCGGGAATGGAAATGTCAGGATCGGCCGTCTGGGGAAGCACGACCTTTTGCAGCTCCTCATCGCTCAACGATTCATCGCGCAGTGCGTTTGCCCTATGTGCATCTTCACCAATAGTTTCCAAAGCCTCACCGGTCATGCAGTCGAGAACCATGTAATTCCTTTCGGGAAAACCCGCGAAAGAGCCAGCCGCGTAAACCAGCATTCCTTCCTTGAGGTTCGCAACAAAAGAAGCTTCAGGCCTTGCCCATGCTACAGAGGCTTTAGCGGGATTAACAGCCCAGAGGCCCTTATGTTCGGGACTGCCGTCCTGATAACCGTGAACATAGAACAAATTGCCTCTGGTTGTCTCAAGGCCGGTCATCCGGCTATCCGTTGTTACTTCACGACAGCTGTCTTCCAAGTAAAAGTCCTTGAGAATTTCTTTACCCGAATGGAGCGAAAGGCAGGGAAAAAAAGTTTTATTGGTCTTCGGTTGCCGGCTCTCGCAGACAACAAGATCCGGTTCGAGAAACATGATTTTCCATAGCAATGCACTGTTGGGAGGGGAATAACGCCACAGCCGGGAAGATTTTTCAGACATTTTCTTCCCGGGATTTTGAAAGCCTGTAGATATTAACCGGTATCGTCTGTTTTCCCCTTCTGAAGCTTTTCGCGTAGCTCGTCACGGAAAAACCATTCTCAAACGCAAGGTCAAGAAACTGTTCTGCCAGCCTCCTTCTCGGATCAGCGATATAAGCATACCCTTCCGGATTCATCAATTTGTCAAGAGCATTCACGATAGGCAGCAAATTTACTCTTTCGTAAAGAACATCGGCAGCAAAAAGAATATCGAATCTGTCATCACAGTGAATACAACGCCAGTCAAGCTGTTCAGTTCTCAGATCCACATCGTTTTTCAACGCATTAAGGCGAATAAAACGCAGTGCTTCTCCGGAATAATCCGTCGCCAGGACATCCGCCCCCATTTTAGCCGCAGCTACGCTTGCCACTCCGACTCCCGCACCGATCTCAATAATTTTTTTACCGGCAACTTCAAGTCCTTCCACAATAAATTCCGACAACGTCACCGCAGCCGGCCATATTTCCGCCCAATAGGGCATCTGCTCATCCCTGACAAAATCTTCCGGAGAAATCCTGTCAAGCAAGGCATAACTGTCACGAACACTCACGAAACTGAATGTATTGTCCGCGATAGTATACGGGCTGGTTTCAAGATCGTATTCATCCGACAGCTCACCAAGCATGGCTGTTATGGTACGATCAGCGCCGATCATGACAATCAAAAGTGTTGATTTGTTGAACTGTTGAATTGTTGAACCGCTTGCCATGGCTTAACAGCCAGATAGCTGGATGGCTACATAGCTATTGAGCTTATTAGCACCATACCGGACTTGATCCGACATCAATACACCATATTTCAACACTCGGCACTCAGAGCTTGGCACTACTTATCGATTACGAGTACGATTACCGCTTCGCTGAGTACGATGAAGATTATAAACAACGTGACTCTTAACTAACCCGCAGGTGGCAGTCAATTCAGATGACTTGAATGTACGGAAAATCACGCAGAGATTTCTATTTTAACCGGAAAACAGCGGCATACCGCAGAAAATATAACAGCAAAAACCGTCTCGCATGAAAAAAGACATACTTGAAGTATTCGATAACCAGTTCCCTGACAGGGATTACACGATTGAAATAGTCAATCCCGAATTCACCTCGGTCTGCCCGAAAACCGGACTACCTGATTTCGGCACAATCACAATCCGCTACATCCCTGACAAAGTGTGCGTGGAACTCAAGTCCTTGAAATATTATTTCCTCGAGTTCCGCAACGCCGGTATTTTTTATGAGAACATCACAAACACGATCCTTGACCACATGGTTGACATGCTCAATCCGAGAGAATTAACGGTGACAACAGCATGGAAAGCAAGAGGCGGCATCACCGAGACCGTGACAGCCTCTTACAGTTCAAAACAACAATAAACCCCGTGGTGGAATTTTTTTTACGAAAAAGAGGCGGTCTCAAAAGGGCAAAGCAAAAATGGGCCACAGATGGCCCATTGCATTTCTGCGTTTAGTTAAAACCTTATTGTAACAACACGAACAGGATTTGAGCCATAATACACCGGATCTCCTTAAAAACAAAAAAGCTGCCTCATAATTGACGTATGAGACAGCCTCTTTTTCCTTTATCACATGCAACTAAGATATAACTAATCCATGTATTAATAGTGTTGATTGATGTATTGAACCAGAGTCGGAACATCTTTTTTCCTTATACCCGAGTTCGGCACGGCCTTCATGTCCAAGACAAGCTTCTCCGTCTGACCTTTCTTTACGTACTCACCCATCTTCACTTCAACCGCCTTGACGGCATGACACATTGTACACTTTCTCTGGAACAACTTTCCAGCGGCAGCAAGCTCTTCACCGGCCAAAGCAACCTGCTCCGGAGCAGCAGCTTCCTCTTCAACGACGGTAACAGTCTCCTCGACTTCCGCAACGACAGTCTCTTCTACAACCCCTTCTTCTCCAATAACTTCCTCCTCAACTACAGCAACTTCTTCAATAACCTCTTCTTCAATCATAGCCTCCTCTTCAGCAGGCTGGTCCTCTATATTTTCGAAATCTTCACCTTCATTAAAAGCGTCAAGCTGTCGTACCGTACGGATATATTTGCCATCCGTGGTAGTTGTACGGCCTTTCTCCCATACAACTTCAAGGCTGATAAACATAACAGCTACGATAACAAAAATGCTAATGGGCAAACTTACAACCCATCTTTCGCTGATTCTCGCAGACATTTTGCCAAGCCCCCAGATAATGAGGGAAGAAAAAAAGATCAGCAGGAACCACCCCATAAATGACTTCAGAGGGGTAAGAATCGGGGAAATGTTTTCGGCGGGCGTTTGATACCCGGTAAGGAAAGATGAGGCAAAAAACAAGAGCCCCATAATAACAGCACCAACAATTGCCAGGGCAATAAGCTTACCATTTGATTTGTTATCCATGACAGCTGAAAATTTGGTGTTAGTGGTTTACGAATAATTTTAACAACTAAGATAAGCAATATTCGACAAGCGACAAACAAAATAACCAATTAACAGCATCCCCTCCTCCATTATTCCATAAGCATAAATCCCATTTGTAAAATAGGGTATCGGTAGATTTTGCGCATAAGTCAGCTATGGTTATGTTTCATCGTGAAGACATCTACTATTCACCCTTTTGGCTCCCTGATGATTACTTCAACGACAAGCGTTGTCGACTACGAAAAGGCAAAACTCGATTTTGAGTTTCTACTGGAATGCTTCCGGGAAGTGCTGCATAACTTCGGTGAAAAGCAGCTTGCAGAGCACCTCCCCTGGGAAAAGGAATCCTTACCCCTGAACCGTCTTCCCAATGTCGGAAGGGCTGTACAGGCGTATTCAATCGTCTTCCAGCTTCTCAATATGGCCGAGGAAAACTCTGCCGCCCAGCTCCGGAGAAACCTTGAAGCCAGCAAGGGCGCCGCCTCCCTGTCTGGTCTTTGGGGAGACGCTCTCAATCATCTTCGGAAGATCGGACTCTCGGAAACCCGGATAGCGGAAGAGCTTTCGCAGATTTTTGTAGAGCCTGTCCTGACAGCACACCCGACGGAGGCAAAACGCAGAACAGTACTCGAAAAGCACAGGGAACTCTATCTGCTCCTCGTAAAACTTGAAAACCAGATGTGGACTCCTGCCGAACGGGAAGATATCCGCAAAGAAGTCAAAGCTCTCCTTGAAAGACTGTGGAGGACCGGTGAAATTCTGTTTGAAAAACCAACTGTCGGCGCAGAACGTCAAAACGTCATTCATTACCTCTATAACATCTTTCCATCTGTGCTTCCCATGCTTGACAAGCGGCTTATTCAGGCATGGACAAGTGCCGGATTCGATACCGCGGTTTTGGACGATCCGCGAAATTTTCCGCGGCTCTGTTTTGGCAGCTGGGTGGGAGGCGACCGTGATGGACACCCGTTCGTTACCCCCGAAGTAACCCGGCAGACATTGATAGAAATGCGGCAGTATGCCCTCAGACTGGTTCAGCATCACCTGCATGAGCTTGCATCCAAACTCAGTCTTTCCGAACGGTTTCAGTCTCCAATTCCTTCCATGACAAAACGGATCGCACAACTTGCGGAGTTGACCGGGGAAAAAGGACATAGCGCAATGTGCAGAAACCCGAAAGAACCCTGGCGTCAACACCTCAATCTGATGATAGCAGCTCTACCCCCGGAGCCCGGTCTTCATGGATCATATGATGAAGCTCTCCCCCCGGGAACTTACAGACATCATGGAGAACTGCTTTCAGATCTCGATCTTCTGAGAGACTCCCTCCTTGCCATCGGCGCCGGTAACATAGCAAAAAACGATGTATCCCCTGTGTACCGGATCGTACAGACCTTCGGATTCCATCTCGGAAAACTTGATATTCGGCAAAACAGCCGTTTTCACGACCTCGCGCTCTCACAGCTCATGACCGCAGCCGGGCTGGACAGCGTTAACTTTCCCGACTGGAGTGAAGAAAAACGCATTGAATTCCTCAACAGCGAACTCCTCTCTCCTCGTCCCTTCACCCATCCCGACATGAAGGTCGGCCCGGAAGCCGAAACGCTTCTGCGGTGCTACCGAACGCTTGGCCATCACCTGAAACGGTATGGTCCCGACGGCATAGGCTCGCTGATCGTCAGTATGACCAGAAACGTCTCCGATCTGCTTGTCATCTACCTTTTTGCAAGAGAAGCCGGCCTGATGACCACATACGATGGGGGCGACGCATGTATGATTCCCGTGGTTCCTCTTTTTGAAACCATTGATGATTTGAAAAAAAGCCCGGACATCCTTTGCGGATTCCTCGACAATCCCCTCACTATGAGGAGCATCGCTTATCAGCAACAAAAACAAGGTAGAAAAAAACCTGCTCAGCAGGTCATGGTAGGTTACAGCGACAGTAACAAAGACGGCGGTATCATTGCAAGTCTCTGGAACCTTTATAGGGCGGAAGAAAAACTGCTCGAAGCCGGCAGCGTGCGAGGAATAGACATTCTTTTCTTCCACGGACGCGGCGGCAGCATCAGCCGCGGGGCTGGGCCTACCCATCGTTTTATCAGGGCGCAGCCACATGGTTCTCTCGAAACCGGTCTCCGGGTAACCGAACAGGGGGAAACCATTGCCCAGAAATACGCAAACAGAATCAGTGCAACTTACAACCTTGAACTGTTCATGGCCGGTGTAGCCGAAGCTCGGCTCGCGCACCGGGAAAAACGGAAAAACGCACTGCCGGTTAAGCAAATCATGGACTTTCTCTCCGAAGAAAGCAATGGGGCTTACCGAAAACTGATCCATTCGGAAGGCTTGTTTGATTTTTTCCACCAGGCTACGCCGATCGACATAATAGAATCAAGCCGTATCGGCTCCCGGCCTTCCCGCAGGAGCGGCAAACAAAGCCTTGACGACCTGCGTGCAATACCCTGGGTATTCAGCTGGAACCAAGCCCGCTTTGCCATCTCGGGGTGGTACGGTTTCGGTACCGCTCTGGAACAGCTCCGCGACACGCAACCGGATGCATTCGATATCATCAGGGGAAAAGATTTTTCCTGGGCTCCGCTCCAGTACATTGCAAGCAACGTCGCAACAAGTGTTGCAACCGTAGATCCCGAAATCATGCAGGAATATGCCATGCTTGTCGAACGCCCCGAGCCCCGGCAAAGAATTCTCGACATGATCACTGCCGAATACCGGAGAACAAAGCAGCTTCTTGACCTGCTCTACGACGGTTCCCTCGAAGAAAAATTCTTCAATGTGTTCCGCTTTATCAGGATGCGGCAGGAAGGACTGAGCGTGCTTCACCGCTTGCAGATCGATCTGCTGAGAAGGTGGAGGGATCATAAAACCTCGGAAAGAGAGGAAGCAGCCGAAGCTATGCTCCCAGAACTTCTGCTCACGGTCAATGCCATTGCAAGTGGACTGCGATCTACGGGATAAGATAAAGCAGACTGGATATTTACGTTATTTTTGCTATCTATCATGATGCAAGAATGACGTAATTCACAAACCTTCAGCCATGCTTTCTCAACTCAGCGCCGCAGCCCTTGTCGGTATCGATTCCCTTAAAGTACAGGTCGAAACCAATGTCTCAGGAGGCTTGCCCTCATTCACCGTTGTCGGCCTACCCGACAACGCCATCCGCGAAAGCCGCGAGAGAATACTTACAGCTATAAAAAATTCAGGGTTCAACCTCCCACCGAAAAAAATCACGGTTAACCTCGCGCCCGCCGATGTCAAAAAGGAAGGCACTGCGTTTGACCTCTCCATTGCTGTAGGCCTGCTTGGATCGCTGCAGGAAGTGGAGCATAAACTCGAAGAAACGCTCATTCTCGGCGAGCTGGCGCTCGACGGTTCACTCAGAAGAATCAACGGCGCACTACCCATTGCAATGATGGCCGTCCGAGAAAACATCAAGCGAATCATCCTGCCATCGATGAATGCCGAAGAAGCCGCAGTCGCGGTTGCTGCTTCACAGTCGGGTGTCGAGGTATTCGGTGTAAAAACGCTTTCCGAAACGGTTAATCTGCTCAGAGACCCTGCACGTTTCCACCCAATGCAGATTAATGTAGAAAGCCTATTTCAGGAACATCCTGAATATCCAGTCGATTTCGCGGACATAAAAGGTCAGGCAACAGCCAAAAAAGCGATGGAGATCGCCGCGGCAGGCGGTCACAATCTTATCATGATCGGTCCGCCCGGAAGCGGCAAGACACTTCTTGCAAAAGCACTGCCGGGTATCCTTCCTCCCCTGAACTTCGAGGAATCGTTGGAAACAACAAAAATTTACTCGGTTGCCGACAAGCTGCACAACGGCAAACCGCTCATGACGCGGCGTCCGTTCCGCAACCCGCACCACACAACCAGCAACGTCGCGCTGATCGGTGGGGGCACAATGGCGAGACCCGGCGAAGTCAGTCTCGCACATAACGGCGTGCTTTTTCTCGACGAGCTGCCGGAGTTCACGAGAAACGCGCTCGAAGTTCTGCGCCAGCCGCTCGAAGACAACGAGGTAACCGTATCGCGTATTTCTCTCACCACAAATTATCCAGCCTGCTTCATGCTGGTCGCCGCGATGAACCCCAGCCCGGCTGGAGCCCTGAAAGATCAGGACGGCAATCTCACCGCAACCCCTCAGCAGATTCAACGCTACCTGTCAAAAATTTCCGGGCCGCTGCTCGACAGAATAGATATCCATATCGACGTCCCCAAGGTCGATAATCAGGAACTGTTTTCCGGTATAAAAGGAGAAAGCTCGGAAGAGATCCGTAAACGGGTAATCACGGCAAGGGGAATACAGGCAGAGCGTTTTGCCGAAGGGAGCGCTCCAGGCATTCACGCAAACGCCCAGATGACAACCAGGCTCATCAAAAAGTTCTGTCCACTCGACAAGCCCTGCGCCACAAAACTCATGGAAGCCATGGAACGGCTCAACCTCTCGGCCCGTGCCCACGACCGCATTCTCAAAGTCAGCCGAACCATCGCCGACCTCAACGGATCGGAAAACATCGAGATGCCGCATCTCATCCAGGCGATACAGTATAGGAGTCTGGACAGGGATTTCTGGAATTACTGAAGGAAAGAAAAAGTCAAAGGTCAAAAGGTAAAAGTAAAAAGTTTAAACCCTGTTCCCCAGGAACTGATTACCTCTGATTTTGAGGAAAGAATGCGGAATACTTGATATCTTGGAGAAAGAGCATTCAATACAATCACTAAACTGATTTTCCCTATTATGGATAACACTGAGCTGACTGCAACACTTGAAAAAATATCGGATCGATATTTAGACGCATGGAATAAGAAAGACCTCAAAACACTTGACCAGCTTACCGCCGATGATGGGGAGTTTTATGGTTCCGATCCCGAAGAAGTTATGGACAAGCACGCCTTGATGGAAATGTATTCCCGGTTTTTCGAAGATACTACAAACTCTTATTTGTATACCGTTGACTCAAGAAAGATCAGAGTTACTCCTGACGGCAATTCGGCGGTAATCATGGAAAGAATCACATTTTCGGAATGGAGCCCAAAAATGCCCATGTGCCAAACATTGCATGTAATCAATACCAATGGTCACTGGACAATTGATTTTATTTGCTGGGGATTCATCATTAAAAATGATGATGTAGAAAGATTAAACAACGTGCTGTAAAGCGTTTAAAAAAGGAAGTCGCATAATACCATGTTTGCGACATTCGACATAACCGATTATCTGGATAACGAAGAGGTCATTACCGAATACCTTTCTGCGGCGGCGGAAGAACCGAATCCTGATGTTTTTATTGCTGTTCTCGGTGACATTGCTAAAGCCTGAGGCATGAGAAAGATCGCCAAAGATGTGAGTATAGGCAGGGAAAGCCTCTACAAGGCAACAATCAACGCTGTGCTTCACGCCCTCGATGTAAAGATCGCTATCGTTCAAGCTGACACAGGACGCAAAAGAAGACATCGAAAACGTCTTAAGTATTGTTGCTTTGTTGAATAGCTCAATTAGCAGAGGAGAAATAGACGAAACCGGGATGCTGCCCAGTGTCACTACAGGGAATACAAAGCAGACACAATTACATCGCTAAGCAATGAATCCTGATACGCACATCAATCTTTGTAAGGGTTGGACAACATCACATACCAAGAAGCACCTTCTTCACTTATTCAACAACGTCCCCTACTCCTGACACCAAACTCATTGGTGCCTATGCCGTTAGTGATGCTGTGACTCACGATTCACAGGAACTCAAAACCCTTATCGACAAAGATGATGCCGGTCAGAAGCTCTATGCTGACAGTGCCTACATCGGCCAGGAGGAAAGCATCGAATGGTGCGGCATGCAAAGTGAAGTGCATGAAAAAAGTACCCGAACCAAAAAGTTGACGAAATCTCAACAAGCCTCAAACAAGCGAAAATCAAAGAGCCGGGCCAGAGGAGAACATGTGTTTGGTTTCCTGACAAATACCATGCATGCCATGTATATCCACACGATAGGCATTACCAGAGCAGCAGCAAAAATTGGTCTGTCAAACCTGACCTACAATATGATGTGCTGTGTACAGCTGAAAACACGTGTGTACAATGCCTTTCTGGAAGGATGAGTACGTTCTCTCGGTCGATTTCAGAAGGCGTTGCAACCCAAAATGGGTCAAAGAACTGGTTTTTCAAGATCAACAATGATCCTGCCGGAATAATCCGGCGCTAAGGATTTATCAGAATTTAATTATTAGAGGTTACCTTAAGAAAATATGGCGAAAGATATTTTGCGGCTCAGTTATGCATTAGCACCATAAGCAATATAAGAGATAACTTTTCTTGCCATGTAGATTGGATTATTGTACTCATAAAGTATCTTAAAGGTATTTATATAATTCTGTTCTATTGGACTTGTATGAAATTCTATAATACAGACAACAAGTAATGTTAGCATCTATAAAGCAACCTTGCACTCATCTCATAGCCACCTCAAAAAGGAGACAAAATGAAAGGAAAATCGAAATACGAAGAAATATCCAAACGCATTTCCAATGACTCAACATACCGAAAAGCGTTGGAGCAAGATGCGCATGAGCTTATCGATTTATTAGGTAACTCTGTGCTTAGCACAACGGATCTCTCAGTACTCGATAAAATTAAAATTATCTCTCTATTTTTCCCTGGCTACCCAGTCGACTTAGATACCTCATCGCTCGAAGAAGCCATAGAAAAGAAGAGAAGCCCAAGAGACCCAACTCGCCCTCCTGGCGTAGGAGGTGATTTGCCGCCTGGAGGTTCTGGTTGCCTTGCTATTGGCACCTCTGTTTTAACTCCCAGCGGACTTTATCCTATTGAATCTCTTACGGTAGGTGCAGAAGTAACAACTAATAGTGGCACGGCCAAAATAGTAGGCATTCGAAGATACGATAAAGATGGCCTTGTTCAAGTGGACTTGGGATATGGAATGCCTGTTCGTTGCTCCTCAAATCACCCATTCATATCACCAAAGGGGAAAGCGATACAAGCACAACACCTTGAAAAAGAACAACACACGTTAGTTGATGCACAAGGCGAAGAGCTATCAATCAGAGTATCAGCGATGCAAGGTAGGTTCGAAGTCTATGAGCTAGTCCTTGACTCCGGTGATTACATCTATGTTGGCGAAAAGAGTGCCCCAAGTAGACCTTCAAAAGAGATGTGATAATAGTTTACACGCAGCCATTGGTTAGCATTGTCGCATGGAAAATGCTAACCAATCTGGCATTCATTAAGTAGCAAGCATGGGAAGATATGAAGCCAAAATTTCTGGACAAGCGAAATTGTCATGCTCTATTGCCAATAGGTCATGGGTTGTCCATGCTGCAACGACTAGAAGAATGCTTATGCCAGATAAACGATAAACCAGGAGAGTTTCATGGTATGCTCGATAAACTCGTTGAGCATAATAAAACCTCGTCAAACAAGAAACATGGCTCAGAGAGACTATTGAATATCCCAATGGACATTGCTCAAGGGCTATTTCTTGTTGAAAAAGAAATAAACACTCAGGCAAGGGATAGGCCATATCCAGGACCAGCACAATTACATACAGTGCTGGAATACGGGAACGGAACGGTTTGGAAAACACTCGTTCCCCTGCAGTACCTGCTTAAGGGATGGGGGGATGCCAATGCAGGACATCAGTGTTACATACACTCCGTCTCCAAGAATGTACCCCGTATGGGAACAGTTCAACAATTTGTATCCCGCCAGTTTAGTGATAATGATAGCTTTTATTACGTTGGTTTAACCAGTCGAAACTAGTTGCAACGGCTAGGTGAGCATATCGCGGAGACACGTCGTGGCAGTAGACGACTCTTCTACCAAACTTTGCGGGATAGCCTGGGTTGGCAGGGTTTGCTCTATACCTCTGCACTAAAGGAGATCAATCAAAGCTACGACGAAGCCATGAACTGGGAAGAATCGCAGGTGGATGAAGTTGCATCGGATCAGTATGGACTGAATATGATCCCAGGAGGGTTCAAGGGGCTTAAGTATCTCCACAAGCATGGATACACAACAACGGTTCGTGTGTCACTCGAAGAACGGGATCGTGCAATTTCTGATTACGTTAGAGAAAATCCAAGGAAAGGTATTCCAAACCCATTCATAAAAGCATGGTGGGAAAACGATGAGCACTATGAGCAAGTCAATGAGGCTAATCCGAAAAGGCTTACAATAGCCCAAAGAAAAGAGATCCGACGGTTATATGCAGAAGATGTTTCAATTCCGAAGATAGCGAAACAAGTTGGTGCAATAAACGAACGGCAGGTTAAAGATTTCTTGTCTGGTAACACCTACAAAAGAAGTACTGTCTAAGTCGGGTTTCTGCAAATGCTGAAATCAGATGTAGATAAACAAAATGAAAAGCAATAAAACACATAACAAGATGCTCCAGACGATCGCTATTTCGCCAGCTGATTTTTAAACTTTGAAGACGTGCTTTACAAGCTTGAAAAAGTGAGTGTAATGCCATTAAACTAACTAGCAAACCGTTCACGAATCGCCTTCTCAGAAATCGACGTCATTCGCTTATTCCTTTAAAGAAATGCTGCAAAACAACAAGTGATGTTGTTTCTCTGATTCATAAAATCTTTAAAGATATTGAGAGCAAAAAGGAACTTACAGCTTTTGCAATCCAAAAAGAGATCAAGAAAAAGAGTGGCTGGTGTGCCGCAACTGATGCAGTAATTCTTGAGCCCAATGTTAGTGGTGTTGGCATTGATTTAAAAAAGCTGTTTGGTAGATAACAAATTTCCCGATGGGATTAGTCGTTAGATGGCAGCAAGCCTTTGCAGACAAGCAGAGAAAAATGATTAAACTACACGAAATAACCGATGACGTTGAGACAGCACGCAAAAAGTGGCTTGCAGCAAGTGAGGTGGCATCTCTGCTGGCGAATAAACTATTTCAACCGGGATCTGGCTATGGTAACCCCTACGCACGGTCGCAAGCTGAACATCGTCTCCAGACTGCCAAACACGATGTAGATCGCCTTTTTCAAGAGTATCATGACCTTTATAGGCGTGAAATGGAGACAAAAATGTTAGAAATTCAGCGATCTCAACGTTTAGCTACATGGGCATCGTTCGCGGTTGCAGCGGTGGTTGGCATTGCCACAATTATCAGTACAGTGTTCACATTGCTCAAATAAGAGAGGCATACATGGAAAGCATCGTGTCTATGTTGTTGACCAACAAGTCCGCCCGGTAGACAAACGTTCCATTTTTCCCGCTGAAAATACATGTTTTATCACATCTCTTACTAAAACATGACCTTTATTTTTCCTTCTGCCCTTGCCTGTTGTTTTTGACAAAGATGATGAGTTAGAACAACAGGTAACACAGAGTGATACTGATATAGAGTTATGCAGTTGCCGCATAGCTGCCATAAAAGGCATCAAGCCCTACCTCTGGATAGGTCAAAGTATGTTGTTTAAAGTGTAAAAAAATCTGTAGCACAGATCACTAGACGGGGGAACACCTCAATATGTCATTACTTTTTCTGCTTTTTCTTATTGCATCTGGTTTTTTTGGTGGCCTTTTTGGCGCTTATTTACACAAATATATAGAAGAGCCCTACGATTATGCTCCTCTTTATAAATATATACCATTTTTGCTTTTAAACGCTGCCCCAATGACTGTTTTAGGATTTCTTCTTGTATCACAATTTCAGTTGTGGATTATTATTATTTCCGGAATTGCTATTATTATGTTTATGGCGACATTAATGTTTCTTACTGGAACAGTAATGGAAAATGATTTTGATGACTTTTCATGCTTAGGGTGTTCAATGCTTATGTTTAGTTTTGCCATACTAATTGGAATCATTTTTTATGCCATTTATTATCATTAATTATATATCCTTCATATTCTTTTGTAAAACAGATGATCACCACAAAATCAAAAGAGCCGCTCTATTTAAGTGTGCCATAGTCAAGCCACAAAGGTGGATGAGGGAAGATATGTAGAAGGACTATTTAGCGTTTTTACCATACGAAGCTGTACCATTGAAAAAGCTGGGACTATAAGTGCAATCCTGTCACCTGCAAAGCTTCGGATGCGCTGAAGTACCGTACGGGCTTTTGCTATTCCAAGATCCATTTATTGGTCGCACTTCTGCGAGCAAACGGCATTCCCGCCGGTCTCTTTGCTATCAACGACTGTCGGTTGGCGATTCTATTGCTCCGTATTGCCTGCATGGATTAAACACAGTCTTCTTAGACAGCCATGGTTGCTATCGGTGTGATGCTCGTGGCGATTTACCGAGAATCTGGACTTGCACCTCTCCCGGTTGTCACTGATGCCCCTGAACGCTATTCGGATGTAACGGAGGCACATGCTAACCTTCCCGATATAAATGAAAATGGTCAAGAAGATGAGCCGAAACCACAATATCAGTATCGGATAAATCTATAAGACCTTGGGGATTTCAAGAGGGACGTATTACCGGTATTTGGAGGTCTGAGAAACTGTTAAGGGTAAATCGAAAAAAAATTCTCACCAAAAAAAACAACAATAATGGGTATAAAGTAATGGGTATTATATGATTTTATCACAGCTTCATCATTGAATCGTAGACTTGTTTTTATCTTTTAAAAGCATCATATTATAACATGCTTCAAGCAAATCCGGCAGTGCCGGGCACCTTGTTTGGAGATAGGAGGTGGCTTACAGAGGACCGCCTAATAGTGTTAGGCGACACCCAGACGTAAGAAACCACCACCTCTCTTTCGAGATGGTTTCTTGGAAGTCAATCCATCACTGTAAGGGTAGCTCCCAAGCATGGTGGCGTCGGCGGCCATGACGTTAAAATATCAGGATATTTATCAATTAAATTGTCCTGAGTCGGCTCAGGAGTATAATAATTATAACTATGTTAGAATTATATATTTCTGGTTTTAGGCTGTCTGTAAATGTTGCCAAAATCATTTCTGCTATTACATTTTTGATTTGGGTATGTAGTATTTAAGACATTCCTTTGGCAGGGCTGCTGATGCAGCCCTACGCCATAAAAACAGCACGTTTTTCAAGATTTCTGTGACATGCCCCTCGTTTTCCACTCTTTGTTCGATAGCTCCCGTAATAAAAATCCCGGCCTTCATTTTTCCTCCTGCCCTTGCCTGTTTTTGACAAGGAAAATGAGCAAGAATCACAGTATCAGTGCAAGGGAAATCTGAAAGACCTTGGGAATTTGGAGGGAGAAAGGGAGAAAAGTCAAAGGTCAAAAGTAAAAAGTTTAAATCCTGTTCCGTTGGAACTGATCACCTGTGATTTCCAGGAAAGAATGCGGAATACTTGATATCTTGAAAAAAGAGCATTCAATACAATGACATAAGGGCACCCCTATTAATTGTCGTGAGCGAGTTGAAGACAAGGCGGACGGAGCGCAGAAACCGGAGTGTACATAGAGTACATGAGGATTTCGAGCACCGACCAACGAAGTATTCGGGTCGCGTAACAAATTAATCGAGGTGCCCATAACAACACCCTCAATCATGTATAACACTGAGCTGACTGCAACACTTGAAAAAATATCGGATCGATATTTAGACGCATGGAATAAGAAAGACCTCAAAACACTTGAACAGCTTACCGCCGATGATGGGGAGTTTTATGGTTCCGATCCGGAAGAAGTTATGGACAAGCAAGCCTTGATGGAAATGTATTCCCGGTTTTTCGAGGATACTACAAGCTCTTATTTGTATACCGTTGACTCAAGAAAGATCAGAATTTCTCCTGGCGGCAATTCGGCGGTAATCATGGAAAGAATCACATTTCCGGAATGGAGCCCGAAAATGCCCATGTGCCAAACATTGCATGTGATCAATACAAACGGTCACTGGACAATCGACTTTATCTGCTGGGGATTCATCATTAAAAATGATGATGTAGAAAGATTAAATGACTTGCTGTAAAGCGTATAAATAGAAGGCAACATCCGATGCAAAACACCAATCAATTAGCCCAACCTCAAAAAGTTAATACCGCTGTAAAACTGCTCTATGCGTCACTCGGTCTTGGAATAATCAGTAGTGTCCTTTTCCCACCTGGACTGGATGAGGTCAGTTCGTTCGGTTCTGCTCTCAACGATTCACTCTTTATCTTCTTTACCGCTGGGTTGACCTTTGGGTTGATTTGGCTCTTGATTTATATGATTGGAAAGGGAAAAAACTGGGCACGAATCACCTTTCTCGTTTTTTTCATCATCGGCATTCCGTTATCCATAGTCACATTCCCTCTGTATCTCTTGTCACTCTCGGATACCCCAGTCATAGACGGAAGCTTGTTTCTTGTTCAGACAGGCATGGATTTGGTCGCCTTGGTGTTTTTATTTCAAGGCGAGTCTTCTGCCTGGTTCAAAGCCCTAAAGCAATCGAATGCCCAGAGTACTCAAGAAAGCGTTCCAACCGATTGATTCAACATGTATGCGGGTACATCCAGCTGATCAAGGTGTAGACACACGGCTTATTCAGGACTATCTGGGGCACCAGAACATTCAACACACCGTCATGTACACAGCGGTGAACCCGGCGAGGGTTGAAAAACTTTGGAGGTAAATTTGCTGTTGATAAAACTCATTATCAGGAATAAAGAGGAAACCGACTTTTTGTTTTTAAAGAATTAAGCTGATCAGTCTAGTCTAAACAATATTAGCTACTCCGGAGAAATCAGTATGGGTTTACATGTTCACAATTTAGGAAACATTCCTGTTGATACAGAAAAAGAATATTTCATTTACATGCTCGATTATGGCTGGCATGAACCATTGTCAGAAGCCATGCGAGCGAACTTTACCAATATGGCTAGACTGGCATCAAAGTCTAAGTCTGTCGTGATCGCTGGCGTAGAACCAATTCATTTTGAGAATGAGGTATTTTCCTATCACGGTGTCAATGGTGAGCATGGTGATGAAATACTTCCTGCACTAATGATTACAACCTTACATCCCAGATACTTTAAGGAAAACAACCATGCATGGAGAGCAAGCGGAGAGATTGACGATAAACTATTGCTTATTCCTTTAAAGAAATGCTGCAAAACAACAAGTGATGTTGTTTCTCTGATTCATAAAATCTTTAAAGATATTGAGAGCAAAAAGGAACTTACAGCTTTTGCAATCCAAAAAGAGATCAAGAAAAAGAGTGGCTGGCGTGCCGCAACTGATGCAGTAATTCTTGAGCCCAATGTTAGTGGTGTTGGCATTGATTTAAAAAAGCTGTTTGGTGCGCGCGACTGAGCCCTTCAGAGTGTCTGATTAAGCCTTCATCTAGCTCGGGATTGATTTTCAAGTTATCTGGACATTAAGCGGTTTGGGCAAATTTTTGCGTCTGCTCTTCAACAGTTTTTACAAGATCCTGCATCGAATCAACTTCCCGCTCTTCAAAATAGAATTCACCACATTGGGTGCACACCCATGCCGGCACCTCATCAAGCCTCACATGAACTCCTTTTCTATCAATCTGAAAAGGAGCTGTACTCCTCTTCATTTCACCGTGACAATACATACATCTCATTTCTTTCTCCTGTTTTTGAACCCTTCATCCCATTGTTCTTCATCGGGAACGTACGTTGTTATTATTGCCAAATATTCATCTTTTGGCGCACATACCACATGCAAAGTTCTTTCTTCATCACCATACCCCAGCATAAGACAACTGTGAACCCTCGCATTATCAGGGTAATCTTCAATAATCTCTCCTTCAAAAATAACTTTTCGTACTTCTAATGTGCTTATCATACGATCAGGATGTATCATCTGCCGTATTGCATGAGGCAAGAAGAGCAGCTTTTGCCCCGCTCTTTTTCTCACCAAGATTCAAATACTCTTGCGCCATTTACCTGGTTTTCATCAATCGGTGAGGATTCACACTGAGCCTTGACCTTAAACACAATTACGTAATATACCCTGAAACTGCCAACTTCTGTCAGTAGTGTCCGGCAAAAATAAAGAAGGTCTGAAAACTCTTAACAAACGGCGATATTGAAAGTGACCAAACTTTTAATAAAAGCCGGTATTGAAAAGAAGTTCCAGACCAATAACATGAAACTGGCTGCATCGACCATTGCAGCGATTTACCAGTCCCGATAGGCAATCGAGACGTTTTTCAAGTGGAGCAAACAACACCTGAAAATCAATTCGTTCTTCGGGACAGGATTTCGAGTACCGCCCAACGAAGTATTCGGGGCGCGCAACAAATTAATAGAGGTTCCCTTAAGTTGCTTTGTTTTAATCGGATAGTACTGATTATATAAGTATATTGACGCATAGATGGTTCTTGTATTAGTAAAGGTCCTTTGTCAATCTCTCAATCCCTTGATGATGGTGTACCTGTTTGTTGCTGAAAGAAGGACGATCATGACCTATCTTCTTTACATAGCATCACTTTTCGCAGCGATTGGTGTAGCGATGCCTGCTCTTGCCGATGATTTCGTTATTGATACACCTGTCACAACCACAAACGGCGGTCATCCCATCGACGGCAATGCCAGCCTGACCATCACAGAGACTGGATCGATCAGCACCACGAACGAAGCCGGTGTAAGGGCAACCGGTGAAAACAATACGGTCAACAACCATGGCTCGATCGACACCGAGGGTGAGGATGCCTGGGGCATTATTGCCGTAGGCAACTCCACGGTCGACAATTACAGCACGATCGGCACAACGGGCAATAAAGCCTCCGGCATTACTTTTGAAGGCCAAAACAACACGGTTAACAATTACGGTTCGATCAGCACCGAAGGCGACGATGCCAGGGGCATTGACGCTTTCGCTCACACCATGGTCGACAATTACGGTTCGATCAATACAACTGGCAACGATGCCTCTGGCATTTATGCCGAAATTGGAAACAGGGTCAAAAACTACGGTTCGATCAGCACAACGGGCAATAAAGCCTCCGGCATTTACTCCTTTGACGGCACGGTCGACAATTATGGTTCGATCAGCACAACGGGCGATGCTGCGTGGGGTATTGTTTTCGATGGTGAAAACAACTCGGTCAAAAATTACGGTTCGATCGACACCGAGGGGAAGAAAGCGCTTGGCATTGGCGCCCAAGACAACAACACGGTATACAATTTCGGTTCGGTCAGCACAACAGGCGATGATGCAGGCGGCATTGCTGCTAACAACAACAACAGAGTATACAATTTCGGTTCGATCAGCACCGAGGGTAAAAGTAGTTCCGGTAACATCAATGGTGCCTGGGGCATTTATGCTGAGACCAACAATATGGTATACAATTACTGCTCGATCAGCACCGAAGGTGAACTTGCCTATGGCATTAACGCCCGAGATAACAACACGGTATACAATTACGGCTCAATCCGCACAACGGGCAATGATGCCACCGGCATTGTTTTCGATGGCGAAAATACGGTATACAATTATTGCTCAATCAGCACAACGGGCGATAATGCAGGCGGCATTGACGCAAACTACAGTAACACGGTATACAATTACGGTTCGATCAGCACAACAGGCAATGATGCCATCGGCATTTTTGTCAATGGCGAAAACAACGCCGTACATAATTACGGTTTTATCAGCACAACGGGCGATAATGCCGCCGCCATTAAAGCTGGGTTCAACAACACGGTATACAACTACGGTTTGATCGACACCAAGGGCCACCTTGCCTGGGGCATTTTCGCAAGGGAAAACAACACGGTATACAATTACGGCTCGATCAGCATAGAGGGCGACAACGTCGCCGGCATTTTTGCCGAGACCAACACGGTATTATACAATCACGGTTCGATCAACACAACGGGTGATAATGCCACCGGCATTTTTGCCGGGAACACCAACACGGTCGACAATTACGGTTCGGTCGTCAGCGAACAATCCGATTCTTTCCATTTCAAAGGCTCCGGCAACACGCTCAATCTCAACGCACCGTCCTTTATCGGCGGCAGGATCGATCTTGGTACAAACACGGCGCTTAGCATCTCTTCCGGCCCGTCGCATTCGATCCTGTGGGATTTGTCTACCGGCACTATGGAGGGCGGCGGACCAACCCTTTTAGGCGATGTGCCAATTTTCTACAATGCAGGCACTCAGCAGGCAGCGACCTTCGACCCGACAGCCATTGCCGCCGGCTCGGACATGCTGGCTGATATTTCAGGCAATGTCTCACTCCTGATACTGTCGAGGCTTGAGAGCTGTCGCGGGTGTGACGACGGCTGGTGGATGTCCGGATTCGGATCAACCGCTAACTATGAGGGTAAAGCAGCAGCACTTGACTACGACTTTTCCCATGGCGGCTTTGCACTGGGCTATGATCGCTCTGTCTCCTCTGATCTGTCCTTGGGTATCCTTGCCGGACATGGCTGGAGCTGGTTCGATGCGAACAGCCGTTTTGCCGAGTCCTGGGACAATACGAGCAATGGCTGGTTTGCAGCTCTTTACGGGCGCAAAACCTTAGGCAATGTGTTTATCACCATGGCCTTGTCCGGCGGTATGCTCAACCATTCCGACAACCGTTTCGTTAACGACAATCTTGCGCCGCTCGGCGTCTCCTCAGCCAAAGCGTCTTACGACAGTTGGTGGCTGTCACCTGAAGCTGCCATCGGTATCGAGCTGGGAGGGTCACCTGTAAACGGGTGGACCTGGACACCAGCAGTGCGCATCCGCTACGCAACGCAGTGGATTGAAGGTTATACCGAGACAGGTCCATCAGCGGCCAATGCTGTGCTTGACAGCCGAAACGTCGATATGCTCGAAGGTCGGCTGGAGCTTGCCGCGACGAAGCAGCTTGGTGATATTGCCCGGTTAACCGGACGCATCGGCTGGCTCAACCGCACCTCACCTGGTGATGAGAGTGTTTCAATCATCATGATCGGGGAAACTACCACCGTTCCTTTCTCTTCCGACGATCACAATATTGGCTATCTCGGTGCGGAAATGCATTTCGACCTTTCAAAGGCTGTCTCTCTGGATGTTATAGGAGAGGCTGCTGTCATCGGACCCGATATGTCATTGCTTCGCGGTGCAGCAGTACTCAGCGCCTGCTTCTAAGGGAAATCCCGGACCGAGCTGCTGCGAATAGGGGTCGTTGAATAACCGGCACAAATGCAGCGCATCGAAATTTACATCCGTGTAAATTTGTTTGTCATTTCTTTCTCGCAACAACCGCAATGTCGGGAGACTTCGGGGAAAAAGCTGAGCCTGTGACATCAGAGTAGAACTCTTCAATTTTGAATCCACTCTCTTCAAACTCCTCTCTGAGTGTGTCCCGGCTGAAATATTGCAGCCAGTTATAGACAACACGAGTTCTTGCCTTTTCAATTATCGTGTATTTATCGAGAGTTACTTTTTCTTCCTGATACTTGAATGTGTTCAGGAAACCATAATAATCATCAGAAGACCAAAAATGATCGAGCTGATTGTATTCGTACGTTGCAACTTCCTGTCTGCTGTCGAACATGTTCAACGAATGAACATCCAGCATAACTGATCCGCCGGGTTTCAAAAATGTGAAAAATTTGGAAAGAAGCGTTTTTCTTTGTGAAGGACTTAATGCACAAAAATCGCAAAATATCAATGTGATGAGATCATACCTTTCTTCAGTCTCATACTCCAGATAGTTTTGTTGAACATAGTTAATATTCAGCTCTTTTTGATCAGCAATCTCTCTCGCATATCGTATAGACCTTTCAGAAAAATCGATTCCGGTAACAGAGGCGCTATTTTCTGCAAACCGCGTTGTATACAGACCCGGACCACACCCAAAATCAGCAATACTTGACCCTGAGCCTACCCCGAAATGAGACACTATCCACTGCGCCGACCGATCAACGAAACTTCTTTTTCGAGACGACAGATCAATTGAATCGTTCAAGTGATACTCAAGCATCTTTTTAGAGGTGTGTTCATCGGTCCACAGCTCATCTGCTGTATAGTACTGAAAAGGAGAAGGACGAGCGTTGATTTTTGCCAATTCATCAAACATTTTCAATCCAAACAAATTAAAAGAGATTCCTTACGAATACTCGATTATTGGGGTCTGAAACTTTAAGTTCTTCAAACCGCGTATAAAGGGTTGAGGAATCGATGTATCTCTCGGCCCACGTATGGTTGTTGCAGACAATCGCAGAAGCTCTGCATCCGACCCTACAGCTTTCTCAATCACCATCATGAGTCACTCTCCCCTTCTCCCGCAGGGTAACGCAGTTTCCGTTTACTTCTGCATCACCTTTCTGCTCCCGCTGCACGGGTCACCCTCAGGCATACCCTCCAGCCACTGACGCAGTTGGGCTATTCTTCCCCTGGTCAGCTTGGTTTTTTCCAGACAGTAGCACATGGGATAGATGCTTCCATATTCCATCTGTTTGTTCTCGGCGGGATACAGTGACGCCAACTGAAGATCCCGGAAGGAAACCCAAGCCTGTTGTGCTTTTTTCAAAGCTGCGGTAAAACGCTTTTCGCTTTCATATGCTTTCATCACTTGTTGATAGACCTGATCGAGTTCCTTGTCGGCCTCTTGAGCTGTAGCACAGGTTTGCTCACTGAGTTCAGTCTGTGTCTGGGCTGAAGCGCATTGCATCATAATCGGCACAGCAAAGCCCAGGACAATGAAAACGGGTAACCAGATTTTGTTCATGATGAATTGGAGTATGGGTTGATCAACTGTAAAGAAACAACTGTTTGGTAAAGGCTTCGGAAACCGGCTAAAGACTTTTCCGCATTGCACAATTACATCTGTGAGACAAGTGCTCCGACGTGTATTCGGTGAACCCGTACTTTTTATACAAGTTCACAGCTTCTTTCAAACAACTGTTTGTTTCAAGAATCATGGTGGAAAAACCCAAAGACTTTGCTACAATGAATGCATCCTCCATCATTTTTTTCCCCAGACCTCTTCCTTTATATTCTGCTTGGAGATACATTTTCCTCAGCTCGCACGTTCCCTCATCAATGGTATAGAGACCATAGGAACCGACTACCGCACCATTATCCTCAAGCACTTTGAATGCTCCGCCAGAACGTATATATGATTCATCGATATCCTGTATATCGGCATCGGTTTCTTCCGGATTCACTGAAAGCCCATAGTGCTTTAACGCGCTTTCGAGCAGAGCGAAAACCATATCTTCATCTCCCTGCCTGTATTCCCTGAGAATACACATATCTTGCAAACAAAGTTTATAGCATAATACGGAAAAAATGCTTCCCATCTTCAATCCCCGACAAGACACACTAATCGAGGTTTTTCCACGAATACCCGATGACCAGGTTCAGACATATTGAGTTCTTCAAGCCTCTTGCCAAGAGTCGAGGAACTGATATACCTCTCGGACCAGACAAGGCCGTTTGCTTCCGCTTCTGCACAAAGTTCGCCACGGGCTGTTTCGATGGAACCCCACGCAAGCATTTGTTCACATAATTCTGTAAGCATTTCAAGAGCAATACGCTGGTTGAACACTCTCAAATCGCCATAGGTTGCTTCCGGGCTCAGCTTTCGTTTTTTGACTCTGATTATCCTGCCTGCATCAACGTCATTTCTGATATTGAGTTTGTGATGTGAAGGGCGTTTGAGAAAATGAAGGGTGGCTCCGTGCTCTTCGTGATTTTCAATCAATGGAATATGATCATACCCGACTCCGCGAAGAGAAGGAAGAGAGGGATGCACATTGAGCGGCAGACCGAGAAAATCGAAGTCGTCGTAAGAAAAAATGAAATCATTGTAGAACGAGACGGTAATCAACCACGACCGAGAGCGCAATGCTTGCCTTACTGCTGTTTTTTCAGTGCCTTTTTTCCAGATCAACTGCTTCGCATTGGGGAAAAAATCGGAAAACAGACGAAACCCTTCTCCTCCCAGGTTGGGGTCACCAAAGAAAAGAATATTGTCAGTGTTCGAATCAAACCTGGAGTCCGACATTCTCTGATGCACCGTTTTTACAACCTGGCAGTCAACTTGTTGCAGAACCGAGTGAAACATTCATTTTCTCACCACAGAAACGCTTGACTTCTCCGCCAAAAAGCTCGGCTTTTTCAGGGTCGGTCCGGTCCCAGCTTCGCAACTGATCTTTCAAATATGTTTTATAAAAAACCGTCAGTGCTTCCCTGTCTTCATCCGTCAGCTTCTCTACGATCACTCTGCCGCCGAAATATCCGCTAAGGGATGGTTTCCTGTCCAAGGGAGCATGCATTGGAGTAAAATAACCGTCGATCCGTTTCCTGCCGCTTTGCGTATTTCCGTCCGTTCCACACACGACAAATGTTGCCAATACCTTTCCGTTCAACTCATTTTTGTGAGATTCGAGAAAATCAACGATTCTTTTGTGTACACCACCAATCCAGACGCCGGAACCAATAATAAACCGGTCATATCGTGAAGCTACGTCAGAAAAAGAAATGCTTTCAATATCAAGAAGATCGACCGGCCCTTGTATCCCTTCGTGTATCCAGCCTGCCGTCTCTTTTGTGGCCCCATATCTGGTTGCATAGATCAAAGCCGTTTGTTTCTCCTTGCCCTCCGTCAATCTCGCTATATCGCAACCCCAAAAAAGCGCCATCAAGGACAATGAAGAATATTTGTATGCCCTTGAAAGAAATTCCCTCCTGGAAATACAGTCAGATGACATAGTATTGCTTTGCTCCTGAAAATGCGGTTGATCCAAAACTGGTATAGAGGTTAACAGGCATGTGACTAATCCGAGTAAGTGATTCCTCTGTTGTCTCTATAATGATTCATCCCCTCAATGATATCCTGAGTTAACACCCGGTCTTGCGATAACGGCGGCAAGTTATCCACATCGAAAAAATCAATATTGGATATCTCAATGTTATCGCGAGGGGTTCCCCCTGTTACCTCAGCGGTGAAAAACAGCTTGTACAAGCTTACCGGATACTTCGGTGTATAAGGATGACGGTCTCTGTCTTTGACCGCATAAAGAGAAATGACTTTTATTGCAAATCCGGATTCTTCGAGCACCTCTCGAGCAATTCCTTCTTTTGGCGACTCATTTTGATCTGCCCATCCCCCTGGCAATGTCCATTTTCCATTTGACCGCTCTCTCACCAATAAAACACGGTCATCTTTGATCGCACACGCGCGCAAGTCTACTTTGGGAGTTGCATAGCCTTTTTCAGGGAAAAAAAATCTTTCTATCGCCTCTACATCCGAAGAACTGATTTTTGAGTAGAGCATGTTGCTTATAGCAATAAGCCGTTCATACCTTTCGTGGTCATATGGATCTTTGGTGTAGTGAATGCCTGTTTGAGCTATTGCCCTGATCTCTTTAATCAGTTCATGCATGTCCTTTTTGATTGCTTGTCATGAAGGGCACCTCTATTAATTTGCTGCGCACCATGATTACTTCGTTGATCGGAGGCTGTCTCATAAGTCTTACATTTTATCTTTTTTTAGTCATCCTCGGGCTTGACCCGGGGATCCATCTTCCAGTGAAAGTCAGCATGGATGCCGCATCAAGTGCGGCATGACTCTCTACGGGAAAGTGATTCATGGTGACTGATAATCGTTAAACAGTGCTTTTGAGACAGCCTCCGCCTAACGCAGTCATTAAAGCTCGCAACAGGTTTTTCAGATTC
The DNA here is from genome assembly GCA_004028745.1 of Prosthecochloris sp. Classification (GTDB taxonomy): domain Bacteria; phylum Bacteroidota; class Chlorobiia; order Chlorobiales; family Chlorobiaceae; genus Prosthecochloris. Next base: position 31,987 of record RAZP01000048.1, read on the forward strand.
AGCTCAATCTATGCGCATTTCATAGGGCAACATCATCATCCTATACATTCCTCCCGGCTGCTTTTCCAACTGCAACAGAAGATCGAGGGTCTGCAACGAGCGGTCGGCAAAGCTCCCCGCCGGAAGATCCCTGCCGAAAAGACGGGCAGCAATGCCGGGTCCATCACCAAGGAGATAGTCCATCAATCCCTGAGGCTCAGGATAAAACTTCAGTCCGGGAACAACAGCAGAATCCATTTCAGCCATGGATTGAGCCGCACGAAGTGCATCCTGCAATCCACCGATCCGGTCAACCAGACCGTTTTTCACAGCAAGTTCACCCAGCCAGACCTTTCCACCGGCAACAGCTTCAACCTCCTCCGGTGTCATCTTCCTCGATCGGGCAACCTTTGCAAGAAAATCGTCGTAAATCCACCCGGTTGCTTCCATAAATTTAGCAAAACCCGCCTTGTCAAGAGGCTTGAAGATAGTAAATGCATCGGCGTTGTCTCCTTTAGTGATAACTTCTCGATTCAAACCGATTTTTTCCTGCAGCTTGCTTATCTCCGGTTTCAAAGCGTACACACCGATTGAGCCGGTAACGGTAAGCGGTTCGGCAAAGATGCTGTCTGCCGCCAGCGCTATCATATAACCGCCTGAAGCCGCAACGCTTGACATCGAGGCCACAAGAGGCTTCTTAACCTTGGCAGAGTCGAGAATCTGGAACATGTTCGCCGAGGCAAGCGCATCCCCTCCGGGGCTGTCGATACGAAGCACTATCGCTTTGACGCTCTCGTCGTCGAGTGCAGCTTGAACCGAGCTTCTGAGTGTCTCTTCATCGAATCCCTGCTCTGTCCCTGCCGTCATATCATCTGCCGAACGAATGATCGGGCCCGAGGCCGTTATCACAGCGATACTTTCTTTCGTTTTAGGCTGGTATGGCCAGGGAACTGCTGCTTTATATCGTGCCCCGCTGACTAGAACATCGTCATCGCCCTGGTTGTTATTTCCCTTTCCAAAGGATTTTTTCAATCTTTCGAGGTACTCCCAGTGTCCGCTGATTTCATCGACAACCTTGAGCTCTTTTGCCTGCTCTGCCGACAAGACTGTTTTTTCATTGATAATATTCTCGTACGCCTTAAGCGGTATCTCCCGCTGTTTCGTCACGTAACCGGTGTAGGCATCATAGACACCATCCAGCATCATCTCAACCTTTTCTCTGTACTCCGGGCTTGCACTGAGCCTTGTAAATGGTTCAACGCCGCTTTTCCATGCGGTCCATTGAGCAGCCTGGAAGGAAACCCCGAGCTTTTCAAGCGTTCCGGTATAGAAAAGCAGCTCGGCCTTCAAACCATCCAGCAGCAGAAAATTTCCCCGTTCCGCTATCACTGCATCACATGCTGAAGCAAGCCAGACATCCTGGTCTCCTGCATTGCGAAGAAATGCGTTTACACGTTTGCCCGTTTCTCTTGTGCGCTCAATGGCACGCTGAATCTGCTGGATTTTTGCCGACCCTGTTCGAACCCCGTTGATATCGAGCAAAACACCTTTGATTCGCTTGTCATCACCTGCCATGTCAAGCAGAAAGATGATATCCTTGAGTGAAAGTTCCTGTGATTCCCGTTCAAATGGCAGAGAAAACCCGGGCTCCACGGCTTCCCTGATATCCCCTGAAACATCTATTTTCAGAACAAATTCTTCAGGCAATGGCTTTTGTGCAGTAAAGAGACGGTAAATACCAATTGCCATAACAAGAAAAACCAGTACAACGACAATGCAGCCGATCTTCCCTGCTCCTATTTTCTTCTTTGTCATCAGGTTACGTTTTCGTTTTTCAGTTATAGAAACAAGCTTAACACCTTGATCGTCAACCAACTTTTGCTGTCCATGGATTCGCACGAATTTTCAACGTCAGATTTCTTTTTCGCACGGCACGGGCGAACACAGGGGTTCACCTCTACAGTTCAACGATTCAACAACTAAACAAATCAACAATCTTCAAATTCTGGATTCTGAACTTTTTTCGATTACGAGTACGATTACCGCTTCGCTGAGTACGAGTACGAAACTCGAAAAACTTGTTTCCTGCATATGCTATCCAGCCATTGTAACAGTTCAACAATACACCGATTCAACAATTCAACATTTCATTTCTTCATACAGCAGACAACTAACCTTATGACTGCTGCCGTCACAAAGCGGTTTCAAAACAGGTTCCACAGACCGGCAGTGGTCCATCACCTCGGGGCACCGGGTATGAAAGCTGCATCCGCTGGGCATATCGAGCGGCCCCGGCAGATCACCTTTCAGAAGTATCCGTTCCTTTTTGCGGTTCAGCTCCGGGAGAGGAATAGCGGACATCAAAGCTTTCGTGTAAGGATGTTTTGGATTTGCATACAACTCGTTCGCGTCGGCTATCTCGACAATTTTCCCCAAATACATAACCGCTACCCGGTCGGAAATATACTCTACAACCGAGAGATCATGCGCAATAAAAAGATAGGTAAGCTCAAACTCTGCCTGAAGGTCCTTAAGCAGGTTGATGATCTGCGACTGAATGGAAACATCGAGCGCGGAAACCGGCTCGTCGCAAATAATAACCTTAGGATTAACGGCAAGCGCCCTTGCAATCCCGATTCTCTGCCGCTGTCCTCCTGAAAACTCATGGGGATAACGGTTGAAATACTCACTGGTCAGGCCGACAATATCGAGCAATTCGCAGATTTTTTTTTTCGCTTCCTGACGGGGAACAACTTTGTGAACAGCCAATACTTCATTGAGCATCTGGCCGATCGTCATCCTGGGGTTCAAGGAACTGAACGGGTCTTGAAAGATCATCTGCATCTCGCTGCGCAGGCTGCGAAAATCGCGATTGGCTACCGTATTGATCTGTTCACCGTTGTACCATATACCGCCTTTGACCGGAACCGGAGTCAGCCGCAGCAATGCGCGTCCAAGCGTTGTCTTGCCGCAGCCCGATTCCCCGACCAGACCAAGTGTCTCCCCCTTTTTAACATCAAAGGAAACCCCGTTTACCGCCCTTACAACAGTTTTTCTTCCGCCTTTTCTGGATGAAAAAGCAACTTCGAGGTCGCGTACCTTTAACAGCATGCCGTTCCGACGTATTTCCTTTCCGTTTTCTTCCAAGTGATTCCGTTCCATATTCTTCAAGCACCCCTATTTTCCGCTCAGCACAATATACAGGATTTTCCCGGTTGATCTGACCTTCTGAAACCTCACCAGCTTCAGGAACAATGTGTCTGGAGGGAAAAATATAAGTAGCTGAAGAGCAAAGACTATGAATACTATGCTTTTGGAAGCCTATAGCAACTCTTGAAATCGGTTGAGAGATATCCGTGCCTGTTTCAAGATATGGGAAAGCGTTGATCTCTTGATGGGACGATGTGCCGGTATAGTTAGCTTGAGGGTTTGTTCCGGTGTGTGTTTCTGCAAGCGGATGTGACTGCCCTTTTGTCGAACGATTACCCAACCGTCACGCTGTAATGCCTTGATGACGCGGTCATAGTGAAGGCTGGGAACTTTCGTCATATAGCCAATTCAAGTTGTTCTGCATTTGCAGATGCCGTGAGATCATCTTCAACTGGTTCGAGATATAGTTCTATAGCTTCACGGATGTTCGCAAGAACTTCTTCCTTGGTATCCCCCTCACTGATACACCCAGGTAAAGAAGGCACGTAAGCAGTATACCCGTTTTCATCGCTTGGCTCAAGAATAACTTTCAGATTCATGATTAAATTGTGCTTACAAATTCAGAATGTAAATTTGATCTTTTATATCAAGGATCATAAAATAAATGATAAAACCCGGTTATCTGTAACGCAAGTTAGTCTAAAAAAATTGCAAAACCACCTCCCCTCCCCTGTCACTCTTTATAGAACGGCCTGAACTCATTTGACGGCCCGCCTCCACCGATGCGGAGATTATCAAACAATTTCAGGAACTTTGCCTCAGCACCAGCCAAGTAAACTCTCCTTCAAGAGCTTTTATCCCCGCCTCGGATACAACCTCTACGACGACGCTTGTAATGATCTTTCGCCTGCTGTCAAGAATCTGCTGAAACTCATCAAAAGTATGTTGCAATGAAATCGGCTCGGCAGTAGACAAGCCTTCTGTCGGTTTGAAAAATTTCGTGACCGCGCTTCTCAGCGTTGGGAGATCCGCCGTCAGATCCATGCCGAGCCTATCGAAAAGGCACTGAGCAGACGCCGCTTCAGCCAAAGCGAACTGGGCACAGAAACTCACGCCGCCAAAATAATTACGAATGCGGGGGTTGTCCGGCAAACGGAGGCCTTGAGAATCTTTCTGATACGTTATGCCCAAATGTTTGTTGAGTGGTATGTCTGCTACGCTACTCATTTCCCCCTCTTTTCTGTAACCTTGGCATCAAACTTTTCCTTGTTGATAACAAAACGCTCATGCCGTCCCTTTGAAATAAGATCAACGCCGTCATGGGCCTCAACCGAGAAGACAAGCTTTCTTCCGTCAACTTCGATCAATTCGACGGCTGCTGTGACTTCCAAACCGGGCGGCGTGGCGGCTTCGTGGCTGACGTCTACATGCGTTCCGACAGTTTGCTCCTGCGGCCAATCAAGGTGGGGATTGATTGCTTTGATACAGCTCCATTCAAGGAAACCTACCAGATATCCGGTAGCAAATACTTCCGGCATTACCAGAAATTCTTCCGATTCCGGGTAAAGTGACGGCACGGTCTTAGACGATGGCACTACAAATTTGTGCTCGTATTTGATACCTGGTTTCAATGTTTCTTTCATATGGTTCTTTGTTTGCGCATAACGTTGAGGTTCAGGTGTTCCGAAAAGCAGGGAACATCACTCAAAAGCACTTCTATTAATTGTCGCGAGTCCCGATTTATCGGGATACAAGGCGGACGGAGCACAGAAACCGGGGTCCCGACAAGGTCGGGACAACGACGTAATCACGGTGCGCAACAAATTAATAGAGGTGCCTTCAAGCTTTTTGGAACTGCCCGGATTCCCCTTGTCAGCTGTTGTTAATAGTTAAGGACACATTAAGAATTACCTTGCGATTCATACAGCGCTTACACATGCATTAGCTGCTCGATACCGGTATGTCAGCTTTTATACAGGCTGTATCCTCGGCACTGATGCTTGCATTTAAGCGCTTACACAAAGAAAGCATTCGTTTGTTACCTGGTTGTATGTAACCTCTTAATATAGCAATACCGTTATCCCTTGCTGACCCGATCAGCTTTTTTAACAATGCGTAGCCAACACCTTGATTCTGGAACTCATCCACCACCGTGACGGCAAATTCAGCAATATTATTTTCTCCAGTCAGCTTGACATACCGGGATAATCCTATCCCTCTTTCCTGGTTCTTTTCACGTATCAACGCGCACCACGCCATCCTGTTTTTACCGTCAAGGTTAGTCAGATAATCAAGCTGTTTGTCGGAAAGTTTACGTGCAGGTGAAGCAAAGCGTAACCAGCGTGACCGAGCAGACATACTATGCATGGCATTCGCGATCTGGCCTTTCAAAAATTCGGGAGTGTGTCCTGTTTCCGGGTCAACGCATACATGTATCTCGTATGGGGTTCCATTTTTCATGGCCAGCCCGGATGTCACGTTTTTCATTGCTTCCTTGAAGCTTCTTCCTTCATTTCCTTCTCAATCATTTTTTCCATGACAGATGACCCTCCGGAAAAAACGAAGATTTCCATTCCATGAAAAAACACACCGATTCCCCATCCAAGCAGGGGCCAAATGAACCACAAGTATTCGGGAGAGGTGCTCATATTGATAACTATGATTGCTATATTGACAAACATGTAGATTGCCAAATGAATGTAAAATCCCAGCTTTGCCTTAACCCTTTTTTTAGCCCTTTGGTAAGCCTCCTGATTTTCCATGGGTTCCTCCCAATGTATTTATTATTCATCATTTAACATACTGTACCACTGTTTTGTCATAACGTATTCACAAAATATTTTCGTTCATTTGTACATGGCCAAAACAACCACACGATTCAGCCCTATACGTATCTTATCCATTACAGACAGCCCCGGTTCCGACAGCACTATTTTCTGTAGCCCCGCAAAGGTTAGCATCTTACCGGTTTCACAGTAATGCTGTAACATGGTCTTGACTAATGACAGCATTACCCGGATCTTCTCTTCCATATTTTTTCCCGCATAATCGCCACCTTTATCATTAGCCGCATTATAAGTGAAATCCAGGGTTCCTGCTGTTCCTCCCTGGCCATCATCTTGTAACTCGATTTTATACAGTGATGATGATTTTTCATTGTCAAGCCTGAAGTGAAGTTTGTAATTATCTGGATCGTGCATAACCGCCGTCCATGTGGTTTTTCCCTGAAAGCTGTTTAGCAGGAACGGTGCAGATGAAACCTCACTAAAAATTGTTCCCGACTCCACCTTATCATTTGGACAATGAATCAGGCGACATTTCCAACCCGGTATCCATCTATATTCTTCTACCGGACAGCAAAGCGGGAAAACCTTTTCAACCGGTGCCTTGATATGTACAGGCAATACTATGTTCGCTTTAGTTTTTGACATGGCTCAGTCCATGAAAGCAGCCATTAAAAAGGCGGAAGCCAGCTCTCTCCGAAAAATCCCTTGCTGAAATATCTCAGGCCAACATAAACGGCCAGAACGACAAATAGTCTTTTCAGCCATATTTCCGGGATATATTTCTGGGTTCTCGGGCCTATCATAGCACCGACAAAAACACCAATCATCTCAACGCCTACAAGATCCCAGCTGATAAATGTTCCTTTTACAATCACATACGAAAAAATACTGGTGACCATGCTCAAGAGGACAGCTAAAGCCGACGTACCCACTACAATAAACATCGGCAAACCGATAACGGCCGTCAAAAAAGGAACGTACAGAAAGCCGCCGCCTATCCCCAAAAAGGAGGATATCGACGCGATAACCAGGCCGCCGACAACCGCCAGAAGAGGATTAAATCTGAATTCGGTTCCGTAAAAAGAAAATGTTATTTCCCTCAAGTTTGCAGATACAATATGAACACCTTGCGGTTTTGAAACATCCTTTTCTTTCATCAAGCGCTGAAATGTTTCAGACGCTTGACCGGCTTTTTTCTTTTTGGATCGAGCTTTCTTAGTTGTGCTATAAAAAATAACAGCCCCTATGACGAGCACAGCCAGGCCAAAATAACCGATATACTCGTTAAGCTGTATTTTCCCCGCGGTAAGCCAGGGGATTAAAAAACCTCCGGCAACACTGCCTGCCCCCAAAGCCACTCCCAAAGGGACAACCAGTCTTTTCATTCTATAAAAGCTATACGAGGAAATCAGGGCAGCCAACGCCACAAGATATTGATTGGTTGCCCTGATTGTATCTGTCAACAGAGCGTTTAGCTCAGGATTGGTAAACTTGAAACTGTCGGCGTAGCTGCCCAGACCAAAAAGGGTCAAGTGCCCCACTCCCGCCATAATACCGCCAAAAGCGCCGACAGTCGAGAAAATCCACCCTACCCACACCGCCCATAAAAAGGCGACGACGTAATTAATTTGAGGCGCTCCGGGTATTCCTGCAAACCCTTTTTCCGCAATGGAGTTTATTGTTCCCGGTTTTGAACCTGTTGGTGTTTTGGCAATTATTCCACCGAGCTTTCCTGATAGATGCAGCGGAGCACCCACAGCCTCAGTTCGCCGTTCTTCAACTCGCTTTTCAAATGATGAATTCTCAGCAAAAACTACTGTCTGGCTGTTGAACACCAAAAAGAAGAAAGTAAAAAGCAGTACCGACAACATTTTTCCGGTATATTCACTCATAATCACTCCTTTTTACCGCCCCCCTTTCCCTGCAATACACTGCTCCAGTTCATTCCGGCTGACAACCTGATCTTCAAAAACCGTTTCCCCATCAATTGCAATAGCCGGAAACAGAGGCAGAGACGAGCTTTTCAGCTTTTCCTCTTTTGTTTTCCTGATGATCTCCAGTTCAAAACCGCACCCCTTTTTGAGGTCCGTAAATACTGACAGGTTTTCATTGCAGCGCTTTCCTAAAGGATTATTAACATACAGCTGTAACAACATCGAATATCTCCCTGTATTGTCAGGTTTTTCCCCTCAATGACCAATATAGTGCAATAATTGCTTGTCAACTCAAGGTTACACCGAAGCCGTTTGCTGCTATTGAACATCCAGATGTCATTACTGTAAAAAGTCCTTCTCCCCTGTTTCGGGAACCTCTTGATATCTGTTATGGTTGGTGCAGATACCTCTTGCTATTAGTAGAACTTAACTTTATAAAAAAAAGAAGTTGCTGATTTTATTAGCCATAGGATTTTTAGCGTCTGCCGCTGCACCATTTTTTTATAAACGGTTCAAGGAGTTTTTTGGCTGGATTGCCGTGACATTTCCTTTGTACCTTTTCTTCGGCTTTCTGCTGAACTATCCACAAGTGGTGAGCGGCAATAGTGTCAGAGAATCGGTGCCATGGATGCCGTCTCTCGGCGTTAATTTCACGTTCCTTCTTGATGGCCTGAGCCTGACCTTTGCGCTGATTATCACGTTGATCGGTGCTGCTGTTTTTCTTTTTGCAGGCGCTTACATGAAGAATTATGAGCATACCAGCAGGTTTTATGTCTACATCGGCATTTTCATGACATCAATGCTGGGGCTCGTGCTTTCCGACAATATACTCCTGATGTTTGTGTTCTGGGAGCTGACAAGCATCAGCTCCTACCTGCTGATCGGTTTCCATCATCATAAAGAGCAATCACGAAAATCAGCTCTGCAGGCGCTGTTGGTGACGGGCAGCGGCAGTCTGGCATTATTGGCCGGTATTATCCTGCTGTACCAAGTGACCGGCAGTTTCGAAATCTCCTCATTCTATGACCTGAACGAGGTGATCACCGGCCACACGCTTTATCCCGCGATTGTGATCCTGATCCTGACCGGTGCGTTTACCAAGTCAGCCCAATTTCCGTTTCATTTCTGGCTTCCCAATGCCATGGATGCCCCCACTCCTGTTAGTGCTTACCTGCATTCCGCAACGATGGTCAAGGCCGGAATTTACCTGATAGCCAGAATGAATCACGCGATCGGCGGCACTGCGCTTTGGCAAGACACTATCCTGATTGCAGGAACAGTGACCATGCTGTTTACCGCACTGCTTGCGTTTAAACAAACGGACTTGAAAAAGCTGCTTGCATATTCGACGCTGAGTGTGCTCGGGACACTGACGATGCTGCTTGGTATCGGGTCAAAGCTTGCTATCAAGGCGTTTTTTATCTACATCATTGCACACTCGCTCTACAAAGGGGCGCTGTTCCTGGTTGCCGGGACATTGGACCACGAAACCGGAACGCGTGATGTGTCAAAGCTTGGAGGATTACGAAAAGCCATGCCAGTGACAACCATCACCGCGGCACTTGCATCGTTTTCCATGATGGGAATCATTCCCTTGATTGGGTTTATCGGTAAGGAAACAGTTTATAAATCCATTCTTGAGCTGGATTACTGGGGAACATTTTTGATCGCAATTGCTGTCCTTGCCAATGCTTTTGTGGTGATGATCACCCTGCTTGTGGGTTTCAAACCGTTTTGGGGCGATCTGCTCCCAACCCCGAAGAAACCGAAGGAAGCACCGCTGAAAATGCTCATTGGCCCTGCTCTGCTTGCAGGGCTGGGGTTGCTTTTCGGAGTTTTCCCTGATTTTTTCATCGCCAGACTGCTGGACCAGTCAGCACAAAGTATTCTTTCGGAAACGCTCAGTTTGAAGATAAAGATATGGCATGGCTTTAACCTTGTATTGCTTTTGAGCTTTGCCACACTGCTGTTGGGGGGCACTGTGTATCTGCTCCGGGCAAAGCTTTTACCCCGTGTGCAAACGCTGACGCTGCCGGGTATCGTCAAGCCTTCGGCCTGGTATGACGCTGCACTCCAGGGAACGTTGTCATTCGCAAGGCTGCAAACACGTATCGTTCAAAACGGTTACCTGCGCAATTACATCATATTCATTATGGTCACGGCGGTTTCGCTGGCTTCTTTTTCACTTTACCACGCTTCCGGTAAAGTCACCATAGTCCCGGACTTTTCCATTACCTTTTACGAAGCAGCGCTTGCGTTCATTATTGTTGTCTCGGCGTTTATCCTGATTACCTCCACATCAAGATTGAAATCAATTGTGGCTCTCGGCGTACTGGGCCTTTCCATTGGTATCATTTTCGTTATCTACGGTGCCCCCGACCTGGCACTGACAACGTTTGCAATTGAGACGCTCAATGTTATCCTGTTCGTACTGGTACTCTATAAGCTGCCCCGTTTCTTGAAACTTTCCCGGTCTTCGAATCGGGTTAGGGATACGGTGATCGCAGCATGTGTCGGGGTGTTCATGACCCTTATGGTGTTGTTTGCAACCTCATTTGAACTCTCGTCGGAGCTGAAAAACTATTTTGCCGCAGCAAGCGTACCGGACGGCAAAGGACGGAATGTGGTAAATGTCATTCTCGTTGATTTCAGGGCAATTGACACTCTTGGAGAAATCACAGTGCTGGCTATCGCCGCACTGGGTATTTTTGCACTGCTTAAACTAAAACCGGAAAGAGAGGAGTGAACATGTATTCCATTATTCTTTCTACAGCATCCAGTTATCTCCTGCTTCTGCTGCTGATGTTTTCTGCATTCCTTTTGTTGCGGGGGCATAATGAGCCTGGCGGCGGTTTTGTCGGCGGACTTGTAGCCGCAGCAGCCTACGCGCTGTACTTTATTGCAAACGGTATTGATGCAGCGCAGAGAATTGTGCGTGTTGAGCCGCAGAGAATTATCACCGCCGGGCTGCTGCTTGCAATTGTGAGCACAATACCGTCTCTTGTCACCGGAGAGCAGTTCATGACCGGCACGTGGTTCGATACCGGAGTTCCGTTGATCGGGAAAGTGGGAACACCGCTGCTGTTTGATCTCGGGGTGTATTTTCTTGTGCTGGGCATTACGTTGCAAATCATCTTTTCACTTGCAGAGGAAGATAAATCATGACCTTTCTTCTTGCTGTCATTGTAGGCGTGCTCTATGCCGTCGGAACGTATCTCGTCCTGAGAAGAAGCTTAGTCAAGGTGATTTTCGGCTTGATCTTCCTGGGCCATGCTGCCAATCTCCTGATTTTCACCGTCGGACGCCTGACCAAAGGGGCTCCGGCCTTTATACCTGAAGGAACCGACATGCTCACAGAGCCGTTTGCCGATCCCCTGCCGCAGGCATTGATCCTGACGGCCATCGTTATCGGGTTCGGGGTACAGGCATTCACAATTGTATTGTTCAAAAGAATGTATCAGACGCTGGGAACGGAAGATCTCGATAAAATGAGAAGCACTGACCAACTCAAGCCGGAGCACAAATGAGCCAGATCATTATTCTGCCCATACTTTTGCCGCTGGCCTCCGCTGTGGTCATGATGTTTTTCTGGAAATCGGTTGCTGTACACCGCGTTCTGAATGTGGCAGGGACAGCCATGTTGTTTGTGGTTTCCCTGGTGATACTTGCCAACGTTCTGTCGAAGGGCATCCTGTCACTACAGGTAGGCGGCTGGGCCGCACCGTTCGGCATCAGCATGGTGGCCGATCTGGTTTCCGCCATCATGCTGGTAGCTACGGCACTCATAGGTTTTACCACGGCGCTTTATTCGCTCGGCACCATCGACGAAAAACGTGAGCATTACTTCTTTTACCCGCTCTTGCAACTGCTTCTGATGGGCATCAACGGGGCATTCTTGACAGGGGATGTCTTCAACCTCTATGTCTGGTTCGAGGTGACGCTTATCTCCTCCTTTGTGCTGCTCGTCCTTGGCGGAACGCCGGAACAGCTTGAGGGGGCAATCAAATATGTTACGTTGAACCTGCTTTCTTCCACGATCTTTCTTGCCGCTGTCGGGATTCTTTACGGAATAGCCGGGACGCTGAACATGGCAGATCTTGCCGTCAGGGTTCCTCTGCTCGATCACCGGGAGCTGCTGTCAGTGGTCGCGGTGTTGTTCATGATCACTTTCGGAGTCAAGGCTGCTATTTTCCCGCTCTTTTTTTGGCTTCCCGCGTCGTATCATACTCCTCCGGTAGCGGTTTCAGCCATCTTCGCCGGGCTCCTGACAAAGGTGGGTGTCTACGCGATTATGCGTTTTTTTACTACTATTTTCAACCACGACGATGCCGCTTTCATTTATCAGTTCCTCCTCATTGCCTCTGCCTTTACCATGGTCGTAGGGGTGCTGGGAGCGGCGGCGCAGTATGACTTACGCAAGCTGCTCTCCTTTCATATCATCAGCCAGATCGGCTACATGATTTTTGCTCTGGCTATCCAGTCGCCGCTGGCCATTGCGGGAGCGCTGTTCTACATCGTTCACAATATCATTGCAAAGACGAACCTGTTTTATGTGAGCGGGGCCATCAAACGCCTGAAAGGTTCATACGATCTCAAGGAGATCGGCGGCATCTACCGGTTTTACCCGCTTCTCGGCCTGCTGTTCCTGGTTCCGGCGCTCGGGCTTGCCGGTATCCCCCCCCTGTCGGGGTTCTGGGCAAAGTTTGTAGTGATAAAAGCAGGACTTGAAGCAGAGCACTATCTGCTGGTAGGCGTTGCTTTGCTCGTGAGTCTGCTGACCCTTTTTTCCATGATAAAGATCTGGAATGAAGCTTTCTGGAAAGATGACCCAAGGGGAAGCAACAACATTGTTGATGAGGATTACACCCATATCGGCAGCACGAAAAAGGTCATGATGTTTGCGCCGATCGTTGTTCTCAGCGCGATAACAGTTGTGTTCGGCCTCTGGTTCGAGCCGTTTTTTGACCTTGCCAGCAGGGCGGCAAACCAGCTTCTGGATACCGGGCTTTACATTCAATCGGTCATAGGAGTAAAGTCATGACCCTGCTTCTGTTTAATATCCTGATGGCGATAGCCTGGATGCTGCTGGCCGGGGAAGTGAGTGCCGGAACATTCGCCGGTGGAATGATTATCGGCTACTTGATCCTGTGGCTTTCGCGCTCCGCATGGGGTGAGACGAAGTATTTCACGAAAATTCCTCTCGTGACCATGTTTGTCTTTTACTTTCTGAAAGAACTGATCATCGCGAATCTCAAAGTTGCGTTCGATATTGTGACGCCAAAAGATTACATGGAACCGGGGATTATTGCAGTGCCGCTTGATGTGAGAACCAATATCGAGATCACACTGTTTGCGAACCTGGTGACCCTGACTCCCGGGACACTGAGCCTTGATGTGTCACCCGACAGGAAAATCCTGTATGTGCATGCCCTGTATGTCAAAGATGCCGACCGTTTCAGGGATGAATTGAAAAACGGTCTTGAAAAACGATTGATCGAGGTGCTGCGATGAGCTTTATAGAACTGTCTGTTACTATAGCTATCGCCTTCATCGGCCTCTCCATCCTGATTATTTTCCTGCGGCTGGTGATCGGGCCGACCATCGAGGACCGGATTGTGGCGCTGGATCTGCTCTCGGCCAATGCCATCGCCTTCATTGCTGTATATTCCATCCAGAACAATACCACCACATTCCTCGATGTCGGCATCATCCTTGCACTGCTGGCATTTCTGGGCACGGTAGCCTTTGCATTCTATCTTGGAAGGAGGAGAAAACAATGATCGAGATCCTGAGCGGCGTCTTTCTGCTTTCAGGCACCCTGTTTATTCTGCTCTCGGCATTCGGCATCCTGAAAATGCCTGATCTGTATACCCGGATGTCGGCAACTACCAAAGCCTCAACCCTGGGTATCGGGCTGGTGCTTATCGGAACGGTTATTTACTGGCAGGATTTCGGCATCGCCTCCCGCGCTTTCGCAATTATTCTTTTTCTTTTCCTGACAGCGCCTGTTGCCGCACATATTATCGGCAGAGTAGCGTATTTCGGCAAGGT
>RAZP01000049.1 GCA_004028745.1 Prosthecochloris sp.
CTCGGAAATGTCCAACAAAAAAGCCGCGGGAGGGCTCTCGCAGCTTTTAAACATTTCTTTTCTTCCCTCGCCTACTGCCTGCTGAGGACTGCCAACTGACGCAATTGTCGGCTTCTCAACTATTTACCAATCACCATTTACCAATAACCGACCTTATTCCTTCGGCAGATCGAGCTTCAGATGCAGCTCACGAAGCTGAAGAGGCGAAACCTCTGCCGGAGCGGCCATCATGAGGTCTTCGGCCTGCTGGTTCATCGGAAAGGCGATTACCTCGCGGATATTCTGCTCGTCACGAAGAATCATCACCAGGCGGTCAAGGCCGGGGGCAATTCCACCATGCGGCGGAGCACCCATTTTGAAGGCTTCGATCATATGACCGAACCGTTTGTCAACTTCCGATCTTTCATATCCGGCAATTTCAAATGCCTTGTACATGATATCGGGGCGATGATTCCTGATAGCGCCGCTGGACAGCTCGATACCATTGCAGACAATATCGTACTGGTAGGCAAGGACATCGAGAGGGTTCATGGTCTCCAGAGCATCCATTTCACCCTGCGGCATCGAGAAGGGGTTGTGGGAAAACTCGATCTTTTTTTCGGCTTCGTTGCATTCGTACATGGGGAAATCGACGATCCAGCAGAAAGAAAGTTCATCGCTGTCAAGCTCAAAAAGGTCAGAGAAGTACTCCCTCATGCCGCCCATAATCTTGCAGGTACGCTCCCACTTACCTGCACCGAAGAAAACGACATCCCCAGCTTCTATCTGCAAACGCTCTTTTAGTGCGCTCATTTCGGCATCGGACAGAAACTTGACAATCGGTCCTTTTGGCCCTTCTTCTTTGTACTGAATGTAGGCAAGACCTGCCGAACCAAGCTCCTTCGCTCTTCTTTCTGCCCTGTCGTAAAACTGCCGGGACTCATTGCCATGTCCCTTGAGCACCATAGCCTTTATGCAGCTCCCCTCTTGTGTATTGCCCGCAAACACCTTGAACGAAGAGTTGACGAAAAGATCGGTAACATCCTGCAGTTCCAATGGAACACGAAGATCCGGCTTGTCGGAGCCATAACGGTTCATCACCTCTTTGTAACTGATCCTTGGAAAAGGAAAGCAGGTGATGCGCTTCTGGCTCATGGTTTCCGTAAGATGTTTGAACATACCTTCAAGGATTCCGAACAGGTCATCCTGTTCGATAAACGCCATTTCCATATCAATCTGGTAAAACTCACCGGGGCTCCGGTCTGCACGGGCATCCTCGTCACGGAAACATGGGGCAATCTGGAAATAACGGGAAAAACCCGATACCATCAACAACTGCTTGAACTGCTGTGGAGCCTGGGGCAGCGCGTAGAATTTACCGGGATGCAGACGACTGGGAACAAGAAAATCTCTGGCACCTTCGGGTGAGCTCGAGGTAAGAACAGGGGTCTGGATCTCTATAAATGCCCTATCTTCGAGATAGTGGCGAACTTCGCTGATCAACCTGCTGCGATACTGAATGTTCTGATGAATCTTTTCACGGCGAAGATCGAGAAAACGGTATTTCAGGCGAAGCTCTTCCGAAGTCTGCAGCTCATCAGCAACCGGAAACGGCAGCGGAACCGCGTTGCTTTCCACCCTGATATCTTCAACAATAACCTCGATTTCACCGGAAGCAAGGCGAGGGTTTATTGTTTCTTCCGAACGTCTGACGACAACACCCCCGACGCAGAGGACCGACTCGGCATGAAGCTTCTCGGTTTTGCTGAAAAGTTCAGCTTTTTCCGGCTGAATGATCAGCTGACAAATACCTGTGTGATCTCTCAGGTCGATAAAGATCAATCCTCCGTGATCTCTTTTTCTATGAATCCAGCCAGCTATTTTTACCGGCTTGTTCTCATATTCTGTGTTTAAACGCCCACAATAATGGGATCGAAAACGGTTCTGCAAATCATCCGCAGTTCTTGCAGCTGCACTCATGGTATTGGGTAGAACATTGTTGACAAATTGAAAGACCTGAATATTATGAATTTTTAAGGAATATGGAAACCTTCTGCCATCTTCCTAATAGACAAGTTCTCCACCGAACTCCCTGACAAGAAATTTCACGATCTCATTGTTTTCCGACAGTTCCCTGAAAAGAGTAAATATGGTCTGCTCCCTGGTTCCAGCATCTTTTGTCTCATCATAACTGATATGCAGTTTTACCGGCAGGCCGTAAAACTCTTCCAGCTCCCGCGTAAGAAGCGCTGCGTCATGCAGCAGCTCTTCATAGGAAAACCTCTTGCCAGAGCTCATATGAAGAATGCCATGTGAAAATGAGGTCAGTTCACACGAACGCAGATGCGTGACAATGACCTTGTATTTTTTCTTCAGCAGAACATCGAGAAACTGTTTCCATTCAACCCTGAACTTCTGTACTTCAGCAACGCCATCGAAAGGCTGTGACGAATCCGGCCGGTCCTGTGCAATCCCAGGAGCCGGTGAAGTTGGGCAACGTTTCTCGCTCTTTGCGAATTTCGAAAACTTGTCCTGCCATGAAGAAAAATCAACAGACGTCTGTGATAAGACCGGAGCGGCAGGCTCCTCGTGTTTCGGAGAAGAGACTTTCTTTTCAGGCGGTAGTGGTTGTATGGACAAATGCTCAGATGCAGTTGAAGGAACAGTTTCAGGTGCAGGAGCGGTCAACTCTGCACTACGGGCTTTTTTTTTTCAGTGTCTTCCCCTGCACGCCCTGCATTCGTTGCTGACCCGGACGGATGGACAATCCCGATAAGCTTGAGCAAAACAAGCTCGAACCGGAACTGATATTCAAATTGGAACTTGAGCTCTTTCTGGGCTTGCAGAAGCAGATCGATCATCTGCATGATAATGGAAGGAGTAAAACGAGCTGCTTCGCGCTGATAACGCTCCTTGACCGGTTCCGGCCGCTCAATCAGTCTGGTTGATCGAAGGTTGTAGACAACAAGAAAGTTTCTCAAGTGCTCAATGAGTTTTTCAAGAAAATCCTGTTCATCATACCCGTTGTCAATAACAAACCTTGCCACATCGAACATTTTCTTCGGGTTGTCGTCAGCAACAGCATCTGTTACCTCGAAAAATTGATCGTCATCTATATAGTTCAGCAGTTCCGCAACCTTGTCGTAATGAATGGAACGATCATCATCCCGTTCAACGGCAAACGCGATAACCTGATCGAGAATGCTCTGGGCGTCGCGCATCGATCCCTGTGCTTTCCGGCCGATAAGCTGCAGGGCATCACTCTCGACATCAAGGTCTTCCGCTCCGCAAATATTCCGCAACTGTTTTTCTATGTCGTCCAGGGGAATTCGCTTGAAATTAAACCGCTGACAGCGGGAAGCAATTGTCGCGGGAATCTTGTGCAGCTCGGTTGTCGCAAAAATAAAGATAGCGTGGGCTGGAGGCTCTTCGAGAGTCTTGAGAAAGGCATTGAACGCCGCTGTCGAAAGCATATGCACTTCGTCGATAATATACACCCTGTAACGCCCTTTCTGTGGTCCGTAACGGACATTTTCCCTGAGCAGCCTGATATCATCAACACTGTTGTTGGACGCCGCATCAAACTCCGAAATATTGAGACTGGTACCAGCTTCGAAGTCACGGCAGCTCTCACACTCTCCACAGGGCTCGGTCACCTCTTTGAGATACACGGGATCCTCAATCATCCTGCTGCAATTGACCGCTTTGGCGAACACTCTGGCCGCTGTTGTTTTTCCTACTCCGCGAAGGCCTGAAAAAATATAACCATGTCCTACCCTACCCAGTCGCAGGGAGTTCTGTATAGTAAGGGTGGTGTGTTCCTGCGCCGTTATATCGGCGAACTTTCTGGGCCGGTATTTTCGGGCTATTACCTGATAACTCATTTTCCTTTTTACACTGATCGTGAATCACTTAATATAATCAATTCACCCGTCACTGCTCCGACAAGCCAAGACCATTGCCTGCATTCTTCCCAAGCTCCTTATCGGCATTCATGAACACAGCAAGCGGTTCATTCATGTTCTCATGGAGACAGTGCACTATACGCTCTTCAAGCTCATCCAAGCGGGCATATTCTTCTCTTTCGGCTTTGTCACCCTCACCGCTGTTGAAGATCTCGGATGGGATAACGGAATAAACGTCGTATAGGGTAAGCTTGTGCATATCGCCGCTTAACGCGAGTCCCCCATTGGCTGTCACATGAATAAGATTGTTTTCTATGAGAATAGCAACTATGTTTCGCAGCCTTTGACCATCAATACCATCCACTACGATGGAAGATTTTTTAAGATTGACATACTCTCCCGATTGCTGCCCTTGCCATATGTGCTCCATGATGTCAAGAACATCCCGCATACCTTTTAGGGGACTGAATTCGGTCTTTGCCTTTGCTGTAGGCTTCATCGCACCGAGGCAATACACAAATTCAGCACCGGAAAGCGCGACAACCCAGATAAGATATATCCAGAAAAAAAGCAGAGGAATAACCGACAACGCCCCGTAAATATGCTCGAACGTTGCGAAAGTTGTCACATAAAACGAAAACCATTTTTTTGAAAGCTCAAACAGCACTGTAGCCAGAAAAGCACCCGAAGCAGCGTGCAGAAACTTCACCCTGCGATTGGGAACCAGCATGTATAGCAGAAAAAAAGCCAGGAATGAGTTGACCAGCGGAAGGTAAGACAAAATACGTGTCCTCATTTCCAGCAGAGGGCCTTCGGTAAAGACCGTATACCATACATAGGAGCTGGCTACCAGTCCGCTGCCGATAATAATAGGCCCGAGGGTAAGCACCGTCCAGTAAAGGGTAAACCCCTGAAGAATTTTTCTGGGAGCGTGAACATCCCAGATCTGGTTGATGGTATGGTCGATAGTGGAGATAAGAAACAGCGCAATAATAAACAGAAAGATACCGCCGATGGTTGGAATCGTCGATGTTTTGCTGATAAACTCCCAGAAATACTCCCGGAGCATTTCCCCGGAGGCAGGTACAAAGTTCTGTAGAATAAAGTCCTCGACATAGCGATTAAAATTCTCGAAGACAGGAGAGACACTGAGAACCGACAGCACCACTGCCATCAGGGGAACCAGTGAAAGCAGGGTCTGAAAAGCAAGGGAACCTGCGCTCAAAAGAACGCGGTCTTGCATGAAGTTTTTCCACATAAACGGTAGGAAAGATCGGGTAAAATCCCAGAAATCCGCCGTTTTACCCGCAAGAACACCTGCTATATTTTTATTGGGTGCATCCATATGCTGCACGATTCCATCAAGACGAACAGTAAAGCAAATTTAGAGGTTTTTTACGAATAATCCCCTCCTTTAGGGATAACTGCCATGGAAGAATGCGTTGCGCTGCTGCGCACACCGAGCATAAGTAAAAGGCCTATAACAAAAAAGAGCAGGAGTGAAGCCAGAGCGATCCTCTGATCTCCAGCCTGCGAGGAAATGAGACCGAAAATCATCGGGCCTGCGACCGCTGAAGCTTTGCCGAATGTGCCGTCATAAAAACCAAAAAATTCCGTCACATGTTTTCTTGGCGTAAGCTTTGCCATCATTGAACGCGATGCTGCCTTCGAAGAGCCCATAGACATTCCAGCAAGAAGACCGGTATAGTAGAAAAATTGCTTATCCTTGGTAAGAATAGCCATGATGATCACTATGCACCAGATGCAGAGTGTCAGTACAATAGTCCTTTTCGGACCGATTTTGTCAGTAATAATCCCGAACACTATCGAACCCGCAATTGCCGTTGTCTGAACAATTATGAAAAAAGTAATCAGCTCAGCGGTTGTGAAACCAAGGGTATTCTGCGCATAGATCGATGAAAATCCGATAATAGTAAGAATGGCATCGTTGTAAAAGAAAAACGCAAGAAGAAAGCGGGCAAGATCCGGGTAGTTCATGATATGCTGTATCGTGTACTTCACTTCCCGTATCGACTTGCCGACATAATGCATTCCCACAGTTTTCTTTTTCTCATCTTTTAAAGTCAGAAAAAGAGGTGCCGCAAAAACCGCAAAAAACAGCGCGACAAGGAAAAAACTCAGGGTCACATTTGGAATATTCTCTACCACAATCCCCCCTTGCAGCAAAGGAAACAGCAAAAGAAGAATAGCCAGCGCGCCTAAATAACCCATGGCGAAACCATACCCGGACACCCTCCCGAGATTCCGCTCGGAGGCAATTTCAGGCAGATAAGCATCATAAAACACCAGACCGCCTTCAAATCCTACATTTGCAGCAATAAACAGGAAACCTGCGACGAGAACGTACCCAGGGCCGGTAAACCCGAGCAACGCCGTGGCCATAATGGAAATCAATGTAAATACAAAAAGAAACCGCTTTCTCCTGCCGGAAAAATCGGCCGCCGCACCCAGCACAGGCGATATCAGCGCGACAACCAGCATGGAAATACTGAGACTTGCCCCCCAAAGCGCGTCTCCCTGAGGTTCACCTCCACATATGACATTCTTGAAGTAGAGGGGAAATGCAAAAGTCACCATCATGACACTGAATGATGTGTTGGCGAAATCAAACAGCAGCCATGAAAACAACTTGTACTTATGGGCACCACGGGAAACTTGCTGCTCCCGACTTGTCGGGCTGCTCCACTCAAGCCCTTCACGACGGTTTTTCGAGGTGCCTCTTTGTTTCACGATGATATGTTCAAATGTACGAAATGGGAAGGCTTCTGCCTGGCAGCAGCAAGTAGATGAATCACGGGCTTAGCCCAACGCGTGTTCGACAAGACCCTCAAACATCCTTGCACCGTCATTCGATCCGAGCAACGCCTCACTTGCCCTTTCAGGATGAGGCATGAGACCGAGAACATTTTTCTCCCTGTTACAAATCCCCGCAATCGCCGAGACGGAACCGTTGAGATTTGCCTCTTCAGTTATGTTCCCCGAGGCATCACAGTATCTGAAAACAATCTGGCTGTTTTCTTCAAGCGCCTCTATCGTTTCCTGAGGCGCGTAGTAATTACCTTCGCCGTGAGCAACAGGAAGATTGAGCACTTCGTTCTCATCGTAGAGCGAAGAAAACATGGTACAGTTGTTGACAACTTTCACGTGCATGTGCCGGCAAATAAATTTCTTGTCGCGGTTTCTCGACAGAGCCCCTTCAAGGAGACCACATTCGAGCAGGACCTGAAATCCGTTACAGATGCCAAGCACTGGATAACCCTTGCGGGCAAAGGCAATGACCTCCCGCATAATCGGCGAAAACTTCGCTATCGATCCGGCCCTGAGATAATCCCCGTAGGAAAACCCTCCGGGAAGAATGATTATGTCACTTCCCTGCAGGTTATGATCTTTGTGCCAGAGCATTCTGGTTGTAACTTTCGAAAAGGAAGCGGCGGCAAATTCGGTATCGTGATCACAGTTGGAACCGGGAAAAACAACAATCCCTATGGTAACAGTGTCCATCCTTCAGTTTTGTTAGTTGATTTCTTCCAGTTCAATGGAATAATCCTCCATTACCGGGTTTGCCAGCAGTTTTTGACAAATCTCTTCACTGATACGCTCTGCCTCGACATTATTATCTTCATTAACTGTCACTTCGATATATTTACCGATCCTTGCCGCATCAACGGTAGAATATCCAAGATTTTCAAGTGCATGCTGTACAGCTTTTCCCTGAACATCCAGGATCGACGGCCGCAAAGTGACCCTTATTTTCACCTTATATGCCATAATGTCTTCCTTTTCCTTCTCTGTATCGTGAAAAATACAAATCGCTAATTCCTGAACCGCTTCCTGAGTGAATAACAAAATATGTTACCAGTCAAGCTCGTGAACTCACGCCTGCATTCCGGTTTCCGGGGTTCTTTCTGCCAAACAGTTCAACACACCAACACTTCCCTCCTATCTCTGAAAAACCAGCTCCCTGAAAAATAAAGACAGGGACTTCAAAACGCCCAGGAGAATATACAATAACATGGCTACAAACAAAGCCTTTGCCTGATAGATAAGCACACAAAAAAAGACTGCGATGTAGAGACCCGTTTGTACAGGCTTTTCTTTGACGGTTTCAAACGTCAGTTTCGGCAGGGCATCATAATTCACCCTGCTTACCATAAGGACCGCAAGAACGATGGTCAGTAATATCAAAGCGTTTTGTAAGTGGTAACTGTTTAGAAACGGTTCTGCGCTCATCCACAACACAAAACCGGCAACTGTGAGAGCCTGCGCCGGCGTAGGAAGTCCTGAAAAGGAGTTTTTGCGGTAACCGAGCACTCCGATATTAAACCTTGCAAGTCTCAAGCCGCTCCCTATCATCAGCATTGAACTCAGGATTATACCCCTCACCGCCCCAACATCTTCCAGGCCGAACTTATACACCAGATATGCCGGTGCCGCCCCAAACGAAACAAGGTCTGAGAGTGAATCAAGCTCAATGCCGAACCTGGAGGCCGCGTTGGTCATCCTTGCCACGAAACCGTCAACGGTATCAAGCAATGCGGCAAGGATGATAAACCATCCGGCAGCCACAAACTGGTCGGACCCGGACATGACAATAGCAACATATCCGCAGACCATGTTCATAACCGTAAATACGGAAGGAACAAAAGAACGGGAAATAAACGGAACGCCAGTATTCCGTTCTACAGAACCGTCATTTTTTTTCTCGTCTCTCATAAAAAAATCTCAAACTGGCTACATAAATTGTGACATAAAGTACAACCTTTTGAACCTTTTTTTCAATCACAACTGCTCAATAGCTCTCCTTTTCCGATGGGAACTGTTTTTTCTTGACATCATCGACATATCTGGTTACCGCATCACGGATAACGTTGTCGAGGTCAGCGTACCTTCTGACGAAACGCGGATGAAACTCCGTATTGAGCCCAAGCATGTCATTAATGACAAGCACCTGACCGTCACATGCCATTCCCGCCCCTATACCTATTGTAGGTATTGAAACCAACCGGGTCACTTCCGCCGCAAGATCGGCAGGGATTTTTTCAAGCACCAGCGCAAAGGCCCCTGCTTCTTCAAGCAGCCTGGCGTCACGAAGCAGCTCTTCAGCTTCCTGTTTCTCCCGCGCACGCACCTTGTAGCTGCCGAATTTATAGATGGACTGGGGCGTCAAACCGAGATGACCCATAACCGGAATCCCCACATCGGTTATACGTTTCACCGTATCGACGATAACCTTCCCTCCTTCAAGTTTTACAGCATCGCACTCGTTATCTTTCATTATCTGCCCGGCATTGCGCAAGGCCTCTTCACTGGAAAGCTGATAACTCATGAAAGGCATATCAATCACCACCATCGCCCTGCTGGTCTCAGCCTGCACACCGCGAACAACCGCCTTGGTGTGATAGATCATTTCTTCAATGGTTATCGGCAACGTCGTATCATGACCTGAAAAAACATTGCTGGCAGAGTCACCGACAAGAACAACATCAATGCCCGAGCGGTCAAGAATTCTGGCCGTCGTATAATCATATGCCGTAAGCATGGCGATCTTTTCGCCCTGCTCCTTCATTTCGAGAAGCCTCCGGGTAGTAACGTGCGGAAGTTTTCTACTGCTGTCAGTACTCATAAATAAGCCCCTGAATTGAGCGTTTCAAATTGTAACCCCTTCAGCCCCACCAAAATAATAAAAAGTATGTGTCCACGAACCGGTATTAGTAATATCTTTTCAGAAGCAGTATGGCCGGAAGACTATTTGTCGCTGATCTGACATACCGACTGATTGTTTATCCTTAAAATTGCAATTGATTGTTCATACTGGAAAGCGTCTAATTTTTCTGCCAGGACTCAAAGGAATCTCAATATCATGAGCCTTTTTTTCCCATCTGTTTATGCCGTGTTAACGGGCGCCCGCAGCGGGGCATGGAATATGGCTTTTGACAAGAGCCTTTTCGAGCTGTTCAAAACCGGTGAATTTCAGAAACAGTTCGGCAGCGGCAGTTTGCTGTGGCGTTTCTATTCCTGGAACCCTCCTGCCGTTTCTCTCGGATACGGGCAGCGTCCCGAAGAGATCGACGAAGAAGCGTGCAGGGAAAAAAGTATAGACATTGTCAGAAGACCGACCGGCGGCAGAGCGGTGCTCCACATCGATGAATTCACCTATTCGATGCTTGCCGATACTCGTGAGAGGAA
Source organism: Prosthecochloris sp. (assembly GCA_004028745.1). GTDB lineage: Bacteria > Bacteroidota > Chlorobiia > Chlorobiales > Chlorobiaceae > Prosthecochloris. Next base: position 10,092 of record RAZP01000049.1, read on the forward strand.
CGCCGAAATATATGTCATGGTTCACGAAGTTATTCGCGAGGCTCTCCTGACATTGGGCATAGATGCCGAATTCTGCCGTACAGCTCCCGATATGAGGAAACGATACAATTCAGCAGAATCAGTAAGCTGTTTTACCGCATCGGCAAGACATGAACTGCTTGTGAAAGGGCGAAAGCTTGTAGGCTCCGCCCAACGGCGCTCTAACAATGTCATCCTGCAGCATGGATCACTCCTCCTTTCCGATAGGCACAAAATGCTTCGGGAACTCCTGCGGTGCAGTGACGAAAAGGTTCTGGCAAAAATCGCAGGGGATCTTGATAGTAAAACGGTTTCAGTATACGAAATGACCGGGATTGTTCCCCGATTCTCAGCCGTTCGGGATGCAATGATCAACGCAATATCCCTGAAACTGGAGACCGAAGTGCAACTACTGGATGAGCATGTTTTAACCGCCCTTTTCTGATACCTGCTGAGTAAACGGCAAAACAGCAAAACCCTCTTACTACAGGGAACCTCTATTTATTGTCATGAGTCCTGATTCCATCAAGACGCAAGGCGAACGGAGCCCCGACAATGCCGGGGTAAACTTCAAAACCGGAGTCCCGACGAATCGGTATGAGGATTTCGGTCGCGACAGGTCGGGATCAACGAAGCAATTGAAGCACGGAATAAATAAATAGAGGTGCCCTTATTGCTGCCGGTTTCTTACTCCTGTATTCTCAAACAACCCTACTTACCTGCCGCCTCGGCTCCAGGTGGAAAGTTCTCAAGGATTTTTGTCACAGCTTCGTTGATATCCCGCTGCATATCTTCAGCTGTGCGGTAGTCCCTGACAACCCTGGTTGCAACGCCGCGCCAGGCAAGATCCTTGGTTCGTGCATCTATGATATCGATAACGAGGGAACCTTCATCGTAATAGCTGACATAGGTATATCCTCCGTAAGGACCCCACCACGGCCTGTACCACCTGTAAGGGCCAAACGGTACCTCTACTCCAAAACTTTGATGGTAGGTTCTCCGTTTCTTGACACCTGCATGAGCGTAAACGATAAAATCCGCATCTTTCGAGCCTGTGAGCCTGAAACCCTTGACCTGAAGCTGCTGATTGACGGCTGCCTGAACTCTCTTGTAAACAAGCGGGTTTTCAACAAGAACATCACCTTTTCTTATACCCTCGTTCTCGGCAGGCCATCTGTAAGTTTGAAACGTTCTGAAATCATACTTCCGGTCATAGTCCGACATCACTGAAAAAGCCGAACATCCTGCAAGAAAAACCACCATTACAAGGTGGAGAAAAAAACGACTCTTTTTCATGATTATACCCCTTTTAATTCAAATCCATTTCAGCGTTTGCACGTGACAGCCATACGATTGTAACACACGGTGTTACCTGTAAGTTTCCTCTCTTCAAACCTCTACAGACGGATTTTTTCCGGTTGCTGCTTCCCGCCTCCCGGTGAATAGTTATATTTACCACAAGTCCTTTTCATGCATAGATGTTCAGCCATGACTATTAAAGAAATACTTGAATCCTTTAAACATGTTGCCGTTGTCGGCGTTTCCAAGAAACGGGAAAGACCGAGCCACAGCGTCACCAAATACCTGATCCATGCCGGATACACCATCTATCCGGTCAATCCCAACCTCGACAAGGTATTCGGAATCAAATGCTATCCCTCCCTTCTGGATATTCCTGCTGATTTGAGACGAAACATTGAAATAGTAGATATTTTCCGCAAACCAGCGGATGTAGGCCCCATTGTAGATCAGGCGATTGAGATCGGCGCAAGAGTCATCTGGATGCAGCTTGGCATTACTCACGAAGAAGCCGCCCGGAAAGCATGCGAAGCCGGTCTTGAAGTTGTGCAGAACCATTGCATAGCAGTCGAACACAATACAACCCAAACCTAACCACATGCCTAACACCGTTGTAGCACTTCTTTTCGGAGGTAAGTCTTCAGAACATGAAATCTCGATTATTTCGGCGAAAGCCATTGCCGGGCATATTGACGGTAACAAGTATACCCTCTACCCTCTCTACATCTCACGCGATGGCAAGTGGTTCAGAGGCAGAACCGCCCGCGCAGTTCTTGACCTCGATATGGCCGGGCTTCTGAAAAAACAGTCCCTTGAGAAAACAGTGCATCAGCTGCATGCCATGACGGAAAATCGGGACGAAGATATCTTCAGCTTTAATTTCCAGAAAGAAGCTATAGATGTTGCTTTCCCCATACTCCACGGCACTTTCGGTGAGGATGGAAAAGTCCAGGGCCTGCTTGAAATGTTCGGCATTCCTTACACCGGCAGCAACGTCCAAGCCTCGGCAATGACCATGGATAAGGACGTAACCAAAATCTGCGCCATGCAGGCGGGAATCGCTGTAGCGGAATACATGACTGTGCTGAGCGTGGATTATCTGAAAAATCCCTCACCAGCCATCGATAGAATCAGCGAACGGTTTACCCCTCCCTTTTTTGTCAAACCCGCCAATCTCGGGTCATCTGTGGGAATAACAAAAGTCCATACTTTTGACGAGCTTCCCGGAGCGTTGAATGAAGCCTGCGAGCTTGATGTGAAAGTCCTTGCTGAAAAGGCGATCGAGGGACGTGAAGTTGAGGTTGCAGTACTTGGCAACAAAGATCCTGTTGCTTCAGTGCCGGGCGAAATCGAGCCGGGCAGGGATTTCTATGATTATACAGACAAATACATCAGCAATACCGCCAAGCTTTATATACCTGCGCGTATTGATGAAACAGTTCAGGAAGCGCTCAAACATGAAGCAATAAATGCATATCGGGCTTTGGGCTGCAGCGGCATGTCCAGGATTGATTTCTTTGTGGAAAACAGCACCGGCAAGATTATCCTGAACGAAATCAACACGATACCCGGTTTTACCAGCATCAGTATGTATCCTATGCTTATGGAACGTACCGGCATTGGCCTTACGGAACTTGTCGATACATTACTGCAGCTTGCCTTGGAAAAATCTTTGGCATAGCTTAAACTAAATCCTCCGCTTGACCGTTTCACATTATACCGATGAAACAGGAATGCCGGGACAGTCGCTCAGCTCATGTAAACATGAACCTGTGGCAATCAGGTAATCCCCTTTTACTTTGCTTTTCGACAATAGCATTACGATGATAACCGATCCACACCTTTTTTTTGCAGATGTTTCGCTTGATCTTTCCAGAGGCGAGTACCTTACAGGGATGAAAAAACTTGAAGCAGAATGCGAAAACTTTCAGAGCTCCTATACATTTCACCTCCTTCATGCCCGTGCTTTGAAAGGGGTACAACGGTTCCAGGAAGCGCTTGATTCTCTGAAAACATGCTGCAGGATAGTGCCCCACAATGAAGTTGCCTGGAAAGAGCTGATCGAAGTCCATTTCCTCCTGCTCCAAGCTCCTGTTGACGAGGTCGTGTCAGAACTTGAAGAGCTTTCAGCTGCTCTGGCAGGCTTTGAGGCACCTAAAGCATGTGAAATCAGCGATCCAACTCCGCTGAACGAGCAGAAAAAGCCTTTTTCGGACGACGACAGCATTCCGGTTCCTACCGAAAGCCTTGCCGCACTGTTTACCGAGCAGGGTGCTTATAAAAAAGCCATAAAAATCTATACAGATCTTATCCAGCTCAATCCCTCCAAAGCCGGAATTTATAAGCAGGAAATTTCTTCACTTCTGGATAAACTTTGAAACCCCCACACGAGTTTTATGGCTTTTGCATGCAACTTTCCTGACTGGATAAAACGATGTGATCCGTATAATAGCCTTATATTACTTCCTGCGATCTTGATTAAAGGGTTCTTCGAAAAACCCTTGCGAGCATTTCGAGGGCAAGTCAAACGGAGTCCCGACTTGTCGGAAGAATACATAGCAGGTTTTTCGAGACATCCTAAATACGTTGAAATACAGTGACAATACTATTGACCCGTACGTTATACGTCTTCTCTTTCGCTGCATTCAGCCTGCTCATGTTGTTGCCGTCTACCGTTTCCGGAGCCGCTCGGGAAAAGAAACAACTCACATTGCAAGAATGCGTGGAAATTGCCCTCGTCAACTCCTCCACGGTAAAAAAAGCAGAACATACCGTCAGACTTCAGGGTAGTGACCTTTTGAAAAGTTACGGGCAGTTTTTGCCAAAGCTATCTGTTTCAGCCGGCTATACACCCGTTTCACTTGCCAGAACCTATTCCGACCCCTCTACCCGATTGATTGCGAAAACAAAAACCGAGCGTGTCGACCTTGCTCTGACGACATCTCTCAACCTGTTCAACGGACTTCAGGACTATGCTTCCCTGCAGGCAGCAATCAGGCGGCATGATGCCGCGGGGCTCTCCCTTTCCAGAGCCCGACAGATTATCATTTACGATGTGACCCAGGCATATTACCAGGTACTTCTCAACAGGGAGCTTCTTAAAATAGCCAGGGAAAATTTCTCGTCGTCCCGCGACCAGCTCCAGCTCACCAAGCGCCAATACGAGATCGGAATAAAACCTGTCACCGATTTCTACCAGCAGCAGGCGGAAACAGCAAACAGTGAATTAACGGTTATCAAAACGGAAAACGACCTGCGGCAAAGCAGGCTCGAACTGCTCCGGAGACTGCGGCTCAATCCTGCAGATGAAATTACTGCCGCTGATATACTGGTGGACTCGCTGCTGAATCTCCCCCCGGATCTCGACCGTGATAGTCTTGTCTCTCAAGGTCTTGCAAACAGAAAAGACCTTCAGAGCTCGATGCTCTCTGCCAATGCTGCAAAATGGGATGTTACACGCGCAGCCGCTCAATGGTACCCGAAGCTTGATCTTACATTCAACCTCAATACCGGAGGCTACCCCTATTATACAACAACAGCAGCTGATGTTCCACCATCCAGCTACGCCTATCCCCCGCTTTCCGACCAAATCTCCGACCTCATCAGCTACTCGCTGAGCCTCAGTCTGAGCTGGTCCATTTTTGACGGTTTTCTTACCCGATATAACGTTGAACAAGCAAAAATCAACTACCTGAACCAAGGACTGGATGCCGCTGACCTCGAACACGATATAGCAATCGATATTCAGCTTGCAGTCGACAATTACGGTGCAGCGTTTACGCAGATTGAAACCGCGAAGCAGGGCCTCAAGGCAGCAGAGAAAGCTTATGAGACTGTCAAGAAAAAATATGACCTCGGTGCCGCCAGCTTTGTGGAAGCCAATGCAGCAAGAGCTGCTCTTGTCGGTGCACGCGCCGAATACTCACAAGCAACATATAATCTCGCCCTGCAGAAAAATATTGTTGACTTTGCAACGGGCGGTGTCTCAATTGACTGATTCCTGAATTTTACGATGCAAAAAAACAAAAAAAAGCAACAACGCAGAACCATCATTTTTATCATCTCGGGTATTCTTGCCGCAGGGGCAGCTGCGGTTTTCTGGACATCTTTACAGTCTGAAAAAATTGCCGTATCCACGGAGCAGGTTTTTAGAAAAGAGGTTATTCACTATGTAATTGCAACCGGCAAAATCGAACCCGAGCTCGAAGTCACCATTTCTCCTGACGTATCCGGTGAAATCATAGAACTCCATGTGAAAGAGGGCGAGACTGTTGATGCGGGCACGTTACTTTTCAAGATCCAGCCTGACGTTTATATAAAACAGGTGGAGCAGAACAGGGCTCGTCTCAACCTTGCAAAATCCCAAAGTCTTGAAGCAAGAGCAAGAAAACTCAAGGCCGAGGATGATTTCCGCAAGGCGTCAGTCCTCCACAGTGACAAGCTGATATCAGACTCCGACTACCTGACCGCAAAAACCAATGCTGAAGCCGCCAGGGCTGCTTATGAAGCCGCTCGTTTCACGATCAAGCAAAACGAAAGTCTTCTCGATCAGTCACTTGAACAGCTTGACAAAACAACGGTTACGAGCCCTATGAACGGTACCGTTATCGCGCTCGAGAGCAAATTGGGTGAAAGAGTTGTCGGAACAGGTCAGTTCCAGGGAACGGATGTGCTGCGGATAGCGAATCTCGACCGTATGCAGGTGGAAGTTGAAGTGAATGAAAACGATATCGTCAACGTCAAAAAAGGCGACAGGGTCATTGTCAGCGTCGATGCATTCGGTGACAGGAAATTTAATGGCGTGGTCAATGAAATTTCCAATTCGGCCATAACCCAGTCCGAAGGCACCCAGGAAGAAGTAACCAACTTTTCGGTTAAAATCCGCATACTCGACCATGGCCGCCTGCTCAAGCCCGGCATGAGTGCGACGGCAGACATAGAGACGGAACGTGTACAAAACGCGCTTGTCGTCCCCATTCAAAGTGTTACCCTCAGAGGACCGGATTCGGCGGGTGATTTTCGACGTTCCGCAGAAGAAGAGCCGCGTGAGCAGGAAGATCAGAATGAAAACAGCACGCCTTGGCCGGACAAAGGTAGTCGTCAGGGTGTTTTTGTTGTCGAAAACAATACTTCCCTGTTCCGGCCTGTTGAAACCGGAACAACTGATAACACCCATATCGTCATTTTGAAAGGAGTCAAAGAAGGAGAAGAGGTTGTTTCCGGAAGCTATACGGCAATCACAAGACTGCTGAAAGATGGCAGCAGGGTAAAGCTGAAAACAGAGTAACCGGGTATGGATGACATCCTTATCAGAATGCAGTCACTCTGCAGGTTTTATGAAATGGGTGACCAGATTGTCAAGGCTCTTGACAATATCGATCTTGCGTTCAATCGTAACGAATACGTAGCTATAATGGGACCCTCCGGCAGCGGGAAATCGACCCTGATGAATATTATCGGATGCCTGGATACCCCTTCATCGGGCACCTATGAGCTCAACGGACAGAATGTCTCGGAAATGGACGACGATGAGCTTGCCAGAATACGCAACAGGGAAATCGGGTTTGTTTTTCAGACCTTCAACCTGCTCCCCCGCCTTAACTGCCTGAGGAATGTCGAGCTTCCTCTTATTTATGCTGGGGTAGACGCTGAAGAACGCTCCGCAAGAGCTTTGAATGCGCTGGAACGGGTCGGCCTCGGAGACAGAGTAAACCATAAGCCATCCGAACTATCCGGTGGTCAGATCCAGAGAGTAGCCATTGCAAGAGCATTGATCAACGAACCTTCTTTGATTCTGGCTGACGAACCTACGGGAAATCTCGATACCTCAACCAGCAGGGATATCATGACTATTTTCAGCGATCTGTCCGAGGCTGGCAACACCATCATTCTTATCACGCATGAAGAGGATATCGCACTTTATACCCGCCGGCACATCCGTTTACGCGACGGAAAAATAGAAAGCGATACCAACCACTAAGGAACGCAGCTCCATTTGCATGAAACAGTTTCGTCAAGAAACATACGAAAGCCTGCTGATGGCTTTCGACCAGATCAGGGGAAACAAGACCCGATCGTTTCTCACCGCGCTCGGTGTCATCATCGGCATTGTCTCCATCACCATGATGGGAACAGCCATCAGCGGTATCGACGCCGGTTTTGAGAAAAGTCTCGCCATGATCGGCTACGATGTTGTCTACGTTCAGAAAAGCCCGTGGGGCAGCATGGGGCAATGGTGGCGCTACAGAAACCGGCCTGACCTCAAAACGGAATATGCAGGACAGATCAACCGCATCATTGCAGATAACCCTGACTCGGCGCTTGAGATCGCCGTACCCCAGATGTCTTCTTACATAGCTTCGGCAAGCTATAAAGACAGAAACCTCCAACAGGCTTTTGCAATGGGAACAAATGCCGACTATCAACAAACTGCATCCGGAGATTTATCGAAAGGCAGGTTTTTCCTTCCTCATGAGGCCGAAAGCGGATCGATGGTGTGTTTGATCGGTGACGATATCGCTACCGGCCTTTTCCCGAATGAAACCGCGCTCGGAAAAGAAATCAAGCTTAAAAACCAAAAATTCCGCATCATCGGAGTTTTTAAAAAACAGGGGAAATTTCTCGGCCTTTTCAGCTTTGACAACCAGATCATCATGCCCCTGAACGCATTCAGGAAGGTTTACGGCAGCAGCATGTATGTAACCATACGGATAAAAATAAAAGAGAATGTCAGGGTTACAGACGCCAATGAGGAAATCAGGGGGATTATGAGAAGGATCAGGAGACTCCCGCCGGGGAAAAAAGATGACTTCTCCATCAATGAACAACAGGCATTCAAAAGCCAGTTGGATCCCATTAAAAACGGCATCGCCATTGCAGGCATCTTTATCACCGGCATGTCCCTCTTTGTCGGCGCTATCGGCATTATGAACATCACCTTTGTGAGTGTCAAGGAGCGGACAAAGGAAATCGGTTTGAGAAAAGCTCTCGGCGCCAGAAGAAGAACTATTCTGCTTCAGTTTCTTATCGAATCGGTCAGCATCTGCCTTTTGGGCGGGGTAACCGGACTGATTATCGCAATCTCGATTACGGCGGGAATAGAAAAAGTGCTGCCGGATTTCCCCATACAGTTTTCTTTTCTGCTTGTTTTGATCAGCCTGATTGTTTCAGTTCTGACAGGAATCATTTCGGGGCTTGCCCCGGCAATATCCGCCTCCAGGCTCGATCCTGCCGACTCACTGAGGTATGAATAAAAAGAGTGTTGATTTGTTGATTTGACGGACAGGCACAGGGGCTGCCCTGTTTTGACTTTTGACTTTTTACCTTTGACTTAACTTCATGAAACTGAAAGAAACCATCATACAGGCCGCCTACTCGTTACAGGCAAACAGGCTCCGTTCCTGGCTGACAACCTTGGGGGTGGCCATCGGTGTTTTTTCCATTATCGCCGTCATGACAGCATTGCAGGCAGTCGACCAGTCGGTTGCAAGCGGCCTTTCAAGTCTTGGTTCCAATACATTTGAAATCCAGAAATATCCCGCTACTTTTTTCGGCGGGCACGGAAGAAGCCGCTTTATCAACCGCCCTGATATTACCTATGCGGAAGGACTTGCGTTTAAAAAACTGATGGGCGCAAAGGCCGGTAACATAGGCCTGAAAGTATCCAGGCCCGGCAACCAGGCAGTGTATGGAAACCGGTCGACAAATCCGGATATCACCCTGTTCGGTGCAGACGAAAACTTCGCATCCGCAAACGGTTTTGACATAGAAAACGGCAGAAACCTTGTCAAAAACGACATACGTTATTCAAGAAATGTCGCGGTTATCGGCAGGGATGTTATGAACACGCTTTTTCCTGGCGGTGAAAATCCGATAGATAAACCGGTCAAAGTCAACGGAAAACTTTACCGCATCATCGGGGTGTTCATGAACAAAGGAGCCGCATTCGGTCAAAGTCAGGATAACTTCATCGTTATCCCGATAAGCCGGTATCTGGCCCATATCGACATAAAAAAAAGTATCAGTGTCACCGTCGAAGCCGCCTCTCAAAAAGAGTACCTGGCCACCATCGATCAGGCAATTGGAGCCATGCGGGTTGCACGCGGGCTGGCTGTCAGGGAGCCCAACAACTTTGAACTCCGCACGAATGAAGCCCTGGTAGAGTCGTTCCGGGAATTCCAGCGCACCATCAGTATCGGCGCTTTCATCATCAGTTTTATGGCTCTCGTTACCGCCGGAGTAGGTATCATGAACATTATGCTGGTAAGCGTAACCGAGCGCACAAAAGAGATCGGCGTTCGAAAATCAGTGGGCGCCCCCAGAAAAAGCATCCTGCGCCAGTTCCTCCTCGAAGCGCTTTTTCTCTCCCTTACCGGTGGTATGATAGGCATTGTGATTGGAACAGGGGCAGGAAATATCGTGGCCCTTGCGTTTAACCTGCCGCCGATACTCCCCATAACATGGATAATCATATCAATTGCCGTCTGCTCCGGGATTGGTATGATTTTCGGCTTGTTTCCCGCATACAGAGCCGCCAACCTTAATCCGGTTGACGCTCTGAGAACAGGTAAGTAGCCGTGACGAGTAACAAGTGACAATAATTGTCGTGAGCGCCTTGAGTACAAGGCGGACGGAGCGCAGAAACCGCAGTGTACACAGAGTACATGAGGATTTCGAGCACCGACCAACGAAGTAATCACGACGCGGAATAAATTAATAGAGGTGCCCTATTGATGCCGTCCAAGCTCAGGCAAGAAAGACATTGTCGAGGCGAAATGGGAAACCTGCTGCAGGAGGTTAGGCTCCCCTGCCGCCATTGCCCTGAAACGCCTTGCAGTTCCCTCCCAGTTACCAAACCCCTCATCGACGGCATGCCATGCAGGGAGAACGTTTTCCTCGATCCACTGCCACCGGTGTTCGGCATCGGTTACATCCCTGCTCCCCGAAAGTGTTTCGAGATAACCGAAATGATCGGCAAATGAAGCCCTCGAAGAATAACCGGGTGGAGCAGCTTCTCCAAAATTGAGCTCGCTCCCAAACGACACGACAATATGCCCCTGAGGACTTATCGCATCAAATACAGGCCCGAGCGTATTGACCTGTTCGTGCCTTAGTAACTTTATGTTACCCTCCTTGATCAATGCTCCGGCCTTGGTAATATCCTTACCGGATTTTTGCAGGCCGGCCCCTTCATTAATCAATCGAAAACCGGAAAGCAGAAACTCGTGCTCATTTTCGGAAACATTGTTCTCGATTTCGGCAAGTCCGCCTTCAAGATATGCCATATGGGCCCATGCGATATCATTGTAGATACGGTTGTTTCCGTTGCGGATCTCCTCAAGGTCGTTGAGAAGAACATTTTTTGACGCAAAATCGTAGACCGAAAAAGGCAGGAAAAAAAGCGCCCGAGTTGTATCGGTGAAAAAATCTCCTATCCCTTGAAAAATATCACCCTGCTCTTTACGGCTGTCACTCTTCATCATTCGGCCGGGTGTTTGCATCATCCCAACAAAAGCCAGGGCAACACCAACCTGACTCGACGCGAAAGCCGCCATTCCAGCCCATTTGAATATTTCATGATGATCAAGGTACAGACGGGCGTAATGCGCCGTAATCGCACGGTTTCTCTGGACTATCTCCTCACGGGGCGGCAGTTTGGACTCAGCCGCCGCTTTCCACTCTTCCTTAGAATGAAGCATGCCTCCAGCTCCGTTTTGACCACCCTTTTGTTGTCGAAGCAACGCAAAGAAAAAGTAACATTTGCCGCCGGTGTAAAATTCCTGCTCAGGATCACAGGCCTTTCCAGACTGCCTGTGGAGAACTTATCGAACATGAAACGAGAAAAAATCCGGGAATTTTTTAATGTATTTTATACTACTATTGTATTGTATGGATTTCTGTATGACAGGTATTTGCTCTTTCGTATCGCAATTGTACCGCATAACCCTTTCCCGCCTGCCATCAAAGCTAATCCTTCTTCGTTAACATTTAATTCCGAAAAAGCAATGACACATGTAAAACAATTGACAAAACCTCTTGCCCTGGTTTTGATTCTGGCCATGACTTCTTTTACGTGGGGATGTACAACGACGACAGGCGCAGGAAGAGGCGCAGGCATCGGAGCAGCATCAGGAGCCGTTCTCGGAGGTATTATCGGCAGTCAAACAGGCAGTTGGGGTAAAGGAGCCCTTCTTGGCGCGGTGATTGGTGGTGCTGCGGGCGCTCTTATCGGTGATTATATGGATGCTCAAGCTGAAGAGATCGACAATCAAGTTGACGGAGCCACAGTCGAACGTGTCGGCGAAGGAATCAGGGTTGTTTTCGACACCGGCCTGTTATTTACAACCGGCTCATCAACACTTACCTCCACCAGCAGGTACAATATTCAGAAGCTGGCAAACATTCTGAACAAGTACTATGACACCGATCTCGTTATCGAAGGCCACACTGATTCACAGGGCAGTGAATACTCCAATCAGGTTCTTTCTGAAAAACGTGCAGAATCTGTCGCTTCGCTTCTGAGAGCATACGGCGTAAGCGGAAGTCGCATTTCAACCGTCGGCTTCGGCGAAACCCGCCCCGTAGCCTCGAATGAAACAGCTGCAGGCCGCCGCCTCAATCGTCGTGTCGAGGTACTTATCTATGCAAATGATTCCCTTAAAAACCAGGCTGAAACCGGCGAATTGAGGATGTAAGATTTGTTAACAACTTTATTGAAGAAACTCAAAAAGGGGTGCAATCAAACTGCACCCCTTTCTTTTTTTACAAACAACATACCAGACAAATAGCAGCAGCATCTCGATACCCGATACCCTTAGGACAGTCAGTATAGCTGGTGCTGTATCAAAGTCTGACAGCAGATATTTGCAATCAGCGGTAGCCTCCTCCTGGCACAAAATTCGGATCGTACTGGTCCCAAAGCCATCCTGCAACTTTTTCCAATTCTTCATCGGGCATGGCCATAGCGGGCATCAGACCAAAACGTTGTATGGCTTGGGGGCCAAGGGAAGTATTGGCAGCATCAGGAGCTTTCATGAACGACACCATCGCCGCGACAGCGTCATCCTTGTTTCCATACACTGTCCTGAACCGTGAAGCAAGCCCGGCAATAGGTGGAGCTGTTTTTGCAGGAGGACGCAAGGAGTGACAAACCTCACAGTTCCTTGTATAAAGTTCTTCCCCGCTTATTGCTTCACCGGTTCTGTTTTCCGCGGCAATTGTGGATTTCATGGCCCTTTCTGCCAACCCTTCAGAAGAGGTGGTGCCGTTCTGCTGACATGCTGAGACCGTTGACAAAGAAGCTATCAACAACACTATGCCGATTGTGTTTTGCAACACATTGCGTTTCATGTTCATGGTTGACCGGTTAAATTTATTTTTGCAATAGCATTCACTTGTAATATATCCAGCTGCAAAATCATTTGAAAAGGCTGCCCGTCAGGAGAACAAACCTACCGATGTTTATTTCTCCATAACCGCTCGGCTTCATCCTCGTCACTGCTCCGGTGACACTCAACGCAGTTGTTGAATTCCCTGATTCCTTCCTCCTTGTGCTCGGCTGCAACATTTCGCCTTGAATGTTCATGACATCCGTAACAGGTATACAGCTTGTAATTCGAGGAGTTGTCGTGACAAACAGTGCAACCAGCCGGATGATCCCGGTCAAACCTGAACCATTGCTCATGATCGAAATCCGCCGGTTCCCATGCCTTTGTGT
>RAZP01000005.1 GCA_004028745.1 Prosthecochloris sp.
TGTCGTGGCCTCGCATGATGCATCGTTCACCCATGTCGAGGTGCCGCATGTGAAAAGGGTCTTTTCCGTTGATGAATATTTCCGGAAGCTGTGGCGCTTGTCGGTGGTTGAGTTTTTCAACGTCGTGCGTCCGGTGTCGTTCAAGGTCGTGCTCATGGTGATCGCGGTCATGTTTTTCCTTTACATGGTTCTGTGGAACCCGGTCTACTATGTCGGCGCCCAGGTTCCCCTGACGTCCGGTATGACCACGACCCGTCTGCATACCGGCTTTCTGGTGATCATTTTGCTCATGATCTGGTCGGGCGAGCTGTTTTTCAAGGACAGGACCACAGGAATATGGCAGATTACCGACGCGGTGCCGATGCCTTCCTGGGTGACGCTGCTGTCCCGTTTTGTCGCCATGTGCGGTGTGGCGTTCATAATCGCACTGACCATAATGCTTTCCGGATTGGTGGCCCAGATCGGCCAGGGATTTTTTGCCATCGACTGGCTGCTCTATATCGACGATCTTCTCGGCTTCAAGCTCGGCTGGCTGACCTACGTGCTGTACATCGGACTGGTGTTTTTCATTGCCGGGCTTACCGGCAATCGCTTTCTCACACACGTCATATGCGTCGGATACTTCATCTTCATCGCGATTTCATTCGATATCGGCATCATCGAGGAAGTGCGCTACGGCTACGCGCTGGTTCCGGGGATCGAAGACTTTTCGGAAATGAACCGTTACGGGATTTTGACGCTCTCTTCTTTCTGGTACTTCCTGCTTTGGCTTGCCCTGGTCGTGTCGTTTCTTCTGGCCGGAATCCGTTTCTGGAACCGGGGTTCGGAGAAAGGGGTTCTCAAAAGGGTGTTTTCGTTTCGTGGTGAACTGGGATGGAGCGGGGTCGGTGCTTCTCTTGCAGGTCTCGTTGTGTTTTTTGTGCTCCAGTCGTTTCTTGTCGCCGAGGTCAACGGGACTCGTAACTATGTTTCCAGCGATCGGAAAGATACCGAAGCGGCCGAGTACGAGAAGCGGTTCGGCGAGGTGCGGTCTTTCGCCTCTCCCCGCATAACCGCCGTGGATCTGCAGCTCGACCTTTATCCTCTCGAACAGGCAGCGGAATATCGGGCTGCGTTGACGCTCGACAATCCCTCGGACAAACCGGTTGAAAAGCTCTACGTCAACGCGGATTATTTTACGGAAATCAAATCGCTGCGCATGGACGGCCGGGAACTCGAAAGGCTTGAAGCCGACAAGGTGCTCGGCATGGAAGTTTACGCGCTCCCCGAAGCGATGAGGCCGGGTGAAGAGCGCTCTCTCGTCATCGACGCCAGAAGGGCCTACCGGGGACTGTCGCAGGGAGAGCCGCATGCAGATCTGGCATACAACGGCCTGTTCATGGAGTACCCCGTGCCGGTGATCGGCTACGATTCAGACAAGGAGCTACTCGAAAACAACGAGCGCCGGGCAAACGGTCTCGGGATGCTCGATTCACGCATGGATCCGGTCGATGATCCCGTCTCGCTCGTTGAGCATTACTTCGCACAGGACGCTACGCTGGTGGAGGGAACGATAACCGTCAGTACGTCCGGTTCACAGACGGCATTCGCTCCGGGCGTGCTGGTGAAGCGCTGGGAGGAGAACGGCCGCAACTGGTTCCGTTACGAGCTTGAAAAACCTTCGCCGCTCCACTGGTACGTCGGTTCGGCCGACTATGCCGAAGACGCGCTGACGATCGGTGAAACGGAGGTCACGCTGCTCTACAAAGAGGATCACGATTACAACCTCGATCTGTACCGCAAGGCTCTCGAAAAAGGGATGCAGTACCTGGAGAATCATCTTGGTTCTTATCCCTACACAGAGCTTCGGGTTGCAGAGATTCCCTTCTATCAGGAACCCTCCTATGCGTTCGCCAATACGGTAGCCATTTCGGAGAAAGAGGGGTGGTATGGTGACAGAAACAACGGTGATGTCGTCAGTTTTATACGGTTTTCCGTTGTAAGGGAGCTGTTTCGTCACTGGGTGCTGGAAAACGGTTTTCTGGCAAACGTGCAGGGCGTGGACATGTTGTGGACGGCACTGCCCGAGGCCATGGCATTGCAGTTCCTGGAAAAGACGGACGGAGAGGAGCCTGTTGCCGTCATTCTCGAGAAAAAGAGACGCAAATACGGCAAGGACAGGGGTGCCGAGCCGAATCAGGAGCCGCCGTTGCTTTATGCCGACGGTATTGACTATCTGGAAGGGAACAAGGGGACTCTCGCGCTCTATCATCTTTCGAAAAGTATCGGGCACGACAGGCTGCTCCGATTTGTCCGGGAGTGGTTCAGGATGCAGGAGGACAAGCCGCTTGTGTTCAAGGACTTTTACGATTATCTGAAGAGCGAGACGGTTCTCGATGAGAAAACAAGGGCGATGTTTGAAACTGTTGAAGAAAAAGAGGGAGTGTGATTATGGATACAAATGTACGGACGGGAAGGGAGGGGGTGAGTTTGCAGGGAGTGCCGGAAACCCTCCTTTGGCCGCTCTGGAACCGGGCCGCCGAGCAGAAACGCGGGGATCGCCTGATCGATGATCCCCTTTCCGCTGATCTGGCTGATAGAATCGACTATGATTTCAAGGGAAGCTTCGGCAAGCCCAACGCCGGTCATGCGGTCAGGGCTCGTGTCATCGACGATGCGCTGAAACTCTGGCTCGAAAAGAATCCTGCGGGAACGATTGTTTCGTTGGGGGAAGGATTGGATACCCAGTTCTGGCGTGTCGATAACGGCTCGATGCACTGGATTTCCGTGGACCTTCCCGAGAGCATCGAGGTGCGCAAGCGGTTCCTGCCTGCAGAGGAGCGGATGGAGATGGTTGCATGTTCCGCGCTCGATGATCTGTGGATAAAAAAGATGCCACAAGGATCGGAGGTGTTCATCATCATGGCGGGACTTCTGATGTATTTCAGGGAGAGTGAAGTGGGGGATCTGTTGTATCGCATCGCTGAACATTTCCGTGACAGCCAAGTGATGTTCGACGTCATTCCTGTCTGGTTTTCCAGGAAAACGCTCAAAGGGATGAAGGTGACGAAGACGTATACCGCGCCGCCCATGCCGTGGGCGCTGAACTACGGTGAATATGGGTGGTTTGACGGGGTTCATCCGCGCTGCCGGATCAAGCGGAAAATGTCCTATGCTGATCCATTTCCCGAGCGGATGCGTCCCTATTCCTATCTCCTGGCTTTTCCCTGGCTGACCAACCGGCTTGCTTCCGGAATAGTGCAACTGGAGATTGCCTAATAGGACAGGAGTCCTGACCTTTAACCATGTACCAGGGATCGACAATAATTGACGCTGAAGAAGTTTTCAGTGGTTTCTCCGAACCGGACAGGCTCAAATGATTGCAAACCCGGCTGCGAGACATGCTGGGCATGGCCGAAAGAGATCGGCGCCGGGTTTATGGGGATGATCGAATTTCTCTATTCATTCCAAGGGAGGCAGCAAAGAACTTGCTGCCTGCTGAATCGTACAGAAAGTCAGATGTCTTCTATCAACAAGCAGCTCATCAAGGGGCTTAACATAATTACCGATCGGAAGGCTCTGAAGCAATATACCGATAGTTCGTTAGTGCAGCATTTCATAGAGCCCATGAAGAATGTCGTCGTTCGAACCGAATACTTCCGCCCCCAAGCATCAATCGAAGCTCCATTCCGGAAAAACCCCCAACCTTGTCTCGAATTTACATACACCCTGTCCGGCGATACCACGCTCACCATAAAGAACGGACCGGGAAACTGGAGCAAATACCATTTTTCCGGGGGGGTTCGGTTCTTTGGGTTAAACACGGAATTAAGCGGGATCGCCGCAGTCAATACACTGGCCCCTGTCAAGGTATTACATCTGTATATAACCCCGCAGAAACTGGCTCAGCTACTGGGCTCCGGCAGCGGTCATCTAGTCCGGGCCATTATTGACAAAGCGAGCGTCAACAGCAAGAGTCCCCTGAATATAACGACAGCCGGCCCGGTAACCACCTCCATCATCCATCAAATATTTAACCGCGGCGGTGCATCGCCAGCAGATTCACTTTTCCTCAAAGGCAAGATTCTTGAGTTGCTTTCCCATGAAGTCGAGTTCTTGTGCGGCCCGCAGCGCAAACAAACCATCCTGCAACCGGACGATGTGGTTATGCTGCAGGCGGCAAAGACGATCATAATGGAACGGATGTCCACTCCTCCCTCCATTGCCGAATTGGCGCGAAAAGTAGGGCTCAATGAAAAAAAAATCAAACAGGGATTCAAAGAGCTTTACGGAACCACGGTGTACGGTTTTCTTCGCAAATATCGAATGGAGCAGGCAAAGCTATTGTTCGATAGGGATCAGAAAAGCGTTACCGATGTAGCATGTGCCGTAGGATATTCCAATGTTTCCCATTTCGGTGCCATCTTCAGACATCACCACGGGGTAAGGCCCGGAGAATACCTGAAATCCCAGAAAGAGTATCGGATGACACACCATCTGCCCCTGTAAGTATAGATCTACCCACGTCCTTTCAGTAAAAAGCCCCTTAATTGGCAATAATAGTTCCTCAGGAGGTATTCCTCTTCAGTGAATACTGTTAGATTTCCCACGTTAATTGGATTTTGTCTAAATAGGGCTTACTGAATAATTGAAGGTCGTGAATTTTCGAGACCAAATAGAACGATACCTTGCCAATAGACAGAGAAATGTGATAAAAATCTTCCAGCTCGACGTAAAAAATAAGTCTTCGAGGGTTCTGCATGTTTAAGGCAACACATGGCACTCTCGTTTCAGCGTTGTTAATCTCCTTCGGTAACCCTCCTGGTATCTCCTGCCGGGGGGGATTGTTGTCGGTTGGACCGTTTACTGTCGGATATGAAGCCTTTGCTGCATGTTTGTTGGAACAAGTTCCCATAGTCACAGTCACCTTTTCTGTAGTCCCAAAAAACGTATTCAACAAGGAGTAAAGATGATACAAAGAAAAAAAACCGCACTGTCCACCGTTTTTTCCGCGGTGTCATATACGGTTGGGTTCATCCTGTTTACTGTTGTGGCTGCTTTTGCCGCGGAAGAGGGAGTGTCCCAGGAGGAGCGGGCCAGGAACATGGTTGAGCTCAGTGAGATTACCGTAACCGCCCAGAAGCAGGAGGAGAGCGTTCTGGAGGTTCCGGCCAACGTTACGGTTATGGATGGGTATGTCATGGAGGATCTGGGGATCGCCAATATCGACGAACTGACGGATCTGGCGCCCAATATTAATGTCGATAAAATAGATTCGCATGTGACCCAGGTGGTTTTTCGCGGTATCGGCGGCATGACCAACATGAACAAGATCTGGAACATCAACGTGGATGGTGTTACCGTACCTTATGCGGGGGTTGACATGTTTCTGGATGTCGAGCGTGTGGAACTGATGCGGGGCAGCCAGGGTTCTCTTTATGGACGCAACACCCATGCCGGTGTGGTCAACGTGATTACCAGAAAGCCGACTCCCGAGTTTTCGTTCGATTCCGCTCTGGAGATCGAAAGCTACAATACCCAAAAAGTCAAGGCGGCTTTTGGCGGGCCGGTGAGTGACAATCAGGGGTATCGCTTGGCCTTGGGATATACCCATTCCGATGGGTACATGGACAATGCATTTCTGGGCAGCGATGACGGCAGCCGCCACGAGCAGTTTTCCGGACGTTTTACCTATGAGCTTGCTTTTTCCGAAGACAATCTTTTGAGGCTGAGTGTGACCGGCGATGCCTACGACGGCGGTTTCGACGAGTATGTGCCGGTTGCTCGGGGGGCAAGTACTACCACAATGAATGATGAGGAGGGGAAAAGCAAGGGCCATCTGTTCTCTCCGACACTGACCTGGGAGAGAGTGTTCGGCGATCTCGCCCTGACCTCGATCACCAACTACAGCGCTTCCAATTCCCAGACAGTATTCGACCAGGATTCTTCCCCGTTCGATCTCATGGTCCTGGACTATGATGAAGATTTCAAAACATTCACCCAGGAAGTTCGTCTTTCCGGCGGCGAATCATCGGACGTCGAGTGGCTGGCAGGGGTGTTCTTGCTGAAAGAGGAGATCGACCTCCTGACGGATTTCAGGTTTGGCAACGATGCGGGACTTATGTTAATGCCCCCCGGACTGCATATGATCGGCGATGGGGTGATCGATAGTCAGGGCGCAGCTCTTTTTGGCCAAGTCATAGTGCAGCCTTTGGAAAAATTGGAACTCAGGGCCAGGCTTCGCCTCGATTATGAAGAACGGGAGTTGACCTGGCAGGGACGGAGTGAAATGGGCGGCGTGCCCATTGTGCCGGTCCAGGATTTCTCGCGTAAGGACGACTGGTTTGGCGTGATGCCTTCGGCCAGTTTGGCTTATATCATAGATGACCGGCAGCGGGTCTACGGATCGATAGACCGTGGTTACAAAGTCGGCGACTATGCGGCCAACCAAGTGGATATCGAAGCTGTACGCGAGCCGGTTGATCCGGAGTATACCCTGACCTACGAAATCGGATACAAGGGTTTGCTGGCCGATAAACGGCTGGAACTGAGTGCGGCGGCCTTTTATATCGACTGGACCGATATGCAGGTCAGTGTCGTGAAAGACAACGTGGCGCTTATGCATAATGCCGCCGAAGCACACAGTTACGGGTTGGAACTGGAAGCACGCTGGCGGGCGGCCAGAGGTCTGGATTTGCTTGCCGGATTCGGCTGGCTCAAGGGGGAATTCGACCGTTATGACAATCATCCCAGCGGTCAGAATATGGCCGGCAACCAGCTTCCCAATGCCAACGAGTACAGCTTCTCGATGGGAGCGCGGTACAGGCACGACAACGGCTTTTTCACATCGCTGTCGGCAGCCTTGATGGGCCCCAAATATCTGGATGAGCAAAACCTGATCAAACAGGACAGCTATACCCTTCTCAATGCAAAAATCGGCTATGAAGCTACCAATTGGGCAGCCTATGTATACGGAAGAAATCTGCTGGATGAAGCCTACCTGGTCCATAGTTTCACCGATGCAGGCCGTGCAGGTGAACCGGCAGTCGTTGGTGCCGAGTGTCGTTATTACTTTTAACAGATTTTTATCAATTGATAGTGCACATTGTTTTTTCTTTCAGGGTCGGATTGAATCAGTGGGCAGTCTTCAGTAGGCAGTAGGCAAAAGAAGAGTGATTGGTGACAGGTGATTGGTAAACAGTGAAAAGCGGGATTCGTACTCAGCGAAGCGGTACTCGCAATCGTAATCGAAAAAAGTTCAGGCCAGCATGAATCAGTTGGCAGTCTTCACTAGGCAATCGGCGAAAGAAACAAGAATGGTCGATACCGATACCGATACCGATTCCGATAGCGACCCCGATTTCCGATTATCGTTTGTCAACCGGAGATCGGAACGTGTAACGATTCGGAGAGTGTCCTAAACAAAGTAGTCGTCTATGAACATGAAAGCAGTTAACGAAGATATGTCCCTTGATCGAATGAAGTCCGGATCATGGGCTGTCATTCAATCGATTTCCGGCGATAAGAAATTTGTTCGCCGTGCTGCCGGCCGGGGATTTACACCGGAGGCAGCATTGCTTGTCATCCAAAACTTCGGGATTGGCCCGTTGATTGTGTTTTTGTGTGACACCCAGGTTGCGCTGGGACGAGGAGAAGCTAAAAAAATAATAGTGCGGAGGCAGCAGCATGAGTGCGAATGAATTATCAAGGCCGGCCGGTGAGATCACCGTTGCTATCGCCGGGCAGCCCAACACCGGTAAATCAACCGTGTTCAACTTCCTTACCGGTTCAAACCAGCACGTCGGTAACTGGCCCGGGATAACGGTGGAGAAGAAAGAGGGACGTTTTGTCCGGGACGGTATATCGTATCGGGTGGTCGATCTGCCGGGTACGTACAGCTTGTCAGCCAATTCCAAAGAAGAGATGATTGCCAGGGACTTTGTTATCAAGCAGGCTCCCGATCTCATTGTTGTTGTCGTTGATGCTTCCCAGTTGACGAGATCGTTGTATCTGGTTGCCGAGATGATGAGCCTCGGCGCTCCCATGATTCTGGCTCTCAACATGATGGATGTCGCGGAAAAAAAAGGTCTTGCAATCGATCTCGGTGCATTTGAGAAATCCATCGGTGTTCCGGTGGTTCCCATGACGGCTTCGAAGCGTATCGGTATTGACGTACTTTCGGAATCCATTGCCAAAAGAGCCGGGGTACGCACTCCTCTCCTTGAAACCTGCTGTAACCCTGATGGCGAATATGCCGACCTTTTACAACGTCTCCAAAACACTATCAAGGGGTATGTCCCCGAAGATTACCGGATTGGGTGGGTTGCCCAGAAACTGCTGGAAGAAGACAGCGGGATGATCGACTTGATGCAAAAACAGATGGACGAGCAAAAATGGCAATCTGTCCGCAAGATGCTGCCGGACGATAACAGAGGTGCTTTTGCCGTTGCCAGGGCACGCTATGATTGGATCCATAACATACTGGCAAACAGCGTGGTGCGGGAAAAAAACGAGGTTCATCGCAGTCTGTTCGATAAAGTGGCCACTAATCTTCTCTCGGGCACTATTCTAGGGATGGTGGTGACGTTGACCGGTTTTGTGCTGGCGGTAATTATCGCCTTTGGCTGTGTGGTGATGATACACCCTCTGGCGGCGAATGGAATCCAGATGGTTCAAAACACAGCCGGCCAGAGCCTGCCGCTTCTTGCTGACTTTATCGCTCAGGGTGTCATTCCGGCCCTCTCGATGATTTTCGGCGTGTCCGTGTTTATTTTCGGCATCATGCTGTTTACAAGCTTTCTTGAAGATATCGGCTATTTGCCCCGCATGGCCTATATCGCGGATATGTTTATGAGCCGGATCGGTCTGCCGGGTAAATCCTTCATGCCGCTTTTTATGGGGTTCGGCTGCAACATCGCTTCGGTCATGGGATGCCGTGTCATTGAATCGACACGGCAGCGTTTCAAAACGATCATCATTGCCTCTCATGTTCCCTGCCCCGGTGTGATGGTTACCATTGCGTTCATGATAGGCATTTTTTTCGGACCTGTCGCTCCTGTAATCGTCGTTGCGGCTACGGTCGCGCTGCTTGTTCAAACCTATATCACATCACGGCTGCTTGACCATACCGTGCTGCGGGGTGCCGAAACCGGCATGATCATGGAACTGCCTCCCTACCATATGCCCAACTGGCAAACCATATGGGCTCATGTCTGGCGGCGTTTTACATCCTTTGTGCAAAAAGCGGGCTCGCTGATCGCCTTCATCATTGCGGTGATATGGGCGCTTTCGTATTTCCCCAACGGCAACATGGTTGACAGCTATCTTGCTGTTGTCGGGAAAGCGTTCGAGCCGCTCGGCATGTTGATGGGCATGGACTGGAGACTGTTGACCTGCCTTTTTGTCGCGTTCTTTTCAAAAGAGGCGGCACTGATTGCAATTGCGGTCCTTTACGGGATTCAAATCGAGGAGGGGGCATTGACCGGTTTGATGATGGACAACATTTTTCCCGAAGTCGGCAATGATGCAGTAGGACGTTTTCTTGCCGGTAACGTCTCGCGGCCCAGTGCCCTGGCGTTCATCTTTGCCCTTTTGTTTTCCATTCCCTGTTATGCGACGGTCGGAGCGATTTATTATGAAACGAAATCCCTGAAATGGACCATCGGATCGGCTATCTACTACACGACGCTTTCACTGGTGTGGGGAATTGCCGCCTATCACGTCGGTTTGTTATTTTTCACTTCCTGAGCCCGCTTTTCTATTTCCCCCGTTGCCAACTGCATACTGAAGACTGCCGACTGATTTCCCCGTTTTCGTCCCCAGGAATTCCTTTTTGATCAAGTAGCCCGTAATGATATACCCGGCATTGTACCGGATATTTTCGAAGAGGAATTCCGGGGAGATAAAGGATGACAAGCAAGATTAATTACATGAATTTTTTTGTTTTATTTATTTTTATTTTGTCTAAATAAAAAATTCCTTATATTAAAGTCAACACTGGTTGTGTTACCATTGTTGATTCTCCTTCCTTAAACCCCTCTGCAAGTGCCGTGGAGGGGTTTTTTTTAAAGCCTCTACTTTTTTAAGATACATTATCAGATCACATTGAAAAGCTGATAACGTGAAAAAGCTGTTACTTACGCTGCTTCTTTTGACAATCCTGTTGCCGCAACTGCATGCAGGAGAAGTGGCATTGAAGACTGCTCAGGGGATGCTTTACGGCACACATGAAGTTCCGGAAAGCCGGGATGTGGATTTGTTACCTGTAGTGCTGATACTATCCGGTTCAGGACCAACGGACAGGGATGGTAATTCCTCTTTATTGCCCGGTAAAAACAACAGTTTGAAATATCTTGGTGAAGCACTGGCTAAAAACGGCATCGCATCGCTTCGGTATGACAAGCGAGGTATCGGGAAAAGTGCAGCTTCAGTGATGCGGGTAGAGGATTTGCGATTCAGAACATATATAGAAGACGCAAAAGACTGGGTTGATTTTTTGAAAAGTGAGAAGAGGTATTCCGGAATTTTTATTGCAGGCCATAGTGAAGGCTCCCTGATCGGGATGGTTGCTGCCCGTCATACCGGTGTTGACGGATTCATTTCAGTGGCCGGAGCAGGAAGGCCTGCGCCGGATCTCATCGTCAATCAGGTGAAAAATCAGTTTTCCCCGGATCTTGTCAAGGAAACCGAGCAGATTATCGATGCATTGAGGCGCGGAAAAGAGGTCAAGTCGCCTTCCCCGGTATTGGGGGCATTATTCAGGGAGAGTATACAGCCTTATCTGATGTCATGGTTCAAGTATGATCCGGTGAAAGAAATAAGCACATTACAATGTCCTGTTCTCATCGTTCAGGGGACAACCGACCTGCAGGTTTCTGTTGAAGATGCGGAAATGCTGCAGGAGGGGAACAAGAAAGCTCAACTGCATGTCATAGAAGGAATGAACCATGTGCTCAAGGATGTACCTGAAGATCCGCAGAGACAACAAGCATCATACAGTGACCCGTCATTGCCGGTTTCAGGTGAATTGATCCGTGGAGTTTCTGATTTTGTCTGGTCCGTTCAAAAGGACAAACTCTGAAGATCATGCGGAGTAGTGTTTTTGTTATTTTTATTTTGTCTAAATAAAATAAAATCATATATTGTTTGCTGTGGACTCATTGTTCTATTCTTCGTTGTTTTGTTCTTTCAGCCCCTTGGCGAACACGCCAAGGGGCTTTTTTACATTGTGTTGCCGTCAGTTACACGTTGGGCGATGATGCGTGCTTTTATTAGCGAACTGCCCACCGGCTTTCAACCATACGGTCGATCAAATTATTGTCTTGAATGAGAAAGGTCGTATTGAGGAAATCGGTAGCCACGCAGAGCTGCTGAACAATCAAGGCCTCTACAACCGGCTCTGGCAAGACAGGGTTCAGGCAAAAAATGGCTGCCCCGGCAATTTACCATGAAAATGTTCGTGTGTTACAGGCTTTATTTTTATTTAATCTTTGTATATCTAAGAATATTTTCACGGTTCGGGAGCGGGGTGGGGAAGCAGAGCAAAATTGTACCTGAATTGATCGGCAATCCCGTAGGGGTTCGACAAATGCGGCTCTTTATCAGTTTTCTCTTCCTCCCGACAGGTGGGGGGAAATCATATGATAAGTGCATTATAAATGACAGAATGAGATATGGCTCAAAAAATCAAGATCAAGACAGGCACTATTGAGGAAACCCTGTTACTGCCTTTATGGGGCAGGGCATATGAAACACAAAAGAACAACCCGCGGTTGATCGACGAACGTGCGGTGGAGATTATTCGACAAATTGATTACGATTTTTCGAATATCGAAGAAACTCAAGCCATGTCACAGCACGGCTGGGTCGCACGCAGCCTGCATATGGACAGAGTGGCCCTCGAGTTTATCAAAAAACATCCCAAAGCTTCGATTGTCAATATCGGCTGCGGACTGGACACCACCTTCAGCCGTGTCGATAACGGTAAAATCATGTTTTATGAGCTTGATCTGCCGGATGTGATTGCGCTCAGAAAAAATTTTTATGAGGACAGCGACAGGCACATAAGCATTGCCTCTTCATTCCTGGATACACAATGGTTTGAAAAAATAGAGGTCCGGGATGGTTTACTGTTTCTGGCCGGGGGTGTGTTCATGTATTTCAATGAAGAACAGATCAAAACATTTTTCATTAAAGCGGCAGATTATTTCAACGAATGTGATTTTTTCTTCGATACACTCTCGCCTATGGGAATGAAGATTGCTAAAAAGCAGGTATTGAAAAAAGGTGGCATGGGGATGTCCATGGATGGTGGATGGGGACTGAAGCCGGTAGCGTCCCTCGAAAAGTGGGATAATAGGATCAGGGTGATAAGTGCAATCCCCATGTCAAAGGGAATGAAAAAAGGGATTGCGCTGCAGTTTAAAATCATGGGAACCATTACGGATTTGCTGGGTGTGTGCTCGATGGTGCATATGAGAATCGGATATTCCCGTTAGTTTCTGATAACCTTTTTGTTGAGGAAATGCACTATGTCCAATAAAAAATCAGAAAGTAATGGCGTTCTATGGCGTATCATAAGGCCGGTTAAGACCCATATCTATAGCGCCATGCTACTCCATGCCCTTGGTTCGGTCGCCACTATTGCGACGCTCCTCTTGCTTTCGCTTATGATAGCGGTGCTGCTTAACGGCGGCAGTTTGTTTTTCATGGGTATAAACTGGAGTCTCCCGGGCACGCTCATTGGTGTAGGAGCCGTAGGCCTTTCGGCATTTATCCTGTCCACGCTCGCCTTTTCTGTTTCCCATCTGGGCGCCTTTGAGCTTGAAGTCGATCTGCGCACA
This sequence comes from Prosthecochloris sp., assembly GCA_004028745.1. Lineage (GTDB taxonomy): Bacteria > Bacteroidota > Chlorobiia > Chlorobiales > Chlorobiaceae > Prosthecochloris. The sequence goes on from RAZP01000005.1 coordinate 12,822, forward strand.
AAACTTGCAGAACATATGGCGCAGCTGCCTCTGGGTTATATCATTACCAATGGTACGGGGGCGCTGAAAAAAGTGGTTCTTGACGATGTAAAAAACCTCCATGTTTTTGTCGCCGACAGCACCCCCATGATCGGGCGGAGCTTCACCGCTCCGGTTGTAAGCCTCATTCTGATTTTTGCTATCGATTGGCGGCTGGCCCTCATTGCGCTGAGCGTGTTGATCGTCGGCATGATCATGATGAGCATCGCCATGAAAGACTACGGTGAGATTCGACAGGAGTATGACGCCAGTCTTGGCAAAATCAACGCGGCGGTGATCGAGTTTATCCAGGCCATGGTCGTGGTCAGAACCTTCGATGACGGAACCAGCTCTTTCAAGCGCTATCATAAAGCCCTGGAGAGTTTCCAGGGGGTATTTATCAAATGGATGGATAAATGCAGCACGCCATCGAGGCTTTCAATGATCATATTCGGTCCGCTTCCCACGATGGCGGCCATAATTGCTGGGGGAATCTTCTTTATCAGCAAGGGAACCCTTTCCGTGCCTACCCTCGTGGCGATGCTTTTTATCTCGACGGCCATGGTAGATGCCTTCATGCCGCTCATGTGGCTGAACAACTTTTTGAGAAAGTCCAAAACCGCCGCCAATCGTATCGAAGAAATTCTCTCCCTGCCGACCATGTCCTATGCGGAACGGGGTGAAGTCCCCGGCGAGATGACCATACGATTCGATGATGTTGACTTCTCTTATGAAAACCGTGAAGAGAAAGCCCTGAGCGGCGTGAGTTTCACGGCTCTCCCCGGTACCTCCACCGCCCTTGTCGGACCGAGCGGGGCAGGTAAAAGTACCGTAGCGAGGTTGCTGCCCCGTTTTTGGGATATCGATAAAGGCGCCATTACCATCGGCGGGGTCGATGTCAGGGAGATGACCAGTGAGGATCTGATGAATACGGTGACCTTTGTTTTTCAGGATACCTACCTTTTCCATGATACGCTGGCCAATAACATTAAAATGGCAAAACCGGACGCCACCGATGAAGAAGTGGTCGAGGCGGCCAAAGCGGCCCAGATACATGAGTTTATCATGGAACTGCCCGAAGGGTATGACACCCATGCCGGTGAGAGGGGAGATCGCCTTTCCGGCGGTCAACGCCAGCGCATTACCATTGCCCGGGCGATCCTGCGCAACGCTCCCATTGTCGTGCTGGACGAAGCAACCGCTTTTGCCGATCCGGAAAGCGAAGAGGAGATCATCAAGGCCATCTCCTTCCTGACCAGGGACAAGACGGTTATCACCATTGCCCATCGCCTTTCCTCCATCACCCACGTCGATCAGATCCTGGTATTTGATAAAGGAGAGATTGTCGAGCGGGGTAAGCACGAGGAACTCCTCGCCAACAGAGGTGTTTACGCCGGACTCTGGTCAAATTACAAGGCCGCTCAAGCCTGGGATCTGCATGCAAAACAGCCGGCCGGAGCAGATGGTTCAGCCACAGGAAGTATTGAAACCCGGAGTTCAGGGAAAAACGTCTCTCCGGCCGAACACCCTAACAAAGGAGCCGCTCATGTCTAACGTATCAGCATATACCACATTCAAGCAGACCTATGAGACCGGAAAAGAGATTGCCGGCAAGTATCAGCACCTCTATACACGTTCATTGCTGTATTATACTTTCAGCTTTATCAATCAGGGGTTGGCCTACCTGAGCATCTACCCGATCTTTGTCGCCCTTTTCAGTACTCCCGTTGAAACCCGTACAGCCTTGATGTGGCTTCTGCTGTTTGTCGTCTTTACCGGTCTGAGCGGTATCAGTCGGTGGTTTGCCCATGATTTCGACTACACGGGAACTCTTCCCAGAGTGATGCATGATTTGCGTATACAGTTAGGGAACAAGCTTCGCACCATGCCTTTGGAGCGGCTGGGCCGTTATAAAACCGGGGAACTTAACGCCAGCTTGTCGAGTAATGTGGATGAGAGCGTTACCATGCTGGGTATGATATCGGGGATGTTTCTTGATGTTGTGATCACCCCGCTGGTGGTCGTTATGGGATTGTTTTTTATCGATTGGCGCATGGCCGTCGTTGTGATGGTGATGATGCCTCTTGCCATACCGCTGTATAAGAGAAAACGGCAAAGCGGAATGACGGAAAAGACCGATATGGGTAGAGCCAACGCGGCATTGGAATCCAATATCATCGAATACATCCAGGGGCTTGCCGTGCTGCGGGCCACCAATCAGACAGGCACCAATGCCAAACGACTGTACGAGGGTATTATACATGTGCGGGATCTTCAAAAATCCAAAGTTTTTAAGACCAACATCCTGATGCTTATGCTGGATGCGCTGATCCTTGTAACTCTTATCGTGATCGGGTTCTTGGGAAGCCTGTGGGTCGGCAATGCAACGATGAGTGTTGCCGCCGTAGCCGCCGTACTGGTGATGGTCTCGCGCCTTATGGAGCCTTTGTCGATTTTTTTGGCTATCACGGCGGTCATGGATATCATGTCCGCATCGTTCAAACGGGTCAAAGAGGTATTGGCTGTTGCCCCTCTCGATGTAGACGAACCGCAAGTCGGGATCAGCAGCTATGACGTGGAATTCAAGTCTGTTGATTTCAGATACCATGGTCAGGAAGAAGAGGCGTTGAAGGGGGTCAGCGTCCTGATTCCCGGTCAATCGATGACGGCCTTTGTCGGTCCTTCCGGTTCGGGAAAGACAACCATGACCAAGCTGATGATGCGATATGCCGATCCGCAAAAGGGAACGATCGAAATAGGCGGAGCCGACATTCGCCAAATGTCCCAGGAGTATCTCTTGAGCATGTTCGCAGTGGTCTTTCAGGATGTCTATCTCTTTGATGAGAGCATCATTGAAAATATCCGCATGGCGAAGCCGGGTGCCAGTGATGAAGAGGTCAAGGATGCGGCCAGAGCGGCTCATTGCCATGAATTCATCGAACGACTTCCAGATGGATATGAAACAGGTGTGGGAGATATAGGCGGTTCCCTGTCTGGTGGCGAGCGTCAGCGCATCAGCATTGCCAGAGCGATTCTCAAAGATGCGCCCATCGTCATTCTTGATGAGCCTACAGCCGCCCTGGATACGGAAAGTGAAGTGGCCGTGCAAAATGCGATAGATAAACTTGTAGAAGATAAAACGGTGATCGTTATCGCTCATCGTTTGTCCACGATCTCCGGAGCGGATAACATCCTGGTTATCGATAACGGCGAAATAGTTGAAAGCGGGAAACATGATGAACTGATCGCCGGAAGAGGTAAATACTTCAATATGTGGTCAGCACAACAAAGAGTCAAAGAGTGGCACATCAGCGCATAGTCTGAAAATGTCCCGGAGCGCACTGCACGAAGCCATTGCCCCTGGTTTTCAGGGATTTTTATATGAATACCGTGACTGACGGTGACTAAAACACTCCATTGGCATTCTGAATATTGCCGCCGTTAATTAACGAATAAAATCGCATAAGGGTATCAAGAGCTTGAATTGAGTCCCAATGCTCAACAATTCTTCCGTCTTCAAGGCGCCAAATATCAATAATATTCATGCCTTTTTTGTCGTTACCTCTGTCATCTTTCTTTAGGGTGGCATGTGAGTGAAAGATAACGTAATCGCCGTCAACATAGATGCGTTTTACGTCATAGGTGTAATCGGGATAGTCCTCTACAAACTCTTTTAAAAAGCCTACTAACCCTGTGATTTTGTCGGGCAGGTTGCGGTTGTGCTGAACATACGAGCTATCGTTATAGCGCTCTAGTATGTAGTCGAAATTATGGTTGTTCATCAGGTTTTGAACAAAGTCTGTAATTAAGGTGGCGTTTGCCAGCTCTTGCTCTGTCCAACTGGGTTTCTGTAATGATTGTAGATCTATAACTAGCTTGTCTGCATTTTGTGCAGAAGCAGTTACGCTTGCCAATATCAGAAGTGTTGATGCAATGATTTTCCGCATAAGTCGTTCCTCTCTATGTCATTGGTTCGGAGTAAGTATGATTTGTATATAATGGTAATTAATAGTAACCTAAATTACAAGAGGGAACTAAGATGTCATCTAGGTACATTTTGGTAACCTAAAGATAGAAGTTGGTAGGAGGACTGCTACGTGGCGAAGAACAGAGGAAAAACGAAGACTATAAGCAAAGAGAAAGCTGAAAAGCGGGTATTTCATAACAACGATGAGTGCCCCGTTCGTAATGTGGTGGCCCAGATTGGTGACAAATGGTCAGTGCTGATTTTATTTGCACTCGTCGAAGGCCCCGACAGGTTTAACTCCATTAAATCAAGGGTGGTAGGTGTCTCACAGCGTATGCTCACGCAAACCCTGCGTGACTTGGAGCGAGAAGGGTATGTAAATAGAACCGTCTACCCCGAAGTACCAGTAAAGGTGGAGTACGAGCTTACAGGAATGGGGAGAGGTTTAGTCAAACCCTTATATCAGTTGGTTTCTTGGGCGGAAACACACCATGACGAAATCAAACGTTCACGACAAGCCTACGACGAGCGAGGCTAATTTTAAAAGAAGTAGCAACGTAAAATCAGCGAAAGGTATTGGCAATCAACAAACAAGGCAGTGCTGGACAACCGGCTACACCCGCTCCGAGTTGAAATGATTTCCGTAGCTAAAACGCTTAACCCGGAGTCGAAGGCGCGCCGCCGGTAGCTGGCGCCAGACCTTCGTCGTTAGCCGGAACTAATTTACTGGCAACCAGTAGTATAGGGCGCAGAGGTGTTGCCCCCCGCAACGTGTTTTTTTCTGAAAAGTTTTTTGAAAACCGTAGCGTTTTCGATACTTTTTTATAAAGTAAAATAACCTCTCCTGGGGGATAGGATATGGAAAAAGTGCATACTACTCATGCCGATATTGTCAATCGGCTGAAACGCGCAGATGGTCACATGCGCAAGATCATTCTGATGATCGAGGAAGGCCGCTCTTGTGTCGAGGTTGCTCAACAGCTTCATGCAGTGGAAAAGGCGATCATCCAGGCCAAAAAGACCTTTATTCACGACCATATCGATTATTGCCTGTATGGCTCGGTTGAACAGAAAAGGGATTCCCTCGATCTGGTGAATGAATTCAAGGCTATTTCGAAATATCTTTAAACGCCAAGATTTGAACAATGGATATGTATTCCATGATCGAGCAGGGCACCGGTAATCCTCTCTTTATCATTGCGGCAGCTCTGGTGCTTGGAGCAACACACGGCCTCGAGCCGGGACATTCAAAAACCATGATCGCGGCGTTCATCATCGCGGTTCGCGGAACCGTGATGCAGGCGATACTGCTGGGGCTCTCGGCGGTCATTTCCCACAGTATCATTGTCTGGACTCTGGGTTTGCTTGCGCTCGCCTACGGGGATGAAATGATCGCCGAAGAAATGGAGCCCTGGTTCATGGTTGCTTCGGGGACAATCATTCTGTGCATTGCGCTGTGGATGTCCTGGCGGATCTACCGGGACCGAAAAAATCAGGATAATCACAATCATCATCATGAACACGGTCATGACGACGGCGATCATCATCACGACCAATTGCAACAGGACGCCCATGCAAGAGCGCACGCCGGGGAAATCGAAACCCGGTTTGCATCAGGCCGGGCAACAACGGGTCAGGTGATCTGGTTCGGACTGACGGGCGGCCTGATTCCATGCCCAGCAGCGGTCACTGTGCTGATTCTCTGCCTGCATCTGAACCATTTCTGGCTGGGCGTGGGCCTTGTCGCGACGTTCAGCCTCGGACTGGCTCTTACCCTGATAACGGTCGGGGTTGTCGCTGCCTGGGGAGTAACGTTTGCCCGTAAAAAATCTTCCCGGTTCGAGACCTTGTTCGCCGCAGCCCCTTATATTTCCGTGGTGATGATAGGGCTTATCGGTTTGATCATGCTTTATTCCGGTTTTTCACACATCGACGCTTCCGGCCACAGCCCGCTGTTTCACTGATGGAGGTGCGGGAAATCACCCTTGAAGCATCTGCACTCCCCTGCGGCTGATGGGACCCCGATTGCATTTCCCCGTTCCATAACGGGTGCCTCTGCTTATTTGTTGCGCACCATGCTTCGTTGGCCACGACTTGTCGGGCTTCCGGTTCTGAAGTTTACCCCGACATTTTCGAGGCTCCATTGGTTTTCTATCCTGACAGCATCGGGATTCATGACAACAAAAAGAGATGTCCTGAAGAGTTTAAAAAGTTTTTTTATTTCCATTATTTTTATTTTGACAAAATAAAAATAATGCATATCATTGCTTATGATTTCCCCCCTTTGCTGCCGTCAGGCCGGCAAAGGTTTACTCTCAGTACAGTAGTATCGTTTTTTTTCTGCCTCGGTGTTCCCGGCAGGTTCCCGCTATATGCGCTTTTCGGTGGAGGTTTGTTTTCGGACAAACTGAAGTGCCGATGAGCGTTTTAAAAGCAGAGGGGCGCTTTTTTGCCGTCGTCGAGACAATAAAGCTTTCCAGGCTTGCAATGCCGCGACAATGTCGAGCTGCGGCGACAGCCGGGCAGGCGCTGTTTCAAGGTAAAGAGATGTCGTCAACAAAAAACATATGATCGCAAAAAGAAAAGGAGGGGCTGGGTTGATGAAAATGAAAGAACATCCGGTTGAATGCGAGACGCGGACATCCGCGACAATGGTCGAGGTTCTTGAAAGCACGGTGTCGCGTTTTCCCGAGCGCGGCGTCGCTCATGTGTTGGCGGGGAGTGATGCAGAAGATTTTCAAAGCTATCTCGATTTAATGCATCAGGCGAAAAAAGTGGCAGGATTGCTGTATCGGAAAGGGGTTTTTCCCGGAGATCATGTTATTCTTGTGCCTGCCGGGTCGAGGGCTTTTCTTACGCTTTTTTGGGGCTGTATCATGGGGGGGATAGTTCCTGTCCCTTTGCCGCACGTAAGGATTGCCAAGGCGGAATCAATGGAGGTTCAAAAGCTCTTCAGCGTGTGGTCGCTGGTTGAGGCGCCCATCGTTCTGGACTCCAAGGACGAGCAGGTGTACCCGATGTTGTCGGAGCTTTTCAAGGGAACGGGGGCGTCCATTCTGGCTGCCGATGAACTTCTCCTGGAAGCGGGTGTAACCTCTTTCGGAGACGAGGAATTGTACACTCCTTCTACCGAAGATGTTGCGATCCTTCAGTTTTCTTCCGGAAGTACGGGGTTGCCCAAGGGCGCGGAGATTACGCATGCAAACCTGATTTCAAATATCAAGGCCAAGTTAAAGGCGGAGGGTGGCCCCAAGGAGGGTGGCCTTGTTACATGGCTTCCCTACTTTCATGATTTCGGACTGTTCGGCTGTCATCTGATGCCGTTGTATGGCGGTATGCAGCAGGTAAAAATGGCGCCCTCCCAGTTTGCGAGAAGGCCCTTTTTGTGGATGGAAAAAATTCATCAGCACCGGGCCGCCATAACGGGGTCTACCAATACCGGTATGGAGCACCTTGTGAACTTCCTGATGCTGAAAGGGGGCGGCGTACCCCAGGTTGATCTGTCATGCCTGAGGGCCTTTTCCGTGGGTGCGGAAATGGTGTCGCGAAAGGCGTGCGAGAAGCTTGCCGACTTGCTGGCGCGGCACCACTTGAATCCAGGCTGCTTTCTTCCGGGTTACGGTTTGACAGAGACCACCCTGGTTGCGACGATTCATCCCTTGGGCGAACCCGTCAAGTCTTTTCGGGTCGACCGTAAGCGCATGATGCAGGAAGCTGTTATCGAATACAGCGAGGAGTTGAAAGATTCCGCTGAATTTATCAGTGTAGGGTTTCCGGTCGATGATTGCGAGATTCGTATTGTCGATCGTGAAGGAAGTGTTCTTCCTGCCGCCAGAGTGGGCGTCGTAGAGGTCAAGGGTGGGAACGTGACCAGGGGTTACTACAATAATCCCGAGGCAAATGCAGAGGTGTTCAACGGCGAATGGTTTTCAACAGGGGATCTGGGCTTTCTGAGTGAAAAGGGAGAGCTCTCTATTGTAGGCAGAAGTAAAGAGGTCATCGTTATTCATGGTAACAACTATTATCCATTCGATATAGAGCAGATTGCGCTGAAGGGCTTTGAGGATAATGTAAAAACCGTCATTGTTTGCGGTCTTTACGATTTCAATGTTTCGAAAGAGAAAGTGATCCTCTTTTATGTGCCGGATAAAAAGTACAGAAACAGTACGGGATCTCTTGATTCGATTCTGGCGAAGATGAATGAACAGGTTGCCGAATTCGTGGGGTTTTCAATCGATCATTTTATAGCCATATCCAACAAGGATATCCCGCGAACATCGAGCGGCAAGATCATGCGCAGGGTTTTAAACGATAATTTCTTAAAAGGTAACTACAAAGAGATGATGGAGATAAAAAACATCGAGCAAAACGAAAAGGAGTTCGACCCCGGTACAATCAATCATGAAAGCGTGGTCAGGCGAATATGGTCGGAAGTTCTGGAAGTACCGGGTGAAGAGATTACGCTGGATCAGAATCTTCTCAAAATCGGCGGAGATTCCATCAAAACTATGAGAATACAGGGGCTTCTGGAAGAATTTTACAAGGCAAAGACAGAAGCCAACTTTTGTTATCTGTTTCCCGCATTGGGCCAGCAGGTCGAATATTTCGAAAACCGGGATTTTTCCATAGAGCCTCCTCAGACGGAGTTCGAGGTAATTCTTCAAAGCGTTGTTGCGGATCAATTGAAAATCAAGAAGGAAAGCCTCGGGGTTACTGCGAATATCATGTCGAAAACTCAGAATTTAAGCGATATGATACGTATTGTCGATGAGGTGAAGCGTGTTTTTGCAATTGACGAACTGCCGGAAGAGTTTTTGAAGTTAACGACGGTTCGCGAGATGGCCGATTACTTCTGGAAGATATTTATCGGGGAATACAGAAGCGGTAAGAAAAGCGGTGAGCCGTTTCCGCTCATGCATTTTCAGGAAACACTCTACTTTCACCGGAAAGGTTTTGTCAAGAACGAGCCCAGCGGCCTGAGCTGCTACATTTTTGTCAATTTATATATGCACGGTGAGTTTCGGCAGGACGTGTTCAACGACGCGCTCAACTATGTTATCAGCCGGCACCCTGTTCTGAGGTCGGTTATCAACGAGAAGGAGGAGCGGCCGCGCATGCAGGTTCTCGATAGCGTACCCGAGGTGAAAGTGAACTATATCGATATCAGCACGATGCCGAGGGAAGAGCAGCGCGGTTACATCGAGTCCGTGGGGTTGAAGGGCAATGATTACCGTTTTGACATCAACAAGTGGCCTTTGTTGTATGGTGAAATATACAAGCTTGCCGAAAACGAGTACGATTTTGTTTTCGATATCGATCACCTCCTGGTGGACGGTTTCAGTTTCATGCAGGTGATGGATGAGCTATTCAACACCTATGACAGAATGTGTCAGGGCAAGAAGTGGGAGTTGCCGGAGGTTCCCATGGCGTTCAAGGAGTACGTTCTGATAGAGAAGCTAAGGCAAAGGACGCCGGAGTACGCGCGAGCCATGCAGTCACAGCTCGAGTTTTTCAGGGACCTGCCGCCCAAAGCGGTGCTGCCGTTCAAATGCAATCCCGCTCTCATCGAAAAAGTCTTTTTCGATACTCATTACCAGGAAATCGAACCGGAGATCATAGACGGTCTCAACAAGCTCTCGATCGACTATCAGGTGAGTCTGAATGCGATTTTATTTGCGGCATACTTCAAGCTCATGAATATATGGTGTCATCAGGACGATTTGATTATCAACATGCCTGTCTTCAATCGCGAGCAGTATTTTGCGGGTGCGAGAGCGGTTGTCGGCAGCTTTATCGATATTTTCCCCGTGCGTCTGCAGACATATTTCGGGGAGCCGGTCATGGAGATAGCCAGAAAGGCCGAAACCTTTACCCGTGAGCTGTTGAAGGTGCCGGTGTCGTCTATCGAGCTTTCCCGCCGGATCTTCGAGCGAGAAGGACTGCGCGCGACCTCCCTGAGCTCTATCATTTTCAGTAATTCCATCGGTATGTACGCCGGTGAGATCAGTGACATGGACACCCTGGTGCTGGAAACGCCCGAGTTCCGTACGGGCGCTCCCGGAACCTTTCTTGACCTGGTTATCTACGATTACAAAGAGCGTCCGGATGCAGGGAGCCGCTACTATTTCAACTGGAATTTTATCAGGGATCTTTTCGATAAAAGCTTTATCGAAACCCTTGCCGTTCAGTACCGTACTATCCTGATGCAGTTGTGCGAACAGCGCAAGACGAACGGTTTGCAAAAGAGTTTTACCGGTAACGGTATCATGCCCGAGCGGCATCGCCTGTTGTTGTCGGACATGAATAAGACGGCGACGGACTATCCCCTGTCCACCCTTCATGAGCTGATCGCCGAGCAGGGCCGATTGTCCCCTGAACGAGTGGCGATGACCTTTGAAGACAGGCTCCTGACCTACAGGGAGCTTCAGGAAGAGTCCAACCGGGTTGCATGGTTCCTGATCGACAAGGGTGTGAAGCCGGGGGATTTCGTTGCGTTGCTGGCGGGTCGAAGCATCGATATGGTTGTCGGCCAGCTCGGTATTCTGAAGGCGGGAGGAGCTTATGTGCCCATTGACGTGGATTATCCCTCGGAAAGGATCGGTTATGTGCTTGAAGATTCGGGCGCGAAGATTCTCATGACCGATTCGCAATACGTTTCGAAACTGGAGGGTATCGAGCTGAATCTCGAGCGGATTCTTGTTCTGGATGCCGAGGAGCCGGAAACGCCGTTTGCCGAAACGGGTTCATGCGCCTTCACCTGCGGCAGGGAAATAGGAAGATATTCCTCCTCCGACGTGCAGCCGATAAGCGGGCCCGACAGCAATGCCTATATGATTTATACTTCCGGCTCCACCGGTAAGCCCAAGGGGGTCATGGTCCGGCACAGGAACATCATCAACTTCCTGAACTGGGTCAGGCAGGAGTTTACCGTCCATGCCGACGAGCGGTTCGCCTTTCTTACTTCCTACGCTTTCGACATGACGCTTACCAGCAACTGGGTCCCGTTTCTTGCCGGTGCGTCCCTGCACATACTCTCCGAGGAAAATACCAGGAATGTCGAAGCGCTTCTCCGGTTTATAAGTGCAAAGGAGATTACGTTCCTCAATGTAACGCCTTCTCATTTCTCGCTTATCGCCAATGCGCGGGACTACATGGGCGACGAGCCGCTGGAGCTGGAAAAAGATATGCGTGTGATGCTGGGCGGCGAGTTGATCAATGTCAAGGACCTCAACCTTTGGTTGCGCTACTATCCGGCGCACAGTTTCATCAACGAGTACGGTCCTACCGAGGCGACGGTGGCATCGACGTTTTATCCGATTCCGAAAAACGGGAACGACCGAATCGACATGGAGATCGTTCCGATCGGCAAACCGGTGCACAATACCCAGGTTTATGTGCTGAACGAGCAGATGCAGCCTTGCATGGTGGGGGTAGCGGGGCAGTTGTGGATAGGAGGGGACGGTGTGGCTGTAGGGTATCACAACAAGCCGGAAAAAACAAACGAGGTGTTCGTTCCCGATCCGTTTTCAGGAACGGGTGAGCTGATGTACGGGACCGGCGATATGGTGCGTTTGCTCGACGACGGAAATATAGAGTTTCTCGGGCGGCGGGATTTTCAGATCAATCTGAGAGGATACCGGATCGAGGCCGCGGAGATCGAAACCGTCATGCGGGAGCATGGGCCGATTACCGAAGCAGTCGTCGTTCCGCGGAAAGATTCGGACGGCAATGCCGTGCTCGTGGCCTTTTACACGGCAGCAAGGAATGAAGCTGTCGCCGCTTCCGGGATTCGCAAGTTTTTAGGCGGCAAGCTGCCTGCCTATATGATACCGGTGCACTTCGAATGTCTTCAGGAGATGCCGACAACGCCCAGCAAGAAGCTGGATATCAACAGGTTGCCCGATGTTGTCGTGGAGGTGGATTCGCATGACGACGAACGCGTCAAGCCCCAAACCGAACTGGAAAAGAAACTGACTTCCGTATGGGAGGAGGTGCTCGGGGTGAAAAACCTCGGTATTCACGATAATTTCTGGGAAATCGGGGGCGATTCTCTCAAAGCGATGCGTCTTATTACGAGAATTAAAAAAGAGGGCTATGTCGATTTCGGCTTGAGGGAGGCCTTCGAGTATCAGACCGTTGCGTCGATCGTGGAATATATCGAAGACAAGAACGGTGCGGCGAGAAAAGAGGATTATGTGATACGCATGAAGTCTCCTGCGAACAGTGTGTCGAGGGTGTTGTGCCTGCCCTATGCCTGCGGCAACCCGACAATGTACAGTGACTTCAACAAGCTGATGCCCGATAACTACGAAATTCTGGGCGCCAACCTTCCCGGTCATGACGGGATAGGCAAGCCGGTCGACTCCATTGCCGAGATTGCCGAAACATATGCCGGATTGCTTGAAAAACCGGATGACAACCGGACGTTCATCATGGGGTACTCTTTCGGCGGCTACCTTGCCTATGAGATCGTGCGGATTCTCGAAGAGCGCAACCGGCCGGTGGCGGGATTGATTATTGTCGCAAGTCCTCCTCCGGGTGTAAAAGAGGGGCTGGTTGATATTCTCAAGAGTTCCGACCGGGAGATCATTGAATATTCAAAACAGGTCTATGATTACGACTTCAGCCACATGACGGAGGATGAGCGTCGCGACTACCTGAAAACGCTCAAGATCGACACCCGGGCGATGGTGGACTTTGTCTTCGGCAAGCGCGTTTCAACGCCTGCCCTGATTCTGGTGGGAGAGTCCGAGGAAGAGGAAGATGTCAGGATCCACAAGGAAAAGTGGAGGGAGGCTTGCGAACAGTGTTTGTTCGAGGAGATGCCCGGCAAACATATGCTCATAAAGACTCATACGAAACAACTGGCCGACAGGGTGAGGGGTTTTGTCGAGAGCGTGGTTTTGGCCGGCGTGGTAAATTCCGAAACCTGATGATTCCGGAGGTATGAAAATGTCAGGGAAAAAAATCGGTATTGTGGGCGGCTATGGACGGGTCGGTGAGGAAACGGCGCGGCATCTCATTGCAAATACAGGGCATGACATCGTTGTTGCCGGGCGAGATCCTGAAAAGGCCGATAAAACGGCCAGGAAGCTCGGGGGCCGCCGTATCAGCGGGGAGGCCGTGGATATCAATGACAGGGATATGCTGGACGCCTTCTGTAAGGGATGCGACCTTGTTATCAACTGTGCCGGCCCGTCGTGGCGCATCCTGGACCGGATAGCCGCGGCTGCACTGCGGCAGGGCGTTCATTATGTTGATCCGGGCGGTTACGAGCCTCTGGTCAACGCCTTGTCGGGCGAGCAAAAGCAGCTTGAAGAAAAGGGACTTGTCTTTATAGTGGCCGCCGGGCTTTTGCCCGGCATGTCCGGACTCTTTCCCGCCTATGTCGTGCAGAGCTGTTTCGATCGTGTCGACAGCCTTGAAGTCTACTACGTCGGTCACGACAAGTGGACTTTTAACTCTGCTTATGATATTGCAAGCAGTCTCGACGGCTCGGATGCCTGGGAAGCGGCGTATTACGAAAACGGTGAAACGAAAAAGGCCGGTCTGTTTTCGATGTCGAAAAAAACGGCATTGCCCGCGCCTATCGGTACAATCAGGTCGTACCTGATGTTTACCGGGGAACTGAAAAAAGTGGTCGAGGCAAACGGAGTCAGAAGGGTTCACGCCTATGGAACCAATTCCGGCAGAAGGATGCCCATGGTGATGGCTTCTATAAAGCTCTTCAGGCAGAGCAGGACTCATGAACAAAGGCTGCGTGCTGCAAACCGTATTGTCAGGGCGGCGGAAAAGGATCTGCGAGAAAAAGATCCCTGCTTTATGGTGCATGTCGTGGTCGAGGGGGAGGAAAAGGGGAGGCAAAAAAAACTGGCGGCAACATTGTCATTCCAGGATACCTATAAGCCGACGGGAGTCGTTGCCGCCAATACGGCAAGGTTTGTTATTGAAAACAAGGTGGACGGGAGCGGGCTCTTTTTGCTGCCGGAAAGCGTGGATGTAAAAGACTTTATGTCTCTTCTGGAAAAAGAGTCGTTTCGTTTCGACATATCGGAAATATCATGACTGGCGTGAACGGTCCCGATGTCGAGGGGATAAAAAATTACGGCAAGTGCTGGTACACTTTTCCCGATATACCAGCAAGCATCAAGAGAGAGCAGTTTCGGCAGATGCTTAACTCGAGGCTTCTGGGAAGGCTGAGACCGTGGGGAAAGATCGTTTTTGTGTACAAGTATCTGTCGATGTTGAGAAAGAAACATGCGATTGTAAAAAAGTGCGCCGAGGAGAGAGGTATAAGTAATAAAAATATTGTCAACGATTACGCCGGTATAGTCTCGGGTTATGAAGTGAGTATAGGTATGTTCGGCCGGGAAGAAGGTTATGCTCTGTTTGGTGAGATGTTTCTTTCCATAGGGGGTAAGGAGATGACGTGGCTGTGGCCCGGATATGAGGTTTTCGATGCTCTCGATGATCCGTTTGCAGCGATCAAAGCCTATTGGAAAGCGTATCTCGACGCGGCTCATGATCTTTCACTGATTGACTATGAGATTGTTGAGGATGACCGGGATACTTTTCGTACGGATATAACGTACTCTGCATATGACGATCTTCTTTTCGGGGTCGGTTGTCCCGAGTTGTCCAGTTTGAATTCCGAGGCCGAGCTGTGCGCCATGAAGACATCCTTTTCATCCTCTGATATTGTTTTGACAAGAAAGTCGGCATTACCGAATGAAGATGGGCGTTATGCTTTTGTCTGGAAAAAATGCAAAGATAACAAGGAGTGGAAATGCCTGGAAAAAATGTGAAAAAATGTAAGCAGTGCATGCTGCAAGAGGACAGCTATCATCATATTGCTATTAATGATGAAGGGCTGTGCACTCTTTGTGAGAAGAAAAAAGAGTTTGAAAAGATTGGTTGGGACAAGCTGAAATCGATGTTCGAGGAAAGAATAGAGGGTATCAGAGGCAAGGGGGGCTATGATGGTCTGATTATGTTGAGCGGGGGTAAAGACAGCGCATATCTGGCTTACTTTCTCAAGGTGAAATACGGTTTGGATCTTTTCGGATTCATCGTGGACAATAATTATGAGTATGAGGATACGTTTGAAAACGCGGATAAGATAGCGCGTTCCCTGGATATGCCCTATATGAAATACCGCCAGGATCCGGTTCTGATGAAAGAGTATTATCGTTTCCTGTTCATGGAGAAATCCATATATCAGCAAGATGCGGGTCAGGTGTGTGCATTTTGCGGACGATTTCTGATATATACCGCGTCATGTTTTGCAGGCATGATGAATATTCCGGCGATTTTTTCGGGACATAGCCCCGATCAGATTTTTTTGATGGGGGAGAGTATCGAAATAGACGAAGAGCGTATAGCTTTTAAAGAGTACGTCATGGAGACATTTTATCATGAGTTGAAAAAGGCGAGGGATGCGTGGAAAAGGGAAAAGGGAGTGAAGGAGCTGGATAATTTATTTCCAAAAGATATAAAGGAAGCTA
Source organism: Prosthecochloris sp. (assembly GCA_004028745.1). Lineage (GTDB taxonomy): Bacteria > Bacteroidota > Chlorobiia > Chlorobiales > Chlorobiaceae > Prosthecochloris. The sequence goes on from RAZP01000005.1 coordinate 28,311, forward strand.
ATGTACAGGCGATCTTCCCGTTTCAGTATTTTCCCTACAAGCCGCAGGAAATGATAAAAATTGTGAAGCGTGAATTGAACTGGAAGCCGATCAAAAGATTTTCTGAAAACTATATCTCTTCAGGATGCAAGCTGGTCAATCTCTGGAGTCGTATCGCGCACCTCAATAACACAAACAACTATGTTGATTTCGAATTCGGCAATCAAATCAGGGATGGTTTGTTCGATCGTGAATATGTAGACGATTTCAAGCAAACACTTTATGATAAAGAGGAGATAGAGCGTCTTGCGATGGAGTTCGATATGCCCGAGCTGGCAAAAAGTCTGGAAGAAGGGATGGCGAAAAAGCCGGAAGATAAGAAGGAGGCCGGATATTTGAAGATTAGAGAGACGATATCGGGTATCGTTTCCGATAGTATCGGTGTTGAGAGAGAGGAGATTGACGTATATGAAGGCATCATGAAAAATATTAATGATTTTTCTGTTCTGTTGAAGATTACCAGGGATATAGAGGACAGGTTCGGAGTAGATAACAAGGTCGAAAATTTTTTGGATGGTGGTACCATTCACGACATCTCGCTCTCTATTGAGCGGTACCTGAAGGCAAGGGATGTGGCGCCGGCTACGGAAGATGGTCGGGTGGTTATGTTGAAATCATCGATGGAGTCGGATACCATGCTGTTTTGTCTGCCCTATGCCGGGGGGATGACGGAAATGTTCGAAAAATTCAGCGAATACCTGCCCGATACCGTAAATGTCGGGGTTGCGTTGTATCCGGGAGTCAGAGGTGAAGGTCCCCCGTTGGAAACGATAGAGGAGATAGCCGAGTTTTACGCCGGGTATCTGACGAGCGTCGAGACGGATGAGCTGTATGTGCTCGGCTACTGCTTCGGAGGTTATGTGGCACATCATCTTGTGAGGATTCTTGCCCGGCGAAATCGCAGGGTGGATGGCTTGATCATGGTGTCTCTGACCCCTCCGAATATGAAAGATGCCGTATACGATCTCGATTTTGACGACGATGCCTGTGCCGACGGTTATATGAAAGGCACAATGGAAATAGGAGAAATATACAGGGAAATCACCGATACGATGAGCAAAGAAGAACTCAAGCGTTATTGGAGCCTGTATTGGAAGTCCGTAAAAACGATTCTCGATTACAAGGCGTCGAGAGAGACGGTCGATATGCCGGCGTTGATTGTAACCGGCAAGGACGAGGAGTACGATTTTCTTCGCCCCGAAGACAAGGCCTGGTTTGAGTTGTATCCCAACGCCGGTTTTGCGACGGTTGCCGGTGGGCATATGCTGCTGGTGACCCATCCGGGGGAACTGGCGAATTGCATTATGGAAAAGACAGGTATAGGAAGTTTAATCGCATAAAGTATGAGTAAGGAAAAGAGCGTTATTCTGATCGGCGGACATGGATGTGTCGGAAGACATATTCTGAAGGAAATTGCAGGAAAGTTCGATCATGTCCGAATAGATGTGGCGGGAAGAAGTGCGCACAAGGCCAAAGGGATCCCGGATGGCGTGGGAAAGGTCAGGCTGGATTTCCACGATTCCACCGCCGCTGTGGAGACTCTTGCGGGGTACGATTTCGCCATCCTTACCATGGGGCCCTTTGAAGAGTTTAAAAGCATGCCGCACAAATTATGCATTGAGGCCGGTATCGATTGCCTGGATGTGAATGACAGCCTGGGTGCCGCATACGATATATTCAGTCTTGACAGCCTTGCCAAAGAAAGGGGGGTAAGCGTTTTGACGGGGATGGGGTTGAATCCCGGTCTTTCAACGTTTATGCTGCATTCTCTTTTCAAAAACATGCCGAGAGGCAGGAAATGCATAAAAAACTGGTTGTTCGGGGGAGCAAAAGAGGATAACGGCGCGGCATCGGTAATGACCATGCTTTCCTATCTCGGTCCGGAGGTCAATGAGATATGGAAGGGTGCGCATCGTATGGTGAAAGCGAACGACGACGAAAAGAATTCCTGGCACAGGCTTCCTCTTTTTGCCAGCGCCAGCAAATTTGTGCACTGTCCTTCGGTCGAGGCGTGGACGCTTGAGCGAAGCAAGGAAATAGATATCAGAGAAATAGAGTGGTGCGACTACCGTGTGCACTTTCAGGGATTGCCGATGTGGATTGTCAGGGCTTACAGGAAATACGCGGTACTCAGATCCTACAGGAACATTCAGCGCCTTGGAAAAGCCATGGCTTTTTTCCACGAAAGGAACAAGCGGTTCATGGAGGGTTTGCCGTATTCCGTGTACGGGATCGAGTGTTCCTGTGAAGGCAGGGATTACATTGCCTATGTTGCGGGTTATACAGTGGGCAGGCTGACGGCCCTGCTGCCGGCGGTTTTTGCCGAGCATTACGTAAACGACAAGCTGTCACTTTCTGCCGGCATACACAGTCTCGAAGGCGATTTTTTCGATCGTACCCTGCTGGAAGATAGTATCAATTCAAAAATAGATATAGTGTACAAATGGTAATGGAACATTTGCATCCGGACAATTTTGGTTTATGGCTGCAGCTTCTTATGCTGGGTTTGACGTTTTTAGGAATACTTCACTATCGCTGGTATTTCGGCACAAGAATGAAAGCCAGGAAAGAGGGGGGAAAGGTCGAAAAAACCAATCTTGTCACACTTAATCTTTTTTCGGGCTCGAACACGATCATCTGGTTTATCATGCCCTTCCTGCCCCAGCCCCGCTTCATGGGTTTATGGCATGTCGCGGTATACGGGGACAGTGTTTCGTGGATCGGTTTGTGCACAAGCATCGTAGGGGTTGGTATAGTACTCTTTTCCGCTCTGTGGTTTATCAGGGTGCAAACGGAGAATCTGACGGTGACGAAAGAGGACTATACGGCGCCGAGTGAGTTGTTGACGCAAGGGGGATACAAGAAGATAAGGCATCCTATAACCGTGACGGGAGGGTTGCTGGTTATGGGATTCTGCCTGGCAACAGGAAGCTATTATACGACGATATTGTTTCCTGTTTGGCTTGTTCAACTTCATATCCTTGTGCTGATAGAGGAAAAATACGCTCTCGGTCCAAGATTTGGCGATGCTTTTTTGAAGTATAAAAAAGCGATACCGAGGTATGTATCGGTGTTGTCGGTATCGATGTTTTCCTCGGGACTTTCGGCTATGATCGCGGATTTTTTATTTGTGAATATCCTGTATTGATTGTTCTGCCATTCAAGGCCTGATCGATGAGTGTTTTACGTTTTCCGGGCAGAAATAATATGCTGGTAGTAAACGGAGGTTGTTTTGGAGAGTAGAGCGGTAAGCAAGATCGGTGCTTTGCTGGTGCTGTTGTTTTTGCAACTGTATGCCGATAAGTGCGAGGCTTTCGAAGTCAACCCTCTTGAAAAAACGTACGATGTCAGGATCCTTTTCAGCAAAAACACCATCAAGGGATGTTACTACCGCCCCGAGCCCGATGCGGGAAAGCCTCTGCTGGTGTTGATTCACGGGGCCACGTACGGGAGATGGGTGTGGGACGTTCCGGGATATTCATGGATTGATTTTTTTGTCGCGCGGCACGGCTACCCAGTTCTGGCGGTCGATCGCCTGGGATACGGCACTTCGAGCCATCCGAACGGCAATATTCTGACTCCGCGATGCCAGGTACAGTCTTTAAAGCAAGTTCTTGTCAAGGTCAAGCGCGAGAACGCTCAGAGGCGGATTATATGGATTGGTCACAGTGTAGGCGGACTGCTCGGTAACATGATAGCTGGCGAGAGCCGGCTGCTGGACGGCTTGATAACCATAGGATGGGTTCACGGAGAAAAAGAAACTAAAATAGGCCCGCCTTTCTCCGAAATTCTGAAAAATAACTATGTAACCTGGACAGATGCGGAGCGCGAAGCCGCTTTTTACTATGTGCACGGCGCCGACCAGCAAATTGTTGCTCACGATAATTCGCGATCGTATCCGATGTCGAGAGGCTCGACGTTTTCATTTTTCAGCCCGGATCGCTTTGTGCTCTCACGAATAGATATTCCTGTTTTACTGGCTGCCGGCGAACAGGACGCCTTGTGGATCGGCATTGATCTAGAGGCGGAATCGAATCTGTTCAAGAAGGCTCGGGTGGCTACGTATGTACAAAAAAACGCCGGGCATACCTGCATGCTTCACCGGTCTTACGAGTCGCTCCTGGATGCAATTCACAGATGGCTGGAAAAAAATCTCTGAAATGGACGAACAGAGTTTTTCGGATAACGGGTTTTCTTTGCATGTGAAAATTTTTGACGAGCCCGCTTTTCGGGAAAAGTTGCCGCTCGTCGATAATGAAGTGCATCTCTACCGGATTTTTTTCAGCAGGCAGAAGCAGCATCTTGGTGACTTTATACGGGTACTTTCCGATGATGAAAAGATTGACGCAGCGCGCTTTCACTTTCAAACGGACCGGGAACATTTTATTATTTCCCATGGTATGCTCAGAAAAGTGCTGAGTCAATATCTGGACGTGGAGCCGATCGGACTGAAGTTTTCTTACGGTGTTTACAGAAAACCTGTGTTGGAGGGAACGCCCGACGGCTGCTCATTGTGCTTCAATATGTCTCATTCTCATGATATTGCTCTTTTTGCGCTGGCATGGAACAGCAGAATCGGGGTGGATGTCGAATACGTCCACTTTATCCCGGACGCTGAAGTGATCGCAAAACGCTTTTTTGCTCCTCAGGAAAACATTGCTTTCAGTGCGGTTCCCCCAAATAAAAAACTTGAAGCTTTCTACAATTGCTGGACCCGTAAAGAGGCATTTCTAAAAGCTATGGGCGATGGATTGAGCAGAAGATTAGATTCGTTTACGGTTTCGCTGGTTCCGGAAGAGCCGGCTCGTCTTCTTTCGGTAGAAGGCGAGCCGCTGGAAACATCCCGGTGGCATCTTTCGGCGTTTAAACCTGCTCATCAATATGTGGGGGCCTTTGCGGTTGAGGGTAACTGATCGTTGTTTTCATGTTTTTCCGTTTCAAACACTGACTCCCCGTAGGCTCGAACACGTTAAGATATCCGGCGACCGGTTTGCGGTCTTTTTCAACAAGCCGGTTGAAAAAGGCTTTTTCGCACATCCACGGCAAATGTAACAGCATTTTTCTAAATACAATATGTGATGTGACTTTGTTGTTTTTTTTGTTTTTATTTGGACAAAATATAAATAGGATTTATTATTGCGTGAGAAATATCTCTGTTCTACTGCTATTATCCCGCGAGACAAGAGGATGAGCATCGTTTGTCTTCAATAGTTGTAGTAATGGTATGCACAAAGGGGAACAATCTTTTGTTAAAAACAAAAACTAATAAATGGAAAAGTTATGCCATTTAAAAAAGTGCGAATGAGCGTGCTGGTGACAGCATTGTGTTTTTTAGTGTTACTGCTGCAATCTGCAGGCCTGCTCGCTGAAGAAACCGCAGTCGATCAGGATGCGGGAGACACACCTGTGTATTATACGAAACCCATCACAGTAACGGCAGAGAAGCGGGAGGAGAACATTCAGGAGGTTCCGGTCAGCGTTACGGCGTTCTCGGAGACACAGATCGAGGATGCCGGCATCACTGATGTGGGTGAACTCCAAACATACATTCCCAACCTCTCGGACTTTCACTTCGGACCCCGAGGCGGCAGTGAAAGCCACTTGCTCATTCGCGGGGTCGGCTCTCTGTTGGGGGATTCGTCGGTCGGGTTTTATGTGGATGATGTCAGCTACCTCAGCGGTGTCTCGTTCAACATGGCTGATTTTCACGACATCGAAAGGATCGAATTTCTTCGCGGGCCGCAGGGGACCCTCTACGGCAGGAACGCGCTCGGCGGTGTTATCAACATAATCACCAAGACACCGACAAACGATTTCGACGTTCGCGCCGGGCTGTCGTTCGGCGATTACGATTACCGGAAATATCGTGCGCGTCTCAATGTTCCGGTCGTCAGGGACAAGTTGTTTTTCAGCCTGTCGGGTTCTTATTCGGAGCGGGACGGGTTTGTCACGAACGATTTGACCGGCGATACGGTGGATGACAGGGAAGGGTTCAACGGACGGGCCAAGCTGCGCTGGATACCGTCGGACGTTCTTGATATAACCCTCGGAGTCAGCGGTGACCGGATCAGGGATGGCTCCTATGCCATCGGTCCTCTGGAGGAGATCCGCGAAAACCCCTATCATGTGAGTCACGACTTCACGGACGGGTACAGCGATGCGGATCAAACGCGTGAAGATCTACGAGTTGTGTATAAAACACCAGGGTTTACCGTAACATCGATTACCGGACTGCTTCAGCACTCGCTGGAATCGATGAACGATCAGGACTTCACTTCCAATGACTATTTTCTCAACGACTACAAGAAAGATACCGACCAAATCACTCAGGAACTGCGGTTTTCTTCTCCTGATGAGAGCGACAGTCCATTGAAATGGATCGGCGGTACCTACCTCTACAGGAAAGATGTGAAAAATGATTTCGATGATATCATGCGGCCGGATGCCTATGACTTGTTTTCGGGAGGAGCCTTGTCCTCGCTCGGACTCGATATCGAATCACACGGTCTCCTCGATGGCGACGTGGATACCTATGGAGGAGCCCTTTTCGGACAAGTAACCTATACCGTTTTCGATAAGCTCGACCTGACGGCAGGAATCCGTCTGGAGTATGAAAAAAGCAAGGCTGAGCTACGGGGTGACAGGGCGGTTAATGTCAGTGGTCCGGGTGTACCTTTTCTGCCCGATTACCTTGATGACCCTGTCATAGGACCACAGCTTGCGCCGCTTCTTTATGAGGGGCCTACATCGAGGATAGACGAGGAGATCGATTATACCGAGTGGCTTCCGAAATTCACTGCGGCCTATCACCTCGATGAAGATATCATGACCTACGCCACCGCGGCCAAAGGTTTCCGGAGCGGCGGGTTCAATGTGTATTTGCAGGGCAGCGATGATCCGGATGATCTGATCTACGGTCCGGAGTATTCGTGGAATTACGAACTGGGGATAAAATCCGGCTGGTTCAACAATCGTCTTATTGCGAATGCCGCTGTTTTCTACATCGATTACGAAGACCAGCAGGTTTTACAGCTTATAGGTGCCAGTCAGACCATTACCAAAAATGCTGCGAAGTCAACTTCCAAAGGCTTTGAGATAGAGCTGGCTGCGAAACCGGTCCAGGGGCTCGAGCTGATAGCCAACTACGGTTATACGGACGCTGCTTTCGACGAATATCGCGATCCGGCAGCCGGCACGGTCTATGACGATAATAAGGTTTTGATGGTTCCTGAGCATGATTATCTGCTCGCAGCTCAATACAGGTATGCGCTGAATCCGTCCTTGACGCTTTTCAGTCGTGTCGAGTTGCACGGAGTAGGAGAATTATACTGGGATTATGCGAACAGCGAGAAGCAGGGAGCCTACGAATTGGTCAATGCCCGTGTCGGGGCCGAGTTCGAGCACTTCGATGTGTATTTCTGGGTGAAAAATCTGTTCGACCAGGAATATGAAACTATCGCTTTCGAGTTTCCGGTGTTGGGCTGGGTGGCTCAGCCCGGTAATCCCAGGACGATCGGAGTGACCCTGAACGGCAGGCTCTGAGGATGACAGGGGTGAGATTGCTCATATGGTCCCGAAAACTCCATAAATGGGTTGGGGTCTATGTCAGCATTCTGACCGTGATCTGGCTGGCGGAGATGGTGGTGCTGCCTGTTGTTTTCAACCCAGGGGAGCCGGTAATGCATGGTGCCCCGCCGTCAACGGGGCAGCATGAAAATGTATCACTTTCTTTTGAGCAGGTGCTGCAAGCTTTTATGAGTCGTCAACCGAGTGGTATCGATTCGGTGGATGAGTTTGACGAGATTTCGTATCTGCCGAAAAACGGTGTGTACCGGTTTGTTGTCAGAGAAAGGTTTTTGGAGTGGTATGTGGAAGCGGGAACCGGGGAAATAGTGACATACGGTTTCAACGCAAACCGTTTTTTGATGAGCAAAAGTATGCTTGGATGGGTGCACCCCATCGTTGCAGAAATCATCAGGGCTCCCTTTGAGCTGTTGTTTGTCGTTCTTGTCGTCACCGGCTGTTATGTCGTGTTTTATCCTAAACAAAGGAAAAGGAAAGGCGTCAAAGCTGGTGATTGACTTTACATCAATTCATGCAAGTGGTTTATGAAAATTATTTTTCAGCTTGCCGAAAACAAGCGGACGCAGATCATCGTATCGGTTGTACTTGCAGCGCTCAGCTCGGTCCTGGCGATCGTTCCCTATGCGTTGATCTATTACATCGTGCAGTACTATCTGCAAGAGGGAGAGGGGGCCGCCGCGGGGCCTGTTGTGGTCATTGTCGGGTGGGCGCTCTTTGCCATACTGCTCCACTATGTGCTTCGTGTCTCGGCGTTCGTCTTCAGCCATATAGCGGCCTTTGATCTTCTGTATCATATCCGCTCCCGCCTGGCCGGGCATCTCGGCAAGCTGCCCATGGGGTACTGGAACAGGAAGAATTCGGGTGCTGTTCGCAAGGTGATCCAGGAGGATGTCGAGGCAATAGAAAATTTTATCGCCCATCATGTGCCGGATTTTGTATCCGGTCTTATCCTGCCGGCGGTGACCCTGGCGTTTCTCTACGCGGTTGACTGGCGACTGGCTCTTGCCGCCACCGTCCCGTTGCCCCTCGGGCTGGGTCTGGTCCACTTCGCTATGGGCGGTTTCGGCCCGGGCGGGAAGAGAGCGGCGGTCATGGAGCGCTATCATACGGCCCTTGAAGACATGCATTCCCGGACGGTCGAGTACGTTCAGGGGATGCCGGTGATCAAGGTGTTCAATCTGACGGTCGATTCGTTCAACCGCCTCAGGGATTCGGTTGCTCTCTATGGCGAATTGCTGACCAGGTGGGCGAAGATTATGACGCCATTCTGGGCGGGGTTCACCTCGATCGTTCTCGGCGGCGGCGTGTTCATCCTCCCGGTTGCACTGTGGCTGCAGCAGCAGGGGCAGGTGGATATTCCCACGATCATTCTTTTTCTACTTCTCGGAACCGGTTGTCTGGTCGGCCTGGTGAGTTTCATCACCATGACATCCAAAATGATGATGATTACCGAAGGGGCGAAGAGAATTCAGAGCATGCTTCAGGAGGAGCAGCTTGTCGAACCCGATACACCGGCAAGGCCGTCGGGCTACGATATCGTGGTGGACAACGTCACGTTTCGTTACTCTCCCGATGCCGAGCCGGCGCTGAGCGATATCGACCTCGACATCCCGGAAGGAAGGTTCGTGGCACTGGTCGGCCCGAGCGGAGCCGGCAAGACTACGCTGGTACATCTTATCGCCAGGATGTGGGACGTATCGAGCGGCGAGATACGTATTGGCGGCAAGTCTCTTGCCGAACTGGGGTCGCGGGGTGTGAACGACGCCGTGGGCATGGTGTTTCAGGATGTCCGGATGCTGACGGCGACCGTGAGGGAGAATATCTGTATGGGGCGGCAGGATGTTTCGCAGGAAGCGCTTGAGAAGGCGGCAAGGGCTGCGGCGTGCCACGATTTTATCGAAGCGCTTCCCCGTGGGTATGACACGGTTATCGGCGAGGGTGGAGAGGTGCATCTCTCGGGCGGTGAAAAGCAGCGTGTCGCTCTGGCGAGGGTTATCCTGAAAAATCCGCCTATCGTGTTGCTCGACGAGGCTACGTCATACGCCGATGCCGAAAACGAGAGCCGCATGCAGCATGCTTTTTCTTCTTTGATGCAAGGGCGTACCGTTATCGTCATCGCGCACCGCCTGTCGACGATCATGCATGCCGATGAGATCGTTGTCGTAGACAGGGGGCGCATTGTTCAGCGGGGAACGCATGATCAGCTTGTCGGCGATGAGCGTGGAGTGTATTACCGGATGTGGAACGCTCGCCGGAAAGCTCATGACTGGCAGTTTCAGGAAACGGAAAAAGAGAAGAACCTAAATTGAGCGATTGTCGAGCATGCCGCAGATGCAAGGCACAGGGAATGCCGCTGTAGTGATCTACCGCAAGTTCCCTGTAACGAAGCAGATGCGGTATGATCGGCAATCCCGAAGGGTTTCAAAACATGCGGTTCTTTATCGGTTTTTTCCTGCACCCGACAGGTGACGAATAATTATACCTTTTGAACAGTATAAGACACTTTTTTTTATAAACTTACTCTTATTGAGCATTTGTTGAAACGCTCAGTTTAGGAAGAAAGGAGTGTGACGTATGAAAGCAGAACAGGAGAAAAAATGGAGTTTGTTCAGGGAGCAGCCCCGCGCGCTTCTCAGCATTTTTGTCGGAAATTTTATCAGCAATCTTCCTCGCGGCATGTTTACCGGCGGCATCTATGTGATCATTCTTTACCTGTCGGTCCCACTGCTGACGGATACCAGCGTTGATTTCCGGAACCTGTGGTTTTTTACGGGTTTGTACGCTGCGGTTTTTCTGGTGTATTTTCTGCTCTCGTTGTGGGGGCATACGAACAGTTTCGTGCAGTCGTATAAAATCTCCACGGCGTTGCGCCTCAAGCTGGGTGACAAGTTGCGGAAGCTGCCCCTTGGTTTTTTCAAGGCGAAGGACCCGGGTGATGTGACGTCGCGTATTCTTCATGATGTCACCAAGGCTGAAAACACGCTTTCCCATCAGCTTCCCGATATCGTTTCCGCGATCGTCGTACCGCTTCTGCTCGGCGCGTTCCTCGTCGTCATCGATGCTTCTCTTTTCGGGATCATCTTCGGGACCATAGCTGTGGCATCGGTGTTTCTCTTGGTCGCCTCGCGGATCGTGTCGCGTCTTGGCAAGAAGCACATCGCCTCGATTACGTCCACGTCTTCCCGGCTGCTCGAATATGCCCGCACGCTCAGGCTGCTCAAGGCATACAACATGACGGGCGAGCACTTCGATTCCCTGAAGCAAGCGATGCTGGAGCTGAAGAAACAAAGTTTTCGCGTGGAAGTGTTTACCGGAATCCCCGTGCAGGTTTTTCTCCTGATCCTCGATGTGGGATATCTCCTGATGCTTCTGGTCGGAGCCTGGATGATCACCGCCGGCGGGCTCGGCGTCGTGAACTACCTTACCTATGCCATCCTGGGGTACTTTTTTTTCGTTCCTGTCAAGAATCTGGGGATCATGCTTGTGGAACTCCGCTACGCCATGGTTTCGACGGCTCGTATCGAAGAGGTTTTTTCCGCTGTGGAGCTTCCGGAAGATGCAGGCCGGCAGCCTCTGCAGGCTGGTGATATCGAGTTCAGGAACGTTCATTTTCGCTATCTCGATACCCCTGTTCTGCAAGGCTTGGACTGCATGATCCCTCATAAGAAAATGACTGCACTCGTCGGGCCTTCCGGATCGGGAAAAACCACGATGGTGAATCTTATTTCCCGTTTCTGGGATGTCGATGAAGGGGAGATTCTTTTTGGGGGACAGCCGGTGAAAGGGTGTAAAACCGGGCAGTTGCTCCGTAACGTTTCGATGGTTTTTCAGGATGTTTATCTGTTTAACGATACGGTTGCCAATAACATACGGGTTGGTAGAAGCGATGCTTCTCTGGATAGTGTTAGAGATGCTGCGCGCCAGGCTTGTTGTCATGAATTTATCGAGGAACTCCCTAACGGCTACGACACGGTATTGGCGGAAGGAGGTGCTTCGCTTTCCGGCGGTGAAAAACAGAGAATTTCCATTGCCAGGGCGATCCTGAAAGACGCTCCGGTTGTCATGCTCGATGAGGCAACGGCATCCCTCGATCCGGAGAACGAAGCGGATATTCAGGAGGCATTCGACAACCTTGTGAAAAGCAAAACCGTGATCGTCATTGCGCACCGGTTTCAGACAATCATGAATGCCGATCAGATTCTTGTCCTTGACAAAGGGAAAATTGTACAGCAGGGGAGGCATGAAGAACTGGTGGATCAGGAGGGACTCTATGGACGATTCTGGCAGGAACAACAGAGGGCAAGGGGCTGGAAGATGCGAGCATGATGAGGGCACCTCTAAAAACTTATTGCGCATCTCGATTGCTGCACTCCATCCGCCTTGCACTCGAACCGCTCATGACACTTTTTAGAGGTGCCCAATAATAATGGATAAAAGAGAATGACATGGAAAAGAAATTGCAGGGCGTTCCTGAAACAATGCTTATACCGCTTTGGGCGCGAGCCGAAGAGGCAAAGCAAGCTAATCCTATCATCAGAGATGATATAGCGGCGGCGTTGGTTCCCCGCATTGATTATGATTTTTCAAGATTTAAAGGAGCATGGTTAACGCAGGTCGGTGTTTCGGTCAGAACGATGCTGCTTGACAGGGCTGTTTGCGAATTTCTGCAACGAAGGCCAGGCGCGGTGGTCATTAACCTTGGTGCAGGTCTTGATACGCGCTATGAGCGCCTGAAAGATGATAGTATCATATATCGCTGGTATGACCTCGATCTTCCCGAGGCAATTGTGTTCAGGCGGCAGTTTTTCACCGAAAGCGATGAGAATATATGCATATCTAAATCTGTCTTTGATGAGTCCTGGTTCGATGATGTTGAAACTACGGGCCGGCCGTTACTGATCATTGCAGAGGGGTTGTTCATGTATTTTACGGAAGATGAGGTTGCCGGTCTTTTCAAGCGGATGGTTTCCCGTCTACCGGACGCAGAAATACTTCTGGAAATGATTGCGCCACTGGCTGTCGGTAAGAGCAGGCAACATGATTCGGTAAGCAGGATCGGCAGTTCCGCAGAATTCAAGTGGGGGATAAAGGATAGCAGAAAAATCGAGCGGTGGCATGAAGATATACGATTTCTGGAAGAATGGAATTACTATGACTACCACAGGAAACGATGGAAATGGTTCGGGATTATCGGGCGTCTGCCCCTTATCAGGCCGGTATTGTCAAACAGGATTGTTCATCTGGAGTTTGTCTGAGTGCTCTTCTGTTGATTTGTTATGTGTCCTGATTCGTTCGTTGGGCGGATAGGTTGGTAATGTTTTGAGGTGCTTTTAAAAAAGAGGTGAATATGCAGTTACATGAAAACGATTCATATTGGGCGAAAAACGCATCGAAGTTCGATAAACATATACATTCAGATATAGAGGCGTTAGTAAAAAAAATTGGAAATGACATAGGCCATGTGGATCGTGTTTTAGACGTGGCTGCGGGTACCGGAGTTGTCTCGCTTGAGTTGGCAAAACGTGTCAGACAGGTTGATGCCCTGGATCTGGAGCCGAAAATGATCTCTGTTGCGCAAAAAAAAGCAGATGAATCCCGCATTGTAAACATATCGTTTCATGTGCAAAGTGCGTATGAACTTGATTTCCCCGATCATATTTTTGATGCAATCGTAATTCTGAACTCTCTCCATGTCATGAAAGCGCCTGATGTGGCGTTAGGTGAGGCAAGGCGCGTGATCAAACCGACAGGATTGCTTGTAGCACCTACGTATTGCCACGCTGAAACTGCAAAAAGCCTGGATAATTATCAAAGATGGGCCTCGAAGTCCGGGCACAAGTCTTATTATTTATTCACCTGCAACAGCCTGTGTGCATTGATTTCCGGTTGTGGTTTCGAGGTAAAGAAAAAAAGGACTGTTGAGATCAAACATGAGCGGCAGTCTCAAGGGATGATGCTGGGATATGTTGTTGCCAGCCCCGCCCCTGCCGCTTCTTGAAGCCGGTAAACTGTCCCTCCGAAAAGTGTAACGTTTTCTGATGTTTTTCGGTATTTTTTTCTGTAGCTTATTTTGTTTTATTACATATGCTTATAGCTTTTTCAATAGGCTATGTTTGCTGTCTGGTATTTGCGAATATACTGGTTTTTTGTGTACCTATACATTTACAACGCTGTTCTTTCTTTTGTGGCTGGTGCCGGCTTGAAAGCCGGAAAATAGGGAAGTACGTGAGATTCGTACACTGTACCCGCAACTGTAATGACGGAAAACTTCCGTGAACCGCATCATGGCTCCATGATGTAGGATCGGAGGTATATATGGTCACTGTGTGATGTTGATTTCCGCCCGGAAATCCACGGGAAGGCCATGTACATGATACACTCCGTTGAAAGTCAGGAGACCTGCCAGTTAGCCACTATACCGGTAAATGAACTACGGGTTTATAGTTTCGGTAATGCTCAAAGGATTGTTTTTGAAGATAATATCGCCTTTTGAAACGGATGGGGTCTTGTTGCCGTCTTTTATGTTTCATTATGTGCATTCATCGTTGACAGATAAGCTGTTTGCTGTCCTGAAATGTATGTGAATGCCGGTTGTGTCAAACTGTTTCTTGAGGCATGTGGGGTGTCGTCATCAGGGTGGGTGACAGGCAAGCCGTTTTTGCAAGATGAACGCATTATTTTTTTGTTTTTTTATTTTGTCTAAATAAAAATAAATCTATAAACTGAACCATAATCATTTCATCGGTGCTTTTCTTGCCTGTACCCCATGTGAAAGAGCCAGGCAGGAAGAATTCAGCTTTTCCTGAAAAAGGATGGTTGAAAAAAGGTTGCCTGCTCGTTAAAGGGTAGCCTTACGCAACAACGGTTTTTCTAAGACTTGAAATATTTGTGCTGTCAGGACGGTGCATTTCGTAGTGCAGGCGTTTATTGGTGGGTTTTTGTTGTGTTTTAGTGTAAAAAAGATGTTAAAAAAGCCGGAAATATCAGTGTTTTTGTCTCTGGTTGAATTTTGGTAGTACCAACAAACAGTTTCAGGATTGACTTCTCAGGTTGTCTGTTTTTTTCCTGCGAGCTCAAAACTACTTCAAGGGGGTATGGTACGGAACAATGGGCGGTTTACAGGGGTGTGTCACGGAACGGTGGGTGAGATAATACAGGGCCCGTTTCATATGCACAGAAACATATCGATCAGTGTTATTTCCCTTCATGCCAGAAAGTACAGTTGGGTGCATTTCATGAACAGCGGTTGCGACAATATAGAGCATGTGGCGAAAAAAAAGCCTCGTTGCATGAAAGCCATCGACTTGTACGGAGCTCTCCATAAAACGGATCGGCCGAAAGGGGAGTGGAGCTTCTACTCGGAACTGGCTACAGGCAAGGGAATGTCGAGCTCTACGGCGGATATCGTTTCCACTATCCGCTGTCTTGACAAGATAAACGGCAGGGTCACGGATGAACAGTCCGTATCGAAAATATTGAAAGGAATCGAGCGTTCCGACAGCGTTTTCATGAACAGCTATGCCTTGTACCTGAGTGACAGGCAGCAAACCGTCAGAACATTCAGATCCAGGCCGCAGCTTCATTGTTATTACATCGATGAAGGAGGGCGAATCGAAACGGAAAGTACGTATGAGCTTCTTTTGATGCATTACCGGAAAAAACTGCATCAGTACAATCTGAATCTCGACTCGACCATAAAGGCTTTCGACAAACGGGATTATAAAAAACTGACGGAGTGCGCCACGCAGAGCGCGATTTTATCTCAAGACGTGCTACCGAAAAGGAACCTGGATTCGTTCCTGAATTACAAAGAACATTTCAAGGCAGACGGTGTATTTGTTGCGCATACAGGAACCTTGATAGGATATCTGTATGCGCGCAATCCTTTAGAAACAATGGTGGCTGACGTAGCGGCTTTTGCGAGATCGCTCGGGCACCAGATCCAATACACGCAAGCGGGCTTCTGACATGTACGATCATATATCGGATGCAATGAAAAAACCGGCAATAATAAAGCTCGAAAGCAACCTCTTCGCGTTGCGATTCGAGACAATGAAATTGTATTCCACAATAACGGCGGTAGAGCGTCTTCTCGATGAAGGACGGATTGACGAGAAAACAACGCTCATAGACAGTTCCAGTGGTTTGTATGCCTATGCTCTTGCGATGGCCTGTCATAAGCATGGATTGAGGTCCCACATCGTTGCGTCAACCACAATCAGCAAGAGCCTGGCCAGCCTGCTTGAAAACCTCGGGGCACAGGTGGAAAAAATACCTCCGCAAACGACCCTTAAACTGGACCAGAAATTCCGGGTCGAAAAAGTACTGGATGTCATAGGAAAAAAACAGAACCACTATTGGATGAGGCAATACCATGACGATATCCATTACCTGGGGTATGAAGAGGTTGCGGAGCAGATAGGGCGTGAGGTGGGCACTGAAAATCTTACTGTGGTCGGTGCGGTGGGTTCGGGTTGTTCGACTGGAGGAATAACAAGCTACCTGAGACACGAGAACGAGGAGGTCAGGTTGATTGGCGTAGAACCATTCGGGAGTGTGACGTTTGGCAGTCAGAAAATTCAAGATCCGGATATGCTGGTTGCCGGAATAGGTTCGTCGATCGAGTTTCAGAATGTCAGGCATGAACTGTATGACGACATTCACTGGGTGTCATTTAACTACTCCAGAGTTGGTGCAATAAACCTGCTTAGAGCGCATGCAATATTTGCAGGATTGTCCAGCGGGTGTGCTTATCTGGTGGCCAGACATGAGGCCATGGCAGACAATCGAGGAAACTACGTATTCATTATGCCCGACACAGGACATCGCTATATCGACGAGGTTTTTGCAGACAACGAAGATGTTTTAGACATAGACAGTTTGGCCCCGACAACAATAAAAAGCACGAATGAAATAGCCCTCGAGTGGTCCAAAATGAGTTGGAGCCGTAGAACAAATACACTTGAAACATAAAGAAAAAAAATGGCACACATACTGATGATCGAGAGCTGGGTAGGAGGAACGGCCCGTTTACTGCCGTCCGCAATCAAGAAAATTGGACATGAGTATACCTTTGTCACCAGGAATCCCGGCCACTATGGTGCGGCAGATGGGAGAGATCACCCTGTCGTAGCCGGTGCAAGAAAAACAATCGTTACTGAAACAAACGACATTGAGAGCTTGTGTAGAACGCTTGAAGAGGTCCATCGGAAGGAGGCGTTTGATGCCGCTCTTACCATATGTGACTATTATATAGAAACCGTTACTCACGCTGCCAACCAGCTCGGAATACCTCACCCTTTTCCTCGAAATCCTGCGGTTGCCCGGCGCAAAGACCAAGTTCGCATAGCGCTGGAACGGCACGGAATAGCCAATCCGGTTTTTAAAGTCGTAAGCTCGGGAGAGACAGCGGCCCAGGCTGGAAATGATATGGGCTACCCCTTGGTCGTAAAGCCTACCGATCTTGCTTCGAGCGCTTTTGTACGCATGGTGCATAACAGGGATGAACTCCAGGAGGCTTGTGATAAAATCATGGCATTCAAAACAAACTTTCGGGATCAACAGCGTGATACCTCTTGCCTGATCGAGGAATATATGAGCGGGGAAGAGATAAGTGTCGAGGCCATCACCATTGACGGGAATACAACGATTATAGGCATAACGGACAAAAGCATCAGCGGGGAACCATTTTTTATAGAAGATGGTCACATGTTTCCTGCTCAGCTCGATGAAAAGGTCGAATCGGAAGCTTTGCAGCTTGCCACGGCAGCGCTTGAGGCAATCGGGTTCGATAATGGAATAAGTCACACGGAAATCAAACTGACGGAACGCGGTCCGAGAATCGTTGAAATAAATCCCCGTCCTGCCGGAAACTATATCAGCGAGCTTATCGAGCATGTTACAGGGAATGGTCTGGTCGATGCGTTTGTGCGTCTTGCCGTGGGTGAAAAGCCGTCGATAACGCTTGGGCAGGATGGATCAGGAAGTGCGGCGATCAAGTTTCTGATGCCGGACCGCGGGGGCGTGATAAAAAAAATTGCCGGTGCAGAGTTTCTGGAGAACAACGCTCACATAACCCGATGGAAACTGGATGCAGAGGTGGGAGAAAAGGTCTCTGCCCCGATCGATAATGCATGTTACATAGGTCATCTGGTTACTGTGGATAGGGAAGGAAGCAATGCGAGAATGATTGCCGAAGAGGCGGTGGAATCGTTGAACATCGAAATTTCAACAAACGACCTGGAAGCTTGTGATGAGTAAAGATACCAAAAACCGGGCCGCAACCATAAATGAGCTGATAACGACCGTTATCGAGAATCAGTACGGGCTGGACCCAAAAAACATACGCATAAGTGGGGCCTTTCATATAAAGCAGGGAACAAGGCTGACTGAAAAATCGCAAAGATATCGAAACAACTATCTGTTGCTGCGTGTGGGAACCGCTTTCGGAGCCTGCTCCATAGAGGAGAACGCTCTTTCGGATGAAATCGCACATGAACTGCCGGGAAACGTTGTGTACAGCCTGTTGGAAGATGAGCGGGTACCGGTACGAATTGCAGCACTTGATGCTTATTTCAATCTTGTGCACCCGCATGAAAACAACCGGAGGGCAACACCGTTTCTGCTTCCCGGTGGTACCGCAGTCGAGCGTGCACAGCACCGTGATGCCGCCATTACGTCGCTGGTTGCAATAACCCCTGGCATGAGGGTTGCGTTGATAGGGGTGGTAAACCCGTTGGTTAAAGCCATAGAAAGTGCCGGCGGCATCTGCTTGCCTTGCGATCTGAATCTCAGGAAGACCCAGGACGGTCAACTGATTGAGCAGGATATGTACAAGGTTATCCATGATTGCGATATGATCATTGCGACAGGGATGACGATGTCGAATGGAAGTTTCGATGTGCTTTTGCAGAAAGGGAGGGAAAGAAACACGCCATTGATAGTGTATGCACAAACCGGGAGCGGAATCGTTCCCAACTTTCTGGATAACGGAGTAGCTGCCATCTCTGCAGAACCGTTTCCGTTTTCCCAGTTCAGCGCTCACGACACGACATTGTATCTGTATAAAAGGAGGGGTTGTCCGGGTGTCTCCTGAGAAAGAAATGCATCAGTACACGCCGGGTGAGCGTAAGAACGGACTGCACATCCTTCTGGTATATACCTTTTTCATGGTAACCGGTTTTACGATGCTCATGCCGATGGTGGCGGTTCACTATGTAAACGATCTCGGCATGGCGGCAACACTGGTAGGTATGGCGCTGGCTGTGCGTCAGATGACGCAGCAGGGTCTCGCCATCGGAGGTGGTGTGCTGGCGGACCTCTACGGAACAAAACGGATGATAGGGCTTGGCGTTACCGTGCGTGCGGTCGGATTCGCGGGGTTAGCGTTCGCCGATAGTGTGTTTCCGCTGTTTATCGCTCTCATTGTTTCGGCGATCGGCGGCGCTCTGTTCGAGGTGCCGTACCAGGCTGCAATGGCTGCGCTAACAACCGGCTCGGACAGGACGAGATATTATTCTCTCAGCAACTGGGTGAGCGGCGTGGCCAGTACCATTGGGCCTCTTCTTGGTGCGGTACTGGTCAGCTTTGACTTCATGATGGTCTGTCTGGTCTCGTCGGCATTGTTTTTTCTGTGTCTGGTTGTTATAACCAGGCTTCCGGCCATACACAACGGCAGTCAAAGCGTGCAGGTTGCTAACAATATACGGCTTGTCGGTCAGGATCGCCGTTTTACCTCTCTCATACTGTTGATGGCCGGTTACTGGGTTGTCGCTGTCCAGATGGGGATCATCATTCCGTTGCAGGCCGGCCTTTCAAGTGGATCGAAAAGCGGGGCTGGTATCGCTCTGGCACTTTCGGCTGCAATAACGATTGCATTGCAGTATCATCTGACCAGCAGGTTGTCACGGTCTTTCAGCAACCATGCTATCCTCACAGCCGGTATCGTGGTGTTGTCGGCGGGTATGGGTGCCATAGCTCTTTTCGAGAGTTTTTCAGGCCTGTTGTTCTGTGTGGCGATCATTTCGACAGGTGCGGTTCTTGTAAGACCTACCTACCAGGCAATAGTCGCCGATACAGCTAACCCGAAGGCCCTGGGAACATACTTGGGGGTAAGTTCGCTCAGTCTGGGATTTGGGGGGGCTATCGGGCATATTGCCGGCGGTGCGCTTTTTGATTTATCGTTAAAAGTCCAAGCTCCGCAGCTTCCCTGGGTAACCTTCGCCATTATCGGATTGACAACAGCCACAGCGCTGCATTACTGGGTTCGGCGCACAGGGATTGCAGCCACCGCTTTTTCAGACTGCAAATAACAACAGGAGTACACGATGCTTAAAGCCAATAGCTTGACAAAAAACTTTAATTCCAATATCGCCTTGAACAGCGTATCTCTTTCGGTGAGCCAGGGTGAGATTTATTGCCTGCTGGGGGCAAATGGCGCAGGGAAGACAACCCTGATCAATCACTTTCTCGGATTTCTAAAGCCCACGTCGGGTGAGGTACTGGTCAATGGAAAATGCGTGACGAGTAATCCATTGGATACCAAGCGGGATATTGCCTACATACCCGAGAATGTCATGCTTTACGGCGTTCTTACCGGGCTGGAAAATCTCGAATATTTCTCCGCTCTTGCTACCGGCAGGAAAAAACCCAGAGATGTTTTGAGAAAGCTGCTTGCCGATGTCGGACTACCGGCGGAAGCTGCTGAACGGAGGGTTGCTACCTATTCGAAAGGAATGAGGCAAAAGGTCGGTATTACCATTGCTATGGCTAAAAATGCAAAAGCCCTGTTACTCGATGAACCTACTTCCGGGCTTGATCCGAAAGCTGCCAACGAGTTTTCCCGTCTGCTGAAAACTGCATCGGAAAATGGCGTTGCGGTTTTTACGACTACGCATGATCTGTTTCATGCCAAGGAGACGGGTAACCGGATAGGGATCATGCGCAGCGGGAGTCTGCTTGCCGAATTCAACAGCGATGATGTGAGCCATGCCGACATGGAGTCAATTTATCTTAAAAACATGAGGGACTGAGTATGACCTGGCTTATTGTTACACGGGAAGTGCGCGAGTTTTATCGGGACGGGCGTTTTCTGTTCGGTGCCGGACTGGTCGCGGTGCTGTTCATTACTGCATTTCTTGTTGGTTACGAGCAGCGACAAAATGTCTTTTCAGAACGTGAGGTGGCGCAGCAACTCGATTATGACGACTGGATCAATCAACCGGAGCGCCATCCGCATGATGCCGCACACCAGGGGATGCATGTTTTCAAGCCGATCCCGCCGCTTTCGTTCGTTGATCCCGGAATCACCAATTATGTAGGATCGACCCAATGGCTAAAGGCGCACCGGCAGACTGAAGTGAAGTTTCGCCCGGCTCAAGACGCGACGGGGCTTCAGCGGTTTGGTAGTTTGACTCCGGCATGGGTTATTCAGGTGCTTGGTCCTCTGCTGATTATCGTTCTGGGCTTCAACAGTTTTTCGGGTGAGCGCGAACAAGGCACACTTCGGCAGTTGATCAGTCTGGGTGTTCCTTCGTGGAAGCTGTTGAGAGGCAAGGCTCTCGCCCTTTTTCTCGGAGCGTTCCTGCTTATTGCTCCTCTACTGCTTTTTTCTGTCTGGGCTGTCTCCGGCGACGATCTTGCCGGCAGCCGTCACGATACCTTGATTCGGTCGGGATTTCTTGTTCTGGGGTACCTTGTGTATCTCGGGATATTCATTTTTGTGACCCTTGCGGTATCAGCGCTTACAGCAACATCAAGGATTTCATTAATCGTACTGCTGGCTTTCTGGATCATTGGAACTACCCTGGCTCCCAGGGCTCTTGTTGATGTAGCACGGATGGTGTACCCCATACCAAATCAAGCGGAATTCAATACACAACTGAATCAGGAACTGCAAAGGGAGTATGCAGAGGCATGGCAAGAGCATTTTGGTACGGATAAACGCTGGGGCAGTGACGTTCCTCTGAGCCGCTGGGGGGAAGCGCTCCGGGTCGATGACTATGCCGGATATGACGCTATCGACCGGCACTTTGGTGCATTATGGGACAGGTATGAGGATCAGCGCCGGCTTCAGGAATTTTTCGGGTTATTGTTTCCGATGCTCTCTATTCGTTCTTACTCGATGGCTATGTCCGCGACTGATTTTACTCATCACCGGGACTTTGCCACATCAGCCGAAGACCACAGGCGGTTAATCCAGGATTTGATCAGCAGCAACCTCACACAACATGCCGATGGCCATGGCGAACGGCATTTTGATTACAAGGTAGGAAAAGAGTTCTGGTCGAAAGTGCCGCGGTTCGAATACGCCGCTCCTGCGGCATTTTTTGCACTGCAGGGGTCTCTGAACAGTCTGGGAGTTCTGCTTGCGTCACTGCTGATCTCTATCGCTTTCGCTTTCTGGTCATCAAGAAATCTCATCTGAGCATTTAAATCCACGCTGTGTAGTTCTACCAAAATGAATAAGTACATGAATAATTCGGGTAACCGTATGAAGAGCTTCTCACTCATCTTGCGTAATGAGTGGCGAATCATGATTGCCGACAAGAGTCTGATTCTTGTCTGTACATTGCTGACGCTTCTTCTGAGTTATGGGTTCTTTATCGGTCTTTCGGAGGCAGTTTCACGTGATGAGCGGGTACGGGAACTTGTCTCGCAACAGGAGCGAGGGCAATCGGGTATCGTTGAACAGATTCAACGCATCGTATCAGGGCATGAAAAGCCGGATGTTTTTGCAAATCCGCTCAATCCCGCTCTTGTGGGTTCGGGGCTTGGAAGCCTTTACGCGATCATGCATAGTGGTGCGCTTTCACCGCTTGCACTGGGACAGTCCGATTTGTTGCCGGACCATTACAGGGTTTCAACCCGCAACAAGACAACCTTCATGTATCAAACCGAGAACGAAAGCCCCTGGAATCTGCTGACAGGGCGTTTCGATCCAGTGTTCGTTCTGGTGTACCTTTTGCCGCTTTTTATTTTTGCTATCAGCTACAACCTGCTCTCTTCAGAAAAAGAGCAAGGCACATTACGCATGCAGTTGTCTCATCCGGTTACGTTGCAAACGCTCATGTTCGGCAAACTGTTTGCGCGTCTTGTCCCCGTGCTTGGGGTCACCATTCTCGCTGTCATTGTGCCTTTTCTGATCCTGCGTGGTGATGCAGTGATGGTGTCAGGTCAATTACCGCATCTTGTCGTTGCCATTATCATCATTGGTGCATACGGGTTCTTCTGGTTCGCTGTTACTCTTTTTGTCAACAGTTTTGGGTTCTCTTCCGCAAGCAATGCACTGATTTTGGTTGGCACCTGGGTTTTTCTTGTTCTTGTCGCCCCTGTGCTTTTGAACGTGTTTGTCAGCCGTATGAGTCCGGCACCGTCGCGCATTGAGCTGGCGACCGAGACCCGTTTGATCACCATTGACGGTTTGAACCGTTACCATGAACTTCTGTCTTCCGATTACAGACACATCAAGGACTCCTCGATGCTGGTTCCAAGTGATGGAAAGTTTGAGGTCCCGGAAAGGCTGCAAGCTTTTTACCTGATCAACAAGGCGGTGGACGAAAAGATCGAAACTCTTCTCGGAGACTTTGAGTCACGCCTGCGTGCGCAACAGGATCTGGTGGAACGTTTCGGGTTTGTGTCACCATCGGTTCTTACCTACGAAGGGCTGGTCTCGCTTGCCGGAACGGGAACCCGGCGTTATCAGGATTTCAAGCAACAGGTGAACGATTATCACCGGGAATGGAAAGAATTTTTTGAGCCCCGTATCATGTCAGGGCAAATCGTGACCGTGGCCGATTTCGAGAAGCTGCCACGGTTCACGTGGCAAGAGCCTGATGTAAGCATATTGCTTGCCGGGAGCCTGGCAAAAGCTCTGCAAATCTTTCTTGCCACAGTCGTGCTGTTCGCGCTTGGATTCATGCGCCTTGCAAAGGTTGACGTTTTGTAACCCATTTTTTAACCAAACGATAACAGGAGTAATTCATGAAGAGATCAGATTACTATTTTCAGGTGGTTTTTACTGTTGCGGTATACTGTATGTTGTTTGCATTGCCTCTCATCGCAGACGAGCCTGTAGTTACCCTTCCGGAAGTTTCGGTGATTGGTGAAAGAACGTCTACTGGTACTGTTGTGCTCGATGATGAAGCCGAGGCGGCATCACGGCTTGGTATTACGATCAGAGAGACCCCGGCCAGTATTGAAATTGTTGATCAGGAAACAATACAGGAGCGTGGTGATCGAACCGTTCTTGAAGCCGTTGACAAGACGGCAGGATTTGCCAGTGCGTCCAGTCCGGCCACCCCAGGTGTTTTTTCTGTGCGAGGGTTTACCGGCAATAGCGTGGCCTGGTTGTATAATGGCATCAGAATTCCTGGTGGAAGCAACCTCTCGACGCGCATTATGGATACAGCGAACCTTGAAAGGATCGAAGTTCTTCGTGGACCGGCTTCAGTGCTACATGGAGAGGGGGCGATAGGGGCGGCAATCAACCTTATTTCCCGGCAGCCAAAGTTTTATGAGCAGCCTATTGAAGTCGATTACGGATTTTCAAGTTTCAACTCGCATCGTTTCCATGTCGGGACCGGGGGGAGTATCAGGGACGATGAAGTGGCATACCGGCTCGATGCGAGTACAAACCGCTATGGCAGCAATATTGATGATGAACGCACTATTCTGGATCGTGTAACCGGTTCGCTGCTCTTCAAACCGTCAGGTAACATGTCGTTTACTCTGGAAGCCGACTATATGCGTGATGAAACCGACAATGCCTATTATGGTACGCCGCTGGTTGACGGCAAGATCGACGAATCGTTGAGGGAGATCAACTATAATAACCTGACTGATAATATCGCCGCATCAGATGTTACATGGATACGTGGCAATTTCGAATGGACACCATCATCTGACTGGGAAATCAGAAACCGCTTGTACTATTACGATGCTTTTCGTGAATGGCGCAATGTCGAAAAATTCACCTATGACAACGGAGTGGTGACACGGGCTTGGTGGGGGGATATCGGTAACGATCATCAGGTTATAGGGGATCGTATCGATGCCCTTTACAAAGGTAAGATTGGTGGCATGGAAAACAGACTCCTTGTCGGTGTCGACTTCAGTTATACTGACTTTGAGAGCGATCGAAACGATTTTTCGGGTTCTGAAATAGTTGATCCATACGATCCTCCCGTTGTTGACTTCATTGATGTAGCCGGAAGATACAGAACTCCTCAACGGGACGTTACCATCAGTCAATGGGCTGTCTTCATGGAGGACCAGCTATCGATCATACCTTCGTTCAAACTGGTTGGTGGCTTTCGCTACGACACATTTCATGCGGAGTGGATTTATCTCGACGAAGAGGGTTCGCCGGAAGCATCGAAAACCCATCGTTTCGCATCATGGCGACTGGGCGCGGTCTATGATCTTACTTCGGACATTGCTCTCTACGCTTCCTATGCGACAGCCGTCGAGCCAGGGAGCACCTTGTTGTTAATCAAACGTAACCAGACCCAACTGGATCTTACCGAGGCAAAGCAGATAGAGTTGGGGCTGAAACAAACGTTCTGGGATGGTAAAGGCGAATGGACATTCGCAGTCTACGATATTACCAAAACAAATGTTTTTGTTCCCGATCCATCTTCTCCCGGTGACAAATTAGCTGTCGGCCAACAATCTTCTCGTGGCGCTGAACTGAGTCTTGGGCTGCGTCCAAGCCGTCGTTGGCAGATCGATGCGAATATCGCTGTGGTCGATGCCCGCTATGATGACTACACGGCCGGGAATCCACCTGTCTCTCTTGAAGATAACAGACCACCCTTCGCCCCCGAATGGGTCGGAAACTTCGGCCTTCGCTACATGATGAATGAAGATCTGGGATTTGGCGCATGGGTAAGACACGTCAGTCCGGTGTATGTCGATGATGCCAATACCGTTGAGCTTGCCGCATATACTACGCTTGATCTTTCGCTCGACTACAAATTCAACTCGTGGGCTAAAGCTGGTGTGAACGTACGCAATGTCACGGATGAGTTATATGCGAACTGGTCAAGTCATTACGGGACAGATCAGGTTATCATTGCAAATCCGAGGACGTATGAGCTATTTGTCAATCTGAGAATCTGATCGGTCACTTTAAAAACCCCTGAATGTTAATGTTCAGGGGCTTTTTACTGTTCACCAAGCAGGGAAATATGCTTTTTTTCGCTGTTGAAATTATTTTTTTGCTATTTAAAAGGTTTTTTGTTAGCATTACTAACAATGCTTGTGCCAGGATTTGAAAAAATCAGAAAATCAGGTAAAGGGCAGGCTGTTACCGGAACAACTATAGCTTTATGTAACAATGTCGGGGAATCAGGAGAGAGAGAAAAAGTTTCACCGCATGAACGATGTGATCATGGATCTTGCGAAAGTCTATATGAGATGGCATGACGAGAAGCAGGATTTCGGTGTGGAGGAGACCCTGAGGCGTGAAGAGATTCATACGATCCAGGCGATCGGCAACAATGAGGGGATAAACATAACGGAGCTTGCCTCCATGTTCAAGGTGACCAAGCCGACCATATCGGCGAGGATCGGAAAACTTGCTTCGGCAGGGCTGGTTGAGAAGAAAAGCGGTTTTGGAAACAACAAGGAGGTGCTCTTGTTCCTGACGGCGAAAGGATGGATTGCATACGGAAACCATGAAGAAAAGCATCATAAGCTCTTCGAGGTTTTCGAGCAGCATTTTGGCGATGATGCTGAATATTTTCTGGATTCCTTCATGCATGATCTAAGCAGATTTTCTTTATTTCTCTCCGATGTAAAGCAGAGAAGAGAGGGTTTTTGAGTTTTTTTTGTGATGAATGTTAGGTTTACTAACAATAATATAAAACAGTTGTTGACATGATGGTTGAAAAGCTGAAAAACGCGATGATCGATTGGGCGATCAATAGAAGCCAGGTCGTTGTGATCCTGATGGTTCTGGTTGTGACAACGACGGCTATCTAAGGCCGAGAATCACGTATGACTATACGGATGACGCAAGCTTTGTCATTGGAGGAAATCTGTTTTTCGGTGACGATTCCTCAACATTTTTCGGTCAGTTGAAGAACAATACAAATGTATACACGGCATTTCGCTTAACCTTTTAAGGGACACCTCTATGTATTTATTCCGCGTTCCAATTGCTTCGTTGAGCGGATAGGAGAGGGTGTGGGAAGGAGCTGCGTGTCAGGTAGGCGAAAAATAGTGTTGAATTGTTGGTGTGTTTCGAATCGCACTCGTGCTCGTTATCGTAATCGTAATCGAAAAAAGTTCGGGATCGGGAATTCGGGAGCAGGAAACCGGCAAGAGATCAGTTGGCAGTTGGCAAACTGTAGGGGCAGACCTGTGTGTCTGCCCGAACTGGCGTTGGTTACCGATTTCGACGGCGACGGCGAACCCCGAAAGAAATAATCGGAAATCGGGGTCGGTATCAGGTTTCGGAGTCGAAAGGGAATCAGTCGGCAGTCTTCAGTAGGCAGTAGGCAAAGTGTAGGGGCAGACCTGTGTGTCTGCCCGAGCTGGCGTTGGTTATCGATACCGATACCGATTCCGACGACGAACCCCGGAAGTAATAATTAACTAATAACAAATGGAGGAAAATATGAACATGCAAAAACCAGAACATGATTTTTCCGGTATCGAAAGTACCCTTATCGACGGTATCGCGTCAGGACTGTTTATGGAGTCTGTTCGCGTAAAACTTTTCGATATCATGGAGTCCCCTGTGACGCCGGATCAGATTTCGGAGCACATTCCTCTCGACAAGGCGGTTTTGCAGGCGTTGCTCGATTTTCTGGAAGCGAGGAAACTGATCGTCAACAGTGACAATCGCTATGTCAACTCTCCTCGGGCATCTGAGTTTCTCGTGTCAAGTTCGCCTTTTTATCAGGGAAATATTCTCGAAATGCAGGAGCAGATAGGGGATTCAGCCTGTTCCGCAATGCGCGCTTTTTTACGTGATCAACCGGTGAAAAATCATGAAGGTGATTATGGGAAAAAAAAGTCGAGCGCCGGTAACATGAATTTTCTGCTGGGGCCGGCTCAGTTTGCGATGCGAGGTACATTACAGGACGCAGTTGCTTTTATCGCGGACTTACCGCAGTTCATGTCGGCAAAAAAAATGTGCGATATAGGCGGTAATCATGGTCATTATACAACGGCATTGCTGGAACGAAATCCTTCATTGTCCGCCGTGATTGCCGATATACCTAAAATCACGGGTTTAATCGGGCCTGGTTTTCAAAATTCCGATTATCGTGACAGGATTTCTGTACTGCCTTTTGATTTGCGCCGGGATACGTTGCCGGAACAGTCTTATGATTTGGTTTTGACGTCCTTTTTGCTCCACATGTTTGCTGATAATCTTCACGAAGTGGTAAAGAAAATCGGTGACTCGTTAAGAAGTGGAGGGGTGTTTGTTACTCAAAATCTGGATTCCGGGTCACAATATGGTTGTCAAGAGGAAAAAACCGTTAGAGAGCTGATGACGAAAATGCTGGGGTATCCAACGCATTACCTGGATCAAGAGCTACTTAAAGATGTGTTGCATGAAGCGGGGTTTGCCGACTACAGGGTGCAAAGAACAGGTTCCGACAAATCGAGCTACATTCTCGCCGCTTTAAAACAGCATTGTTGATTCTCCTTCCTTAAGCCCCTCGGCAAGTGCCGCAGGGGGGTTTTAAGTTTTTTTTGTTTTTAATTTGTCTAAATAAGGTAATATTGTATATTATTTACGTTCTCCTACTTTGATTCTTTTTTGTTCTTTCAGCCCCTCTGTAATCAGGCAGCAGAGGGGTTTTTTAAAGTATTGTCAGATAACATTGGAGAGCTGCTATGCTCAGTGAGTCAAGTGAAATGTACCTCCAGGCCGTTTTTCGCCTGTCAGAAAAAAACAGCGAAGTGACTATCGGTCAAATTGCCGATGCGATGGGACATAGCTTGTCTACAGTATCTGAAAAAGTGCGGAGGCTGACCGATCAAGGATTGCTTCTGCATGAATGGCGCGAAGGTGTCGCCTTGAGTGAAGAAGGTGAGCGCGTTGCGGGAAAGCTTCTCAGAAAAAGGCGGTTGATTGAAACCTTCCTGGTTCGTATGGCCGGGTACTTGCCGTACGAGGTTCATGAGGATGCTTGCCGTCTTGAACACGTTATTTCCGAGCGGCTGACCGAGGCTCTGGATAGGATGCTTGACTATCCACGGAGTGATCCGCACGGCCATCCGATACCTTCCAGCGAAGGAGAGCTGAACAAAAAGGATACGGTTCTGCTTTCAACAATCGGCCCAGGGGATCAGGCAAGGGTTGCAGCTATTTGCACAAGAGACGCGAAAATGATGAAATACATTAATGAGCTTGGCTTGCGGCCTGATAGTACATGCAGGGTTATCGAAAAAGCGCCGTTTGACGGCCCTTTGACGGTTGCCATGAACGGAAAAAATGTCGCAGTGGCAGCTTCTCTGGCATCATTGATCGAGGTTGAAACTCTTGACAGTTAATTAATAATCGCTCCATTATGAATACTGAGATACTGAACTTTCAAAAACCTGTTTTTCAGAAATGGAAGAGCAAACTGGAATCGGTCGATATTTCTCAAGAGTCTTTTGAGCGATGGCTTTTTGTTCAGGTGTCAGGGGTGCTTTTTGGCGGGAAGACGGGTGAACTGCTTATCATAAAAAAGGACTTTTTCGATATGTCTCTGGACGGGAGCTTGGAGCATATCGGCTCTTTTTGCGAGTCATGGAGATTGAAGTACAAAATGTTGGTGATGACAGGTCATTCCCTGAAATTTATCGTTTACAGGGAGGATGCGGTCAATCTCCGTTTGAAAAGAGCTTCTAAAAGAATTCTCCACTGTCGCTTGAAATATCCGTTTGGACTTAGTGCACAAACATTTCTTCATGAGCTTGCAAGGCGCTGGCAGGAAAGTGGCCGCATTCCGCATGAAATCGGTATTGCACTTGGTTATCCCCTGAAAGATGTATGGGGTTTTATGGGCTTGAACAATTTCAGGTGCAACGGGAGCTGTGGCTGGCAGATTTTCGGTAATCCTGAGCCTTCGATAAAAACCCGTGCTCGATATGAGGACGCCCGCAGAAGAGCTGAGTATCTTCTGCAGGCGGCATAAAAACTAAACGCCGGGTAAGCTTTCAATGACAGCTGCTCTACCGTGCAGGCTGCTGCTTTATTCCTTCTTTTTACAAAGGGTGTCCAAGAGTTTAGCCTTGAACGATACATTCCTCCGGACAGACTGAGACACAGGCCTGGGCATCGAGACCGGCGCACTCGTTACATGTATCGGGGTCGATAACGTAGACCTCTTCTCCTGCAGATATTGCGTTTACCGGGCATTCCGGTTCACATGCCGCACAGTAGGTGCAAGTTTCTGTAATGTACAGTGCCATGATACGCCTCCCCCATTTTTTTGTTTACGAAAATAAATCATACCAGTTAGTTGCACACCGCAGGATCAAGCTTTTTTAATTGCTTCTGACGGGCACTGTGGCACGCAACGTACAGCCGACATATTGCTGCAGTCATTGCAAAGGTTTCCATCGATGACGTATGTTTTTTCCGTCTCGTGAGCCTTGATGGCGTTGCGGGGACATGCCGTACGGCAGCTGTCACACATAACGCATGCGTCCGGGTTGATCGTGAAAGCCATGATTTCCTCCTTGATTGGCATTTATAAGGTGTTTATTATGTGCTCACTCTGATTATCACAGTATGAGTAGCATCTTCACCTATAAATATAGAGGAGGTAGGTAGGTTCGTCAATAAAGAAGATTACAGAGAGGTTGGCCGAATTCAAGGTGCCCTACTGTATCCATTGATACCATATGTGATGGCCGTCACTGCAGGAACAGCTGCCTTTTTTGTTCCCGCAGGAACTTTCGGATGTTTCCTTGCAGAGCTTGCCTTTGCGGATCCAGTGTTCGAGCATCGGCTCGAGTGTCTCAGGTGATGCATTGAAATGAATGCCGAGATCGTTGATCGACACGATATTTTTGCTTTGCAGATACTCTTTCAGTTCAAGAAGGGACAGGGTTGGCATTGGTTTGATGTTTATACTTTTTCTATTTGTCTGCCTGTCACCCACATTGCTGCAACTGCGGCAGCGAAAACAGCAAACATGGCCCCGGTCCAAAGCAATGACCCGGCCGGGTTTGCGGAAAAGGTGCCAAGCTGATAAAAAATCACGGCTGTGGTATATGCCAGGCCGGTGGTCCATAATCCTGCAAAAACTGTCCATCCCAGGTTTGTTTCACGGTAAACCGCTGCGATTGCAGCAACACAGGGGAAGTAAAGGAGAACAAACAGCAGATAGGCGAATGCACCGACTTTGCCGTCAAACAAATTAACCATCGATCCGAAAATAGAGGCATCAACTTCCTGTTCTTCGGCTGCGGTTTCCGGGTCGGAGACATCGCCGATAGAAACACCCAACGGGTCGAGTACCGTGCCGGCAAGATCTCCGAGGTTTGCGGGGATGGTGGCAAAGGATTCGTTGATACCGGCCCAGAAGTCGAAGCCTTCCTCTTCAGCTTCCTCCTCGCTGCTGCCTATCTGGGCATACATGGCGTCAAGCGTACCTACAACGGCCTCCTTGGCGAAAATACCGGTGAAAATACCGACGGTAGCCGGCCAGTTGTCTTCAGTGATCCCCATGGGAGCAAATACAGGTGAAATTGTTTTGCTGATTGACGATAATACTGAAGTTTCGGTGTCCTCGTTGCCAAATGAGCCATCCGTTCCCAGCGAGTTGAGAAAACTCAACACTACGATGACCGGAACCAGTACTTTTCCAGCACGAACCAGGAATGACTTCAGGCGGTCCCAGGTTCTCAGCAGGACGCCTTTCACCGTGGGGAGATGGTAGGGAGGAAGCTCCATAAGAAAATGGCCGGCTTCCCCTTTCAAAAGAGTATTTTTTAAAACCAGTCCTGTCAGCACGGCAAATGCAATACCTATCAGGTAGAGCAGAAACACGATGTTTTGTCCTCCGACCGGAAAGAATGCCGCGGCGAAAAGTGCGTAAACCGGAAGTCTTGCGCCGCAGGACATGAAAGGATTCATCATGATTGTCATCAGACGGTCTCTCTGGTTTTCCATGGTTCGGGTACTCATAATGGCCGGAACGTTGCAGCCGAACCCTACCAGCAGAGGTATGAATGCCTTGCCAGGCAGTCCGAGGAAGCGCATTCCCCGATCCATGACAAACGCTGCTCTTGCCATGTAGCCCGAATCTTCGAGAAAAGAAAGGAAGAGAAACATGAAGCCGATAGGAGGGATGAAGGTTGCCATGGTCTGAATGCTGCCGCCGAGCCCTGAAGCCAGGATGGTGAGCAGCCATTCAGGTGTTCCGAGCGGTGCGAGGAGTACGCTGAAACCATCGACAAAAATGGTTCCTGTGAAAATGTCGAAAAAATCGATAAAAGCGCCGCCAAGGTTGATGGTGAACATGAACATGGCATACACCGCTGCCAAGAAGATCGGAATACCCCAGATACGGCTGAGAACAACCTTGTCAATTTTATCCGAGACGGTTTCTGAAACTTCCTGTTTTCTCCGGACAACTTCCTTGATGATTTTATTGATCTGCCGGTAGTGACTGTCGGCCACAATAATGTCGATATCTTCATCGAGATCTATTGAAAGTTTTTCCTTTGCCTGGGAGACTTCAGCTTTCAATTGAGGATCGACAAGCTTTTCCAGATGCGAGTCACCTTCGAGAAGCTTAACCGCCAGCCATTTAGGGTCAGATTCCGGCAACCTGCCGTCAACACTTAGTTTTTCGGCGAAAACCTCAATAGCACCTCCAAGGTTTTCAGGATATTGGGCCGGTGAACGGTATTCTTTCTGACGTTCAATTTCCTGATAAATGGCGATTTTCAGAGCAGGAATTCCCCTGTTTTTTGAAGCAACGATGGGAATTATCCGGCAGCCGAGCTTCGATTCCAGAGCATTTAGGTCGATTTCAAGGCCCCGTTCATCTGCAACATCCATCATATTCAGCGCTACCAGCACCGGAACGTTCATTTCAAGCATGCGGCTTGTGAGGTAGAGGTTCCGTTCCAGGTTCGAAGCATCGACAATGTTGATGATCAGTTTGGCTTCTTTTGACAGGATGTATTCTCTGGCAATTTCCTCGTCAACGGACGATGCTGTCAGGGAGTAAACCCCAGGCAGATCGACCAGCTCTATTTCAAGATCTTCGTGAGTGAATATCCCTGTTTTTCGGTCAACAGTTACGCCAGGCCAGTTGCCGGTTTTCTGGTTCAGACCGGTCAAAGCGTTGAACAGTGTTGTTTTTCCACAGTTCGGGTTACCGACAAGTGCGACAGTTGCCTTTCTTATGCTGCTTTTGTTTTTCGCGGTTTGTTCATTCATTATCATGGTGTCGGGCATTATTGTACCTCCTCGACGGTTATTCCCTCGATATCTTTTTTGCGTAAAGAAAGTTTGTACTGTTTAATTAACACTTCGACAGGATCACCGAGCGGGGCAATGCGGATGACCTGGATTCTTTCCCCGTTGAGAACGCCCATGTCGATCAATTTTGATTTAAGGGAACCGGAACAGGAAAGCTTTTTGATCCGGGCGCTTTGTCCTGTTTTGAGCTCTGAAAGTTTCATGTATGATTGTTCCTGATTAAGATTTTCATGGCCAGCCCACGTCCCAAGACCATTCTACTGTCCTGGAGCTTGATGACCAGCGGACCTTTTCCTCTGTTCTGAGCCACGGTTATCTGCTGCCCTTCATAAAACCCCATCTCTTTGAGCCTGATAGCGCCATGATGATGGTTTTCGTCTCTTTGTTGGCCTTGATGGTGACAGCTTTCATTTTGTATGCCGGCGATTTTGCCGGTCATTCCCTCTTTCATCTGTGACAATGGCATCATTGCAGCTGTTTCGTCCGGGTCACAATTCTGATGCCTTTTTTCCGGCGTTGAATTTCTCTGCCGACGTTGCATATTGCAGTTTCTTACATATTCCATGTGCTGGCTTAAGAACGTTGTCAGTTTTACAATAGAGGTACCCGATTATTTTAATGGGACCTTCTTACATGTGAGAGCAATATATTGATTTAAGTAGACTAAATACAAGTAAAGGTTTCCTGAAAAGGAATCCGGCAAGTTGTAACCCATTATTGAAGGAGAGCAGAAGAGTGAAATGTGTTTCAGGACGGCCTTTCCGGCAGCTCTTTTACTTGCTTTTCGGGGGTGTATCAGGGATCATCCCGTGGGCCAGCATGTATGTTTTTATGCGGTCGGCGTGATCTTTGTCTTCCTGGTTGAGCTGTTTAAACAGCTCATCGGAAAGAGTGCAGGATTTCCGGTTCATGAATTCCTGGTAGTGAAGTTCCCCTATGGATTGTTCAAGATCGTAGGCAGTCATGAATGCTTCTTCTCGTGACGGTGGGTTTGAGGTGAGAGCATCGATCAAGGATTCCAGGTTTGCATTTGACACTTTCAGCGCTTCCAGGTCGGTTGCAAGCAGGTTTTCGGGAAGTGTTCCCGAGGGGTTGAGAATTGTTTTTTCATTACGGAGGAGTGCGGCATGGCTTTGTTCTTCCATGGAAAGCTGCCACCAGAAATCCTCGTCTTCCTCAAAAAGCTCCTGGAACAGGGTGTAAAGCTTGCTGATATTAAGCTCGTGAGCAATAGATACATCCAGAAGCTCCGATAAAAGATTATCCATGTAAAAAAAGTGTTGTTGATACGGCTGTGATTATTTTTTAATGTAATTTTCCACCAGATGGTTTCAAACGCTAATCCTAATCATCAATCACGATAACAAACCATGAGCGTTCAAAAACTTGACAGGAATTTTTTTCAGCGTTTGTTCGGCATCTGCGTCACGCGTAAGCCGTCACACCAGGATGCCTGGAAAATAGCTGAAGGAAAGGTAGCGGTTGATCTCAACTCCATGCCTGAACTGAAGGACAAAGGTTCTGCGGTACGTATTGAAAGTAAGAATCTTGAAGAGCCGGTACTGCTTGTACATGGCGACGACGGTGCGTATCATGCATTCAAGAACCGCTGCACTCATGGCAAACGGGCGCTTGATCCCGTTCCGGGAACAAGCACAATTCAATGCTGCAGTGTAGGAACCTCGACGTTCAACTATGACGGATCCCTGATCGAAGGACCCGCAAAAGGGCCTTTGACGGTTTACAGGGTTGACCATGCAGACGAGAACCTGACTATTACACTGTAGCCGGTCGATGTTCCGGAAAATTGTTTCTGGCGGACAGACCGGGGTTGACCGGGCGGCTCTTGACTTTGCGCTTGCCAGCGGCATTGTACATGGAGGCTGGTGCCCAAAAGGAAGAAGAGCCGAGGATGGAAAATTGCC
>RAZP01000050.1 GCA_004028745.1 Prosthecochloris sp.
TTCAGCGTACTGTTCCGGTGAAAGCAGACTTGCCAGTAGATTCTCCAGCTGCATTTCACCGAACACACCTCGAATTTTAACGTTTGCAAGCACTTTTTTCAGGTCCCCGACACCGGATGCCAAGCTCTTCATCTCACCCAGTCCCTCATGCACTTGACGAAGCCGGTCGCTGACCTGACTGAAAGACTCGGTCAATCGTTTTTCAAGAGTTGATTGCAGCTTTTCATCCACTGTCTTTCGCATCTCCTCAAGCTTTATCTCATTCTGGTCCTGCAGGGACTGGAGACGTTTTTCAACGGTATCCCGTATACTTTCCAGCCTCCGGGATGTCTCCTCTTTCAGGGTGTTCTGTCTTGAGAGCAGCTCGCTGAAATTTCTTCGCTGCAGCTCATCCTGCCGCATAACATGCGTCCCCAATGCATCCTCAAATGATTTCAGAGACGACAACTGCTCCGTACGGCTATCCTGAAATAACCGCGCAAATTCCATTCTGTTGCGCTGAAATTCGTTTTTCTGCTCATTCTTAAGCCGCTCCAGATCGGAATGCAACATACTTTCGCTTTGCCGAAACATATCCCGCGAAACCCCTCCTTTATTACCAAAAAGGAGAATAAGCAGAATGACAACGAGAAGAACAATGACAGCTATAAGAAGGTAGGTTGTCATGGAGTCGCCCGAATTGAAGTGATCAATTTTGAAGACATGCCATCAGACAATCCCGGCAACAAGCTTATCTCCGATAAACCGGTTGGCACTTACCAGGCCCTGACCATAAATCGTGGTCTGGCCGGTATAGTCAAAACAGTTCCCCCCGGCCTCGATAACTATCGGGATAACAGCCGCGCAGTCCCATGGGCTCATTACTTTGTCCACAGCAACCTCGGCTCTTCCAGATGCAACGAGCATGTGACCGTAACAGTCACCCCATCCACGAACCAGCCCCGCATCATGACGAAGACTGTCTACAGGATGGTCCGAAGGTGGGTCGAGAAGGTATTCTTTTTCGGTAAACACAACGGTTGCGTCTCGGTAATCCGATATTCCTGAAACCTGTATAGCATCGCCGTTCATAAAAGCACCATAACCCTCTTCAGCATAATACATCTCATTCAGCGCGGGAAAGTTTACCACGCCCAGCCTCATCCTGCGATCGACCTCTAAGCCAATCATAACGCCGTAAAGAGGAACACCGTGTATAAAAGACCTTGTCCCATCAATCGGATCGAGTATCCAGCGCCGTCCGTTGACCGATATTTTTTCTTCAAACTCTTCCCCGAATATCCCGTCACCGGGAAAGACATCTGTAATGCCTTTCCGTATCAGCTCTTCGGCTTTTCTGTCTGCTTCAGTAACAGGAGTATTATCCCTTTTGGCATCAACCTTGAGAGATTTGCTCTGATAAAACGAGAGGGTAAGATTTCCAGCCTCTTCAGCAAGTTTGACGGCAAGTTGCAGGTCTTCAGTCATAGTTTTACATTCCTTCACCCAAAGGATGCCTTCGTTCAAACTCCCTGACCGCACTGTCCATATCCCTATCAGACGGCTGCAAAGCCTCTAACCGTGAAACAACCCCGGAAATTCCGCGATAAACATCATTCTGTTCTTTCTCGGTAACAGAAGAAAAAACCGACCCCAGGTGCTTACGTGTTACATGAACAGATAGTTCATAGTTTCCGGTTTCATACAGTGATGTATAGAAATCCTGAACGTTCCGATCGAGAATATTTGAAAGTACTTCGAGATGAAGAGGCTCCTGTAAATAACTGTAAAAGCTGATCTGCAATCGGAGGAGCGGATAGGTTTTCAGCGAAAGATAGGAAATACGCATACCGTAGGTTTTGTTCATGATGTCATGGGCAATTCCTTGGGCCTCCTGCTCAACACCGGAATACCCGAGATCGAGCAGAATTCTTGCAGTACCGGACAGTTCAGTTATTGCCGGCATATTGAATTCCAAAGTACCCGGATAACCGAAAACACGGTGATGTTCCCCTGTAATCGATATGGTTCCCGGAGATTCAGATAGCCGCATCGATGTAGCTTCTCCTGTCGGAAGACTCTTGATGACATCTGAATACTGCGGGTCTGCATCTACAAACCGCTGGCCCCTCGTCCAGGGTTCAAGACGAGCAAACTGTTGGTGTATATCGTTTGTGGCAACCTCATCCTTTTCGTGAGGCGCATTAAAACGATTTCCTAATGATTTTGAAAAAAAAGACAATTTTAACTGCAATTTGTGGTTTTTCTTAAAATACAAACAAAGCACATAAAACACAGGACATGACTACCTTACCCACTGATTGATTTTCATCAGCAGCACCTTGGTATCAACCGGCTTTACAAGATAATCATTCATGCCGGCACGTATGGCTTCGTCTATCGAACCTTCATCCGAGTCGCCGCTGAGCCCGATAACCGGCACAGAAGACATTACGGGATTCAGGGACCGACGAATACGGCTTGTTGTTTCTATACCGTCAGCCAACGGCATCCTGATATCCATCAATACAAGATCGAACGACCTGCTTTCAAGCTTTTTCAGCGCATCCATACCGTCAACTGCTTCATCGATCAAAATGCCTTGTTTTTCAAGCACCGTTTTAAGCGCGATACGGTTGAAAGAGGAATCGTCCGCAATGAGAAGAGACTTCCCTTTTAGGTCCTTTGCCGAGCTCATTTGAAAATCATGTAAAATGCCGGCAAGCTGTCTGACCAGTTCAGTTTGTAAACAAGGTTTTGTAATCAGCCCCTGCATACCCGCTTTCTTCGTTTTGCTGTTTGCAATGTAATACGGCGCCGCCGTATAAGCTACAATTGGAACCATGGCGATCTCTTTACCCGCCTCCCCCTTTCTGATCCTTTCCGTTGCCTCATAACCGTTCATGAGAGGCATCTTAAGATTCATGATAACAAGGTCATACCAGGCTCCCGCAAGCTTTTCGAGCGCCTCCTTTCCATTCCCTGCCTCATCAACTATCACATCAAGTTCCGTCAGAACACCCCTGACTGCAGCCCTGTCGATTTGCTCATCATCGACCACAAGAATACGTTTCTTCTCGAACAAAGCCTTGTTTGCGGCGATAAGCTCATCATGACTCTCCTGGAGTTCAGCATCGGAGATCATGGGAAACGTCAGAATAAATTCGGTATACTCCCCCTCGATAGAATCACAATTGATATCCCCTCCGAAAGCTCGCATGATGCGCTTGCAATAAGACAGACCAAGCCCGGTTCCTCCTTTTCTGCCCGATGTAAAGTAAGCATTGAATAACTTATCAAGGTTTTCAGGAGGGATTCCGGGACCGGTGTCTTTGACTTTTACCTTGTTGGATTGCGTTCCTTTCTCCAGGGAGATGTAAATTTTTGCCTCGGGGTAGGATTTAAGAAAATACAACGCATTCATAATCAGATTGAACAGGACAAAAATATACATGGTTTCACCGACCTTGAACATAAAGTCTTCGTTTCTGTCGAACATGATTTTTTCCCGTTCTTCCCTCGATTCAAAACCATACTCATCAATTGCCTTTTGTGTGATGACGGCAGCCGATGCATAGACGAATGTGCTCTGGTCTATCGGCTTTTCCCTGACCTCGTCAAGAATCATAGTGATGACCTGTGAACCACGTTTTACCGACACTTTACTCTGTGCAACATGCTGATAAAGCTTGTCAAGGGTGTAATCACTGATCGGAGCAGATGGTCTGCCAGGATGATAACCGGGAAGATTTTGTTCGATGGCTTCGAGATTGTGTCGCACCTGGCCGAGAGGATTACGCATCTCATGTGCGATGCTGCCGGCAAGCGCTTGTAATGCAGAATTTTTTTCCAGCGCTATCTGTCCCCTTTTATTACCATAGCTGAAAACATAACCAGCCACAACGGTGAAAAAGATTACAATTGAATACAAGGGAATATTAAAGTCAGGATTGAGCTGGATATGAGGGGTAGAAAGAATAAAGTAGATAATACCGGCAGACACTCCGACAAGAAGATCAAAAAGAAACATTAACCAGTTCGGAACATAAGCAATAAGCACGAAGATCATGAAAATCTCCCAATAGAGCCAGAGATCATGAAAATCGTTTTTTAGCAGATAGACAGTAAAGATGAAAGGCAAAGTAAAAATGATTACAATATGCCAATAAACTCGAAAATAGGGTTTTAACTTTTCCGGCAGATGCATACCAATAAGAACGGAAAGAGAAAAAAACGTCGCCATCAGCCTTAACTCGATACTCTCGTAAGGAAGATGGAAAATATATTTGAAGATAAAATAAAAGAAGAAGTGGGCCGGTGCTCCCAAGACTGCTGCAGTGAGAATATTAAAACGGGATATCTGTGTCCCTTCCCACATGTTTTTTTTTATGTATCCCCAAACACTCACGCTGCATCCTGTTGAATTACCAAATCAACCGTCTCAGCTGCGGCTCTGAAACAAGCTTCGAGCGAAGCCCCCCGGCGGTAATCCCCAGTTAACAGCAAACCCTTGAAAGGTTTGACCAATTCATCCAGTTTTTGAAGCATCCGGTAGTGATAAGGGGAATAAGCACACAGTCCCGGGAAAATATACTTATATATGAAATTTTGCCTGCTGTTTTGTTTAATGTTGAAATATGGCTCAATGATCTTCTCTCCGAGAGAAATAACGTCGTCAGGAAGAGATTCCTTCGTTACCACAGACCGGGCGGTCGTTCCGCTGAAAGTATACCTGACGATACCAAGGTCACGAATACTGTAAGCCCCTGCATTGCTTAATGGAGAAAACCTGTCAAACACCATGGCCCTTTGCATGTCCGGGAAAACATCATCACGATACCGTGCAATAGCTACAGCAACCGGATAATACTGAACCTGGTCAAGTAAAGCTGAAAGCATAGGCAGGGAATCGCTGAAAAGAGCCGAAGCCTGCACAGCCGGTAAAGCAACGAGAACCTTGCGATACCTTTCCCGGCGGCTCTCCGAACCATGAACGTAATGAAGCACGGTTTCTCCATTGCTGTATTCAAGAGCCTTGACATGATGCCCGGTAAGCAGCTTCACCGATTGTGCATGTACCTTGAATCGCTCAAGCATGCCCTGCATGCCTTGCTTAAGCTGCTCATAACTGTCGAGCACCAATGCAAGGTTGGAACCGAAATTACCGGGATAGCACTCTTCAGGCTCCGCACCGTTCATTCGAACCGTTACGGGACGTATAAGATGATCAGCACAGCCTTTCGGGAAAAAGGAAGCCAGGGACTTGTCATCAAAATGATCCGCAAGCGCGTTGAAATACGGTGTATTTAAAAATCCCTGCCCATAATCTTTGCTCACCGCCTGCACAAGGGGCAAAAGCTTCAGAGTTCCTCCAAAGCCGGCAAGCGTGAGCACACGCAGGATATTAAACAACCGCTCCTTTTCCTTGTTGAGCCGGACAACCTTCCCATTAATAACCTGGGAGGTATTGAATCCGAAATACTCAAAATCCAACCCTCCAAGCTCTGTCACGAACTCTCGAAATCTCCTGTACTTCCGCCCTATATTCTTTCCTCCAAAATCCAGCCATCTCCCTTCGACGCATTCGCTGCCGATTCGGCCGCCGATACGGCTGCTGGACTCGTAAAGATCAACCTCCAAACCATATTGCTGAAGATAATATGCAGCGGCAACACCCGATATTCCTCCGCCGATAACAGCTGCTTTACTCATTACTAACCGGTTTGCTCATTGCTTGTACTTTTGATGTAAACAATCTTCTGTTCCTTGCAGAAAGATTTTCAGTTCTGCGGCGATGTCTGGTATAACGCTCCTTGTTCATAAAGACAACGGCATTCAGAGTTGCTTCAGCGCATAATTTCCCCCACTGGTAAACCTGACAGATGGCAAAACTGTCTTTTTCACCAACCTCCTGGGGAACTGTATAGGACGTGTATGAACGAATTATTACAGGAGCTTTATGCTCAATATAATTATAAAAACTTGTACAATAGGACATCAGGGTCATCCCTCCCGTAGCCGGCAGCCCGCTGCTCAGATGAGTTGTAGCAATGCCTGCCTGCCTCATGGCTTCAAGGAGCAGCATCCCCTGAACGTGGTCGGATTCATGGTCGAATCTGAGCTCCTCGGTATGCATCAGCATGTTATAGTAAACAAGCCTTCCTGCAAAGTACGGTTCGGAAAGAAGGGCATTGGCTGGATTTTTCTTGTGAATGACGTCGGGATTGACAACCCCCGGAACAACATCCTCATCCCTCACCGCAAGAGGGCTCTTCAGCAATCCATCAATATCCAGCGGAATCTTCCTGAGCAGGGCAGCAATTGTTTCCGAATCGGCGCCATCCAATGCTTCAAAAGCAAGCTTAGATTGGATATTCTCAAGTTTTCCGAGCCATTCACCAGGACTTGAAAGATACTCGGGCGAGAGGTACATCTCGCATGATGCACCCAGAAGACCGACATACAAGATAATTTCTTCAATCGAATTCACTTTAATGACATTGTGCGCACCATGATCATCAGGCAGGCTGTCATCTTCAAAAACAAGGGTATAGTTTGTTTTTCCAGGAACAAGGCTCAGAAACCTGTTGTCCTTTCTGTTCTTTCGGTCATGTCTTAGAAGCAGCAACTTTTCAGCGCGATCACAAAGCAATGGCTCCCTTATAAAACTCTGTATCTGTGGTGATACACTCTGCTTCAACATCATAACCTCCTGAAAGATTTGTTTAACAAAAAACTACACCAAGGGGAACAGTGATTGCACACCGTTACTTCTCCATGACTCAAAAACCGGAAACCTCATACTCCCCTTATAACATTATTTATTATATAACATACTTCTATTTCATTATTTTCAAGAATCATACAACGATTTCATTCCATCCACAGTTTTTAACTTATTTAACGTTTTCGTAACGGTCCCATCAACAACAGGCTGACACCGGCATGGATTCGATCGGTTATCCCACCATAAAGACACCGCTATTAACTTGTGGGCACCTCTATAAATTGTCGTGAGTCCCGATAGCATCGGGATACAAGGCGGACGGAGTCCCGACATTGTCGGGATAAACTTCAAAACCGGAGTGTCCCGACTTGTCGGGACATGAGGATTTCGATCCCGACAAGGTCGGGACAACGACGTAATCATGGTGCGCAACAAATCAATAGAGGAGCCCTTGTCAACAACTGCCATTTACCAATTTATACCCTAATACATGCTATCGCAATGGTAAATAATATAAGCATATAGTAATAAAAAAGTGTATTTAGACAACAATCTGGACAAGAAATGAGTTCAATGTGCTTTTAACGTATAATTTTCACCCGCGACGTTTTTTGCCTTGTGCTTCATCTTATATAGGCGGGAGTTTTTATTCACAAGGCTTCACGATGTTCCCGGATTTTCGTATTTTTGGCTTTTCAACAAATCAAATTATCCAGGAACATGAGTCAGACAGATTTACTGAATATTGTACACCGTCCTAGAAGGCTTCGCAGAACTGCCGCAATAAGAAATCTTGTACAGGAAAATACACTCACAAAAAATGACCTTGTCTTCCCATTGTTTGTCTGTCCCGGCACCAATGTGGTAGAAGAGGTTCCCTCGATGCCCAACAGTTTTCGCTATTCCATTGATAATGCAGTAAAAGAGTGCCAGGAACTCTGGGATTTGGGCATACAGGCAATCGATCTGTTTGGCATTCCGGAAGAAAAAACTGAAGACGGCCGTGAAGCCTATAACGATAACGGTATCATCCAGCGCGCAATCCGTGCGATAAAGGAGGCTTTACCGGACTTATACATCATGACAGATGTCGCACTTGACCCGTTCACCCCCTTCGGTCATGATGGCTTGGTAAAAGACGGCATCATTCTCAACGATGAAACCGTTGAAGTGCTCTGCAAGATGTCAGTATCCCATGCAAAAGCAGGGGCTGACATGGTTTCCCCGAGTGATATGATGGACGGCCGCATCGGGGCCATCCGCGAAGCACTTGACGATGCAGGGCATTCCGATGTCGGCATTCTCTCCTATGCAGCGAAATACTCGTCGAGCTTTTACGGTCCGTTCCGTGATGCGCTCCACTCGGCACCGCAGTTCGGCGACAAGTCCACCTATCAGATGGACCCGGCCAACACCCATGAAGGCATGAAAGAGATTGAACTGGATATCATGGAAGGCGCAGACATCGTCATGATCAAACCCGGTCTTGCCTATCTCGACATCGTTTACAGAACCAGGGAAAGATTTGACGTCCCGATTGCTGTGTACCACGTTTCAGGCGAGTACTCGATGGTTATGGCCGGAGCGGAGAAAGGATGGATAGACGGTGACAGGGTTATGATGGAGTCCCTGGTTGCAATGAAACGCGCGGGTGCCGACCTCATCTTCACCTATTACGCAAAAGAAGCCGCAAAAAGGCTGTCCTGATTTGCCGCGGCATCTTACCCTGTATTTACGTCCCGGCTGCAGCCATGCAGCCGGTTTTTTTTGCCTTATAGGGCGGTGAAATAGCTTGGTACAATGCAAACGCTCGGAGACCGAATTATGATCAGATACTTTACAGCAGGAGAATCTCATGGACCGGCGCTTTCGGCAATCGTTGAAG
Source organism: Prosthecochloris sp. (assembly GCA_004028745.1). Taxonomy (GTDB): domain Bacteria; phylum Bacteroidota; class Chlorobiia; order Chlorobiales; family Chlorobiaceae; genus Prosthecochloris. Next base: position 8,592 of record RAZP01000050.1, read on the forward strand.
GGCTGCCTGCCGGGATAACGATCTCTCCTGAAAACATCAATAACGAGCTCGCCCGGCGCCAGCAAGGATATGGCAGAGGCGGCCGCATGAAAATCGAGACCGACAAGGCTGTCGTGCTTTCCGGAGTCCGCTTCGGAAAAACCATCGGTTCTCCTGTATCTCTGCAGATAGAAAACAAAGACTGGAAAAACTGGACGGTAAAAATGGCCCAGTTTGAAAAACCTGATGCGGATATCCCGGCAATAACAATCCCAAGACCCGGTCATGCTGACCTTACAGGCATGATAAAATACGGTTTCGAAGATATCCGGCCGGTTATAGAACGAGCATCCGCTCGAGAAACTGCTGCACGTGTCGCTGCATGCTCGCTTGTAAAAGCGTTCCTCAGATCCGCAGGCATCCAGATAGGCAGCTATGTGTCTTCTATAGGCTCAGCTGAAGCAACCTCATCTTCGCACCGCGTTCAGGAGCTTCTTGAAAAAGGCGCCGAAACACTGGCCAGAGAGGCCGATGCCTCATGTGTGCGCATGCTCGGAAAGGAAAATGAGGAAAACGCCGTTGCTGCTATCGACAAGGCACGGGAGGAAGGCGATACGCTCGGGGGTATTATTGAACTGTTCATTACCGGTGCTCCTATGGGTCTCGGTTCTTATGTCCAGCATGACCGCCGACTCGACGCGGAACTTGCTTCCGCACTCATCTCGATACAGGCAGTTAAAGGAGTAGAGATCGGCACGGCATTTGAGAACGCGAGAAAACCCGGCTCACAGGTTCATGACGAGCTTTTTCCCGGCACGGAAAACGGCCCTTCCCGCAAAACAAACCGGGCTGGAGGCCTGGAAGGCAGCATGACAAACGGATCAGTCATCCATCTCAGAGCCGCAATGAAACCCATCGCCACGCTGATGTCACCATTGCACTCCTTCGACATAACCTCTATGGATGCTCATCTTTCGCATATAGAACGCAGCGACACTTGCGCCGTACCAGCGTGCAGCGTCATCGCCGAAGCAGTTACAGCACCGGTGATAGCCAATGCCTTGCTGAAAAAAACCGGAGGAGATCATCTTGACGAGGTCCTCGAAAGACTCGAGGCATACAGGGAGGAAATAGCCGCAAGGTTCAAGCGGCAATAACAATGGATCAGTCCTCGCGACGTCTTGTACTCAAACGCTGGTTCATCTCCAGAGACGGTTCTGCCACTTCGGTTCTGCCGACAATCTGTGCAGGAACACCAGCAACAGTATAATGCGGCGGTACGTTTTCCAGCACCACGCTGCCCGCCCCGACCTTTGCCCCTTCTCCGATCTCGACATTGCCGAGAATCTTCGCTCCCGCACCTATCAGTACAGACCGCCTCACTTTAGGATGCCGATCCCCGGTCTCTTTGCCCGTACCTCCGAGCGTGACCTCGTGCAGGATTGACACGTTATCCTCTACTACCGCGGTTTCACCGATAACAAGGCTTGTCGCGTGATCGAGCAGAATTCCTTTCCCTATTTTAGCCGCCGGATGTATATCGACCGCAAACACTTCGGACATCCTGTTCTGCATGAGATAGGCCATCGGCTTGCGACCACTGCTCCACAACCAGTGCGCCAGACGGTGAGCCTGAAGAGCCTGGAATCCTTTCAAAAACAGCATAATCTCGAAATAGTTGACCGCAGCAGGGTCCCTGTCGAGCGTTGCCGTAAGATCAAACACCGCCATTTCTACGGCTTCAGGGTTCAGTTCGTAAAAATCATCGAACAGGCTTTGCAGCACTTGGGGAGGAAAATGTTTCGACGCAAGCTTCACCGAAAGCAGCATGGCAAGAGCCGAAGCAAAATCATCGAAGCTCAAAATATGCTGCTCCAGAAAATGCTTCATGCATGGTTCACGTTCAGTTTCGCGCCTGGCTTCAGAACGGATAACCGACCATATATGCTCTGCCGTCATGCTTTTTTTCGTGTAACTGTTAATAATGATTGGCCCAATAGTTGGATGGCCAGATGGCTTGAGAGCTTAAACCCGCACCAAAAGCGCCTCGTATCATAATAAATGTATATTCACCATCAATAAAAGCTTTTACCTGCAGAAAGTTTCCTTTTTCGCCGCTTCCTTCTTATAGACAAATAGAAAACTCTCACACTCAGGTAGATACGCCCCCCGCAAGGCACACAATGACAAAGCCCGGACTGAGCCGGGCCTTTTGCATATTATTCAAACTTCATCCCTGTTCTTCTCGGACAGGAAAATTTAGCATTCACTGCTCGAATGGCCTGGAATAACTGTCATCTCCAATCCCATCATTATCCAAGTCGGAATCCTGATAAGGAACCCCGTACTTCTCGTAATCCCACTGCCCCACACCCAGTACAAATTTCATGTCAATGAACAAGCTGGCGGCAGGAAACGACGGCGGCAACCGGCCTTCCAGTAGCCGGACATCGAAGGTTAGTTTCCCATCGGACAGGTCAGGATTTTGAAGCTCCAGAACTATGTTTTTATTCCCGCTCTTATCGAAGATCGATAAGGTGGCATTCGGGGGATCAGCCTTGAAGCTGTCTGGCCCTTTACCCCATGTTCCGAGAAATTTCTCTACACTTATATGCCCTGCTATCCTGTTCGGCCTGTCTGAGAAATAAACAACCAGAGGGGCAACTCCACCGAGCTTCAGCTTGCCTTTCTTATAGCTTCCTTTCTCAGCACTCAGTACATACAGATATTGGGGAGTTTTGCTTTCGTTGATCACATGGGCCGGGGGCGCTGCACACAGGGTAACGGGTGCTGCGCACAATAGGAATACTATGGTGAGACAAAGCGCTACGCGTTTCATAGACGCCTCCTTTTTCTTTTCTGACAACAATTTATAAATATACGTATACTAACCGCCGACTCAAGAAATCAATAGAGGCGTCCTCAAGGCTTTGGCCCATGCGCTGGTTCGTGATGCACCGACTCATGTGCTGGTTCATGATGCGTCGGCTCATGATGCACCGGATCACGATGTGCTGGATCATGATGTGCTGGATCATGATGCACCGGATCACGATGTGCTGGCTCACGATGTGCTGGCTCATGATGCGCTGGCGCCAGTTCAGGCTTTGGCCCTGGCCCTGGTTCTTCCGGAGGTGCAAAAGCAAGAGTTGACATAGTACCTTGTGCAAAAAGAGCTGTACTATGCATGAAGCAGATGATGAAACACATGAGTATTATCATACTTTTTTTCATAGCTGCCTTCCTCTTTGGTGTTGAATTTTAAAACTTGCAGGATACTCCACTACTTGAAACATACGCAAATTCCGATAAAAGCCCGGTAGTGTCCAGTAAAAAATGTTGAAACAACCTGCCCAAAACCGGTTCCATTGCCCCGCCCCCTTTTTTTCTCTTTTCTCAGTACTCAACGTTACGGCACCTCCCCCTTCCCATCTTGGCAATATCCTTTTTTTTCCGTACAATTCGCCATTCCGGAGTACACTCTTATATTTAAACGATGATCATATCACGGAAAATCGAGCTTGATTACGGCCACACGCTGCCCAACAGCTTCTCTTTTTGCAACCAGCTGCATGGACACAGGGGCACCGTGGTTGCCACGGTTGAAGGAAAAATTATTGACCGGGAAGGAGACCCGCAGGAAGGCATGGTGATGGATTTCAAGTTCCTCAACGACATCATGATGCAGTACATTCATGATGTGCTCGATCATGGTTTCGCCGTGTGGAAAAACGACCACGAAGACCTCGAATTCATCACAAAACGCAACAAGCGCGTAGTGATCACCGACGAGCCCCCGACCGCCGAATGCCTTGCAAGGTGGGCTTTCCACCAAATACAGCCCCACCTGCCGGAAAATGTCACCCTCAAAAACCTCCGCTGGTATGAGACTCCGAATAACTGGGCGGATTATACAGGAGAAGAGCAATAAAGACAGACCCTCTTCGACACTAAGCTCCTTCTAAATTATGCTTTAGCCTGTCCCGCACACACATCTGGCAATTTCTTCAATCGCATTTATGTCTTGAATAATTTTCAAGAATGAAGAGCCTTACACTGGGCGAGGCTTCTGAGTTCCCCATCCAAAAGTTTATCTTAGAGTATTATTACTGAAACTTTTCAACTTATAACAGATATCATTCAGTTCTTGCTCAGCAAGTAATACCCCCTATCGAACTTACCCAAATAGCGCTTGATAATGATTATTAAGAATACGGGTAAAATGATTGCTTGTCTTTCGGTCATAGCGATCTTGCTACTGTCATTCATACCCACCGGTTCGACTCATGCAACAAATCCAACTGAATGGCCATATGGTGGTGAACCGGACTCATCAAGAAAGGAATATTTGATGAAACGCGTACCTTTAAATTTCAAGCAAGAGGTTTATTTCAGAGGTGCTCAGTTCATCCAAGAGGCTTTTTTCGAACATTCTCAGTTCTCGAGCAAAGTCGTTTTCAGTGATGCTCAGTTCTCACAAGTTGCTTATTTCAATTTTACTCGTTTCTCGCAAGATACGGATTTCATTGGTTCTCAGTTCTCGAAAGAGGCTTACTTCACAAATTCTCAGTTTTCACAAGAAGCTAATTTCGTTTACTCTCACTTCTCGAAAGAGGCTTATTTTACACATTCTCAGTTCTTACAAGAGGCTACTTTCATTTACTCTCACTTCTCAAAGGACGCTATTTTCATTGACTCTCAGTTCTTGAACACTGCTAATTTTGCCTCTGTTCACTTTTCCCAACAAGCCATTTTCGGAGGCTCTCAGTTTTCACAAGTTGCTTATTTCCGTAACTCTCATTTTTCGAAAAAGGCATATTTCGGACATTCTAAGTTCTCTGACAAGGCGAATTTCAGCCGTTCTCAGTTTTTGGACAATGCCGATTTCAGAGGTTCGGAGTTCTCCGTGGATGCTGAATTTGGCGAGTCTGAGTTCTTGGGTATGGTCGATTTCGGTGAGTCTGAGTTCTTGGGCATGGCTGACTTCAAGTACTCTCATTTCTCGAAAGCAACGGATCTAGAAGAATCTATATTCTTGGGTAAAATTGATCTTGAAAACACTTCTTTTGACGGCGATCTGATTATTGCTGGAACCAGGTTTGAGAAAGGTTTGGATCTCAGAAGAACGAATCTCGGCAAAGCCAAGATTTTCTTTGATCATCATACATTTTTCCCTCCCGGCACACTGTATGTTAACTGGTCACAGTTGAAAAAACACCTACACATCGCTGCCACTTCGTGTCCAAGCTATGGGTATATACAATTTTTCGAAGATGCAGATATAACAGCTTTTTCCCTCAAAGAACCCCCTGACAGCCTGAACCATGCCTTTGACAAAGAAAGGTATGACCTGACAGAAATATTTTACCATCGCTTGAGGGATAACTACTTGGCACAGAGTGACCGTTCTTCTGCTGATGCGGTGATGTATGAACTTGCTTCGAAGCGATCGGAGTTTTTACAAGAGCCTCCCTGGGTATTATATGGCTGGTTTATGGGGTGGGGTTACAAACCCTTACGTTTTGTGCTCATGGTGTTTTTGATTGTCATCCCATTTTTTGCTTTTATCTGGTACAATTTTTTCTACCATCGGGTTGCACCAATAATTGGTAGTTCCCTGAGCAAAAAACAAAAACGACAACTTGAGGATACCTCAAGACTAAAACCATATGATCACCGTCTTGCAGAATATGAAGTCAATGGTTTGGCCCGGTTGTGGCATGTGGTGTATTTCAGCACCTCTGTATTGCTCAGCATCAGATTTAAAAAGGAATGGATTGAACAGGACGATCGAGCATTTCTCACTTGGGTAACGATTGAATGGGCATTGGGTATCGGCCTCTATGTTTTGTTCGTTGTCCTGGTTAGAAGTTATCAGTTCGGTTACCTTAAAGGCCTATTTGGGCTCTAACGAATACACACCCTTCCCCTTTCAAGCTCCCATAAACACAAAAGCCCGGCCAAGAAATAGGGGGGACATCCTATATTGAAACCACCAAAAACAAACTTCTATCGTTTAAAAATACTCCCGCCAAGAGCTTCGAAAAGCATGTTCTAGAGCGGCAGGTTGCTCACTATAGCAGAATCTCGTACCTTATCGTTATCGGGTATACGATATGCTGATGAACGGCTGTCAAGCATCCTTTATCCAGATTCCGAGATTCGAGTGAGAGGCCCAAATAGTCCCACACGAGGTCATCGCCTCAACGTTGTTCCAAGGGCTACTCCCGCCGAATCGCTGCTCACACAGCCGTTTGTCAGCAATTGTTCAGTCGCTCATAGGCAAACATCTCTTTCTTCTTCATCACCGTCCAGGCGATCACCAGCAGTTTCACAGCCAGTTTGACCCGGAGAATTCCCACGATCCCTTGTTCTCTTTCTCGCCCCTGTAGTTTTCGTGCAAACCAGCATCGGAAAAAGGTATTGCGTGATCCAGCCACCAGTGCTGCCTGACAAAGCGCATAGCGCAGTTCAGAGTTGCCTCTCTTGGAAATCACTGGTGTTGCTTTCAAAGCCGGCCGTCCACTGCGAGACGCGCTCAGATCAAGACCGGCAAGTTTGATGACCTGTTTTGCCGTATCAAACCGATAGGGATTACCAAGAGCAGCAAGAATGGTTGCTGAAATCGCAGGGCCAATACCCGGAATGCTCAACAGATAAGGATACTCTTCAAACCCTGAGCACAATGTTGCAATCTGTTCGTCAAGACCCTTGATGGTCTTGCGCAGATGGAGTAACTGATCAATGAGCACCTTTCCCTCATAAATCGGTGCATTCCCAGCCTGGCAACCGATGGAGGTTGGGGCACATTGCCAGATGCGAAACAGATGCTCTTCCTGCCGCTTTCCTTTGTACACGGTGGCAACTTTTTCAAAGAACGATTCATAATCCCATGTGGCAATCTGCTCGGGAGAGCAGCAGGTGCCGATCACAGCTAACGTGTCCTGCTGGCAGGTCGTGATAAACTGATCCATTTCAGGAAAGAACTGTGCCAACAGGTTGTTCCTGATGCGAGTCTTGACGCGATGCTCCTCCTTTTTGAGTATGTGCTTCAAGTGGAGCAACTCCCGAAGCTCACGAATGGCAGGTGAAGGGTACTCATAGAACTGGCATTTGCCCTGAGCGATCAGGTCAGCAATATTGGCGGCATCTTTGCGGTCATGCTTGTCCCAGCGCCCATCGAGCAGTTCACGATTCTGTTTGACTGCAACCCCGGATACCTGCATTACCTGCAAACCCTGCCGCACAAGATAATCGGCCAATGGTTTGTGATAGTTTGCTGTCGGTTCTACACCAATAACCACCTGTTGCAGATGATGCTGCAAACGCACTGTTTCTGTTTTGGAGAGCAACAGTTCAAAACCCTCTCTACTGTTCGGAAAGGTGAACTGCTTGCACAACGTCTTTCCTGTAGCGGTGCCGAAGAATGCATGGTGCTTTTCCTTGGCAATGTCGATTCCCACGATCAGATGTTTTTCTGAACCCCTCATACCGGTGCGCAATTTCCGGTATGCTGCCAGTCTTTCAGCTTCCGTTTGCATGACATCCTCCTTCCTCTTATGGTTAGCAAGACCTGTCGCCTTACTGAAAAAACATTAGGATGTCATTGATAAATTTGCCATTACTTCAGAGAGAGCTCTCCGCTGAACGCAACTATTATATAACGTTGTTC
>RAZP01000051.1 GCA_004028745.1 Prosthecochloris sp.
GAAAACGTGACCGAAAAGAAAAAGTTGTGGAATGAGCTGACTGAGGCTAAAGAAAAAGCCGAGGAAAGCGATCGTCTGAAATCATGCTTTCTGGCAAATATAAGCCATGAGATACGTACTCCGATGAACGGGATACTTGGTTTTTCAAAACTGCTGAGTGAGCCCCTTTTATCCGGTGAGGAAAGAGAACGGTATATCGAGCTTATCCATGAAAGCGGAAAACGCATGCTCGCTATTATCAATGACCTCATCGATATTTCAAAAATCGAGGCCGGTGAAATGGGACTGCATCTGGGTGAGACTGTGGTTAATGAGGTGCTTGAAAATATCCATGTTTTTTTCGCGCCGCAGGCAAAAGAAAAAGGGCTGTCTTTTTCGTACCAGGCCGGTCTTTCTACAAAGAACAGTGTTATTGTTACTGATAAGGCCAGATTCAACCAGGTATTGTCGAACATTGTAAATAATGCCCTGAAGTATACCAAGGAAGGAAAGGTTGACTTTGGTTACAAAAAAAACGATGGGGTGCTGGAGTTTTATGTCAGGGATACGGGAATCGGGATACCGGATGATCAGCATGACAAGATTTTTGAACGCTTCAGGCAAGTGTCGCTCGATGCAACCCGCGAGTACGAAGGGGCTGGGCTTGGTCTAAGCCTTTGTAAAACATTTGTTAAGATGCTGGGGGGTGCTATCAGGGTAAATTCAACTCTTGGAAAAGGAAGCACTTTTTATTTCACCCTTCCCTATAATACTCCTTCAGCCGATCAAGCCCGGCCGGGAAAGTCCGATAAAAGAAACGATATCATTTTCCAGCCAGGGTTTACGGTACTTGTTGTCGATGATGATTCTATAAGCCGTTTGCTGTTGAAAGGAATATTAGCGGGCAGAAAAGCGAAGGTGCTCGTTGCGGAAGATGGCAGGGAGGCTGTTGAAAAAGTTGAAAACAGGCCGGATATACAGGTTGTGCTTATGGATATGAAGATGCCTGTGATGAACGGTTATGAGGCAACACAGTGCATCAAGCAGATTCGTCCGGATTTGCCGGTTATTGCTCAGACGGCGTTTGTGTCTCCGAGTGAAAAGGAGACCGCGATGGCCGCGGGCTGTGATGCCGTGCTTGCAAAGCCAATAAATGCTGAAGAGCTGCTGGCGATGATACAGCGTTTTTCTTCAGGGTGATGAGCAGATCCGGTTATTTCCTCTTTCTGAACTTCCATGGCGGAATTGAGCTCGGGTCAGACCAGAGTCCAATGTTGCGTGCTCTTGTATCGTCTTCTAATTGGGCAAGGTTTTTATCGCTGGAGTATTGTTTGTAGTGCCATGCAAGGCCGTGGCGGACAAGCTCCTCGTTCACGCTGAAAGAATCGACATAAACCCAGGCAACGGTTCTACCGTAACGGTCGCGGTCAACGGCTTCGATCCTAATTTCCCCGCTTTGAAGCATCTCTTTTGTGAATTTGCCTGCCTTATTGTAAAAAGGTTGTGTTCGTTCCGGGCAGTCTATGCCGTAAAGTCTTATTTCAAGCAGGGTATCTCCTTTGCTGACAGTGAAGCTGTCTCCGTCGGCAATGCTTATGACGCTGTACTGTGCAGTGTCGTGATCAGTCCTTAAAATGAGTATAGCAAGCGCGGCAATCAGGAGAAGTATCGCCGGATAGAGGAGGTTTTTTCGTCTCATCAGTAAACTGAACCGATTCCTGAGTTCATTGTATGCGTTGTGGTGCGGGTCATTTCCATGATGGCATAAGTGCTTTCACAAAGCATGGATTATGGGCACCTCTATTAATTTGTTGCGCGACCCGAATACGTCGTTGGGCGGTGCTCGAAATCCTCATGTACTCCGTGTACACTCCGGTTTCTGCGCTCCGTCCGCCTTGTCTTCAGGTCGCTCACGACAATTAATAGAGGTGCCCTTATGATGACGAATTGTTGTTCTCTTGCTGTGGTAATTCAGTCAGGGTTCGTTTTTCAATTGAAATTCTTTGTGCCCGGTCTGCCAGAAGGCAAAGCTCAGTACATCGGCCAGTGTTTCAAACTGTTTGGTTTTGGTGTCGCCGACTCCATGGCCCGACTGAAAGTCGGTATAGAAAAGCACCGGTTTTGAAGAAGCGCTGGCCGCCTGCAGACGGGCCGCAAACTTTGCGGGCTGCCAGGCAATAACTCTCGGATCATTGATGCCCGCCGTAATGAGGGCCGCCGGGTAGTTGACACCGTTGCGAATGCTGAGGTATGGGTCCATTTCGATCAGTGCAAGGCATTCGAGAGAGTCTTTGACGGTGCCGAATTCCGGAGCGTTAACCGGACCGTTGGGTGTTTCCTCGCCGCGCAGGGGGTTCATGGCTCCAACCTGGGGGATGACTGCGGCAAAAAGGTCGGGGCGTTCGGTCATTGCTTTTCCGACAAGAATACCGCCAGCGCTGGCGCTGTTGATCGCAATATGAGCAGGGGAAGAATATTTTTTCTCGATCACATACTCCGCGCTGCTGATCAGATCTTTCCAGGTGTTGGGTTTTGTTGTTTTCATGCCCGCCTTGTGCCAGGCATTGCCCAGTTCACCGCCACCTCTCACATGGGCTACGGCAATAATCCCTCCTTTATGAGTCCAGAGAAGAAAGGAGGGGCTGAAGAACGGCTTTAGCGATTTTCCATATGCACCGTATCCATAGAAAAGCAGAGGATTGCGGCCGTCTTTTTTCAACCTTTTGTTATAAATCAAAGATAGAGGAACTTTTACGCCGTCATGTGACGACACCATTACCTCTTTAACGACCAGGTTATCGAATTCCGGATATTCGGCAGGGGAAGAAAGGGTCTCGTAGATGAAAGAGTCCGACATATCATTGTAGCGGTAGCGTTTGTAATCGCTGCTCCAGCCTGAAATGACAATCCATACATCGGGAAACCTGAATCCTTTGGTACTCAAATGTATTGTCCCCGCTGTAAATGGCAGTTTGATTTTTTTTGCTTTTTTGTCACTGAAACTTTTCCTGTAGAACTCGACCTCGACACCATTTTTCGACAACGTATAGTATATACCGTTGCTGGTCAGGCTGAAGGACGTAAGCACAGCGTTCGGGTCTTCTGCAACAACCGTTTCTGCATTTTTGATATCCGGCCGTAAAAGCGGGGTTTTCAAAATCTTAAAGTTCGGTGCCTTTTCCGGGGTATAAACATAAAGGTCGCTTTCCGTAACTGCAAAATCGTGAACATTGTCCGCGGGTTTGAGAAGCGGTTTCCAGGATATTTTATCTGTCAGTTCCGTAAAGGGTGCATAGTAAACGGTAAGGCGCCGGTCTACATTCTGTACAAAAGCATATATGTGTTTGCTGTCTTTATCGTAGTGGACAAATGGTATGTCTTCCGGCTTTATGTTCATTTCGGGGTTGGTTGAGCTGGAAAATATTTCCCTGTCCGTCGAGGGGTCGCTGCCGGGTTTATGCAAGTAAACTTTGCTGTTTTTCTGGATATCGATATGATGCTGCTCATCTCTTTGCAGACGATTGTAAAGGAAAGCACTGCCATCCGGAAGCCATGAAGGAGAGGCAAATCTGCAGCGGTCGATTATCTCGGGGTAAAGTTTGCCGGTTTCAACGTTAAGGATCATCACAATATCATCCTCAGAGCCGTCTGCAGCTACCGAGATTGCTACTTTTGAACCGTCATCAGTTGGAGAAACATTGCTGACGACATATGTGCCGGAGCTTTTTTCCGATAACCCGGAAGGGTCGAAAAGCAGCAATTCATTCCCTTTGTAACCGTCTCTGTAGTAAAGCTTGCCGGTTTCGTCCGAAGGAGTTCTTTTGAGATAGAAATACCGGTCGTTATCTGTAATGACAAGATTATAGACTTTGGATGATTTCCGGCTGTCGAAATCCTGCATCTTTTCAATAAGTGATTTTCTACCCGGTATACTCTCAACAATTGACTTTGCGTACTTTGCTTGTGTCCTGAACCATTGCTGAACCAGAGGGTCTTTCAGGTTTTCCATGTAGCGATAAGGGTCTGCAATCATATTGCCGCAGTACTCTTCCTCAACAATTTTTTCAGGGGCGAGAAAAGGCTTCTCTCCGGGCAGGGTTTCCTCGACAAAGGCTGTTTTGGAAAAGAGGGGGAGAAAAAGGCAAGAGAAAAAGACAAGTAATACGGCTTTTTTCATTGTTTGACTTCTTTATGTCATGCGTATTGGCAGGTAAGAAAACACTTTCCCTGCCGTAAACCGGTTTGTAGAAGATAAGAGGTATAATATATCTCAATGCATGGAACAATCTAATAGGCACCTCTATTAATTTGTTGCGCGCCCCGAATACTTCGTTGGGCGGATAGGAGAGGTTTCTGCGTTCCGTCCGCCTTGTCTTCAGGCCGCTCACGACAATTAATAGAGGTGCCCTAATGAAAATAAACAACGGCCCGCGGTCAAAAGCTTGCCGGAGCCGTTGAATTCTTATGTCAAGTGTAGTGTGTTATTTCGACGCGTATCCTTTCCCCCATCTTTTGGTTTCGCGCTCCACTTTTACTCCCTTATAGTTTCCTTTTCTTTCATTGCGGAACTTGTTGTGACGTTCGGTATGGCGGATTTCCCCGGCATTGACCTTTTGTTTAACCCATTGCTTCTCATTACGGTTGTTATCCTGTTTTGTCCAGAGCTTTGTTTTTGTTGTTTTTTCTTTTACGGCTACCCTTTCACCTGAGTTTTTGCGCCATGTTTTTGTTTTCTTCCGTTCCTTGTAAATAACACGTTTTTTGGGTTCGGTTCTGATTTTGTAAGCCTTTCTTCTTTCGTCTTCGGACCTGACTCTATACGCTTTTCTTCTTTCCGGTTCGGTTCTGACCCTGTAGGCTTTTCGTTTTTCATGTTCCGGCCTGACTTTGTAGGCCTTTTGACGTTCACGCTCAGGTTTTTCCCTGTAAACTTTCCGCCAATGCCGTTGCTGGTCGTCGTCGTAATACGCCCTCTGCTTGATATTTCTCTGCTTTTCTTTGTAAACGTTGCGAGGGTGTTTAAGCCAGCGGTGTTTTGCATGTCTGCGATATTCACGGTCACAATAATCCCTGATTTTGTGCCAGCGGTGTTTCCTGATGATATGGGGAAGCCTGTTGTGTTTGACTACAACCCATGGGCCACGGTAATACGGGGAATGATACCAGTACCCGCTATGATAAACATAATAGTAGTTGTTGAAAAAGACCAGGTCATAAGGCAGCCCTACGGAAACATAGAAACCGAGGTAGGGTACGAAAAGAAGGTTGGGTGCGTAAACTGTATTGTAAAAATAGCCGCTGTGATATATCGGATGGTACGCTACGGCGCGCGGACCGCCCAGACTGATATGAACATTGACGTCCGCCATAGCTGGTGGTGCGCTTTGACAACCCATTGTTGTAGCAAGAATCGCTACAAGCAGCAATCTTCCTTTTTTCATAATCACCTCCCCACATGTGTTTACGGCTAACGGGCGTCTCTACATAATTCGACGATATCGAACAAGGATTCTTGCAATTTGAATTGTCAGCCATTGAGCTTTTGAAGCAGAAAGGCCATGGATTTGCCAAGGTCGAGCATGTTTTCCATCCCTTCCTTGTCGTTCGAAACTTCATCCCCGGTTCTTCCGCCAAAGCCAAGGTTCCAGTAGGTTGAGCCGACAATAAACATACCGCATATTTGAAAAAGATGATTGATGCTGTCGTAAGCGTGTACTCCGCCTCCTCGTCGAAGAGAGATGATTGCGGCGCCGACCTTGTGCCGGAAAAGCTGCCCGTTTACCCTGGAGACAAATCCGGCACGGTCAATAACTGCCTTGAGTTCGGGGGTAATGTCGGCGAAGTATGTCGGGGATGCCAGGAGCATGCCATCCGCATCGAGCATTTTTTCAAAGATGTCATTGAGGGCACCTCTAATAATTGTCGAGAGCGACCTGAAGACAAGGCGGACGGAGCGCAGAAACCGGAGTGTACACGGAGTACATGAGGATTTTGAGCACCGCCCAACGAAGTATTCGGGGCGCGCAACAAATTAATAGAGGTGCCCTTGAAAATATCGTTTCCCGTTGCGCGTTGTCTGTCCTTGCGTTCGATACATTTGTAACACGAAAGACAGCCTCTGATGATTTTACCGCCAACCTGGACAAGCTCGGTTTCAATCCCTTCCGCTTCGAGAGCCTCAAAAACTTTCATGATCATTTTGTGCGTGTTGCCCTCTCTGCGAGGGCTTCCGTTTACGGCAAGGACTTTCATGATATAGTTGCTCTTGTTAAAAGTTGAACAATAAAATAAATAATGGATGCTTATTCAGGAATCACATCAGCGTTGTATGGGAACCCTCCCGATGTGTCATGCCGGACTCTCATGATTGACTTAAGGGCACCTCTATTTATTGTCAATGAGCGGTTCAAGTACAAGGCGAACGGAGCGCAGCAACCGGAGTGTACATAGAGTACATGAGGATTTCGAGCACCGATCAACGATGCAATTGAAGCGCGGAATAGATAAATAGAGGTGTCCTTAATTACTGTTGACTATTGTCGAATGCATTCTCACCGTCATTCAACTAATGCTTTTTTCCGTTGTTCGTTAGCAACTCTTCCTTGCTGGCTTCTTACTCCAGGCTTCTGAACTTTTTTCGATTACGATTACGAGTAGGAGTACGAGTACTGCTTCGCTGAGTACGACTATGATGGTGACTACACAGATCAACAATTCAGGCTCTCAGAATCTTTTCGATTTTATCCAGCGCAGCCTGCATATCGGGCGGCAGGGGTGCTGTTATGGAAATTTTTTCATGGGTTGTCGGCTGAAAAAAGGTCAGGCTTTCGGCATGGAGTGCCTGACGGGGGATGAGCTCCAGCAGATTCCTGATAAAACTTTCGCTTTTGCTGAAAGGCAGCTTACGTATCGTTGCGCCTCCGTAGGTTTCATCCCCAAGAATAGGGGTGTTGATATGTTTGAGATGAACACGGATTTGATGTGTTCTTCCTGTGTGGAGTACCAGCTCGACAAGAGAAAAATGTTCAAGGTTTTTCTGGACCCGGTATTC
>RAZP01000052.1 GCA_004028745.1 Prosthecochloris sp.
GGGAGGTACTCGAGTGTAAAATCATGCGGCCTCCGGGAGGGAGAAAGATAAGACCACACTGCACCCTTGTCCTGAAGCGGTCTGGTGAATTGGTTGATCAGCCGTAAGTTAACTTTTTTCTGGTTGTAGTAGGTGGGCAGAAGACTTTGGCTTACTCCGATAGGATTGGCGAAAGCGGCAAACATCACTTCGCCTATGACCGGTGAAGCAATCAAACCGAAGAACGTTTTTGCCATCGGATCCATCGTATCACCAAAGAGGCCGGACGGGTTTGCAAGCACGAGCCCTTGTACGGCGTCCGGATTTTCATGGGCAAAGTAGAGGCCCGATGCGCCGCCCATGGAGTGCCCGACAATGATGACGTTATTGATTTTCCTGTATTCCAGAAATGCTCGTATCTGTTCGGCAAAAAGGGAAAGACGGTACCTCACGTTGGGTTTTTCAGATCCGCCGAAACCCAGGAGATCGATGGTGAGTATATGATATTCTTCTGCGAATGGCGGTATATTCTGGTCCCAGTGTTCCAGCATGCCGCCGTAACCATGAACAAAAAGCAGCGACGGCTTGTTTGCTTTTGATGGACCGAGTTCACGGTATCGTATTCTCGCGGTTTTGCCTTTCTCATATTCCCAGTTGAAAAAGAGATCGGCGGACAGGTCGTTCATGATACTGATAGTCGGTGGCAGTGAGATTTAGAGGTTAATATACCTGATAGAGTCTAAAATATACAGGCTATTTAATGAAATAATTCTTAAATTGGTTAAAAATTGTCCGGTTTCGGTCAAACCAATATGGGAATGCAATGTTGAAAGTATCAAGAAAATTCGAATACGGGCTTCATGCCGTAGTGTACCTTGCAAGCAAGGAGCCGGGTGCGGTGGTTACGGTTAAGGAGATGTCTGCCGAGATAGGGTTCTCGCAGGAATTTATGGCAAAGGCCATGCAGCACCTGAAAAACGCCGGGCTTGCGGTATCGGTTCAGGGAGTAAAAGGAGGGTACAGACTGGCAAAGTCACCTGATGATATTACCGTTTCTGATGTCGGAAAGGCTACTGAAGGAACCCCCCACCTCATGCGGTGTTCAGTTGAGAGCGGAAAGTGCGAAATTGTCAGTAAGTGTTCTCACCGCGGTTATATGTTCATGCTTGAAAAAAATATCGACTTACTTATGGCGGGTACGACAGTATCGGCCCTTCTTCTAAGCCGGAGCGGCGGTCCACGTTAAGCTTTCTTTCGGGGATACCTGAAGGAATTAATAATGCACGTTGCGTTATAATCCAATTTCCGTTAGTTTATCATCCGTTATTTCAGCCTGTGGGAGTTGATAAGCCCTGTGGTTGTCATCAATCAGTCATTGCCAACAGAACCTGATGCAGAAAGTGAGCCCGGTTTCCGGAAAAGATATAGCGCTTCCCGATATTGTTATGCAAGGGGTTGGTACACATAACCTGAAGAACATATCGGTACGGATTCCCAGAAATAAATTCGTCGTAATAACCGGAGTGAGCGGTTCGGGAAAATCAAGTCTGGCTTTCGACACGCTTTATGCCGAAGGACATCGAAGATATGTTGAATCCATGTCTGCATACATACGGCAGTTTCTCGAAAGAATGCCCAGACCAGAGATCGAATCGATAGAAGGTATTGCGCCTGCCATTGCAATTGAACAAAAAGCTATTCCTAAAAACCCGCGCTCAACGGTAGGCACTGTTTCCGAAATCTATGATTACCTGAGGCTGCTTTACGCAAGAATAGGCAAAATCTATTCAGCCGATACAGACGAACTGGTATTGAAGCATACACCTGAGGATGTCAGCATGCAGGTAAGCTTTCTTGAAGAAGGAAGCCGTTTTTTTGTCGGATTTCCCTTTCCCTGTCACACCGATGCCGCTCTGCACCGTTGTCCGGTACATGAGGAATTGCAGAACCTTTTGCAGAAAGGTTTTTTCCGCCTGGTTTACCGGGACGAAATTCTCGATATCAACGATGCGAATACCCGTAAGAGCATTGCCGGGATGAATGCTGAGCAGATCATGCAGGTGATGGTGCTTGTTGACCGGTTTAAGACCGCTCATGATGAAAAAACAAGCAGCAGGGTCGTACAGGCTGCGGAAACCAGTTTCAATGAGTCCAGCGGTTATGCCCTGCTGAAAGTTGTCGGAGGGAAGATGTTCCGGTTCAGCGACCGGCTTGAACTGAACGGTGTTGAATATCAAGAACCCTCCCCTCAGCTCTTCGCATTTAATTCACCGCTTGGGGCATGCCCTGAGTGCCAGGGGTTCGGCCGGGTTGCGGGTATCGACGAGGATGCGGTTATACCGAACAAGTCTTTAAGTCTGGCTGAAGGAGCTATCGTATGCTGGAACTCCGAGAAGTACAGCCGATACCGGAGAAAGCTTCTTGGGATTGCACATGAAGTCGGTATCCCGGTTGATCGGCCCTACGAGAAGCTTTCTCTTGTACATAAAGAGCTCGTTTGGAAAGGGATGAAACAAAAGGGCTACAAAGGTATCCGGCCTTTCTTTGCTGAAATAGAAAAGGATGCTGGTTATAAGATGCATCTGCGCGTGTTTCTCAGCCGTTACAGAGGGTATGCTGCCTGTACTGCCTGCGAAGGTTCCAGGCTCAAGCCCGAAGCCAGGTGTGTGAGAGTATCCGGGAAAAATATCGGGGAGGTCAGTCGGATGAATACCGCGGAAGCCTTCACTTTTTTCAGCGATCTCGATATATCTCCTTTCGACAGAAAAGTAGCGGGTGCCGTGCTGGAAGAAATTCAGAAACGTCTGAAATATATGCTCGATGTCGGGCTCGACTATCTGACTCTTGACCGGCTTACGCATACGTTGAGCGGAGGAGAGTTCCAGCGAATCAACCTTTCGACATCTCTTGGTTCGCCGCTTGTGGGAGCAATGTATATTCTGGACGAGCCCAGCATCGGCTTGCACCAGAGTGATTCGGCGCGGCTGATCAAGTTATTGAAGCGCTTACGCGATCTCGGTAATACTGTGGTTGTTGTAGAGCATGATCGTGAGATTATAGAGAAGGCTGACGAGATTGTTGATCTTGGGCCGAGAGCCGGAAAAATGGGGGGAGAGGTGATGTTTCACGGGACACCGTTGAATATTATTGAAAACAGGGGATCACTCACCGCCGACTATCTTGCAGGCAGAAAAGCAATTCCTGTCCCTTCCCATCGCCGCCAGCCTGATTTTTCCAGATGCATTGAGGTTAAAGGCGCCATGCAGAACAACCTTAAGAATATTGATGTGCGTTTTCCTCTGGGTGTCATGACTTGCGTGACTGGTGTAAGCGGATCGGGAAAGTCCACCCTTGTGAACGATATCCTCAGGAACGGGGTAATCCGGGCGAAGGAGAACAGCGGAGAAAAAGTCGGCACACATCGTTCCATCTCCGGATCCGAGCTGGTTCATAACATCGAGCATGTCGACCAGTCGCCGATCGGCAAGTCAAGCAGAAGCAACCCTGTAACCTACCTGAAAATATTTGACGACATTCGCCAGCTTTTCGCACAGACCAGGGAGGCTCGCTCCAGAGGGTGGAAGCCGGGATATTTTTCTTTTAACATTCCTGGCGGGCGCTGTGAAACCTGTGCGGGTGAAGGCACGGTTAAAATTGAAATGCAGTTTCTTGCAGATATCGAAGCGGTCTGTGAAGAGTGCGGGGGGAGGCGCTATAAAAGTGATACCCTGGAAATCCGCTACAAAGGCCTTTCCATCGCTGAGGTTCTGGATCTCACTGTTCAGGAAGCTCTGGAGTTTTTTTCCCCTCAAAAGTCTATTCAGCGTAAGCTAAGCGTTCTCGACGACGTCGGGCTCGGATACATCCGTCTCGGCCAGCCTTCGAGCACGCTTTCCGGTGGGGAAGCACAGAGGCTGAAACTATCACATTTTATTGCAAAAGCTGACGTCGAGCATACGCTTTTTATTTTCGACGAACCGACTACCGGGCTTCATTTTGACGATATTCTCAAACTGATCAACTGTTTCGAGCGGCTTCTTGCGCAAGACAATTCCGTGCTGATCATTGAGCACAATCCTGATGTAATCAAACAGGCAGACTGGGTCATCGATCTGGGACCCGGTGCGGGAGACAAAGGCGGCGAAATCGTGGCTGAAGGGACACCTGAATCGATCTGCGAGTATTCAGGGTCACTTACCGGAAAACATCTCAAGCCCTGGCTTGAATGTGGGCGGTAACAAGAAACAAGTGACAAGTGACAAGTGAAGAGTCAGCAAAGATACAGATATTGTTTTTCTCGTCACTCGTTACTCGTCACTATTCCATCACTTCTCGAAATTATGTTCCGGTGGATCGTCTTCAAGTGCTCCTCCGTGCAACCTTATGTGAGGAAAATGAGACGTAGAGGTTCTTTCAACCCAGACATCTCCCCCTTTTTCGGCGATTTTTTCATTTTCAGCCACAGTGAGTCTGTTTTTTGCCATGGCTATAATTTCCGAAAGCATCTCACTGTTGCAGCGATCTTTTTCTGTCGCGGTATTATCACTCAGCTTGGAGCAGATACTTTCATATTTCTCTTCGGCGATTTTTCCGATTGTTCTATAGAGCTTTTCCTGATCCATGAGAAAAGATTTGTTTAATCATAACGTGTCGTAAATCAACAGCTTCAATCACACTGTCATTCCACTGCCCGCAGCAGAAAAATATTTGGCGGGAATGAAATTTTTTTTCATATTTGTTCTGTTTTTAGCACTCGACGCTTGAGAGTGCTAATGGCCGGCAGGTTATGTTGGCCGCTTATCCCTGTAGTATAACGAAAATTCGTATCCTATAAACTAAAACTTAAGAAGGAAAGATGAACCTAAAACCTTTATCTGACCGAGTAATCGTCAAGCCGGCACCGGCAGAGGAGAAGACCAAAGGCGGACTTTACATCCCGGATACCGGAAAAGAAAAACCTCAGTACGGTGAAGTTGTTGCTGTTGGACCTGGCAAGGTTGCCGACAGCGGACAGGTCCTTGAAATGCAGGTCGAGGTCGGACAGAAAGTGCTGTACGGCAAATATTCAGGTACCGAGGTAGCTGTGGAAGGCGAAGACTATCTCATCATGCGGGAGTCCGATATCTTTGCCATTCTGGACTAATTTTTCAAGCTATTACCATTAAAAATATTTTCAGGAGGAAAGTTTAACAATGACAGCTAAAGATATTCTTTTTGACGCAGAAGCCAGGGCGAAACTCAAGGTTGGCGTCGATAAGCTCGCAGATGCCGTAAAGGTTACACTCGGCCCGGCCGGTCGAAATGTTCTCATCGACAAGAAGTTCGGAGCTCCGACTTCAACAAAGGACGGTGTTACCGTTGCAAAGGAGATCGAACTTGAAGACACTTTTGAAAACATGGGTGCACAGATGGTTCGTGAAGTATCATCAAAAACAAGCGACGTTGCTGGTGATGGTACAACGACCGCTACTGTTCTTGCCCAGGCTATCTATCGTGAAGGTCTGAAAAACGTTGCGGCAGGTGCGCGTCCGATCGACCTCAAAAGAGGTATCGACAAGGCCGTAAAAGATGTTGTCGTCGAGCTGAGAAGCATCAGCCGTGATATTTCCGGCAAGAAGGAGATTGCGCAGGTCGGCACCATCTCGGCCAACAACGACCCGGAAATTGGTGAACTGATTGCCGAGGCTATGGAAAAGGTTGGTAAAGACGGTGTCATCACCGTTGAAGAGGCCAAAGGCATGGATACCGAACTTAAAGTTGTAGAAGGTATGCAGTTTGACCGCGGCTATCTTTCTCCTTACTTCGTGACCAACTCTGAGAAAATGGACGCTGAGCTCGAGGATCCATATATCCTCATTCACGACAAGAAGATCAGCAACATGAAAGATCTTCTCCCGATACTTGAGAAAACCGCCCAGTCAGGTCGTCCGCTGATGATCATTTCTGAGGATATTGAGGGAGAAGCACTTGCTACACTTGTTGTCAACAAGCTTCGCGGCACACTTAAAGTATGCGCTGTAAAAGCTCCTGGTTTCGGTGATCGCCGTAAAGCCATGCTGGAGGATATTGCTATTCTTACCGGCGGTACCGTTATCTCCGAGGAAAAAGGTTACAAGCTCGAAAATGCGACTATTTCCTATCTTGGCCAGGCGGCAACTATCACGGTTGATAAAGACAACACGACTATCGTTGAAGGTAAAGGCCAGGGTGATGACATCAAGGCCCGGATCAACGAGATCAAGAACCAGATCGACAAATCAACCTCGGATTACGACACTGAAAAACTGCAGGAACGCCTTGCGAAACTTTCCGGCGGTGTCGCGGTTATCAACATTGGAGCTTCGACCGAGGTTGAGATGAAAGAGAAGAAAGCCCGCGTTGAAGATGCCCTTCACGCCACACGTGCAGCTGTGCAGGAAGGTATTGTCGCCGGTGGGGGCGTTGCCCTGATTCGCGCTGCCAAAGGTCTGGACAACACAGACCCGGAAAATGAGGATCAGAAAACCGGTATTGAAATCGTTCGCCGTTCGCTTGAAGAGCCATTGCGCCAGATCGTCGCAAATACAGGTACCACCGACGGAGCCGTTGTTGTCGAGAAGGTCAAGCAGGGTGAAGGTGATTTTGGTTTCAACGCCAGGACCGAAGAGTATGAGAAGATGACCGAGGCCGGTGTTGTTGATCCTACCAAGGTAACAAGAACGGCGCTTGAAAACGCAGCTTCGGTTGCCGGTATTCTTTTAACTACCGAAGCCGCTATTACCGATGTAAAGGAAGACAAACCTGATATGCCTGCTATGCCTCCAGGTGGTATGGGCGGCATGGGCGGCATGATGTAAAAGTGCTGCTGTAGTGCATTACTGAAGGCTGCCCCGGTGTTAATCGGGGCAGCTTTTTTTATGGAGAAAATTCCTACCTTGATTGGAAAAACTATGCCGATTCCGATGTCCCGTGAAATCCGGAAGGATATTTCGGAAGGCGAACCTCGAAAGAGGAAAAATGAAAATCCAAATACATAAGTGCAATGAGAGCTGTAGTGTTGGTAAGCGGTGGAATGGATAGTCTTGTTGTAACGGCTCAGGCGGATTTCCTGGGATATGATATTGCGGCAATGCATGTCAATTACGGTCAGCGCACATGGCAGAAAGAGCTGACAGCGTTCAGGCAGATATGCAGTCATTACAATATTGAGAGGAGACTGGAGGTCGATGCGGCTTATCTTGCACATATAGGAGGGTCGTCACTGACAGACAGTTCGATTCCGGTAGAACAGGCGGACCTGCAGGCTTTGGAAATACCCTCGAGTTATGTGCCGTTCAGAAACGCAAGTTTTCTGTCCATGGCTGTGGGTTGGTCAGAGGTTATTGGGGCCAACAAGATATTTATCGGTGCGGTTGAAGAGGATACTTCAGGATATCCTGACTGTCGAAAAGTGTTTTATGATGCTTTCAACAAGGTTATCGAGCTTGGTACAAAACCTTCCACTGCTATTGAAATACAAACACCACTGATAGAACTGCAAAAATCCGAGATTGTTAAAAAAGGAATTGATCTTGATGCCCCGTTTGTTTTCAGCTGGTCATGTTACAAGAGTGAGGGCAAGGCGTGCGGGGTTTGTGATAGCTGTGCCCGCAGGCTCAGAGCGTTTCAGCTGGTCGGGCTGCCAGATCCGATTGATTATGAAGAGAGGCCTAACTATATTTAACTCTTTTTGTTAAACTCTAATCTGAATTGATCGATTACTCAGGCATACCGTAACAGTGCCAGGTAGTGACAAGGGACAAGTGACGAGTGACAGGGGAAAGTCAAAAATTAAAGGTTAAAAGTGAAAAGTGACGGGTGACAAGAAACAGCAAAGCAGTCGGGCTGCCGAGCTATCAAGCCGGTTTTGACTTTTAACTTTTGAATTTTGACTTTCCTGTCATCTCTTGTCACTGTTATTCTGCATAATTTGAAACGTTCGAATCAGGTTAAAACCAGCACAGGCAAATGAAATCAGTAAAAACACTACCCCCGGTAACGGCAGGTGAGGAAGATAGATTGAAACTCTCGTTTGGGTTGATGGCACTCATCTGGATTACAGGTTTTATCGGACATTTTACACCTTTTATGGAATGGCCGGCTCTTTATCTTTATCTGTTCGGCTCGATAGGACTGGTTTTGTTCAGGGGGAGCAATTATGGCGACTGGGCAAAAATGTATCTTGCAGGGGGGAGCTTGAGAAAGTCGCTTTTCTGGGGGGCGATAGCAGGTGCTGTGCTTTTTCTGATGGATATCATGAATACGGTAATGTATTACAAAAACGGCGGGGCACCCATGGCGGAAATGGAGATTCTGCTCGTCAATAGGTCGCTGATATATTTCTTTCCCGTGCTTATTCTTGCCGAAGAATTTCTCTGGCGCGGTATCATGTTCTCCTCAATGATCGATCGGGGGATCAATGGCCATCTTACGGTTTTTCTCACGGCTCTTTTTTATACGGTCAACCATTTTGCCGTTGCGCCCGTCGGTATGTTTGAGCGAGCCCTGATGGCCATGATGGCTCTTCCAATCGGTATTATCGGGGGATATATCGTTCTGAAAACCAGAAATCTCTGGGGCAGTGTCCTGATGCATGCAGTCACCATGATTTCCATGCTGCTGGATATTTTCGTTATTCCCAAACTTATATTCGGATAATCACTCGCATTTATTTTTATGGCCCAAAACAGAGTTTCACGGTTGATGCGGGAGCAGAGAAAGTTCCTTATTGCATACTATATGCCTGAATTTCCAGTAACCGGATCGACGCTTCCCGTGCTTGAGGCGCTGCAAAAGAGCGGGGCGGACATCATTGAGCTTGGTATACCCTATTCCGATCCCATAGGTGACGGGCCTGTGATACAGGAAGCAGCCCAGGTGGCGATTAAAAGCGGCGTTCATATTGCGGGCATTCTTGAGACGGTCAAAAAAGCCAGAGCCGGTAAGGGATGTGAAAAGATAACCGTTCCCATTCTGCTTATGGGCTATTGCAGTTCTCTGATGGCCTATGGTGGCGACTGTTTTCTCACTGATGCTTCGGAAGCTGGAGTAGACGGGCTGCTCATTCCTGATCTGCCGCCTGAGGAAGCGGAAGGTTTTCTTTCCAGAGCCGAAGGTTTTGGACTTTCTGTGGTTTTTTTCATCTCTCCTGTCACTCCTTCTGAACGCATCAGGATGATTGACGGGTTATCCACTGATTTTTCCTATTGTTTTGCGGTCAATGCGACGACAGGCACGGGCAAGCTGGCTGATACCGAACGTGAGGAAGATATTGAAGCCTACCTGCACCGGGTCAGGGAGAACACACAAAAGAAGTACGTTGTTGGTTTTGGCATCAAGGACCGGGAACGTGTGGAAAAGATGTGGGGCCTTGCAGACGGAGCGGTGGTCGGTACCGCTCTCCTTCAGGCCATCCGGGGCGCGTCCACTCCTCAGGAGACAGC
Organism: Prosthecochloris sp.; assembly: GCA_004028745.1. Taxonomy (GTDB): domain Bacteria; phylum Bacteroidota; class Chlorobiia; order Chlorobiales; family Chlorobiaceae; genus Prosthecochloris. Next base: position 9,441 of record RAZP01000052.1, read on the forward strand.
GGTTATGGCTGCGGAATTCTGGAGAAAGCTGCAAAGGTCAAAGGAATAGCGAACCATGACCTATGACCAATCGGAAACCTTCTGTTGAGATCATCATCCCGCACTATCGGAATTTTCCCATGCTGGAGCGCTGTCTCTGCTCTCTCGTGGAAACCTCCTACACGGCAATGAGTATCTGTGTTGTTGATAATGGCAGCGGGGAAGAAGCGCTGGCCGGGCTTGCAGGAAGATTCGAGAGGTTGAGGATTGTGTCGCTGCCTTTCAATAAAGGCTATGCGGGAGGCTGCAACAGCGGTCTTTTTTCTTCGTCTGCAAAGTACGTGGTTTTCATGAACGATGATACCGCTGTTGATTCATCATGGCTGGATTACCTTGTAGAGGCAGCCGAGGCCGACGAATCGATCGCGGCTCTTCAGCCGAAGATTCTTTCTCTCCGGGCGCAGCGTAATGGAAAAAAGGTTTTTGATTATGCGGGTGCTGCAGGAGGACTGATTGACAGGATGGGCTATCCTTACTGTTACGGCAGGACTTTTTCCCAAACGGAAAACGATTATGGCCAGTATGACCGTGAGCAGGATATTTTCTGGGCTTCCGGGGTTGCCATGTTTGCCAGGAGGGAGATTGTTTCCGATCTCGAAGGGTTTGACGAGGATTTTTTCATGCACATGGAAGAGATCGATCTTTGCTGGCGTATCAAGCTGCTGGGTTACCGGGTTGTTTCTGCTCCTTCGGCCACGGTCTACCATGAAGGCGGAGCTTCTCTTTCTGCGGGTTCTCCAGAAAAAATTTTCTTGAACCACCGAAACAATATTGCAATGCTCCTGAAAAACAGGGGTTCGGCGGCTCTTGCATGGGTGATTCCTCTCAGGCTGGTTCTCGAGTGTGCGGCAGCAGTCAGCTACCTTGCGAAAGAGAGGCATCGGGCAAAAAGTGCCTTGAGTGTGTTTCGTGCTTTGTGGAACAACGTGTTGCAACTGCGCAAGATAATCGGTAAACGCAAGGAGGTTCAGGGGGCGAGGAAAGTTTCCGACTCCCTGCTTTTCCGCAATGCCTCGGTATCAATACTTTTCAGACGCAATGCTCCGGCATGATGAATGCCCTGTGGCTCTGGAAAATTATGGTAAGACCACTCCGAACTCGGAAAGTTCCTTGATGGTTTCAAGCAGCTGACGAAGATCTCTTTTCTGAACGGCATCGATAATGAATCCCGGAGCAGAAAAGTCGGGTTTTACTTCTGCCGACCACGAAAGAAAAGTTCCTTTTTCCTCTTTATAAGGTGTAAGTACCCATTTTCCGTTGAACGTATCGAAATCCCCGCTGATGAGGTCAAAGGAAAGTGTGTCCGGAAAGACTTCGGTAATTGCCATTCTGGTGCTGAACTTGATTTTTATGAACAGCACGCCGGTTTTACTTGTTTGATCAACGATTTTGACGTTGCCGTTCTCCTGAACGACACGGCTTTCTTTTACCTTGGGCATTGTGTTAGCCAGATTATTGTAGTCGGTGATGACAGCCCATATGGTTTTAGGAATCGAGCGGATGTAGATCGAGCCTGACACATCGATGATATCGTCATCGTTTCTCTGAAGGGTGATGACAGTCTCTCCATCGAGGAGCCTGGTCTGCTCTGTCGATAGCTGTTCCTTCGAGGGTTCAGCG
>RAZP01000053.1 GCA_004028745.1 Prosthecochloris sp.
ATTCCAAATGTGTCATCGCTCCGATTCATTCGGCAATCTCCCGAATGCGTTTCTTGAACATCATTCCTCTTACTTCAAAATTCTCAAACATATCGAAGCTCGAACATCCGGGTGAAAAAAGAACTGTCTGACCGGTTGCAGCATGGCGCCGCGCCAGCTCTACAGTCTCTTCGAGCGACAAGGCCTGAACAACCTTGACGACAGAACCGAAAGCCTCGGCGAATTTCTCTTTCGACTCGCCGAAAGCCACCAGCACCGATACTTTCCCCCGTATCGCCTCTTCAAGCCCGCTGAAATCATCTCCTTTATCACGTCCTCCTGCGATCAGTACCAGCTTTCCGGGTGTCGCATCGAGCGCCTGGCGGAGTGCGTTCAGGTTTGTTGCTTTGGAGTCGTTAATCCAGTCAACACCGCAGATCGTCCTGACATACTCCTGGCGATGTTCGACACCGTTAAACCCCCTGAGCGCCTCCCGGATAAAGCCTGTTTCCACACCGGCAGCTTTTGCTGCAGCAACTGCCGCCAGAGCATTTTCCAGATTATGACGCCCTCTGAAACTCCTTTTGAACAGTTCGGTTTTTCTGATCACCGTTTCCTTTTCACCGTCGATCACCGTTGTCAGCCACTCGCCATCCATTGTTGTATAGCTACCTCCGGCCGTGCCGACTCTTTCTTTTTCCATACCAAAAGGTACCAGCTCGGGAACAAATCTTCTGCTGCCGGCGAAATGAACGCGCAGTGCTTCATTATCGAAATTGTACACCAGCCGGTCCTGCCTTCGCTGCTTCGCATAAATCCTGTACTTTGCTTCGGCATAGCGCTTCATGCTTCCTTCGTACCGGTCAAGGTGATCAGGCATAATGTTGGTTATGACTGCGATGTCCGGCCTGAAAGTTTTACAGCGTTCGAGCTGATAGCTGCTGAGCTCGACAACTGCTATATCCCCCTTGCTCATCTCTCCTACCAGGGAAGAGAAAGGAACACCGATATTGCCTGCACTGAAAACCCTATACCCCCGGGCTGCCGCCCCGACACTGCACATTGCCGCCACCAGTGTAGCAGTTGTTGTCTTGCCGTCCGTTCCGGTAATACCGATAATGCTCGCCGGACAGAACCAGGAAGCTGCCTCGATTTCGCTGTACATCGGGATACCCTCTTTCTCCAGTTCCTTTATAACCGGCACGTGAGAAGGAATACCGGGACTCACGACAGCGAAATCCGCCTC
>RAZP01000054.1 GCA_004028745.1 Prosthecochloris sp.
GTCATTTGCTCGGACAAAACAGGAACGTTGACTCGCAACGAAATGACTGTCAGATCGGTCGCTCTTCCGGGAAAACTTTTCGAAGTGACCGGTTCAGGCTACGACCCTCATGGCATATTTCAGCTTGACCAAAAAGAAGTCGATCTCCAGAACCATCCCCAGATGAGAGCTCTTGCACATATCTCCCTGTTGTGCAACGATGCAACCCTTCATTTTCGCGATGAACAATGGGTGCTGTCCGGAGATCCTACAGAAGGAGCCCTTTGTGTCCTGGGGAAAAAAGCAGGCTATGACCCCGATACGGAACAACAAAACTGGCCAAGGATCGATTTGATTCCGTTTGAATCGGAACACCGTTTTATGGCGACCCTGCATCACGATCATACCGACAAGGCATTTATCTACCTGAAAGGAGCCCCCGAAGTAGTCCTTGAACGCTGTACGAAGCAACGGCAAGAAGAAACCGATGAACCCCTTGATTATCCCTACTGGGCAAACATCACACAAAAAATGGCTGCCAAGGGTCAGCGGTTGCTTGCCATAGCCTGCAAAAAAACAACGCCTATGCAAGGGACACTGGCATTTCAGGACGTCGAATCCGGACTCACACTGATCGGAATTGTCGGCATGATCGACCCTCCGAGAGAAGAAGCTATCGTCGCGGTCAAGCGTTGTCAGCAGGCAGGCATCCGCGTTAAGATGATAACCGGCGATCATGCCGATACAGCCAAGGCCATTGGAAAAATGACAGGTATCGGAGACGGATTGACAGCCCTGACAGGAACGGAAATTGAAATGATGAGCGATGAGGAACTGCAGCAAAACGTTAACAGTATCGACGTATTCGCTCGCAGCAGCCCGGAACATAAAATCAGATTAGTCAAAGCCCTCCAATCCAACGGCTCCGTTGTAGCGATGACAGGAGACGGCGTCAATGATGCCCCTGCACTGAAAAGGGCCGATGTCGGAATTGCAATGGGACAAAAAGGAACAGAAGTCTCCAGAGAAGCTGCCGAAATGATACTTGCCGACGACAATTTCGCTACAATAGCCAGCGCCGTCGAGCAAGGACGCACAGTATATGACAACCTGAAGAAATCCATCCTTTTTGTCCTGCCGACCAACGGTGGCGAGGCACTCAGTATCCTCTTCGCTGTAGCACTTGGCTATACACTGCCTATCACAGCGGTACAGATCCTCTGGGTCAACATGGTTACAGCAGTAACGCTCGCACTCACCCTCGCGTTCGAAAAAGCCGAAAACAACGTCATGGAACGGAAACCCCGAAAGTCCGGCGAACCAATTCTTTCAGGCTTTATCGTCTGGAGGATCGTGTATGTTTCGCTTATTCTGCTGGGCGGTACTTTTGGACTCTTTCTCTGGTATGAAAAAGCCGGGCATTCTTATGACATGGCACGAACCGTCGCCGTCAATACACTTGTCATGTTCGAAATATTCTATCTCTTGAGCTCCCGGTTCTTTATAGCCTCGTTTTTCTCAAAAGAAGGGCTGCTGGGTAACCCTGCAGTACTTTATGCGATCGGTATACTCCTCGTTTTGCAGTCATTGTTCAATTATACACCATTCATGCAGGCCCTGTTTGCAACAGTACCGCTCGGTCTGTCGGACTGGATCACCATTTTGCTGACCAGTTCTTCAGTGCTGTTCCTTGTTGAGTTCGAAAAATATATACTCAGAAAACGTCGTGCAAACAGCCTGATTATCTAACCGTTAATTCCCGCTCAACCCATCAAGAAAGCAACTTAGGGCACCTCTATTTATTGTCATGAGCGGTTCAAGTGCAAGGCGAACGGAGCACAGAAACCGGAGTGTACACAGAGTACATGAGGATTTCGAGCACCGCTCAACGAAGCAATTGAATCGCGGAATAAATAAATAGAGGTGCCCTTAGAGATCATCTGCCGGTCTTGCAGTCCTGCCGAGGGCCTTGTCGCATTCGACACGGGCGACGAGGTAATCGTAGACGGCCTGGAGATAGTTGGTTTTGGCCTTGTTGAGCTGCAGCTCCGCATCGGCAAGCTCGAGCTGTGAGCCGATCCCTTCCCGAAAACGCAAAAGCGTGATCTCATAGCTTCGCTCGGCTGTACGTATGGTTCGATCCTGAACCTTGATTCTTTTGCATGCTTCTTCCAGGTTGGACAGTTTCATCTCCACTTCGGCCCGTATATCGGCTTTCAGATCCTCAAGCCGTGTCATGGACTGCAAACGGCCGAGCTTTGCCTGTTCCACCTGTGAACTTATCCGAAAACCGGTAAAAAGCGGCATGGAAAGCTGTAACCCAATGGATGAAGTAACCGGCCAGTCGGTGTCTTCAATGGCAACACCGTCGTCAAACTGGGTTTGCGCCTCTAACAATCCTACTGCCGTAACAGCAGGAAAACTTTCGGCTCTTGCCGCGCTTACATTTTGGGTTTCTGCTTCCACCTGAAGTTCGAGCTGACGCACTTCCGGTCTTGCTGAAACCGCTTCGGCATAAGCTGATGCAATATCCTCAGGGTATTTCCCTTGCTGGTATACAAGGGAATCAGATAAAGTTACATTGCTTAGAGGATCGAGCCCGATACTGTTCTTGAGCTGCGTTCTGGTCACCACTGCGCGATTCCTGGCCTGGATGAGGTCCGGCTTGATATTTTCTACTGACAAGAATGCTTTCAGGGTATCGATATCAGCGGCAACCCCCTCCCTGAAAAGAGCCCGGCTGTCACGAAGAGCCGTCTCCCAACGAGAGATGCTTTGTTCCAGTATCGTAACCTGTTCATCGGCTATCAAAACATTGTAGTAGGCTGTTTTGATGTTGCTGATGACATCCGCCTCAGTCTGGCGATATGCTTCCATGCTGATTTTTTTAACCGTGGAGGATGCCCGTATTCCGGCAAACGCTTTGAGATTGAACAACGGCTGACTCAATGAAAGCGATGCAACCATCGCATTGTCCTGGCTGATTTCCAAAGGAGTCAATTTGGTTGGATCAGTAATATCTTCTGGAAAGTAGATAACAACAGGTTCCAGGGTCCTTGTGTAGTCAAACTCCGCATCGAGCTGAGGCAGCACACCGGCCCACGCTTCGCGAACCTTCTGACCCGCGATATCACGATCCAGGCGGGCAATCTCGAGGTCACGATTACGATCAAGCCCTATAGATACAGCCTCATCGAGTGAAAGCATCAACTCTTGTCCCCGAGGCTCGCCTATATCGGCAGCAAACAGAAGAACAGGAAACAAAAAGCAAACAAGCGGCGAAACCAGATGCAAAAGGTGTTGTTTGATAATACACATACGTCCGTTAAGAGATAAATGTCACAAAACTTGCCCAAAAATATACCTAAATTGAGCAATTGTTCGAGCTATTAATACCTCCCTTTCCAAAGACGTTCAAGTCTTTCTCTGATAAATTTTTCCCGCCCCTCTTCCGTTGGATGGTAGAAAACAGGATTAAGCCCTTCAGGCATATACTCCTCCGCAACAAAGTGCTCCGGATAGTCATGAGGGTATTTGTAGCCTTCACCATACCCTGAATCTTTCATGAGCTTAGTCGGAGCGTTTCTTAGATGCATTGGAACAGGAGCATCCTGGTGAGTTCCTGCAAAACGCTGCGCATCGTTAATAGCACGGTAGCTGGCATTTGATTTCGGGCATCCTGCCAGATAGGTTACTCCTTGTGCAAGGTTGATTCTTGCTTCAGGCAAACCGATCATTTCAACAGCATGAAAAACGGAAACAGCAAGGGTGATGGCGTAAGGATCCGCATTACCGATATCTTCACTGGCAAAAATAACCATTCTGCGTGCGATGAATTTAGGATCTTCTCCACCTTCGAGCATCCTCGCAAGCCAGAACAGAGCTGCATCGGGGTCGGATCCTCTCAGGGATTTGATAAACGCCGATACGGTATCGTAATGCAAGTCACCCTTTTTGTCATAGACCGGGAGCTTTTTCTGAAGCGCACTTTCAAGCAGATCCCGGGCAAGATGCACAGGAACGATGGAGATATCAGCTAAAGATAAAGCAGCTTCAATAGCGTTCAAGGCCCTGCGGGCATCTCCACCTGCAAACTGTAGAAGAAAGTCCCAGTCATCGATGATAATCTCATAAGGTGCAATCAGCGGATCGCCTGCAAGTGCCCGCTTGACAACCGCTTCTATATCATGGTTTTCAAGAGGATTGAGAGTGTAGACCTGCATCCGGCTCATCAGAGCTGCATTCACTTCAAAAGAGGGATTCTCGGTTGTTGCACCGATCAAGACAACAACCCCCTGCTCAATTGCATGCAGCAGCGAATCCTGCTGTGCCTTGTTGAAACGATGAATCTCGTCGATAAACAACAGTGTCTGGCGACCTTCCAGACGCTGGCTTGAGGTAGCAAAATCAAGAGCTTTGCGCACATCTTTCACACCGGCGTCAACAGCGGAAAGCGAGTCAAAACGAAAATCAAGTGAGTGTGCACAAATTTCTGCAAGAGTGGTTTTTCCTGAACCCGGAGGACCCCAGAATATCATTGAAGGCAGACGCCCTTGATCGATAAACCTTCGCAGCGGGCCGTCAGTACCGATAAGGTGTTCCTGACCATACATTTCATCAAGAGTTCGGGGTCGCACCCTTTCGGCAAGTGGCTGAAAACGGGAGTCTGCCTTTCCCCTCGAAGGCAAGCCGAAAAGGTCTTCCTGATTTTGCTTCCCCGCGGACATCAATATCCTAAATCACTTAACCAGCTTTCTGTAATTTTTCCGGAGCCTCCCTCTGAATTTTTCAGAAGCTCCTGCTGCCTTGCAATATACTTACCGAGAATATCGAATTCCAGATTTACCCGGTCGCCTTCCTTTAAATTGTTGATGGTGGTATTCTCGAATGTATAAGGGATAATCGCAACGGCAAAGCTGTTTTCCTTGATGTTCGCGACCGTAAGACTGATGCCGTCGATCGCAATGGAACCTACCGGCACTATGAAAGGCTGAAATTCTTCCGGGAAGTCGATCCTGATTTCCCGGCTTCCTCCCAGATCATACACCCCGAGAACCGTGCCGACGCAATCGACATGCCCTTGCATAAAATGACCACCCAGCCTGTCCGAAGGCCGTAGAGCCCTTTCAAGATTTACGGGAAAACCCGCAGCAAAGAAACCAAGCGTGGTTTTTTTCAGAGTTTCCTCGATGGTATCGACATCGAATGTCTTGTCACCAAGAGCCACAACCGTTTGACACACCCCGTTGATCGCCACGCTTTCATCTATTGCAAGATCACTGAACTCACGCTCATTGCTATAACGCACCGTAATACGCAACCCGCTTCCTTGGCTGCGGATTCCCGCTATCTTCCCTACGTCCTTGACAATTCCCGTAAACATACTGAATCAGACCATGGCTTTCAGTGCCGCCTCGTAATCGGGTTCCTGGGTTATTTCCGGCACCTGTTCGGTATAAATAACCTTGCCTTCATTGTCAACAATAACCACGGCTCGGGACAGAATCCCTTTCAGAGGACCATCAGCCATGGTAACACCGTAATCGCTGCCGAACTCAGGAGAACGGAAGACCGACAGTGAAATGACATTTTCAATATCCTCAACCTCGCAAAAGCGCTTGTGGGCGAAAGGAAGATCGGCTGAAACACAAAGCACCACAGTATCGGGAATGCTTGATGCCTCGAGATTGAAACGTCTCACGGAAGCCGCGCAGACAGGGGTATCAAGACTTGGAAAAATATTCAGAACCACCCTTTTTCCGGCAAAGTCAGCCAGATTGGCTTCGGACAGATCTTTATTGACGAGGGTAAATGAAGGAGCTGCCGTCCCTACAGCAGGCAACTCGCCGACAGTTGAAACAGGATTTCCTTTTAATGTAATATCGGCCATGATTTCTCCTTTTTTTATGGTACTTCTATTAATTCGTTGTGCACCTGATTACTGTGTTGGGTAAATGAAAGAAATCGGGACTCACGACAATTTATATAGAGGTGCCTTTTAGCTAAAAAGATTGTGTTTCAATTATAGTGGAAAACAGTACGCCACAACAGGGAATAACATAACAAAGTTCCCGCAAAGACAATGTTCTCTGATTATGCTTGTTTGAATCCATACAACTTCCCAGACCCTTCATGGATTCCCATGTCAGGCACGGGAATGACTGGAAAGTAAGCAGCCATGCCCCCTGCGTGTAATTATTAACAAAGAATATTACACAGGGGTGAAATTCGAGCATTTGTTTCACGGGCAGGCTCGAAGATGACTCAATAAGGCTAACCCCAGCTTGTCGGGACGCCCTTGCACTGAAAGACGAGGCTGTCTCATTAGTCCTGCAATTTGTCTTTATGTAGTCATCCTCGGGCTTGACCTGGGGATCCATCTTCCAATGAAAGTCAGTATGGATGCCGCATCAAGTGCGGCATGACTCTCTGCCGGAAACTTATGCATGGCGACCGATAGTCGTGAAACAGTGCTTTTGAGACAGCCTCCTACAGTTCAACGACTCAACAATTCAACAAGGAATTAATCCCACAACCCTCTTCCCCTCGAAACACTGTACTTGCCGGAACCGAGAAATATAATTGCAAAAGAACCGAACAAATAGAAAAATTGCAGCTCCAGAGCATAGCCACCATGTTGAGTCAGGGAAAACAGCTCACCGGCATGCACAAGATAAATCGCCGCTACCATGACAAAAGCCTCGATCAGCGCAGCAGGACGAGAAAGAATACCCAGAACGATAAGCAGCGGTGCCACTATCTCGCCAATAAGCACACCGTAGGAAAGATATGTCGGCAATCCGGCATCAACGAGAGTCTTTTCAATAAATCCAAGCCCGTTTTTGAGCTTGTGAATCCCATGAAACAGCATCAGGCCGCCAACAGACAAACGCACAAGCAGCTTGCCCAAATCGTTGTTTTGAATAATACGGTCTATCATATCAGTTGAATATGTTAAGGGTTTTCAGGGTAAAGGCACCTCTATTTATTTGTTGCGCACCATGATTACGTCGTTGTTCTGACAATGTCGGGGCTTCGTCTGCCTTGTATCCCGATAGCGTCGGGACTCACGACAACTAATAGAGGTGTCTGTAAGTTAGGAAAGCTGTAAAAAAACACCAATTCCGAGAGTAATTCTCCTGCTGACAAATAACTACCGTATGTCCTGCTTATAAAAGAACAACCGGACTGCCCAACGGAGAAAGAGCAGCCCGGTGTTCCGGATGTTGTTAACGCGGAAAAACCAGAAAGAACAGAACCTCAGTCGTAATTAGTTAGCAGTAAAACTGAAGTTGTAAATAGCACCTACGGAGAAAACATACGGCGCATGATCCGATTCAAGATCGGCGTAACTTGCCATTGCATAGACTTGTGCATTTTCAAGAAGGTGATAGAAAGCACCGCCGGTAATACCGAACCCTTCGGCCGCACCATCATCAACCACACCAAGAGATAACGAGAGGTCGGTTTTAGCCTCCTTGAGCATGGCTGTTCCGGTCAGATAGCAATAACTCACATCTTCAAAGCCTCCTGTGTCGATATTCTCATAAGAAGCGCCAGCTTTCCAGCCATCTCCCTTATAGGTTGCATAAGCCCTGATAGCGTTTCCACCAGCATCAATATTGGGATATTTTACTGCGCCCTCACCATTATCGGCATAGACTCCTCCTATGGTAAAGCCCTTTGAGGTGTAAGAACCACCTGCGAGATAAGCAATCTGATCATCGTTGCTGTCATCAATGGCTATACCACCCACCAGCTTGAAGCCGTTCAAGTTCGGTGTAAAGTACTGCAAGGAATTATCGGTAAAACCGTTGGTAGCCGCCGATAAACCATAAGATGCGCCGCCACCGCCAAATCTACCTACGGCATTAATCCGGGAAAGATCATAGAAAGGATCAAGCGCATAGCCGGGAAACTTGTAGGCATTAGTCATTCTACCGTATGTGACCTTACCGAAACCACCCTGGAATCCGCCGAAAAAGAAACGCTGGTTAAAACCATCCCCCCCAGCATCCCAGTCGGAAGGCGCGCCAACCTGCAAATGAACAAAAGCCTTGATGTTTTCATTGCCGTACGAACCTTTAATCCCGAAACGGGAAACATTGTCCGTACCTCTGAACCCTTCGACAGATCCAGGCAGGCCGTCTTCATCGACATAGTTGAACGAATACCGCAAATTACCATAAACAGTCACTTCCGGCTTCGTTTCAGCTTTTACCTTAGACGGCAGTGCACATACCATGACCAAACATAGTAATGAAAGGATTTTTTTCTTCATGTTGCTGCTTTCTAAATGTTTGTGTTGCTGTTTTTTCTCGCTGTTCTTTTTTGCCGGTGTCGCTCCTATGATTTTTCCATAATCACTTTCTTCCAGCAAAAACATATAATCATGAGAATATATATCTATATACTCATTAATGAAATGATATAAAAAACACCTGATAAAACCAAATTCTCAAAAGAAGTAAGAGAGAAAAACAAAGCGATCCGATGACGTGAAAAAGTCATCTGAAAATGCTGACGTCAAGAAAGCCTTGCCGTAAAAAAGAGGGGAAGTGAGCTCAAAAGAGAGGAGAAAAAGGTCACAGTAAGTAGGTTTCCAGCAGAAGATCTTCGCCGAAAAGAGAGGGAGGCTCAAACCTGAAACCAAAAGCCTCCCCAGGGGTGTCCACGCCAAGCGGGGAGAATGAACTCAGACCGTCGCCACCGAAAATCTTTGGTGCAATATATATATACATTTTGTCGACAAGTCGTGACCGGAGGAAAGAACCGGAAAGCCGGGCACCTGTTTCCACGAAAACAGAAAGCACATTTTTTGCATGGAGAAAACCCAGCACCTCTACAAGATCAAGACCACCCTCATGCTCGTTGACAAATGCAACTTCAATCCTTTTCTGCTTTAAACATTCAAGCTTCACAGGATCAGCATTGTCCTTACAAGCAAAAACAAGAGTCCGGGCATCACCGTTAAAAACCCTTGCCGTTTCAGGCAGCTGTAAATTCCTATCCAGGACTACACGCAAGGGATTCCGGCCCCGGCAGTGACGAACCGTCAGGAGAGGATCGTCGGCGAGAACGGTCGCTGAACCTGTCAGAACGACATCATAACGACTCCTCAGCCTGTGTACATGCTCCCTGGCCTGTGTACCTGTAATCCACTTCGACAAGCCGTTTGCTGTCGCTATCTTACCGTCGAGGGTCTGCGCGAGCTTCAGGGAAACAAACGGCATATTTTTCACGTGGCTTTTTATAAAAGCCTCGTTAAGTTTCCTGGACTTTTCTTCAAGCACCCCTTCCAGCACCTCTACCCCTGCATCACGCAGCTTTTGAATACCTTGCCCCGCAACTCTTTCATGCGGGTCTTTGCAGGCAACAACAACTCTGGGAATTTTTTTTTCAATAATGAGATCGCTGCAAGGAGGAGTTTTGCCGTAATGAGAGCATGGCTCAAGATTGACATACAGCGTAGATTGCCGCAGAAGCAGGTCGTCAGTCACTGACGCTATGGCATTAACTTCTGCATGAGGCCCCCCGAATCGTTCGTGGAATCCTTCCCCGATGATACGGTCCTCACAAACAATAAGAGAACCCACCATGGGGTTTGGGCTGACATAACCCGCACCTTTTTCCGCAAGCTCAAGACAACGTGACATAAAACGCTCATGATGCTGTAAGCTGCTTTTTTCGTTCACAGTCATAAGGGCAACTCAATTTATTCCGCACTTCAATTGCTTCGTTGAGCGGATAGGAGGGGGTTCTGCGCTCCGTTCGCTTTGCACTTGAGCCGCTCTTGCCAATAAATATAGAGGCGCCCATAAGCTGTCATGCACATAATTAGGGCACCTCAACATGTATCTGCACCAGTTTTATGCCCGAAAGACGGAGAAGCTCCGATATATGATCGATTTTGTAAGGCTTGTCGTAATATATGGTTTTAATACCGACGTTTATCAATACTTTCAGACAGTGTATACATGGGCTTGCAGTAATATAGATATCGGCATCCTTGATAGAAACCCCGTGCTTTGCAGCCTGCGCAATTGCGTTGATCTCTGCATGAATTGTATTGACGCAATTCTCCTCTATCGTACCGTCAGGGTGTGTACTGCGATAGATTTTGCAGGTGGTTTCGTTGCAGTGAGGGAGGCCGGAAGGTGCTCCATTGTAACCCGTGGAAAGAATGTTATTGTCACGAACAAGCACAGCACCGATATGTCCCCTGGTGCAGGTTGCTCTCCGTGAAATCAGGTGTGCCACACTCATAAAATATTCATGCCACCCGAGGCGCTCCTCGTGGGGATGGTCATTCCCACCGCCGAAAGGGGGACAGCAACTGTCTTGTTGGGTTTCTTCAGGCATAGACGGGATTTTAATACATTAAAAAAGTGACGGGTAACGAGTTTCAAATGTCGAATTGCCTGTCTTCCGTATCCCTAAGAGATCCGGCTATCGGGCTGCTTGCTTTTTGTAAAAGTAAAGAAAAACTACAGCTTGAAACAACTAACGACGATGCTGCGAAACTATTTCACGTTGTATCACCTCGCCCGAGAACTGCATGAACTGCTTGAGGGAGGCTTTGCTTTCGAAGCACATTCGCAGCAACGAAACGAAATCACCATCAGTCTGATAACCAACACGGGAAATCATCTGCAGCTTATCGTCGTCACCAGTCATCCCAGACTCTGCATTTATACCAGGGAAGGGTTGAACAGAAAGCAGCGCAACACGGCGGATTTGATGCCTGAAATCAACGAAAAAAAGGTCCTCGGTGTGGTCATGGACCCCTGTGACAGAATAATCCGAATACCCCTTGAAAACAACTACACCATTGTGCTTCAGCTGTTCAGCGCAAAAACAAATGTGTTCCTGGAAAGCAATGGAAAGGTCATAAGAGCTTTCAAACAAAACATCTCAACCTTCATTCACGATAAAAACAGGAAACCTGATACCTGTCCGAAGATTTTTCGCTTACTCGAATCACTTGTTCACGACCGAGCTTTTTTTATCGAACGCTTCCGAGAAACCGATGCAGACGACACCGCCGAGAAACTAAGACAGATGCTCCCGGGCTTTGACCGCCCGCTTGTCAGAGAACTCCTTGGCCGTTGCGGCAACAGCCGCTCACCGGAAAAGATCCATGCCGAGTTTACCACACTTTTTTATGAGTTGCTTGATCCGCTCCCATCCGTACATATCGAAGGGAAAAACGGCCCCGAATTCTCAATACTGCACAATCCACCTAAAACCTCTGTCAAGCTTGAAACAATACTTGAAGGCCTAAACTTTTACAGTATAAAAACGTGGCAATACCTTAGAACGAGAGAGCTTGTTCATGAACTCGATAACAAACTGAGGCATAAAATGACAAAAATCGAGCGTGAACTTGCTCATTTTCAGCCCGAAAAACTCATGAAACAGGCCGATGAATATGAACGAAACGGACACCTTCTTATTGCCAACCTTTACAACCCGAAGCGGAAGAAAGACTACATTACGGTTGCCAATGTTTTCGATCCGTCTGCGCCCATCTTGACAATCCCCCTCAAGCCGGAACTGAACATGCAGCAAAACGCAGCAGCCTGGTTTCGGAAAGCATCGAAAATCAGAGAAAAAATTCAAGGAGGCATACGCAGAATAGCAACCGTAAAAGTGCAGCAGGAAGAACTCGACAGGCTTTTAACGATTTCTTCAGAGCTCTCATCGCTGTCAGAAGTAAGAGATTTTTACGAAACAAACCGTTCAGCCTTGAACATCCTGGGACTTTCAGATAAATCCGGTAAAGAGAAGGACAGGTTATCATTCCGGAGATTTGATATCACACAAAAAGCAGTGCTCTACATCGGCAAAAACGCAAGGAACAACGACCAGCTTACCTTTTCTTTTGCAAAACCAAATGATATCTGGTTACATGCAAGAGGAGCCTCCGGCTCCCACTGCATTCTGCGCGGAGCAACAATGCAAAACATCTCTGAAATCCAGAGAGCAGCAGAAATTGCCGCTTATTATTCCGCTGCTAAACATTCCGAGTTTGCTCCTGTAATGTATACCGAGAAAAAATATGTCAGGCGGTCAAGAAACATGCCCCCCGGCCAAGTCCTGGTGGAAAAGGAAAAGGTTATTATGGTTCGACCTTCTGAATAAATACCAATCATGGAAAACTACAAACTTGTTCTTCCCGAACACCTTAATCATTATGGCTATCTTTTCGGCGGCAACTTGCTGAAATGGATCGATGAGGTAGGATACATTGCCGTGACCCTTGACTATCCCGGCTGCAACTTTGTAACAGTTGCAATGGACAAGATCGAGTTCAAAAAAAGCATCGGAAAAGGCACAATTCTCTGCTTCGAAACTGTAAAAACACGTGAAGGTTATACCTCTGTAGAATATACGGTCAATGCATACAAAGACAGTATAGACACGGGAAAACGTGAGATGGTTTTCAGCACTTGTATCACTTTTGTCTGCCTGGATGAAAACGGTAATAAAAAGAAACTGTGCAGGGAATAAACCGCTCCCAAACATTCAAATCACACTAACGGCCTGAGCCAAAAACTATCCCGGAGACGTGAAACAAAGCGATGAGTCCTATCAGCAGCATGACGATATTGGCAAGCCACATCGATATTCCGGGATCAAGCAGGCCCCTGTCGGACAACTTTTCACCTACTATGAGCAGGGACCAGTAAAGGATAAAAAACACCAGCGACAGACCTGCACCTACACCAAAACCACCGCGTTTCGCAAGAACGCCGAGAGGAGCTCCGACCAAAACAAATACAATACAGGCAAACGACAGCGCATATTTTTTATGAAACTCAACCATATACTTGTTGTACATCTCCCTGCTGCGATCCATATGCTCGATTTCCCGGTCAATCCGGGCAAGCATTTTCTCCACCTGTTCCACTGTCTCTGCATTCCGTTTTTGGGTAACTTGTTCACCGGTAACATGTTGCGTTCGAACCACGTTTCTGAGTGCATTGATCGTTTCCTGCTCACGCGCAAGATTTTGCCCTATCTGCGCCACAGCGTCGTTTGCACGTTTTTTGAATTGCATGCCCATGCTGTAAAGCCGCTTTGCAGACAATTCACGGTCCCCTCTTCTGACCTCACTGCCGTCAGTACGCTCAAAACCGTA
>RAZP01000055.1 GCA_004028745.1 Prosthecochloris sp.
GGAACTGTCGGCAAAAGAATATCAAGCAAACGTTCTTCGGCAAGAGCTGCGGCTTTTTCCTTGACTTCTTCGGATTTTTCACTCCTTACCATGCTGACCGCTTGATCAGTCAGATCCCGTATCATTGATTCGACATCTCGCCCCACATAACCAACTTCAGTAAATTTCGATGCTTCAACTTTGACAAAAGGAGCTTTTGCCAACCTTGCAAGCCTGCGGGCCACCTCGGTTTTACCGACACCTGTAGGGCCGATCATAATAATGTTATTGGGCATTATTTCGTCTCGAAGGTCATCACTTACATTCTGCCGCCGTAAGCGGTTTCTGAGCGCAATAGCCACTGCTTTTTTGGCATCCTGCTGACCGATGATGTACTTGTCCAGGCGGGAGACAATCTGGCTCGGTGTTAGAAACTCGTCACTGATAGAAAGTTTGTTCACAGTTTTGTTTTCATGTATTTCAAGAACTGTTGACTGGTTCTGATCTGTCATATTGGATGGCAATAACTACGTTAAAAGAATAAGTTTGCTGCGCAACGTGCAATGCTCAACTTAGGTTACACTTCTTCAAGTACTATATTATCATTGGTATAAATACAAATATCGGCAGCAATCTTGAGGCTTTCCCTGACAATTTCAGCCGCCTCGAGGTTGGTATGTTTCAGTAGTGAACGAGCTGACGCAAGGGCGTACATACTCCCGCTGCCGATTGCGACAATACCGTCCTCGGGCTCGATAACATCTCCCGTGCCCGATATGATAAGTGCTTTTTCCGAACTCACAACGGCCAGCATAGCTTCCAGGCGCCTAAGATATTTGTCAGTACGCCAATCCCTTGCCAGTTCAACCGCAGCTCTCTCAAGCAGCCCGCCGTATGATTGCAATTTTTCTTCAAAACGATCGAGGAGCGTTACCGCATCTGCCGTTGCTCCCGCAAATCCCGTAATCAGATTGGCATCGTGCAATCTGCGAATCTTTCTTGTACTTTGTTTGAGAACCGTATTACCAAGCGTCATCTGTCCGTCGCTTCCAAGTGCAGCCTTTCCGTTTCTCACTACACCAAGCACGGTTGTTGCTCTCAGTTCCTGCTTTTCGTACCTCTCCATTACATCCCCTGTTCCAGACTTATTCTCAAGGTCACCTCGATTTATTTATTCCGCGCTTCAATTGCGACAATAAATAGAGGTACCCTCAAATTGACAGTTTTTTCTTCTCACTTATTATGAGCTATCGTTTAACTCAGGTTATTAAAATATTTTTTTTCTTAATCTTGCTACTGGAATTTGCATTTGTTCGCGGTATTTTGCAACCGTTCGCCGTGCAATCTTTATACCTTTTTCCTCCAGCATTTTGGCAAGTTTGTCATCGTTAAGAGGCTTGGCGGAATCTTCATCATCAATCAGCTCCCGTATATACTGCTTGATGATCTTTGTTGAAAGCTCTTCTCCCTCTTCAGTTGAAAGACTTCCGCTAAAAAAGTACTTAAGTTCGAAAGTACCAAACCTCGTCTGCACATATTTACCATTCACCGCCCTGCTGATCGTTGAAAGATCAAAACCGGTTTTTTCAGCAACATCTTTCATAACGAGCGGCACAAGTTTTTCAGGGCCCGAGACAAAAAAGTCATACTGAAATTTCATCAAAGCTTCTATGACTTTTATGAGGGTATTTCTGCGCATGGCAATAGCACTGGCAAACTCCTTGGCCCGGTTCAGCTTTTGCCGCATGTATTTCCGGTCTTCCGGGGGAACACTTTTGCTTTTCAAAACATCCTGATACTCCCCGGAAACATGAATCGACATGTTGCTTCGGTCGTTCAGGGTAGCTGTAAGACGTCCATTTTCGTAAGTAACGATAAAATCAGGCATGATGTACTCGTCAGCACCGACACCGGGCACAAAGGGATGAGGATCAAGCGTGGAAATAATCGCAATAGCGGATTCAAACTGGTCAGGGCGGATCTGCATCCGCTTGAGTATACGCTCATAGCGGTTGTTGAGAAAATCGTCGTAATGATTTGTGAGAATCCTTGAAGCAAGCTGAAAAGGTGCCGTTTTGTCATTGCCGGCCTTGGCCTCAAGCTGGACAAGCAATCTTTCCTGCAGGTCACGGACGGCTATGCCTGGAGGATCAAGATAGAGGATTTTTTTCAGGATAGCCTTTACCTCCCTTTCAGTGACTTCGACACCGTTTCGTTCAAGCCCTTCAACAACTACCGAGAGGTCATCCTGCAAATAACCGTCATCATTCAGGTTACCCAGAATTTCAGATGCCACCGAAAGTTCTTTTGCACCCACGCCTTCTTGAAGGGAAAGATCTTTGAGCAGTTTTTCCTCACATGAATCATGCTGCACGGCCTGTATGAAACTTTCTTTTGGACGATTATCGATGGTAAACTGCATCACCCCTTCGGAATCATCCTTTTTCATTGTATCAGTCTCGCTTGCTCTGTTTGCATCACCCTCGAAACGATCCACCGAATCAAACATATCATCTTTTTGACCGTCATCGCTCTTCTCGTCTGAATCGTCAACCGACTCATTCTTTTCTTCTTCAAGCTCGAGCATGGGATTTTCTTGCAGTTCATCGTAAATCCGCTGTTCAAGATGCAGCAACGGAAGCTGGAGCAACTGGCTTGTAATAATCTGCTGAGAGGACAGCTGAGCTCGCTGACTCTGCCGAAGCTTAATGTCTGGCATAGTTTATGGGAGAATTCGCTAACAAATCTTTTAAGCTGCTGTACCAAGGTAAACCGTAACGCTCGATCAATGGCTCACCAACGTAATCAACAAGAGGCGTCTTTTTTTCGATCCCTTCTTTTCTCGTTTGTCGACACATCGCATGCCGCTCAAATACAAGATAATCCAAACCAAACTTTTTTTTAATCCTGATCGGAAACAACCTGCATGACAAAGGTTTATTCACCGCTGTTTCACCGTCCAACAGCCCGGCCTCGATAGCACAGAGGATTATGCCACAATCCTGGAAAGCAAAAACGCATTCCCTTCCTTCTATGGTCCTTGTGTAGATGTCCCCCTGGTAGATCTCAAAGCAGCCGTTGCGTGTGATGTACCGGATATTTTTTTCAGGCAAATATTGCCTGACCTGATATACCGCCTCACGAAGAGGCTCCGTTTCTTCTTTCAAAACCGGTGCACCAAGCTCGCCTTCCACACAACATGCACCTTTGCAAAGGGCAAGGTTACAGCGAAACATTGCGCTGGGAACCCCGTCATCTATAAGAACTCCATCAACAGTTATCATCGAGACCAGGGTTAAACGTTACATTGTGTAATATATGTACGACATCAAAGCATATGCTGCCGAACGCTGATACGCAACAAGTTTTATTGTATTCTTCTTTATTTTCCCTACATAGTAACAACCCAAACCATCAGAAATACAGCAATTATGACAATCATTGACGGGAAACAGGTTTCATCTGACCTTAAACAGGAACTGAAAAAATCCGTTGAAGCTTGCAGGCAGCAGGTAAACGCAGTCCCGGGACTCACCGTAATCATTGTCGGCGAAGATCCCGCGTCACAGGTTTATGTACGAAACAAGGCTAAAAGCTGCAAGGAGATTGGGATGAACTCCACGGTCATCGAATTGCCGGAAGAGACATCGCAGGAAGAACTCCTTGCAAAAATAAAAGCCCTGAACAATGACCCTGAGGTCCATGGAATACTCGTGCAGCAGCCGCTTCCCGGACATATTGATGAATATGCGGTCACAATGGCTATTTCTCCGTCAAAAGATGTTGACGGATTTCATCCTGAAAATGTCGGGCAGTTGGTGCTCGGCAATCTTGACAAGTGCTTTGTCAGTTGCACACCCTACGGTATCCTTGAACTTCTTTCGAGATATTCTATCGAAACAAAGGGAAAACATTGCGTGGTTATCGGTCGAAGCAACATTGTCGGGAAACCAATGGCCAACCTCATGTTTCAAAAACTCAAGGAAACAAACTCCACAGTCACAGTCTGCCACTCGGCGACACAGAATATGCCTGAACTAACCAGACAGGCGGATATACTCATCGCTGCTATAGGGCGGGCAAACCTTATTACAAGGGACATGGTCAAGCCTGGCGCAGTTGTTATCGACGTTGGTATGAACCGCGTTGAAGATGCTTCCCGTAAGTCGGGGTACCGGCTTACAGGCGATGTGGATTACGAGCATGTTTCCGAAATCGCTTCGGCAATCACTCCGGTGCCAGGTGGTGTCGGCCCGATGACCATTGCAATGCTGCTGAAAAACACGCTGCAGTCGTTTATGCGCGCACACTCTATCCAAGCGTCGTAAGCACCATGGCAAAGCCTGCATGTATAGAAAAAGATAGCACTGAGTTCTAACCTGAATAATTCACCAAAAGAATAAAAAAAGGGAGAGGGTGTGGGAAAGTGCTACGTGTCAGGTGGGCGAAAAATAGTGTTGAAAATCCACCTTTTGCCTTTTGACCTTTGACCTTTGACCTTTGCCTTTCTTGGTATGGATACCGGATCTCCTGTGAAAGCTACAGCCCGGGTTTTCGGACTCTCATGAATTATTCAGGCTAAATGATAAATGTTGAGGTAGGTAAGGGAAAATTCTGAACATGATTGGGTTTGGCTTCAGCCTGAAAAGCCTTACATTTCATCAGGCACAACACAACAGCGAACCGTTAACAACTTCATGTAGATAATATCATGGCTTACCTACTGCTTGTATGGCTTATAAACGCTTTTGCTGTTTACGCCACAGCAAGTCTTCTCGGAGGCATTTACGTAAAAAGCTTTTGGGCGGCCCTTATTGTGGCCTTGGTGCTCGGTTTGATCAATGCCGTTGTAAAACCGGTACTGGTCTTTTTTTCCATTCCTTTCATAATAGTTACTTTGGGGCTTTTTCTTCTGATTATCAACGCCCTCATGCTGATGCTTGCTGCTGCATTGGTAGACGGATTTTCGGTTGCCAGTTTTTGGTGGGCGGTTCTCGGATCATTAGTAATCAGTCTTGTCTCCTGGATGCTAAGCTCGATCTTCAACATATAGGATACCGTATAACTTCTGGGCACTCAGTTCATTATGCAAGGTCAGGCACAGGCAATATTTCTCCCAAAGGCAAATAAACTCAGACTCGGCGATATCTCATACAACGCCGACAGGCCGGAGGATATACTGGTTAAAACAATTGCTACAACCATCACGCCGGGACTCGACCGCTTGTTGTTAACCAATAAACCTGTTTCCCATAAAGTATTGAACTACCCGATTATGCTTGGAAGCGAGATGATCGGCCAGGTTCTGGAAACAGGCCCGGGAGTTACCTCTGTGAAAACGGGGGATTTCGTGTATACCTTCAAAGGCAACCGATGGACAGGGATCGAACCATACTACGGCTGTCATTCCGAAATAGTCCCTACGTCTCAGGAAAACGTTCTTCCTCTTGAACGCCAGCCAATACATAGAGATCTCTTGACAGGCCTCCTGGCATACGTCATTTCAGCTATCGACAAAGCTCGTCCAGACAAATCGAGCCGGGTCCTTATACTTGGACTTGGTTCAGTTGGTTTGATGGCTGCCGAATATCTTCGTTTCAAAGGAGTCAGATCAATTGACGCTCTTGAAAATTTCGGCATACGCGGTCAGCTCTCCTGTGCCAAAAATATCGCGATGCAAATAAACGATTTCACAAGCGATTTCGATAACACTTACGACCTTGTGATTGAAGCCACGGGACGCATCTTGCTGATTGAAAAGGCAATTCGCCTTCTCAAGCCGAAAGGAGCTATCCTTCTCATGGGGAACTACGAAGTGCTTGCTTATGATTACAGGCTCATCCAGCACAAAGAACCTGTGCTCATCTGCTCCAACATCACAAGTTATGAACACCTCTTTTCCTCCCGGCAGCTGCTTGAAAGCGAAACCATCGACAGTGAAAAATTTTTTACCAATGTATTCGCACTCAACCAGTTCGAGCTTGCCTACAGGGTCGCCCTGGATAGCAAGGAGGCGATAAAAACTGTTATCAGCTGGATTTAGGGCACCTCTATGTATTGTCATGAGTCCCTATTATCGGGATGCAAGGCGAACGGAGCTCCCGGCAGGTCGGGATCAACGATGCAATTGAAGCGCGGAATTGAGCGATTGTTCAAGCATGTATTTTTCCTAAAAAGCTTATACTCATACAACACAAGTTGAAACGCTCAGCTGAGGAAACGAATATCCTGAGCTTATCCGGGGTGTCCAAACAATTCGGTGAACTCTGGGCTAACAAGGACATTTCTCTCGAAATAAGTTCCGGCTCGATTCACGCGATTGTCGGGGAAAACGGCGCGGGAAAAAGCACGCTCACCAAGATGATCTATGGGCTCCTCACGCCGACTTCGGGGTCTATTTCCGTCAGGGGCCAATCCGTCCGTTTCACCTCTCCAAGGCAGGCTATCACTGCCGGAATCGGTATGGTTCACCAGCATTTCATGTTGATCCCTGACCTTACGGCTACGGAAAACATCGTACTTGGTGACGAAGGCAGTACTCTTTTCGCACCTCTGAAAAAAAAAGAGGCTGCCCGGAGAATTCAATCAATTGCCGAAAACCATGGATTGGTGATCGATCCGGGTGCCCTCATTTCTGAACTTTCGGTAGGAGAAGAACAGCGAGTTGAAATTCTGAAGCTTCTCTATCGCGAAGCGGAGATACTGATTCTCGATGAACCCACCGCCGTTCTCACTCCCTCTGAAACCGAACAGCTTTTCACAACGTTAAAATCCCTTCGAAAAGAGGGAAAAACCGTTATCCTCATCACACACAAGCTGGATGAAGTCCTGAGCGTTTCCGACATGGTAAGCGTTATGCGCAGAGGCCGTATTGTCGCAACGGAACCAACCGGGTCAGTCACCAAAAGCGATCTTGCTCATCTGATGGTCGGAAGAAACGTTCTGCTCAGGGTTGAGAATCCTCCTGAAGAGCCCGGTGAAGTGGTACTGAAGGTATCGCATGCGGGTTTCATGGACGTGAAAGGACGCCAGAGGCTCAACAACCTTTCGTTCGAAGTCAAGGCTGGCGAAATTTACGGCATAGCCGGAGTCGAGGGCAACGGACAGAATGAGCTGCTCACCTTGCTTTGGGGCATGGCAGAACCGGGATGCATGATAAGTGGATCGGTCACGGTAAACAATATTCCTCTCGGTGACAGAAACTCCGCGGAAGTCGCATCTATAGGGGTGTCGCTTGTTCCTGAAGACCGTCTGAAACATGCCGTAATCTCTGATTTCCCGGTCGATAACAACTTGATTTTCGGACGTCACAGAGAAAAAAAATTTCATCGATTTGCGGGGTTCAATGCAAAAGCTGTTATGGATTACACGAATACCATGGTCGATCAATACGATATACGATATGACATGCAGAGTAATCCACCCCTGTCCAATCTGTCAGGCGGCAACCAGCAAAAGATAGTTCTGGCAAGGGAAATCGACCGTCCGGGGCTGAAGCTTCTCATACTCGCCCAGCCTACGCGAGGGGTAGATATAGGCGCAATCGAAATGATCCATAAAAAGATCATCGAGGCCAGAGACAAAGGTGTCGCCATACTTCTCATCTCGGCCGAGCTTGATGAAATCATATCGTTGTCGTCCAGAATCGGCTGCATGTACAAAGGTTCCATCCGGCATGAATTTTCCATGGAAGAAGTCCGTAAAGGAAGATCCTGTGCACAGGATTTCGAGAAAGAAGTCGGCATGTTTATTACCTGAAATTCCCGCTCATGCAAAACAGATTTTTCAAGCTTGCCGCTCCCCTTTTTGCCGTGGTCGCCGCACTTCTCGTTAGTGCATTGTTTATCATGACAGCCGGTCGTGATCCGTGGCTGATCTATCAGAAAATGTTTTCCATGACCTTTGGATCGGATTATGGAACCGGGCAGATTGTGTTTAGAACAACCTCACTTATACTTACCGGTCTTGCCGTCGCAATACCTTTCAAAGTAAAGCTTTTTAACATTGGAGGTGAAGGCCAGGTTCTTGCCGGTGCCTTTGCTGCTGCTGCCGTAGGGATTCTGCTTCCTCCCCAGACTCCCCCCCTTGCGGCAATAGCTATTTGCTCATTGTCGGCCATGATCGCCGGAAGCGCTGTCGCTTTGCTGGCTGGTTGGCTCAAGGTGCGTTTCGGTGTCAACGAGGTGATATCAACAATTATGCTCAACTTCGTTGTTCAGGCATTTGCCGGCTACCTTCTGACCTGGCATCTCGCCGTCCCCTCGACCGTGCATACCCCCGAGATCATTGAAACGGCGCAGATCCCAATGTTTGACAGTATCATCGGTATATGGCGCAAATCCCCGGCAAACCTCAGCACGCTGTTCGCCCTTGCCGCGTGTCTGGTTACCTGGATCATGGTTTTCAAAACCATTGGAGGCTATGAGATGAGAGCAGCGGGCCTTCAGCCGGAGGCAGCAAGATATGGAGGCATTAACGCAAATGCCCATATCCTGAGAGCGATGGCTGCAGGTGGAGCAATGGCGGGCCTGGCATCGACAAATCTCGTCCTCGGTTACAAACATTTCTATGAAGCCGGGCTGACGAGCGGCATCGGGTTTATCGGCATTGCCGTTGCGCTGCTGGCCTACGCCCATCCTTTGTGGATTATTGCTTCAGCGCTGTTGTTCGGGTTTCTGGAATATGGAGGGCTGACAGTGAATGCCTATGTACCGAAAGATATCTTCATGATGGTACAGGCTGTTACAATCCTGATGGTACTTGTTCTGACAAAAACAATGCGGCGGGCTTAGGTTTCCGACCTGCTGTCAACGTCGGAACCGTAAAGGTTCATCTGCTTGCGGTAATAGGAAAACGCCTGCTCCTGGCGGACAACACCAAGCAGTTTGTCGGATCTGCGGGACAGGACAGGAATAATATCGTAATCGGTAAGCTCGAAAAGCTTGAGCGCTTCGTCCAGCTTGGACGTGTCATACAGCAGCGGCACATCCTTTTTCACAATATCCTCTGCAATAAGTCCGGTAAATGGCCCTTCTTTGAGCAGGATACTCATTTCCTCAAGCCTGATAATACCGACAAATTCATCGTCCTCAGTTGTAACGAGAAAATTTGATTCCGGGGTATTGTAAAACACATCGACGATTTTTTCAGCTCTGGTGACATCCCGAAACCTGACATAGCTGGTTTTCATTACATCCAGTACACTGATATTCTCCGCTACAGAAAGAGCAATACCGTAACCGACACGAACTCCTGATTTTTCGAGCACATAGGTTTCCATCGAATAATCATAGGCAATACGGGCGATCAACGCGGCCGTAACGGCGGCAAACATGATGGGCAGCACAATTTCATACTCACCTGTTACCTCGAAGAGAATAAGAATCACCGTCAGTGGAGCACGAATTATTCCGGCGGTCAATGCACCCATCCCGACCAGTGCATACGCACCCGAAGTTGCAGTAATACCTGGAAACAGGGTATGCACCAGGTTACCGAACATGCCACCAAGCATCGCACCCATTTTCATTGCAGGCGCGAACATGCCGCCAGACCCCCCTGAACCAACACTGAAGCCCGCAACAACCGGCTTCAGAAGATAAACCCCAACCATGTTCAGCCATGTCTCGGTCCCTCTGACTGCGTTATCGATCACCTCATAGCTATAACCGTAGAGCCCGGGAAGCCACATGCAGATCAGGCCGGTCAACAGGCCGCCTATCGCAGGCATTGCCCAGACAGGGATATTGCGTTTTTTTTCAATTTTCTGAAAAGACTCCTCGATCCTGTAGTACACCTTGATAAACATGACAGCAGAAAGACCGGCAAGCACACCCAAGGCGAAATAAAACAGGAGCTCGGTATTGGAAACAAGGCTATAATCCGGCACCTGAAAGGTTGGGGAATTGCCAAGGTAGCTTCTCGAAACAACCGTCCCAATCACCGCGGCTATAACTATCGGGCTAAAGGTTCTGACACTGAAATCGCCAAGGATAACCTCGATGGCAAACATAACTCCTCCGATTGGAGCATTGAAAACAGACGCGAGGCCGGCTGCGGCACCGCACCCGAGAAGCGTGCGCTTCCTGTCAGGAGAAAACTTAAGCACCTGCGCAACCGATGACCCCAGCGCCGCGCCTACCTGTGCGATGGGAGCCTCACGCCCCCCGCCTCCCCCTGTACCGATACTGAGAACGGAAGTAATGGTCCGGTGAAGCCATAACCGCCGGGGCAGGGTACCTTCATTCTGCGCAACAGCCTTGATGACACTTGCAAGACCATGACCGGGTCTTGTCTTGACGATGTAAGCATTGTACAGCCCTACCAGTAAGCCGCCAAAAGCAGGTATCAGGGGCATCAGCAGTCCCCAGTAACCTTCAATTAAAAATGAGGTTCCGAAAACTTCGAGTCCTCCGAAAAAAAAATGGCTCAAGAGCTTGATGGCATCGTGAAAAATAACCGCAACATAGCCGGTCGTGACACCAACAAAAACCGCAACGAATAGAAAAGGAAGATCCTGATTGAGATTGAGCTGGATCAGAATATTGTCAAGTGTCAACTTGAAAAATTTCTGAGAGGTGCCTTTAAAATATCTGCTTCGTCTGAACAGAATGTAAAAGAAGGCTCGGAAATTTCTGTTCCAGCTGCCTTTTATTTTCGGAGAACCTTTCATGAATGAGAGCTCAACTCACAGAGTATATTCATACATCCGCCATCCAACATATTTTTTATCTTCTCTTCAATTGCTTTCCTAGGAAAAAACCCGACCCATCGCCTGCAGCAGGACATGAATCACAGGGAACCACGAAACGGAATTCACGGTTCTCATGTTGAAGACCGGTTACAGGCTGAAAAGGAATTGAACAGTTAATCCTTACAGGTAAATAACTTACCTGTAAAAAGTCAGTCCGTGGAATGACTTTTTCATTCCAATGCAAGCAGTAATAAAAATGTCTCTTCTCAGGAATACATTCAGCAGCGTCAGAATATTTTTTGCCGGCATTTGGCTTGTCCTCAGAATCATTCTCGAATATTTTGGGATCATAAGCGACGGCAACGACCGCACTACCGGCATCAAAGATCTTCGTGAAGAGTATAAAAAAGCCAATTACAAGTAACTGTTCAAATGCAAATCTACATTTGCAGCTTTTTCCCTTTTAGCTGTCCAGCTACTATCACTCCTCATCAATAACAACGGTAAGATCGACAACCTTGCCAGGCTCAGCAAGAGCATTTACAGCCGGTTTCTGATTTATGACCGTATAAGGAACCAGCAGTGAAGAGTATTCATAAGAAACATTACCTGTATTGAACCCGTTCTCAACGATAATTTCCCTTGCCTGCTTGAGAGACATACCCAGAACGTCCGGCACCGGAATCTTCCGGACTGTCTCGATTACTTCTGCTTTTCCGACAATCACCGAGACAGACGACCCTGAAGAAATAAAGGTTTTCGGTGCCACAGACTGGCTGAGCACCTTTCCGTCTTCAGCAGGATCATAGACCGACTGAACCTGAACATCTCCCAGAGCAATATCAAACCGCTCAAGGACTTGACGCACCTCATCAAGTGATCTGCCGTAAAAATCGGGAACAGAAAATTTCGGCTTTTCCCGTTTGTTCAGCACAAGGTAAACAGTCCTCCCCGGCTTGACTTCAGATCCCGGAACAGGACGTTGTACTATTACGGTATTTGAGTCAATATCACGTATATAACGGACGTTATAACTTTTTTTCCCTGAAAGCCCTGCCGACCTTAAAACTCCAAGAGCGTCATCATAATTCATTTTCTGTACATCAGGAACAAGAACGCTTTCTCCTTGACGGGTATATGATACCATTACAAACTTGTCCATAACAACGTAAGTGACAACCAGTAAAACCAGTCCGACAAGAGCTTTTTTTATCATGACAAATAGAAAAATCAGGAAATTGATCGCGGAACCTTTTTAATTCTGGCGTTTCATAACAAAATCAACAAGCAGGCTGAGAGACCGTTTTGCATCACTATCCTCCATCCCCTCTATCGCAGCCAGCGACCTGGAAGCAAAACCTTCCGCCACCTCTGCTGCATAGTCCAGGCCGCCTTTTGACCTTACAAATTCTATAACCTCACGGCTTCTCATACCCCGTTTCTTTGAGCTTTTGAGTATCGACTTTATACTTTTTTGTTCGGAACGATCAGAGTTGCGAAGAGCATAGATGAGAGGAAGCGTTATTTTCTTGTCCTTTATATCGATTCCCAGCTGTTTGCCGGTTTTTTTCGAGTCACCTGTATAGTCGAGCAGATCGTCACGGATCTGGAATGCCAAGCCGAGATGCTCTCCGTAATCCTTTAGTGCCTGTATTTTCCCTTCGTCATCGGAAACACTTGCAGCCCCCATCGCACTCGCGGTAGCAAGAAGAGAAGCGGTTTTGTCCGATATAACCTTCAAATAATCAGCCTCGGTAATATCGAGACTTCTTGTTTTCTGGATCTGCAGTATTTCCCCTTCGCTCATACGTCGAACAGCATCGGAAACCATATGCAGAAACAGGTAATCCTTGTTGTCAAGTGAAAAAA
Source organism: Prosthecochloris sp. (assembly GCA_004028745.1). Taxonomy (GTDB): domain Bacteria; phylum Bacteroidota; class Chlorobiia; order Chlorobiales; family Chlorobiaceae; genus Prosthecochloris. Next base: position 12,542 of record RAZP01000055.1, read on the forward strand.
GCAGGCCCTTCGAAAGCATATAATCACCGATAAGTACGGAAATCTTGTTTTTCCACAAGGCATTGATCGAAGGAAGACCCCTGCGCATTTCAGCGCCGTCAACAACATCGTCGTGAATAAGCGTCGCAGAATGCAGCAGCTCCACCATAATAGCCGCCCTGTAACTCTTTTCCTGTACACCACCACAAACTTTTGCTCCAAGCATTACAAGCAGAGGACGAATCTGTTTTCCCTGTTGTTTCAGTATATAACGGACTACCTTGTCAACAAGGCTGTTCTCCGTCTGCAATGCGGTTTTGTATTTTTGCCGAAAAGTATGCAGCTCTTCGGTTACAGGAAAGGCTACGTCTTTTAAATTCACAGGCTTTGAATCTTGCAGGCACTTTGTACGAAGGCGCTGAGCGGTTCGCGGCGCACTTAATCAGTTATATGATCTGTTAGTATAACAGTTCTCTCTGAAATAAAAAGCCGGAAACCGGGTGTAAAATTCCTTATTATGCAAAATACATTCGACCAAACCCCGCAAACACCCGGCTCATAACGGCAATATTCTACATAAATTATGATAAAAGCACAAAAACATCGGCCAGCCCTTATCCTCCGCCTCCAGCCCTGATTGCTACAATAACTCTGCCACTCTGTTTTTACCGGAGCATCGGCATCCGGCTCATCTGATATGCCTGCTGAAAAAATCCCAGATAACCTCAGCACCGTTAATGTCGTTGTTTTTCCTCCCTAAAAGCAGCGGACGGTTCGGCACGTCACTTCCCGGAAACGTATGGCCTCCCCCTACAATGCTGTAAAGAATCACCTCACATGTATTGCCCGGCTTTTTCCAGGTTGTTATCCTGACCCTCGAATGATCCCTTCTGTCCCGATCGGGCACCCATCGGACAAACCGTGAACTGCATCCGTTGTGTTTCGACCAGAATCGCACGGTTTCGTTCGTTGAAACAACTTCACCCCGGCGCTTGCCGAAAAAACCAACAGAACCACCATCCCCTCTTCCTCCGCCATGGAGCACGAGCACAACAGGCAACTTTCCTGAAGATTTATGGCCAGTCGGAAGATGCAGGTAACAGGTTCTTTCCAGCCCATCAAAATACATTTTCCCTAACGTGAGGTCTGCTTTGAACGAACGCGCGGATACAGGCTGTACGAAAAAAATACAAAGGATAACAATCCAGATAGCAATTGGCAAAGCGCGTAATGACCTTACCACCGTATTTCTCAATAATCTCCCTTTCTTTTTTCTCATGATAAGTACATTAAGGCTTTTCATTGTAAAGGTACCCTAAAGGCTTCCAAAGCTTCCGTCACCTATTCAATTTTATCTATCCGAACCTGATGTCTGCCTCCTTCAAATCTTGATTGCAACCAGGTATCGACAATCGCCATCATTTTTTGCTCACCGACCATTCTTTCACCTATCGAGATCATATTGGCATTATTGTGCTCTTTTGCCAGCCTGGCGCTGGCTTCGTTCCAGCACAAACCACAGCGAATCCCTTTTACCTTATTGGCGACAATTGCCTCTCCGTTACCACTGCCGCCGAAAACAATACCATAATCAGCGTCACCATTTGCCACGCTTTCGGCTGCCGGGCGGATGAAATCCGGATAATCCACGGCTTCCGTACTGTCAGTCCCGAAGTCTTTGACACAATAGCCTAGTGATTCCAGGCGACTTTTGATTTTTTCTTTATACCGAAATCCCGCATGATCGCTGCCAACAGCAATTGTAATCAAAATTGTCGCTCCTTTCAGTTCATTTCATACCGTTATAATCCACACACACGGTTCATTTGCCTGTATTTCTCCACACCATGACGAGGGGCACCCCTCAAGCTCTCCTGTAAAGTCATTGGAAACAGTATGGTAAAACCCCGATTTGAAGTAAAACGTTGTATCTATCGCCCGTTTTGCCCGGTATTGTGAAAACAACGCAGGAAAAACAATTTGTTCACGATTGGTATGTTTATTACTATGTTTCGATTCAGTAATATACCTCTATGGGTACATCTATTAACTGTCGTGAGTCCCGGTTTTATCGGGATACAAGGCCGGCGGAGTCCCGACAGGTCGGGGTCAACGAAGTAGTCATGGTGCGCAACAATGGAGGTGTCCTTATGTTACTTCAACATTACCAGGGCTGACAGGACTAGTAAAACAGTTCCCGACAAACAAGCTGTATTGCAGAATGAGTAGCGAAACAGAATCTCCCAGACCGAAATCACCCGCGTCACAGCTTATGGATGCCGAGATCGCGGAAAAAGAGGGGGAAAAACGTGAGCTGGTCGAACATGAAGAGAAAGATGAACTTTCCGGCAGTACGGAAATGAATTTCATCGAACATCTTGATGAACTCCGTGGACGGCTCATCAAAAGCGGGATAGCGCTGATTGTTATAATGATCTTATGCGCATTCTTCTCGGACATACTTGTCAACCAGCTCCTGATCGCACCACTAAAAAACAGCAGTGAAACGATTGTCCTGCAGAACCTGGTGCCCTATGGTCAGATATCGCTTTACTTGCAGGTCATCTTTTTTTCAGGGTTTGTCCTTGCTTTCCCTTTTCTTGTCTATCAGATCTGGCAATTTGTGCTGCCGGGCCTGCGGGAAAAAGAGAGGGCCGCCACCCGTTTTGTCATCTCGTTCATTTCTCTTTCTTTTTTCGCAGGGATCGCTTTCGGCTATTTTATCTTTTTGCCGATCTCACTGAAATTTTTTGCAGGATTCGGAACACCCCTCATTGAAAACAATATCGCGGTACAGGATTATATCAGCTTTTTTATTGGCGCACTTCTGACAGCCGGACTTGTTTTTGAACTACCGTTCATTTCATATGTGCTGTCCAAGATAGGTCTGCTAACTCCCGCCTTCATGCGTTTCTACCGCAAACATGCCATTGTCACTTTGTTAGTTCTTGCCGCCATCGTTACTCCATCCACGGATCTCGTCACCCAGCTTGTCATTGCCATACCGATGATCCTGCTTTATGAGCTGAGCATAGGAATTTCAGGATACGTTAACAGAAAAAACAATGCACTGGCCAGCCCTTCACAATGAACCGGCTGCACAGAGTATTTTATGATAAAGCTCACGTGTATTGCTTTCAAGCTCCTTGATCGTGCCGTTGTTCTCTATCACGAAATCCGCCCTTTTTATGAGCTTTTCCTGGGGCCACTGCGCATCAATGCGACGCACTATTTCTTCACGGCTTCCCACCCCTTTACTCATAGCTCGCTCTATTCTTTTTTCAAGGTCGGAAGTAACCACCACAACGATATCCAGCCCCTTGTCACCTCCTGATTCCAGTAAAATAGCGGCCTCTTTGACAAGGATCTTTACGCCCTTTCGTGCAGCACGATCAACAGCATCCTGAAAAGCTCTGAAAACTTTCGGATGAATCAGCTCATTCACCTGTTTACGAACACCGGGATCCTGAAAAACCTTCAAAGCAATCGAAGGCCTGTCAAGAGCAAGTTTCCCCGATGCGTCCTTGTAATAGACATTTTCGCCGAACATCCGTTTCAGCCCTGCAATGATATCAGGGTCCTTTGCTTGCAGATCTTTGGCAACCTTGTCAGCTTCAAAAACAGCACACCCCATATCCGCAAGAATCCTGCAAACACTGGTCTTGCCGCTGCCGAGACCACCGGTAATACCGACAAGTACCGGAGAATGCGCCGCAGTATCCCTCTTAACGCTCATTTTGCAGCAGGTTGTTTTTTACTTCGAGCAGTACAGCTTTCCATAGTTTTGGCTCCTGACGATATGTATCGACCCTCTCGTTAAAAGCCTGCCAGGATAATGCATGAACCTCAAGCAACGAATCGATGTCCTGAGCCCCCATCAGGGCAACACTATCCGCCTCGTTGGCAGCCACCCCGGAAAGCACCAGGTAATCAGCGTAAAAAGCAGCAAACCGTTTGTCGGTTTCAGTCAGTTCAGATGGGTCGTTTTGGCTGCATCCCTGCATAAAAAACATGAGGATCACCGTAACAGCACAGGTAAAAAATATTCTGAATGCTCGAATCATCTATACTCCTTCTTTAGGGCACCTTTATTTATTCGTAAATATTCATTAGTATTTCCTCTCAAAGGCTTCCCGATTACGATTACGAGCACCGCTTCGCTGAGTACGAGTACGATGTTCAAACTGTCCGGCTTTTCTCTTTTCTGCTGCTCGGCTATCCAGCTTACCGGCTACCTCGCCAACCAGCCCTTTTAACCCTAACACATAGCATTTAGCACGTAACTTTGGGGCACCTCTATTAATTTGTTGCGCACCATGACTACGTCGTTATCCCGACCTTTTCGGGACTCCGTCCGCCTTGTACTCAAGGCGCTCACGACAATTAATAGAGGTGCCCTTTATACTGCTGCATGCATCACACAGAACAATGATAAATGACAAAAAACCCTTCCAAACTCAAAAGACAAAAAGAGGCGGGAGGAATTAATTGAAAAAACTGATCCGCATGAGAAACTAAATCTTTATACCGATAGTTTAAAAACCAAATCCCGTTATTCCCGGCACTATTAATTTAAAAACTCCAATCTCATGGGATACACACAACCAGCACTTCCTTACGCGGAAAATGCCCTTGAACCTCATATCTCGGCAAATACCATAGGTTTTCACTACGGAAAACACCATGCCACCTACATTAAAAAATACAATGATATGGTAGCTGGCACACCTCACGACGACCTGAATATTGAGGATGTCATCGCAGCGACCGCAAACGATGCCGAAAAAGCCGGATTGTTCAACAACGGCGCTCAGGCATGGAACCACAGCTTTTACTGGAACAGCCTCTCTCCAAACGGTGGCGGCAAACCGTCAGGTCAGGTAGCCGAGAAAATCGATACTGATTTCGGTGGTTACGAGAAATTCAAGGAAGAGCTTGCAAATGCAGCGGCAACGCAGTTCGGCAGCGGATGGGCATGGCTTGTGCTTGACAAAGGGCAGTTAAAAGTCGTGAAAACCGCCAATGCCCAGACACCTCTCACAAACGGCATGTTCCCGATCCTGACGATCGATGTCTGGGAACACGCTTACTATCTCGACTACCAGAACCGCAGGCCGGATTACATATCTGCAGTCATTGATGAACTTCTGAACTGGGAATTCGCCTCACAGAACTTCCTCGACGCACAGGTGTAAAGCTGAACCGCTTGTAAATTCCAACAGCAAAGGCCCCGAGACCAAAGGGGCCTTTTATTTTCCACTCAACACCACAGGTTGGAGGAAAAGATGCTTGTTATTTATAAGTCATATGGGGTCGTATGGGACTTATATGACTCATATCGCTGCAAGGGGTCTTGAATAAACGTTGCGGGCATTTCGAGAGCAAGGCCCCCTCTACATCCAGGGCAGGATTCCGACAACCCTATCCAAATCAATCACCCTTGCATTTTCCGGAAGACGATATTGAATGTTCAGATCATCCGGGTTGATGACGCGCTCATCGTAAACAATCACCATTTCATGCTTACCGCTGCCGTCCAGGCGCGGGCTGAACATCACTACATCAATTTCTTCCGGCAGGTAAACATTTTTTCCATCCAGGATGTACGGAACAAATTTCCTGAAATGCATTTCCACCTGCTTTCTTCCGAAAGAATCGCTGATAAGCACCCCCTCAATGTTTTTGGTAAGGCGGTTTACAAGCAGCTCTTTTTTTCCGGCCTGCGTAGCGACGGTAAAGCTCACATTCCCTCCGCCTTCACGCACGGACTCTACAGCAGTCAGAGGTTCGTTAATGGTGATAAAACCTGCCAGGGCATCTGAAAGAAGCTCGTAATCCGACCTCAATCCAAGGATTTTCTCCAGATTATCGGGACGGTTGCCCCCGACAAGCAGCTGGTTGTTAAGCATGTCATGGACAAACAGCGAATCAGGCCGGAAAAGCATATCGGCAACAGGCCACCCCAATATGCCTGCACTGACGATAATGCGCATATCCTTTGACCGTATAAGCTGTATATTGCTGTAGACACGCTCCTCCCTTTTTGGTGTTTTTATCCAGATATCCGCATATCCGTCAAGCGCTTTTGCCCCCATGGATGCTTCCGAAACATCGCGATAAAGCCCGGCAAGGTCGTCTGTAAACTCAACTTTTTCGGAAGGCCAATCTTCAACAGTTACAGTCCTGAAATCGGCGCATCCTGCGATGAAAACGATCCAAAAAACGTACAGGAATGCTCTTAATACTTGCTTCATCGTAAAATCTTTAGATAGTGAGCAGGTCAGAAGTACTGAGAATATCGTGAATATTCTTTTTTATACAGTTCTTTTTTTATCCCTAAATTAAGGGCGCCCTTATTTACTCCGCGCTTCAATTGTTTCACCTTGTCCCAGCCATGCCGGGACGCCCGGATAATTGCTCAATGAAGGTTAACCTACTCCTGTTTTGCCCATGCACTCTCTATACCTTAAACCAAAAGAACATCGCAGACTGTTCAAGGGTCACCTCTGGTCATTCAGCAATGAACTCCAGTCACTCCCCAAAGATATTGCCGCGGGGGAAACCGTCAAACTTTACACCCACGACAAACAGTTTATCGGCACCGGTTTCTACAACCCGCATTCCCTTATCTCCTTCCGCCTTCTGTCGAGAGCCGGTAAAATTCCCGACGCTGATTTTTTCAGGACAAAAATCCTTAACGCCCTTGACCTTCGGGCCAGACTTTACCCCGAATCAGATACCAATGCCTTCAGGCTGGTACATGGGGAATCCGATGGTCTGCCGGGCCTTGTTATCGATCGTTTCAATACAGCTATTGTCCTGCAAGCGTTTTCAGCCGGTATGGACCGCCATCTGCCGCTTATCTGCGATGTTCTTACCGACCATTTTAAACCCTTGTCCATCGTCGTGCGAAACGAGTCGGTTCTGCGGGAACTGGAAGGGCTTCCGCTTTACAAAAAAATCGTGCATGGATCGGAAAAAGAAGCTGCCCAGATCATCCATGATACAGGGCTGCGCTATACTATCAACCTTTTTGAAGGACACAAAACCGGCTTTTTTCTTGATCAGAGAGACAATCGGCGGCTAATTCGCAAACTTGCAGGCAAAGCGGAAACACTCGATGTATTTACAAGCGATGGTGGTTTCGGCCTGAATGCACTTTATGGCGGGGCGGCTTCAGCAACCTTGGTCGATATCTCTCATGACGCACTTAAACGCGCAGAAGAAAACGCTCAATTAAACAGGCTCTCGAACTACGCCCTGATCAAGGGAGATGCTTTCGAAGTGATGAACCGGCTGATTGCAGAGAAGAAGTTGTACGATCTTGTTATACTCGACCCCCCAAGCTTTACCAAAAGCCGTAAAAACCTGCCGTCCGCCCTGCATGCATATAAGAAACTCAACAAACTTGGCCTACAGCTTGTAAAGGATAGCGGCTTCTTAGCAACATCGTCATGCTCTCACCATGTTTCCGAAGATGATTTTCTGGGAACCATTCACCACGCATCGCTTGCAACCAATAAACATCTTCGATTGGTGTTCAGGAGTTCCCAGCCAGCAGATCATCCGATACTGCTTTCAATGCCGGAAACACATTACCTGAAATTTGCCTGCTTCTATGTCACCGGAATGTAGAGACAAGCAGCATTGACCACGCTGAACAATTGGATAACGGCAATCCTTCTATAGCGCATGAACTATATCATACACCTCTTTCCAGGAGGCCGCACGGGGAGCTGCTATATCTTTATTGGTACTGTTAGCGAAACAAATCGTATAAAGCCCTTTTGCCCGTAACTGCATAATGTTATCGGGACTATCTTCAACATAGATATCTGCACCGACTTCCGACTTTTCTTTCATGAAACAAAGATCCCAGTAAGGAATTCCGTGACCGTCCAGCCAGGCAATGGTTTGCTGAACCGCAGATGCATGCGAATAGTGGATGAAAAGCCGATGAGTAATGATTCTGATGTGGTATCCCTCATCGGAAAGTTTTCTCAGGTATTTCCTGGCACCGGGTATCATGGGCATGGTTTTGAAAAGCTCCCTCTGGTTAAGCGCATAACGATGCAGGCTTTCATACTGCTTTTTTCCAGCTATCCCCCACTCTTTCAGGCCATAGGAAACATCTGTTGTCAACGCATCGGGAGACTGCTCAAACCATTCAGCAGCGATCTCTCGCATACGTCCGTAAAAATCTGCACACACACCGTCAAGATCGACCCCGATAACCGGCATCTCTTTTTCAGCTTTTCCCATGTTCAAAAAGTCTAATTTCACAATAATGGCCTGACAGCTATCCAGCCATCTCACCATTCAGCAGCATTTTATGCTCTTCTAATACAAAGCCCTGTCAAACACCCTCCTATGCCTCAAGGTCGTAGGCTCTTCCTCTCCCAGATATTTAAAGATCGCAATACATATCTTACGCGCACCGTCATCGTCATAATAACGGTTTTCCCTGATTACCTCTATAAAATCGCTCAGTGCGCCGTCAAAATTCTTTTTACGCAATTTCTCAATGGCTTCCCGGTAACGCTCCCTGACCGGATCTTCCGGAAAGTCCGCATCGTTTTTCTGCAAAAGCCCTGCGAGGGTTCTTGCGGACTCCAGAAGCTCCGTATACTCATACTCACCTTCAAGCTTGTCAATAAGCGATGCTGCCTCACCAGGTTCTGTAAAAATTATAAGCTTCACAAGCGCTGCCGCAGCACGAACATCTCCCGGTTCATTCCTCAGGATCTCTTCAAGGATTTCAGCTGCCTTGGCTTCTTTCCCCTGTTTGACAAGCTCTTCAGCGTGCTGGAGCTGATCAGCGTACTTCCCGGGCAGGGACTTCTTCAGCCACTGCTCAATCTGTTCCTCGGGCAAAGCACCGACAAACTCGTCAACAACCTTGCCATTTATAAAGAGCTTCACGGCTGGAATACTCATAATTCCATACTCACGTGCAACTTCCGGGTATTCTTCCGTATTGATCTTCACAAGAACGAACTCTCCGGGATGCTTCCCGGCAACTTTCTCGAGCACAGGCCCCAGTATCCTGCAGGGGCCGCACCATTCAGCCCAGAAGTCAACAAGAACCGGAACATCACTACTTTTCTCCACTACATCACGAATAAAATCAAACTGGCTCTTTTGCATATTTTTTCGTTGGAAATTAATGGATTCAAAAGTTTTGGTAAAAAGATAAACGATCCCGACCAACTTTTCTATCTTTCAATGAGCAAACGTTCCATACCCGGTTCAGACTAATCTTTGAAACCACTTTACATGCTTACTATTGAAAATCTCTACGTCTCCATAAACGGCACACCGTTGCTTGAAGGCATAAACCTCTCAATCGGCGATGGGGAAACCGTTATTCTTTTCGGGCCAAACGGTTCCGGCAAAACAACTCTTCTTTACACCATCATGGGAATAGGAGGCTATGAGGTTACAGAAGGCAGAATTCTTTTCAATGATGAAGATATTACGCATATTCCCGCTTATGAACGTTCGAGAAAAGGAATAGGTATGTCCATGCAGCGCCCTCCCTCTATCCATGGCTTGAAAACAAGAGGACTTGTCGAGATGTGTGCCGGAAAAAGAACGGTTGATGTCGAGGCTCTGGCAAAAAAAGTCAACCTTGAATCTTTCCTGGATCGCGACATCAACCTGGGTTTTTCCGGTGGCGAGATAAAGCGATCGGAAATCCTTCAACTGATGGCCCAGCGCCCCAAACTTTTGCTGTTCGATGAACCTGAATCCGGGGTGGATGTGGAAAACATGGCTCTGGTAGGCAATATGGCAAGAGAACTTCTGGAAGGCCCATCTGAGCCGGACGCACAGCACACCCTCCATGATTTGATGCACGAACGCAAAACTTCCGGCCTGATCATCACACACACAGGCCATATTCTTGATTACATTACCGCAGACCGTGGCCACGTCCTTTACAGCGGCCACCTTTGCTGCGCCGATAATCCAAAGCGAATTCTCGATCATCTCAAGAAATATGGTTACAAAGAGTGTATCAGGTGTCTGAGTTGACATGCAGGACATCTGTATTCATGTCATTGACCCGGATTTCTATTCCCGGCCGCCTGAATTGAACGATAAAGCCGTCTAATCCGTAAGGGTACCTCTAAATAAATCAATCGTATAGTTCCTGCAGTTATGAAAGTTGATCTCTCCAAATACGAATTCACAGGCCATGCAAGTGAAAAAGTTGATGACCTGACTAGGCTCGACAAAGGCGAAAAGGAAAGCATGAAAATGGCTGGTTTTGACGCTTCGGAGAAAAACAGGAGTGCATCATTCGTACAGATTGATCATAATCATGCTTTCTGCAAATCCTACGATCCGGGAGTCGAAATACTCCCCCTCGGACTGGCATTGAAGATACACGAAGGATGGGGAGACCTTAAATGGAAGCTGCTGAAACCCGAAAAGGACGAATTTACAAGACTGGCTGCCGATAGCACGCATGGCGGTTACGTAATACGAGTTAAAAAAGGAGCTAAGCTTACCGCTCCTATCCAGTCCTGCCTGATGATGCATACAAACAAGGTAGGACAGAACGTGCATAACATCATCCTTGTGGAAGAAGGCGCTGAAGCGCATATCCTGTCCGGCTGCACAACAACACTTGCAGATCAGACTGCCGCGCACATCGGTATTTCCGAATTTTACGTTGAAAAGAATGCAAGCCTGACCTTCACGATGATTCATAACTGGGGAGAAAATGTCGAGGTACGTCCTCGCTCTGCAGGTCAGGTTGAGACCGGAGGCATCTTTCTGAGCAATTATGTCAGCCTCAAGCCGGTGAAAAACCTTCAGATGTACCCGGCAATCACCCTAAAAGGGGCAGGCTCAATCGCACGGTTCAATTCCGTCATTGTGTCAACAGAAAACACATTTATGGATGTCGGCAACAGGGTCATCCTCGACGCCGCAGATACCAGAACAGAGATCATCTCTCACGCTATTGCCTCAGGCGGGCATATTATCGCACGAGGACATATCCAGGCAAACTGCTCTCCCGCCAAAGGGCATCTTGAATGTCAGGGCCTGTTACTCAATAATGGTATTATACAAGCCATTCCTGAACTCGATGGGCGTATGGAAGGAGTAGAGCTTTCACATGAAGCAGCTGTCGGAAAGATCGCCAAAGAAGAGCTCGAATATCTCATGATTCGCGGGATGGATGAAGAAGAGGCAAGCTCGGCGATTGTGCGGGGATTTCTCAATATCGACATCATGGGTTTACCGCCTGAGCTCAAAACCGAGATTGATAAAGCCATTACCGAAAGTGAAAAAAGCATGTTTTAACCTTATGAAATATTTTGCAGCGATTCCCTTACTGCTCTTACTTATATCCGCCCCTGCTGCTCTGCTCGCCGAGCAGCAAGTCGCGCTGAACACGGAGGAGCAGGTCATTCCCTTGACGTTCAATAATCCAGCAGATGCCGCAGATAACCCAAAGCCCAGAGGATGCATATCGCTCCGCATCAATAACATCAGGAATTCCGAGGGAAGACTCGGCATAGCGCTTTTTTGCACCGAAAAGGGATTTCCGGACAAACCGGAAAAGGCTTTTGCTCTGGCAAATACAGAAATAAATGGTGCCTCAAAAGAGGTCATTATTGAAAACGTTCCCTACGGCAGGTACGCTGTCAGCATCCTTCATGATGAAAACAGCAACAGCAAGATGGATAAGACCTGGATCGGCAAGCCCAAAGAAGGGTTCGGCGTCTCAAACAACCCGAAAATCAGATTTGGGCCTCCTGGTTTCGATGAGTCGGGTTTTGTTCTCGACCGTGAAGAAATTGTGCTTGATATAGCAATTAACTACCTTTGACTATAATTGTTGTTTGAAAACCTGCGATCTCACGTTGCCTGAAAGTATCTTTTAACAGAAATTTTGGACCGATACCGGAAACAACCATGTGTACAATGAAAAGAAAAGCCATTCCGATCGTTTTTATGGGACTTGTCATGCTTGCTTCATGCAAACCGACAGTCAAGGTTGAAGCACCTGATAAACCAATCACGATCAACATGAACATCAAGATTGATCACGAAATACGTGTAAAGCTTGATAAAGATCTTGAAAGTCTTTATCAAGAGAAAAAAGGAACCATTTACTAAGGGAGAGCATCATGTTTTCATATTCAAAACGTTACAGCCTGAGAACTCTTGGCATTATCGCTTTGCTGGCAATGGCTATAACAGGTTTTTCACAAACCTCATATGCTATCGATCTTGCAACAGCCCGAGCCACGGGTCTTGTCGGAGAAACAGATAAAGGTTATCTGGCTATCCCTCCCGGAGCAAAACCATCCGCCGAAACACAAACCCTGATAAACAACGTTAATGCAGTTCGTAAAGCTGATTTTACCGCACAGTCAAAAAAAAGCGGCGTTGACGTTGAACTTGTAGGGATTAGAATGTTCCAGATAAAAATCTATCCATCCCTTTCTCCTGGAACTTGGGTAAAGATCCAGGGTAACTGGACGAGAAAAGAATAACCGTTTGCCGGCTCTCAATAAAAAGACGTTACCGTGAAATGGCTGATCCGCCTTCTGCTGGTCGTTGTCCTGCTGTTTGCTTCGGCAGGGATTTCCCTATGGCTGGTCTCCCCATGGCTAATCACAAAACTGGTCGAGAAGGCTACGGCGGGCAAAGGTATAGCGGTTCGTATTGAAAAGCCAGGGCGGCCGACACTCACTTCAGCAGGTTTTGAAACTCTTGAGGTAACGAACATCCCGGAGACAACATCAAACAAAGAAGCGTCGCCAGCAGCCTATTCTCTCCGCTTTTCCAGAGGTAAACTTGAATACCGTTTTCCTTCTTACAACATTTTCAGAGCTGTTTTCTCCCTGCTAACCGGTACTGCGGTGCCGGTAAATCTCGATCTTTCTGCAGACTCGCTGCACGCGGAACTCAAAGAGGCCGGGATCAAGTTTATCGACAGGAGCCCCCTGATGTCGCTAACAGGAAAGCTTTCAAGCAGCGGCAATAACAATTTCTCTTTCCAGCCGGACTCATTTACTTACATCGTCAACGAGGCCGATATCAAAAAAGAAAAGCTGTCGCTGGAAGGCATAGATTACGCAATTTCTCTTTCCGGTGAAGAACAATGGAGTCAGAAACCCGAAAAGCTCCTTGTCAGACGCCTTCTTACAAACGGATCGGCTGCACCCGTAAGCAATTTTAAAGCCGCCATACCCATTACGCCGAAAACGTTTTCGTCAGAAAACATTGTATTCACAAACTGCTCTGTCGACCTCCTGACATGGAAAGCCTCTACGGACAGCATTGTCTATAACACCTCGTCAAAGGAAACGTCGTTCACATTGCAGCTTGAAAAGCTGAAGCTCGAGGACATACCAGGCTTCAAAGGAAAAGACAATCCTTATGGAACGGGTACGGTAAGCGGCGAAATCCCCCTGACTTTCCGCGATACAACCATCACCATAGCAAATGCTGTCATACGCTCCGAACCCGGAGCAAAACTTATATACTACTCTGCCGAAGGTTCTCCTCTGGCACACGTAAATCTCGCCGGCAGAGGAAAAGAAACAGTCAAACAACTCAGTGCTGTCATCAACCTGCGAGGCCCCATGACCGCTCTCCAGGGCATTGCATTAAACGATGTATCATGCACATTTCTTGGGGGACATGTGAGTGCAAAAAAAATTTACTATGACCTGAACAAAAAGCAGTCGCATTTCACCATCAGAATACGCAATATCCCTTTACGCAGCACCCTGAGGCTTCTGGGAGATTTTTCCGGTTCTTTTAATGCCCCACTAAGCGGCACAGTTCCTTTTCTGGTCAGCAGGAAAGGATTCCGTATTAAAAACGCACACCTTTTCTCCGCCGGAAAAGGAGAAATCAAGCATACCCCGAAAGAAAAGCCGAACATCGAGGAAAAAGATATGTTCAGTTCAGATACAAAACCGGTTTTGTATCTTTTCTCATCCCCTGACATGAGAATCAACCGCACAGTATCGGGAACAACCGATATCATGCTCATGCTGAAAAGCTTTGAACGCAAAAAAGGGAGCGGCTCCTATAATCTTGACAATCTTAAAGGAACTTTGACTCTTGGTCAGGATCCTTCCAAACCAGACGTAGTACTTCTTGAAGATTTTACAGCAAGCATTTTTGGCGGCACCGTTGCTGTAGACAATGTAGCTTATAACTTCAAGGAAAACAGTGCTGATTTCATTCTCTCCGTTGAACGAATCCCCATTCAAGAGCTGATCAATCTCCAGGGCCTGAAGAAAGTAACCACATCAGGCACGCTTTCAGGCAAGATACCCATAAAGATGAACGGACCGCTTTTTGAAGTACACCAGGGAGCAATGAACGCCGAAGAGGACGGACGGATTATTTACAACGCATCCGAAGAAGAAATAGCAATAGCACACGAAAGCCTGAAAACAACATATTCGGCACTTTCTGATTTTCACTATAACGAACTGCAGGCCTCCATGGATATAGAACCTGACGGTGAATCAATAATCCAGTTGCGTCTCAAGGGCTTTAACCCCTCATTCCAGGAAGGCCGCCCGGTTCACCTAAACTTGAACGTCGAACAAAACCTCCTCGATCTATTGCGGAGCTTTACCATATCAACTAATATTGAAGAAGCCATTTCGGAAAAAACTCTGCAAAAACAATTAAAAAAATCCCAATAACTGATTATAGATGCATCTGAATATTATATTGCTTTTTTAGTCTTTCTACCCCCCATGAAAACACGGAGAAAATAACCTTGGCGCGTTTATTGTTCAGCTTTATCACCCTTTTCATACTGACTGGCTCCGCCCCTGCACAAGCAGGCCCTTATGATAACCATCCGATTCTTCGCCTTTTTTCGTGGGAAAAAGAGGAAACTATCAAAGACACAACACAGGTTATCAGGAAAAAGCAGCAGGGAATTCAACTGCAAATCTGGACAGGATCCGGAACCATAGCTCAACAAAGCCTTTTCACTTTCAGTGACGAAACAACTATTGATCGAAATCGTGAAAATCTGAACTGGTGGTTTCGATTGAAAACAGAATACAAATCTGACTTTGCAGTGTGGCAGGTTTCGGAAAGTCCCTTTTCCGACAACATGCTTCACTGGAAAGAACCCGAAGGGCTTGTTGCAAGTGGCCCGGTCATAAGCCAGTTCGATTTTGGAAACACCAAACTTTTCGATATAGCATTTGATCAATTCGTAAACGGAAAAAACGGAGAAACTTCGGAAGAGGATATCATATATTACATCCGTGTCATTCCACTCAATGCAATAGGAGAGCCGGCAGGTTTTCCATCCAATACTGTAATGGCACATTACACACTACCCCCATAACCGGCAAGCCCAGTGTCTATATGCCCAAATCCGCTTGTAAAAAAAAAGTACAGATTCAGAAAATCTCATTGATAGCGATAGAGGGGGAAGAGTACGTATAGTATTACTTCAAGAGCACGATGCATTCACAACCTCAAAATGAGACAGATGAAATGGAAGGAGCTTCTTTCTGATGAAATCTTATATACATATGGTGTTGCTGACCATCTCATGAGCCTTGTCCGGGATGACGAGCTCGACTGGAAACCGGATCATGGGAGCAACTGGATGAGCATGGGACAATTGCTCATGCACATGACCGATGCGTGTGGCAGCACTTTTGACGGGCTGATCAACGGTGCCTGGGATATTCGGGAAGAATTTCAAATTAATGAGCTGGAAACGCGGCAGATTTTCCCTTCTGCGGACATGCTTCCTTCGGTTAACAGCGTCTCCGATGCCCGAAAACTGCTTGCCGATGACCGAAAACTCGCTTTAAAAAGCCTGAAAAAATGCTCTGAAGAAGATCTTGCCGGTAAATATGCTCCCGCCCCCTGGACAAGACATCCCATGATACTCGGTCAACGCCTTCTGCATATGGTATTTCACCTGAACCAGCACAAAGGACAGTTATTCTACTATCTGAAACTTTCCGGAAGATCAGTCAACACCTGTGATCTTTACGGGATGAGCTGCAACATTTATCCTGGCAAACAGGTGCAGCCTGAAGAGAAAAACCCTTCATCGATTTGATTGATCGCGATTTCCCCCTTTCTCCTTTTCTCAGCCCACAAAAATGTAGCAAACAGACCCGTCCCTACATTTTCGTACCTTCGTTCCGGCCCCTTCCCCAACTTCACATAAACATAATTCATTAAGAAAAAATCACTTAGCAAAAAAAGCCTTTTCTGGCACGAGTTTTGAGGATTAAATGTAGAGGATGCCTTTACTTATTGTCATGAGTCCCGATTGCATCGGGATTCAAGGCGAGCAGAGCCCCTGACAGGTCGGCACAACGAAGTAATCAAGGCGCGTAACAAATTAATAGAGGTGCCCTAAAACATTCAACTCCTTTGCTATGAGCTTCACTGACACTCTTTACGGCAGGCTTGATGGTGTAACGTTCGACCCGCTTTTTTCAAACGGTAAAACGGACGGTTGCACAGTCTCGAAAAAAAATACTCTTGCAGCCCCCTTCGGCAAACTTGTACCACAATTTGAAACCGAGGATATAGGGCGGCGGGCAAAGAAACCGGTCTATTTCTTTAAGAGTGGCGCGCTCAAGTCCCTCCCCCTTCAGCAGCAGACAAAAGTCAAGACGCCGGCAGGCGAGATTCCTGCCGAGCTGATTACATTTTACGAAAGCGGTGCCATCAAAAGAATTTTTCCGCTTGATGGAAAACTCAGTGGCTTTTGGTCATGGCAAAACGAGTCGGCACTCGCCGAGGAGTTGGTGCTGACGACACCGGCCGGAAATGTAAGTGCTAAAATATTAGCCATACAGTTCTACGAGAGCGGCGCATTGAAAAGCATAACGCTATGGCCGGGGCAGAGAGCCTCGATTGCAACACCATACGGGGAAAAAGAGTTTCGAACGGGGGTCGCGTTTTACGAAAACGGGGCTTTACGTTCCTTTGAGCCGCTGAAGAAAACAGAAATACCAACGTTTGTTGGCATGATGACAGCATTCGACAACGAACCCAATGGCATACACGGCGACCTCAACTCGCTTCAATTCGACAGCAACGGGCTGGTATCGGCTCTCTGTACGATTGACAATGAAGTGGCCGTATACTTTCCAGGAGGAAACAGACAAATCTTTAAACCAGGGATAAAAAACAACGTATGCGGGGATGAACGAAAGGTCAGTGTGCCGATGAAAATACGTTTTGAAAAAGGCGCGGTTATTTTTAACGGCAGCCCGCCGTTCCAGCTTGATCGTTATTCATTTGAAGTACGAAAACACACGCTCAAAACCGGCATGCCAAAATATGCCTGCACCGGTTAACCAACTGACGAACCCGCAAAACAACGGAACTCCGCCCGCCGGGACCTCTCCACTTTTTACTTTTTTTTCATTTCCTTCACACTCATCCCATCCTCAAGATCGTTAGTTGGATGTATCACAACCACATCGCCTTCCTTGAGACCGTCGAGAACTTCGGCATAGTAAGTCCCGCGCTTTCCAATTGTTATCGGTTGTCTTACTGCCTTACCTTTTTTGATCACAAAAACATTCCACCCCTGGTCACCCCGAAAAATACTGCTGATAGGTACCTGCAGAATACCTTCGCCTTGCCACAGTATAATCTTTGCCTGTATACGGTAATTGTCGCCGAGCCTTGATTCCGGCTCTTCCAGATCAACAATGATGTTGACCCGTTTCTCCTCGATACCCAGTGCGGAAATTTTGGTAAAAGCAGCTGGTTCGACAGTCCGAACAACACCGGAAAGCGCCGTGCTGCCGCCCCACTCCTCTACCTGCACTTTCATATCAGGCTCAACCTTAACAGCATCCGAAGAAAGCACATCAATTACCACTTCAATATCTTCCGGATTGCCCATCTCAACCAGTGGAGTTCCGGCAGAAACAACGCGCTCGCTCTTTTCAAACACCCTCAGCACCCTGCCGCTGTCGGGTGCAAGAATATCAACGGTGTTGCCGCTTCCCGGCTTACCGATAACTGAACGGGCCGCTTCCAGGTCATAGCGGGCTGACTCCACGTTGAGCAGAGCTGCCTGGTGCTGTTTTTGAAGAACCTGCCAGGCCGTTTTTACATCCTCAAAGGTCTCGGCTGCAACAGCCCCTTTCCCGTAGAGATTTTTGTAGCGGTTGTATTTTCTGGCCGCCTGGTCCAGATCAACCTTGACCTGTCTTTCACTTGCACGGGCAGCTTCAAGCACAGCTTCTGCCGAACGGGACCTTGCTTCGGCTTCCTCAAACTCACGGGTATTGAGCGGGGGAGGTGTCACACGGGCGACAACACTGTTTTTTTGCACAAAATCACCCTCTTCAAGTGTAATGCGCTCTACCCTGCCGTTCACCGGGGAAGCAACAGTAAAGCTGTCGCGTACTCTTGTCATGCCTTCGCCGTCAAGGGTCACTGTCAGTTCCCCTCTCCGGATAGATTCAGAATCAACCTGTAACGGCGACGGCATCATCACAAATATCAGAATACCGGCAACAACCACCCCCGAGATCGCCGCAATACGCTGTGTCTTTGAAAATTTCATTCTCCTTTTAATTAAAGCATTTATTCAAAGTCCCACTTAGAATCCCGCTCACTACATAGTGACATGTAACAGTGCTCTTCCCGATTACGATTACAAGTACCGCTACGCTGATAGAGTGACAAGTGACCAGTAACGAGTGACAAGTTGGCCGAGGGTTCAACCTCCAATTGCATACCGCAAACTGAAAACTACTGACTGATTTCTTGCTGTCCAGCTATCAAGTTAACCAGCCACCATAACACCTGGCACTTAGCGCATAACCCTCTCCCCTCATTGCCCAGTACTTTCTGCTTGCCGACTTTGTTCCCTGTTTCTTTTTTTTGCCTTTTACCCTTTGACTTTTGACTTTTACCTTAATAACCTACTCCCTCGTCTTCAGAACCGCTATCAGATCAAGCCGGTTTAAACGGTAATGCACCATAACACCTGAAAAAACCGCCACCACCACGATAACAACCAGCGCAAAAACAAAGTTAAAGCTGCTGAAAACCACAGGCATCCGGTACAGTTCCGAACTTAACCCAAGAGCAAGCAGGACAGAAAGACCTATGCCGATCAAAAAACCCACAGGAATAGCGATGATTGTCAGAATCGCTTGCTCTCCAAGCAGGATAACAGCAATCTCATGTCTAGTCAACCCCAGGACGCGAAGGCTTGAAAGCTCCCTTGCCCGTTCAGAAAGTGAAATTCTCGCCCCGTTATACACCACGGCAAAAGCCAGAATGCTTGCAAAGGTAGTGAAAATAACCGTCGATGCCGTCGTACTCTGGGCTATCAGCTCCTCAAAACTTTCCAGCATGGCCTTGAGCATCGACGTTCCAGCTACACCGGGCATTTCCTTGAAATCTGCGAACAGCTTATCAGACTTGGCGTCGTCAATTTTCAGGTAGGCCGCACTCACTACTCCCCTTTCCTCCGTGAGACGGTCCAGCTCTTCCATGCGCATATATGCCGATAGTCCAAGCAGTTCATCAATCACACCTCCAACAGGCACCCTCACAGTTCGCCGTTTTCCTTGCAGAAACTCGACAGTCAGGGTATCTCCGGGAGATACTCCGAGAACATCTGCAAGCGTTGAGGTTAAAAGCAAGCCGCTTTCCGGAAGTTGAAATTGACGCTTATGTGCATCCACCAGACGTTTCAGTCCGTTGGAAGTTTTCAGACCGGTTATAGATTGGCGGCGCGACCGGTGCTCATAAACCAGCCGTGCAGGCTCCTCTCGATAGAATTCCTGCTCCAGGACTCCATCCAGTGAAGCAAGATCGTATTGCACCGAATACGGCCTTGACTCGTTGAAAATAACCGTGAGATCCTCTCGATGCTTCTCGTTGAACTCGACCAGCATGATATGGTTTACCGCATCATAGCCGTAACGCCCTGCTATGAGAATCGCAACGGCAAAAGCGATCATAAGCACTGAAATCGCTGCTTTCCATATCCGCCGTTCCAGATTTCTCATGATGATGCGTACTGAAACCGGAATTTTTTTCTGAAACTCTTTACGGTCAAGAACCCCCGGTTTGTAAACAACAGGAGCTTCGGGACGCATTGCTTCGGCTGGCGGCAGCGAGACAGCCTGACTAACCGCACTGAGCGCTCCTACAAGCGCCGCCCCGGCACTGAGCAGCACCGATAAAGCCACTTCTTCAAAACGGAAATAGTAGATCAGTTCGGCAAAATTGTAAAAACCCTCATAAACCTTGGTCAAGCCCAGACCGAGCCAGACACCGAGCGCAGTACCGGCCACGGCACCTATGCCCACAGGAACCATGGCAAACCCCAGATAATGCAGTCCTACTTCCTCATTTGTATATCCGACGGCTTTCATCACTGCGATCTGATCTCTCTGTGTACTCACAAGCCTCTTCAGTACGATATTGAGCAGAAACACGGCGACTGCAAGAAAGATGGTCGGCAGTACGGTAATCTGCATGCCCACCTGCTTGATCTCATCGGAAATGAACCGGTCGGAAAGATGTTCGCTCCTTCCATAGGCACCAAGAGAACCATATCGCTTGAACATGTCGTCCAATCTCTGGATAACATCTTTTTCCGACGCGCCATGAGCAAGAGTAAGGGAAAGGTCGTTGAACGCCCCTGTCATGTCCAACGCCGCCTCCAATGCATCACGGCTCATCCAGAATACCCCGAAACGCCGGTTATCCGGGAAAAACGCTCCCGGTTGTACCTCATAGATATATTCCGGAGAAAGCCCCTTGCCTACGATTACCAGATCTTTCCAGCGACCATTGATCACCGCGCCTACACGATCGCCTATCTGAAGGCCATTTGCCTCCATAAACGTTTCACTGGCTATCACCTCTTCCGGATGTCCTGCTTCCATGTAGCGGCCTTCCCGAAGAAACACGTCGTTGAGAACCGGCTGTTTCCTGTCCGGCATCGATACCAGCCTTCCACTTGCCGGTTCGTTCAGGCCCGGCACATCAAGTGTCACGTCAGCAACAATACGAGACCTGACTGCTGCGACCCCGCGAATATTTCTCACGCTTTCCAGCATGACTTCAGGTGCCCGTTTTGCCTGCATGAAAACATCGGCAAAACGGTAGTCGCTGTAATACCGTACCTTGGTCTCTCTTAACGAGTATTCCACACTGCTCATGGAAACGAACACAGAAATACCACAGGCAACAACCGCTGCTACAGCCAGCATCTGGCTTTTCATGCGCAGCAGTTCACGCAGCAGTTTCCTGTTCAGTTGTTTCATGCTCTTGCTACCAGCTCAGTTCAGAAGGTGACAGTTTTTTCTCGTTGCTCTCAATCTCGGTAATTTCACCGCTCCTCATGTGGATCACCCTGTCAGCCATAGCCGCGATGGAAACATTGTGCGTAATCACCAGCGTCGTAGTCCCCAGTTCTTCGTTCACCTTGCGTATAACCTCGAGAACCAGCTTGCCGGTCTCATAGTCAAGTGCCCCGGTAGGCTCATCGCACAGCAGCAGCTCAGGCTTTTTGGCCACAGCACGCGCGATGGCAACACGTTGTTGCTGCCCTCCTGACAGTTGTGATGGAAAATGGTACATGCGGTCACCCAGGCTCACCAGCTTCAAAGCCTCTTCTGCAGACATGGGATCAACAGATATCTCCGTCACAAGCTGAACGTTTTCAAGCGCGGTAAGGCTGGAAATAAGATTGTAGAATTGGAAAACAAACCCTATGGACTCCCTGCGATATGCGGTCAGGTCTTCCTCTGATGCAGCGGTCATTTCCCGTCCATGAAAATACAGCGTCCCTTCAGAAGGGACATCGAGCCCGCCGATGATGTTCAAGAGCGTTGACTTCCCACTGCCCGACGTTCCAAGAAGCACCACAAGTTCACCCGAGTAAAAGTCAGCCGAGACATGTTTAAGCGCCTCAACTTTCACTTCTCCCATCGTGTAGATCTTGCTTATCGAGTCCACTCGAAGCACCGCATCACCCATAACGCTAAGTCCCTCTTTTCATTAGGAAACGAGTCCCTTTTCAAGACCCTTCCAGATATCACCACCCGAGCCCGTACCGGAAAACCATTATCAGATGCAGCCCAAGACCAGCCAGCATCATTATATAAACCTGAATGCCAAAAGCCAAGAAATTATGCTCAACTTTCCTTCCAGCGAGTTAAGGGCACCTCTATTTATTGTCATGAGCGTTTCAAGTGCAAGGCGAACGGAGCGCAGAAACCAGAGTGTACACGGAGTACATGAGGATTTCGAGCACCGCTCAACGAAGCAATTGAAGCGCGGAATAAATAAATAGAGGTGCTCTTAAAAAGCTCTAACATGCAACTTGCTAATAAACAGCAACTTACCTTCAGAGCACCTTCAACCTGGACTCCGGCTATTTGAAATTGCTCCCGCAAAGCAAATAAAAGCGATCACCTGAAAATATAATGCGGATTTCTACAAAACCGCCTGGGCAAGGGCTTGGCAGCAAAGTGCATCGCTTTGGTTTTCCTCCGGTAAAATGGTATTTAAAGGAAAAGAACCAATGGCCTTACCCCCAAAGCCATGAACATCATTCTGCCAAAGGAGCTGAAACGCCCCAGAGTACTGCTTCAGTCGGCCCTCATTTTTCTTCCCATAATGGCCGTGATAGTCTTGATGAGCTTCTACATTTACAGAAGTGATCTGTCACGCAACATGAAAGAAATAAGAGAGGCCTCACAAAAAACCATGCTCGACAAGCAGCAATGTCTGGTCAAAAAGATTGAAGATACTATCCAGGACTTGGATTTCATCGCTTCCCTCCCTGAAGCCCCCGATGCTCTCGAAAATCCCCGTGGAACAGCCGCCGAAAGAGTAAAAAAAAACCTTTTATCGCTCAGTAATGCAAAAACCGTCTATGATCAGCTCCGCTATCTCGACACCAATGGGAAGGAGGTGCTTCGCATCAATTATGACCCGTTAAAAGGAGCCTATCCCGTAGTGGAATCACAACTCCAGGAAAAAAACCATCGATATTACTTTACGGCAGCCCGGCAGTTGGAAACCCGCGATGTATATATATCTCCTTTCGACCTGAATATCGAGCATCGAGAAATCGAGTGGCCGCATAAACCGACTCTCCGTTTTGCCAGATCAGTCTTTGACCGCCATGGAGAGAAATGCGGCATTGCCGTCATCAACCTCCTGGGCAAGCCGCTTGTCGAAACCCTTGGCTTTCAAGACACCGTCCGGCATAATAAACTGATGTTGCTGAACGACGAAGGGTTTTATCTGACCGGGGCTCCGGACGAGAACAATTGGGGCTTCATGTTTCCCGGAACAGAAAAGGCTACCGCCTTTGCCAAACACTTCCCCGATGAGTGGACACGCATCAGGGATGATCCCGAAGGCCAGTTCCGCACAAAAAGCGGGCTTTTCACGTTTAAAAGAGTTTATCCCCTGCCAGAAAGCGCTTTCAACGGTTCAGATAATTTCTATTGGCACATGGTTTCCCTTGTTCCGGAGAACAGGCTGAAAACAATTGTTCCCGCAAAACTCGACTATATAACACTTACCCTCTTTACCGGCCTGATTCTTTTCGCGGGAACCTTGACACTGACCATAAGAATCGAGCGCAGCCACCAGTCACGCAAAGACCTTGAAAAACTGGCAGCCGAAATACAGGCCTTTTACGACCATTCCCCTACCCTGATCACCATCTGCTCGCCTGACGGCAAATACCTGATGACCAACAAGGCAGCAGCTAAGTTTCTCAGAATGCCCGCAGAAAAAATCATCGGGAAAAATTTTGCCGATTTACTGCCCCCCGAGCTCGTCAAGGTCTTTTTGGAAAGAACAGGGAAAGTCGCTGCGAGAAATACTCCGATCACAGTAAGAGACCATATCAAAATCAACAACAACGAACGGTACTTCCACAGCGTCATATTCCCTATCCGCTCCGAAAACGGCTACCCATCGATGCTTGGGGTATCGAGTGTCGATATCACCGACCAGATCCTTTACCAGAATGTCCTGAAAGAGAACGAGACCCGCTTCCGGTCTCTTTTCGAAGGATCCCCCGATGCCATTTTTCTTGCTGATGCATCGAGCGGTATCATCACGCGAGCAAACGAGAAAGCATCGACATTGACCGGCCTGACCAGGGATGAGCTGGTTGGAAAACATTTCACCTCATTACACCCCGAAGATCAGCAGGAAATCATCGCAAAATCTTTCAGAAAGAAAGAAACGGAAGCCCCGAAATCCGTAACAAGTATACCGATGGAATCCCTCGTTCAGCACAAAGACGGCCGCAAAATACCCGTCGAGATTATCAGTCACAAAATGAGGCTCGACAACCGGGATATCATATACAGTATTTTCCGTGACATCACTATCAGAAAAAAGACAGAATCAGAACTCCAGGAAAAAACCATCATGCTGGAAACCGTCACCGAATCGGTTCCTGCCTATATTTACATGAAAAACAGGGACTTTCGCTATACCTTTACCAACCGCTACGGACTCGAACAGCACGACCATCTTTCGCCTGAACAGTTGACAGGAAAAACCGATTACGACATCTTTCCCGAAGCAATAGCCAACAATTATCGCTCTACCGACAAAACGGTTATGGAAACCGGGCAACCGCTCATGAACATGGAGGAAGAGGTTGTTTTACCGGACGGCACGTGTGTTCCTGTTCTCACCAACAAGTTTCCCCTGTTCAATAAACAAGGGGAAATCGAAGGCGTTATCGGTATCTCAATGGATCGCTCAGAGCAGAAAACAGCGGAAGAACGAAACAGGAAGCTTGAAAATCAGCTTCGCAACAGCCATAAACTCGAAACCCTCGGAACACTTTCAGGCGGTATTGCCCACGATTTCAACAACATCCTGACCCCGATCATCGGATTTACCGAAATAGCGATCGATACCCTGCCCCCGGAAAATGACACCCTTCAGGATCTGCAAGCCGTTCTGAAAGCCGCAAAGCGGGCAAAAAAACTCGTCCAGCAAATACTGACCTTCAGTAGACAGGAACCGCAAAACCTTCAGCCACAGAAATTGCAACCCCTTATCAGAGAATCCATGGATTTCTTGAGACACTCCATTCCCTCCACAGTTAAGACTGAACAATTCATCGAAGAATTCGACGATACGGTCATGTGTGATGCATCTCAGGTCCAGCAGATTGTCATGAACCTCTGCACCAATGCCTGGCAGGCAATGGAAACAGAACCAAAAACACTCACCGTCGAGCTCAGGAAAATAACCATCGGCAGCTTCATGGCCGCCAGCTACAAAAATCTCAAAGAAAACCAACCATACGCAAGGATTACGGTTCATGATACCGGCAAAGGTATGGAAAAGGAAGAAATCGATAGAATGTTCGATCCATTCTATACAACCAAAGGGGTCGGCAAGGGAACCGGACTGGGGCTTTCGGTCGTCTACGGAATAGTCCGGGGGCACAATGGTGAGATAACAGTCGAAAGTACGCAAGGCCAAGGGACCTCGATTTCAGTTTTTCTACCCCTGATGACAAAACAACAACAGCAAAAAACCGATAGCAATGAAACAGATTCTGGTCATTGACGATGAGCCCGATATCCTCAAGTTGATCAGCAAAATCCTCGAAAAGGCAGGATACAAGGTGATGACTGCAGAAAACGGCAGACTTGCCGACAAACTATTCAATGAATACCCGTTCGACCTTGTCATTACCGACATTGTTATGCCTCAGAAAGAGGGACTGGAAATCATTCTTCAGCTTAAGGAGAACAGCCCTGATACAAAAATTCTCGCCATATCAGGAGGCGGTAAAATCGAGTTTGCCGAATACCTTGATGCCGCCCGGGCAACAGGCGCACACGCGATTGTGAAGAAACCATTCGAAATAAGCCACCTGCTGAACACGGTCGAACAGCTGTTGAACCCGTAATGGGCGCAGGAGCGAAAAAACCCTTTCTTATCCGCTCAACGAGGCAATTGAAGCGCGGAATAATAACGGGGGCACCTCTATTAATTGTCGTGAGCGCCTTGAGTACAAGGCGGACGGAGCGCAGAAACCGGAGTGTACACGCGAGTACATGAGGATTTCGAGCACCGACCAACGACGTAATCATGGTGCGCAACAAATTAATAGAGGTGCCCTAAATAGAGTTACCCTTCTATTAACTTGCCCCGCGCCTTGACCATTTCGTTGGGCGGGCAAATGCCTGCATACCGAATGCCGGTCTTTTTCTTTCGGAGATCACAGTCGGCCCCGTGAAATAGCCTGAATAATTCACCAAAGGAAGAAAAAAGATGCAAAGGGACGGGGAACTTCCCCTTTCCTGTCATTCCCGTGCTTGACACGGGAATCCAGTAGTCAAAACAACCTCACTATGGATGCCGCATCGAGTGCGACATGACTTGTGAGGGTTGGATGCCGCCCTGTGAAATATTCTCTATTATACGGGGCGACATGACTGTATACGGTTTTGAGCTTTTTCACCTGTTTCCGGGAGGGAATCTGGGCTTTCGGACTCTCATGAATTATTCAGGATAGATGCTCAGATTTCACAAAAGAGGTCCCAGGGTCGGAAAAAGCATTTGTCGTCTCGACAAAGCCGGGACTCACGACAATCTATAGAGTTGCCATTATGGCTCACGAGAGATTATCTGCAACATGGAACGAACAGGACATTTCTTTACGTTATCACAAACAACAAGTACAATAGATAGCTCTCTTAGCTTGGCCTGTAATAAGGGCACCTCTATTAATTTGTTGCGCGCCCCGAATACTTCGTTGGGCAGTACTCGAAATCCTCATGTACTCTGTGTACACTCCGGTTTCTGCGTTCCGTCCGCCTTGTCTTCAGGTCGCTCACGACAATTAATAGAGGTGCCCATAAAAATGCTGCGATGAACATTGACGCATTCTATACATGGTTCATAGGACTTGGCGCACAATACGGTGTCAATCCGTTGGTTTTCGGGGCGATCTATGTCGGCGCAATACCTTTTTTCACCCTCTCTCTTGCATGGCTTGTCAGGAACCTGAAGCAGAAAAAACCTACTGCACTACCGGCACTGCTTACAGGATTCTTTTTCATTTCAGCTTATCTCTACCTCATCATTGCAGGCAGAAACGTCCCTTTCTGGGTATATCTTTTTATTGCCGCGCTGGTTGGTTTCGGGACATGGTCAACAATCCAGAAAATCAGAAAACGGGTCTCACAAACGGAGGAAAACACATGAACTTCGATTATGACGTTATCGTTGTCGGAGGGGGAGCAGCCGGCTTGACTGCGGCAGGGCTTTCTGCTTCATTGGGAGCCAAAACTGCAATGATCGAGGAGAAAAAACTGGGTGGTGACTGCACGTGGTATGGCTGTATTCCCAGCAAAACCCTCCTGAAATCCGCCAAAGTAGCGCATACAGTCCGCCAAGCCGCCAAATACGGCATCACAACCGATGGCCCGACTGTCGATTTCGAAGCCGTCATGAAACGTGTTCATTCCGTTCAGCAAAACGTCTACAATGAAGCCGATGCTCCTGAGATTTATGAAAAAATGGGGGTAACGGTCATCGAGGGTCAGGGAAGTTTTGCAGATGAACATACCATCACCATCACGAAAGAGGGCATGGAACCTCAGACACTCCGGGCGAAAAACATAGTAATCGCCACGGGAAGCAGACCGGTAATTCCTCCGATTGAAGGACTCGAGACTGTTCCGTACCTGACAAATGAAACCATTTTCTCTCTGAAACAACAGCCGAAAAAGCTTTTGATTATCGGTGGCGGCCCAATTGGAACAGAAATGGGCCAGGCATTTGTAAGGCTGGGCTCCGAAGTTACCGTTTTTGACTTCGGCGAACGGATTCTATCCAAAGACCACCCCGAGCTGACCTCTATCCTTCAGGATATCCTTACCGGTGAAGGCATTGCCCTCAAGCTAAACACCATCGTCAAAAAAGTAGAGAAAAAGAACAGCAGCATAGTGGTGACGACTGAAGACAGAAGGAACGGCAATTCGTTCACTGTCGAGGGGGACACCCTTCTCGTCGCTTCCGGAAGACAGGCAAATATCGAAACGTTAAACCTTGAAGCAGCAGGAATAGACACACACAAACGAGGCATAATTGTCAATGAGAGCTGCCAGACATCTCATCACCACATTTATGCCTGCGGGGACGTAGCAGGGGGCATGCAATTCACCCATATGGCGGAACACATGGCCAAAGTCGCAGTAAGCAAAATGCTGACTCATCTTCCAATGAGAACAGACGGCAGGCATGTTCCCTGGTGCACCTATACGGAACCTGAGATGGCGCATGTCGGTGAAACCGAGGAAGTATTGAAAAGCAAAAATGTTGGTTATGAGCTTTACCGTTTTCCGTTCAACAAAATAGACAGGGCCATCACCGAGAGCGAAACAGAAGGCTGGATACGGGTCTATGCTGCCGGTTTTGACGGAAAAATCTTCGGTGTCGATATCTTGGGCGTCCATGCCGGAGACCTGGTCAGTGAGTTTGCGCTGGCGATGCGCAACGGGGTAACACTTCGCCAGATGTCCGATACCATTCATCCTTATCCATCCTATGCACTCGGGAACCGGAGAGCAGCCGACCAGTGGTATGTTCGAAAACAGTCAGGAACACTTGTAGGTCTCCTTCAGTTTTTCTTTGGTTATCAGGGAAAAGTTCCGGATACCAGCGACCCGGACAGAATCGTTTGAGCACCACCGACAACCTTTGGGCCACCTCTATTTATTTATTCCGCGCTTCAATTGCTTCGTTGAGCGGATAGGAGAGGGTACTCATGACAATAAATAGAGGTGGCCTTTATAGTACCGATTGAAGTTTTTTTGTAAACTATAGATTTTCAACAATCGGTAGCATCGTATGGAGCCGGCCTTTTTTGCATTGCTTGTCATCATATTTGCCGCCGGTCTTGCTGCAGGCATCCTGCTTGGCAAAATAATCCGGCCTGAAACGGATGATTTTGCTGACCCCCCTGTCCGGATAGGCCAATCGAACGTGAGTGGGCGGGGCGTCTTTGCAACCCGGAGTATCAGAAACGGTGATGTTATAGAACACTGTCCCGTACTTGAACTGGACGAAAAGGATATCGGAGGAGAACTGTTGAACTATGTCTTTTACGGAGAACACGAAAAAAAAAGACTTGTTGCAATGGGAAACGGCATGCTCTTTAACCACTCGTCATTTCCGAATGTCGCATACTACCTTGAAGAAACGCCGCTCGGTCCTGAGCTGATAATTTACGCGCTGCGTGATATCCGGAAAGGAGAAGAGCTGTTTTACAACTACGGCAGTGATTGGTGGGCCACCAGGAATATTACCGATATCACTTAAGGGCACCCAGGTCCAGACTATTCCAGTTCCTCTACAACAACTCCCATGTTGAATATGAGTACCATATTGCCGTCGTGGGCAAACTTGATCTTGTTGCCGTATTCCGTCGGCTCGATATCTATCCTTCCCTCATAGGTTCTGACCGGTTCACCGGAAGCCGAATAAACGGTCACTTTCCTCTTCAGGCCAACCCATTTGGACTGAAAATCCTTGACGCCGCGCTGGAATTTCTGTGAGCAGCCGCCAAACAAAATAGCCGCCAGCAACAGAAAAACCGGAAAAACTTTCTTCATAGCACTCCTTTTTGGGTACCTCTATAAATTGTCGCGAGTGCCTTGAGTACAAGGCGAAAGGCGTTGCCCCTAAAGTATCGGCTTTTCGCTCCATACCACCTCACCCGAAAGATCGATATAAGCTTCTACGCCTTTCAGTCGAACCTTTGCCAACCCCTTGTAAAAACTCTCAGCCCGGCTGAAGCGCGGCTCTATAACCATCGCTCCTGATGTATCCACGTATCCCCATTTAGTTGCCTTCCGGACCGGCGCCAGACCGCAACAAAAAGGTTTTATCTCCCTGTACTGCAAGGGAACGACCTCTTTTCCATTTTTGTCGATGAACCCCCATCTATTTCTCACCGCCACCCGCGCATAACCACCGGAATAGTTTTCAGCAATATCATAGCGGCAATCAACAACCCTGATACCGGCTGCATCGATAAAGCCCCATTTACCATTACATTTAACCCTGGCCCGGTTTTCTATAAAACTCCAGGCATCTTCGTATTGCGGCTCGATAACCATAGCTCCGGTAGTATCGATAAACCCCCACCTGCCGTCAACCATGACTTTCGCCCTGCTTCCCCAAAAACTGTCTGCCTCCTCGTACACCGGCCGAACAACAAACTCATTTGCCTTGTTGATATATCCCCATTTACCGTTTTTCCTTACCAGTCCCAGCCCGTGAGCAAAAAAATATCCGAGTTCGTATTCCGGTTCGATAACCATGCGGCCGTTTGTATCTATTGCGCCGTATTTCCCGTCAATCATCACGAAAGCAAGTCCTTCGGAAAAGTGATAACCGAAATCATATGCCCGGTTTCCGACCTGTAAACCGTTCTTTCCTATATATATCTGTTTTCCGTTGACATGAACCCGCGCATACCCTTTCTTGAAAGGAGTTATCTTCGAATATTCCGGGTCGATGACATACCTGCCGGTGGAATCTATATATCCCCACTTTTCACCTACCCTGACAGGAGCAAGGCCGTCACGGAAAATATAAGCAATATCGTAACGAGGTTCGATAACCATCGATCCGGACGGATCGATGTAACCGAACTTGCCCCCTCTGTAGACAACTTGTAAAGATTCTGCAGGTGCAATTGCCCTTGCACCTGCATCTTCAACACTGTTCCTACCGGAATCAAGGCTGCAACTGCTTGTAAAAAAAAGCAGGATAAACGTCACTAACCAGTAATGCATGCTACTTCTGCTTCGCCCCTCCTCTTCTTCTTCCTTCTCCGCATCCACCATTTCTTATCATCGTAACTCCACATTCTGAACATTTCATACTCCGACACGGGATACCTGGCTGATGCTCTGTTTCATATCCACATTTCGGACAAACGCAAAGCTCTTTTTTTGTTCTCTCTGTTTCTTCGCTTTTCATAAATACACCCCCTTCAAAAACAATTGACTTCCCCGAAACGATAGCTTCGGCAACTTTTTTATGCGCCGAATCAAGAATGCGGCCGAATGTCTGGCGTGAGACACCCATTGTCTCCGCGGCCTCGGACTGATACAACCCCTCAAGATCCGCCAATCTGATCGCTTCAAGCTCATCGACGGTAACAACGATCTCTTCGAGTTGACTTCTTGGAATACCCTGGGGCTTGAAACAGCGAACCCTGGGCGTATCCTTTACCCTGCGGCAGCTTTTCGGCCTTCCTGCACGATTACGATTCATGCTTAATTATAAGCATATGCCATTTTTCATACAAAGGGGGAATATTTTTTTATAGCTTGATAGCAGGAAAAGGCTGGTAACAAATAGCTATTGAGCCGTCAAGCCTTTTGGACACAAAACAGGAAACATGTAAACCAGCAGGAGACATCAGAGTTCCGATTTATTCTACGTAACTCATTTATCAAAATGAGGGTTTTTGTTCAAGCTCTCTTTTGCAACGAAAAGATCAAGGTCGCCTATAAACCGTTGGGAGAGTTCTGAGTGTAAGGCGGACGGAGCGCAGGAACCGGAGTGTACATAGAGTACATGAGGATTCCGAGCACCGCCCAACGAAGCAATCAGGACTCTTAGCAGGTTTATAGGCGACCTTCAGTCCTCTACGCAGATCTCCGCCCTGACAATCGCCTTCAGAGTCACTACAACCAGCATAAGAATGACAACCGCCAAAAGTCCTAACTCGAAAAGAGCAATATTTTTAAACAGTATATCGCCGGTCAGGTGAAGCATCACCACGGTAGCCAGTGTTTTGGCTGCAAGCGGGAAAGAGTATGCCCACCAGGAAAGATAAAAGTTGATCTTTGCCAGAATCTGAACCTTGAAAAGAATCAGAATAAACATGAAAAGCGAGAAATAGTAAAGAATCCTTGCAAATGCATCAGGTCCAGCTTCAAGTGTCATGAGACCGGCAAGTTTCGCATAGGCTATAAAACCGATTGCAGGCGGCGCAAAAAGGATAAAAAGTGTCGGAAGCAGCCTGTCGGGAATAGGCGAATAGAACATCATGCGGTAAAGCACAATCGTAAACAAGGCCATCCAGAACACAAGCCCAACCGAGAAAAAGAACCACGACACTTCTACAAAACCATGCGGCACACCGGCAATAGGCACGATAATGGCACCTACAATGGGAATAAACCAGCCGGGGGTGACATGCTCGATTTTAAAATGTGTGTGACGTATCCAGATGGAAATAATAACGATTGAAGCTACAAACTGCAGAATTGTTCCAATTATCCAGAGATACCGGGAAATGCTCATGTCCCGATCAAGAAATGCAACGCTAAGCACAAGAAAAACCTTGGCAATAAGCGGAAAAAAGTTAACCTTGATCGGGTGATTGAACTCTTTTTTCACCGCGTCCGGATGTTTGAGCATTTTTGCAAAATACACAAGACCTACCAGCACAAAAAGCACAATGGTAAGGTAAACAAGAATGGTTGCAGGAGTTTCCAGCACAGGAAGAATCCCGTTCCCCTCATGACCGCCGACTTTCTGAACGGCCAGGGAAAAACCGGCCATGCCGAGAACGATAGCGAAAAAGGTAATATGAAAATTCCTCAATCGTAACGATGATTCACCTGCAAGTGCAGCTGCATTGCTATTCATTGCTATTGTATTTGTTTTCTGGTTATAAAATGCACACTCAATCTATCCTGAAACTCTGGTTGCCACCTCAAAAACCGGAGGATTCTGAATGTGTTTCTTGACAGCACAGAGATTGGCAACCTTGATCAGCGTGTTGCGATATTTTTCGGGAAAATCCCCGGGAACCTCGATATCAATGGAGATTTTACCGATACCATTGCCATCTTCTCTCCTGTGATGCGTCTGTATAATTCGTATGTTATCCGTAGAAAGATTCCTCTCCTGACAAAATGAATAAACATATAATCCGGCACAGGTACCGATAGAGGCAAGAAAAAGCGAAAACGGCTCAGGCGCTGCCCCTTCTCCGCCATTCCTGGGGGACTGGTCCGTCATGATGGTAAAACCCCGGTAGTCGGCGTTGACTTTCTTCCCACCGGCGAATGATATTATCATTTCGTTCATAGGTCGCTAATGTTTAACAATTGTTTATGATATCTATGAAAATGCACGCCTGAATATGCACTATTTTCACCTGAAAACCAGACAAATAAACACCCAGAACCGGGACAAAAACGGAGACATATAATTATAAGCATATGCCCGGAATAAGACAATAGGAACTTTATGTTCAGCAGGATTTCACTTGCTGCAACGAGAAGAGAAAAGACCGGAAGATTGCAATTCGCGGGGAAAATTCAGGACAGAACTGCAAACAGCACACCAGAGGTCCAGACCAGCACTTCGGTGATCTCACTCGATGCACCGAGAACGTCTCCGGTAACACCTTTGATCATTTTAAGGCTGAGCATTGCCGTAAGGACAGCTCCGGCTGCAGCGGCAAAAAGCGCTGCCCCCAAAGGCAACAGCGTCATATTCATGAGGAAAAGAAGGATAATAACAGAAAGAAAAAAGGCTGCCCCCATGTGACGACTGCCTGCTCCTTCCACAAACCCAGCGGCAGTACCGCCGTCACTGCGTGCATAAGGCAGGAAAGAAGCCAACATCACCTGCACCAGACGAGCCAGCACGACACCCGAAACGATCCAGGCATACAACTCCAGAGAAAGCAGTTTGACAAGAACAACCCATTTGAACAGGAAAAGCAGCACCAGCGCGATCGCACCAAACGAGCCGACCGCAGGATCTTTCATGATGCGCAAACGGCTCTCGACAGTTTTCCCGCCAAAAAATCCGTCTGCGAGGTCAGCAAAACCATCGGCGTGGATTCCCCTGGTGAGCACCACTCCGGCAAATAGCACCGAGGCTGCACCAAATTCAGGCCAACCGGCAGCCATCATCAGATAGCCAGTACCCGACTGAAGCGCACCGATAAGAAAGCCGACAACGGGAAACCAGTAAAAAGAACTGCTGAAATGTACGGCGTCCTTTCCAGGAACCGGAAGCACCGTCAAAGTACGGAGAGCCGTTACAAGCCCCTTTAACATACCTTCGCTGATTTTTTCAGAAATGATTCCACCGCGGCAACAAATGCAGCAGGTGTCTCTTCCTGGGGAAGATGTCCACAATCAGGAACAACCTCAAGATCCGCTCCCGGAATTTCCTCTGCGAGCCTGAGACTTTCTTCTGTTTTCACAGTTAGATCATGCTCCCCGGTAATCACCAGCGACGGAACCTTCACGTCATGCAGCTTTTTATCGAGGCCAAGATGATGCGTTTCAAGAAAGAGCTCCCAGAAAGCCCTCGACCAGTCACCAATCATAAGATCACTGCGGAATGCGGCAAGAGTTTTTTCACTGAGCCGCTCTGCGTCGTACCAAAAACCGCGGATATTCCTGTCGTAAAGCCTCGTTATCAGAAACTTCATAAGTCTGGAGAACACGGGGCTCATTGTTTTGAGAGCTGGCTTCATGAAGGCCGGCACCTCGCTGGTGGCATACCCGCTGTAAATCATCGCACCTGCAAGCACAACCCCCTGAACATGCTCCGGATGACGCAATGCAGTAAGAAGGGCAAGAGTTCCTCCGGTAGAATTTCCCACAAGAACAGCCTTGTCCCGTCCTATCCCTGCCATCAGTTGCACTACTAGATCACTTTGTGCCTCCGGCGAATACCTGGCCTGACTGTTTGGAGAAGGCACTGGACGCGAAGTCAGTCCGAAAGCAGGCCTATCAAACACAAGCACTGTCGCTGCTTCCGAAAGAGGTTCGACCACGTGCCGCCATGAACGCAAACTTAGAAAGCTGCCATGCAGCAGCACAACCAGAGGTTCTCCGCTCCCGAAAAGCTTGTAGTGAACAGTGAAACCGTTACACTCGACAAACCGGCTGTCACTGTCTGCAAGCTGACGCTTTTCATTATCAAACGAATCCATAAAACATACAGTCGCAGCTAATTTTTCTCGGAGACCTGGGCAGAACTGAACGTGGCCATTTCATTGTATATTTTGACCGCACCTTCAATGACCTGCATTGCCAGAGCCGCGCCCGTACCTTCTCCCAGACGAAGATCAAGATCGAGAATCGGGTGGGCTCCGAGCTTGCTCATAACAGCCTTGTGGCCCTGTTCATTCGAGAGATGGCTGAAGAAAAGGTAATCACCCACTTTACAGGAGAGTTTCATTGCAGCAACCGCACCTGCCGATGAGATAAAGCCATCAACAACCACAGGTATTCCGACCGATGCCGCACCAAGAACAAGACCGCAAATTCCTGCGATTTCAAAACCTCCAAGGGCAGCAAGTGTTTCCAACGGGGTCGCAAGGTGTTTACTGTTGACCTGGATGGCCTGTTTAATGATGGAGATTTTATGGTCGAGCATTTTATCGTCGATCCCTGTACCGCGGCCTGTGACAGACTCAACAGGAAGATCAAGCAAAACAGCGAACAAAGCAGTTGCCGGAGTGGTATTGGCAATACCCATTTCACCCGTAGCCAGCAGGTCATAACCATGCTCACGAGCCTCACGTGCAAGGGTTGCGCCGGTCATAACAGCCTGCACGGTCTCCTCGATCGTCATGGCAGGGCCTTGCGCCATATTGGCTGAGCCATACCGCACCTTGTGCTTGCGAAGCGAAGGGTGATCGGCAAAATTGTGGCTCACACCCATATCCACGACATCAAGGTCCGCACCAGCATGACGAGACAACACATTGATAGCAGCGCCGCCACCAAGCATATTATAGACCATCTGCGGCGTAACCTCAACAGGAAAAGCCGAAACCCCTTCCGCTGCAACACCATGATCCGCTGCAAAGCAAAACACTTTCTTCTTATTGAGAACCGGGCGGTCAGTGGCTGTTGCAAGCGCATACTTCATCGCAATTTTTTCCAGACGCCCCAGACTTCCCTGCGGCTTGGTAAGATCGTCAAGATGAGCCTGAATCTTGCTGCTTAATGAATTGTCAACCGGTTTGATGTCGTTGAGAATATCCTGTAACTGATCGAACATACTGCTATTATTTACTTTTTGGCTGGTCAGCTTGATGGCTTGAAAACTTGCTTTTTTAGCTATTGAGCCATTCAGTTATAGAACTACTTCAACCTCACCGGCAACCCGCTGCAAAGAAAGTAAGCCTCGGTAGAAACGCCCGCCACTTTTTGATTAATGATACCTGCAATATCACGAAATTCCCGTGCCATGGCATTTTCAGGCACAATTCCCATCCCGACTTCATTGGATACGAGAATAATACTACAGGGGGGATTTTGCAAAACATCAAGCAAACGCTCCACATGAGACATAATCGCCTCGTTTGACCCCAGCTTGTACAGAAGGTTCCCCACCCACACCGTCAGACAATCGACAATAATCACCTCTGTATCTTTTGGCATGTTCCGCAGTGCTTTGTCAAGATACACTGGTTCCTCTACTGTAAAAAAATCACTGCCCCGCTCTTCACGGTGTTTTTGCACACGCGCCACCATTTCGCCATCGAACGGCTCAGCGGTCGCAAGAAATACTTTCTTCTTGTACTGTGCGGCACAACCCAAGGCAAATGAACTTTTGCCGCTTCGCGCACCGCCGGTCACGTAAATCACATCAGCCATAAGTCTTACCTAAAAAGTGAAAAATATATGGAGTATTTTTTTCTTTGCGCAAAAAAAATATTTACTCTGGAATATAGGTTTCCAAACCATTCCACAGGACACCTCTAATTTATTGTCATGAGTCCCGGTTACATCGGGATGCAAGGCGAACGGAGTCCCGACAAAGTAGGGATAAACTTCAAAACCGGAGTGCCCCGGCTTGTCGGGATAACGAAGCAATTGAATTCGTGGAATAAATAAAGGGAAGGCCGCCCTACAAATGGCGGTTAAGTCGCTGCTACAAGGTCCGGAAAAGGGCAATGACGACACCGAGGATGGTGAGGTTGCTGTCGGCGGTAACGGTTATCAGATCGCGGCTGTGGTTGGCGGGAGCAAGAGTAACTGTTCCCTGATCGAGAATAATTTTTTTGAACGTTTGTGCGCCGTCGATGGATGCAATAACGATGCAGCCGGTTTTTACAGGCGTCTTTGCGTCACAAATGACGATATCCCCTTCTTCTATACCTGCATCTATCATAAAGTCACCTGAAGCACGGACTGCAAATGTTTCACGCGGATGGCGAGTGATGGTTTTCGGTACAGGCAGATACTCTTCTACTTCTTCGGACACAATGCAGGCTGAACCTGCACTTACTGCATACTGGTAAAGCGGAATTTTTACGGGTTCTTCCTGAGCAGATTCTGTTTTAAGCACCTTTTCAAGGCTTTCAAGACGTTTCTCAAAATCTTTCAGATAGTCTTCTTCGGATTCCAGCATGGGCTCTGGGGACCTCTTTTCAATACACATCTCCCCCTCCCCCGCCAAATAATCAAGGTTTATGTCAGGAAATGATCGCTTTAGCGATAAAACCAATGATACTCCCGGATTTTTTAACCCTCGCTCCACTTCTGAGAGAAAGCTTTGTGAAACGTTAATTTTACTGGCAAAATCCTTCTGAGAAAGGCTAAAAACCTGCCTTATCTCCCTGATCTTATCGCCTAGAGTACTACTTTTGCGATTTTTTTCTTGCATAATTTCGCCAAAGCGATTAAATTAAAGCCATACAAGAATGTCTTTTAAAATTATTGGATAATGTATCTCTTTTTAAAAAAACAACTTATGACTTATTGAAAGCTCCAGTTCTTTCAACAAACCATTTCATTTTGTACTTGCTGTTATGAAAAATATCAACTCCGATATGTTAGGAGTTGTTCAACCGATCATTTTCGCCTTCAAAAGCTCACCAGCCTCAATGGTTCTCTGGTGAAAAAAAGCGGTTGCTACCCATTTGATCGGTCTCTTATGTTTAAAGGATGTCCTTAAGAGCGAGAATTTTCAAGTTCAAAAGGTCAATAAGTACCTCCCCCCAACAAACTGTATCCTGACTTTTGTCGGGATATCAGCACTGTTAGCGCCCACACAGCGCAAAGAGTAAAAAAAGGAAATACCTATCCTCCAAAAGTGCTGCAGTTTCTCGAATGATAAACTGTAACCCAAAGTTAACAATGGTTTAATTTATGCAGTTCCCTTGTTTGAAAAAAAGCGACAAGATCCCCGACCACAAGCAAAAACTCACAAGCTGTTCCAGAAAATCTTAACGGTTGGTGTGTTAATGAACAACGAACGCCTGAAGAATGTAACTACAAGTAATATAACCCTTTTTAGCTTCTTAGGATGAGACTGGATTCTCAGAATGAAACTACGTTTGAACCAAAATGAAACATAATTGCCGGACAAACACACTAAATATTTAAAGGCACGCATCGGTATCCTCTCCCCTGAATGGGAAACACGGAATCGGCTGCAACCATAAGATATTAAAAAAAAATATGATAAATAAGCGCAGTAAAACAGCTACCCATAATAAATCGTATTAATAAAAATAAGATTGGCAAGAAATGGTATAATATTTGCGGTATAATACATCGTAGAGCCGTAACCGCAAGAATTTAAAGCTTTAAACAACAAAAACAGAAACCAACAACAAAACCAAAAGGGGGTTATCTTGAAACTGAAACAAAAAACAATTCTTGGGGTACTTGCGCTTGCATCGGTATTGACCCTGTTACCACCCAACAACACGAAAGCCGCTTCAACCAGCGGTTCAACAAGCGTCTCTGTGACTCTTCCTGACGTCATTATCCTGCACTATTTTTCAGGTATTACGCTCAACTTCAACACTGACATTGAAGACCCTGTTAATGAAAGCGCAGGCTCCTCATGGACCGTTTCCTGGGACGGAACAAGCAGCAGCACAGATGAACTCACCGATAGCAATCTTGATGATATGACTGTGACGGCAACCGATCTTGACGGAGGCACTGTTACAGTGAACATTCCAAATGTTTGGGCGATCCGTGGTTTTTCTTCCGATGGCACAGCCACAGTGGAAATCGATATAGACGATAGCGAGTTGACGGCTACGGCCACGGGATCATCAGCTACTATTGCTATGTCAGGCGAGGAGGTTGACGATAATAATGGGCATGTCGGCGATCCAATCACAGCAGCCTTAAACGGTATCAGGAAAACCAATGCAACAATCGGGGACGTCAATCTCACATTTGATTTTACCAATGCTGTTGAGTCCGGCTCCTATACTGGAGGACAATACACTATTACTGCTACAGCAGTCTAAGCAGCCCTGTCATCCTGCTTAAATCTTTCCGCTTATGACAGAAAAGCAAAAGCCCTGTTTTTTTCTCAAGAGGTTCTCCCCGGAGAACCTCTTGCTGTTCATACGTATCCTTCTCATAGCTGCTGTGACAAATGCCATTGTTTTTCCGATTGAGTGTCAAGGGGATGATGATCCTGAAATCACCTTCAAAAACAAATTGACATTTAACAAGATGAAACCTCAGGATATTTTTTCGAACAGCAGTGGCAGCCAATATGTTGATGAAGGATCGTTTGAGCCTGAAGTAAGCTGGAGCGGTGACGTTTTTGAAGAAGGATTTGGATCCGGCGACCTTCAGCAGACCTATGACCAGTTAACTTTTACACGGTGGACAAACAACACGGAGTCGAACAAAAAATGGCTCTGGCGCTACATCCAGGAAAAAGACGAGTCAGATGAACCACAGCCATCTATTTCGGCATCTATTTCTATAGAAGACGGTTACGGGAACACCGGGAGACTGAGTCATAAAACCGATCCCTCATCATGGGTGGATGCCACGGTTATTGACCAGGAAATCGAGGATAAGAGTAATAACAAGAAGTGGCGATTCTTGGGCCGTGTCCAGCTTGAATTTGATATTTCCAATGCCCGCCGCTCAGGAGCCTATAGAGGAACTATTTATACAACGTTAACTTATCTCTGATGAACTACCGATATATCTCCGCAATACTCTTTTGCAGTTTTCTTTTTTCAAGTATCATGGAAGCGAAAGAGCCTCCTGCCGGACAGATCGGGCTCGCGCCGAGCATTTTTGAAGAGTTGCGCATCGGGAACAAACCGGTGAATGAAACAGTACGCTTTATCAATTTCAAGGAAAAGCCGGTAACCGTTCAGGTGAGTGTTCACAACTGGACACTTGACGAAAACAACAAAATCAAGCTGCTTCCTCCCGATCCTCAGTCACTCGACCAATGGATAACCATCAATCCTCTCACTTTCACGGTTCCCCCAAAAACAAGCCGCCCCATACGATTTTCCATCCGGCCAAGGGTTCAACCCGCCCCGGGCGAACATCGTGCAATTATTTACTTTACCGAAAAACCTGCCACAAACGATACGACAAAACATAAAACGATAAAAACCAGGTTCCGCGTAGGCATAGGCATCTATGCAACAGCTGGCGATGTCACAAAACAGGCTGTCCTACATTCCTTTCGGCTTGATGGAAACAAGCTCTATGCCGATATCGAAAACACAGGCAATGTCCATGTCAGGCTCCATGGAAAGTTCGTTGTGTGGAATGAAAAGGAATTCCCGGGGGCTAATAATCCAGGCAAATTGTTTCCCAAAAACAAGGAAAACATGGAGCCCAAAGGCCTTGCAGGAAAAGGCCGGCTCAACCGTTTTCCCATACTGCCGGGAACAAGAAGAACGATTGCAACCGCATTGCCCCGGATAGAAAAAAGCGGTACCTATATCATTGCAGTAAAAGATACGCTTGCAGGTATGCCCATGGTACACACTTTCAAGTTCAAGAAATAGGCCAATGAGCATCAATGCTTACAGAGTGTATTAAATGGTTACTAAAGACAGTATCGGTTTTCCTGGCTCTGAGCATTGTTTTCTGCCCCTCCCAACTTATCGCAGCCGACATACCGACAAGCTTCAAGAATTCCCAAGAAAGCGCTATAGAAAACACACCGCTTGTGGTGGAACTGTTTTTCAACGACCAGTCCGTCGGCATTCAGCTTTGTTACCAGGGCCGGAACGATTTCTGGATTCCCTTCGAGCTGTTTCAAAAACATGCACACCTGCCGAGACATCCTGAAAGAAAAGGAAACATACATTACACAACAACTCTTGGGTCCATAGATTTTAACCCTGAAACATTACAGGAGTTCGACGGGCAAAAGTGTGTTTCTTTTACGACACTGAAAGAAACCTTTCACGCCCATATTTTATTCAACGAGTTCCTCTACGCGATAAAAATCCTTATCCCCTGGAGGCCTGTCACGCTGTCGAAACGAGACAGAAAAAAAGTTGTTGTAACACCCGACATTCCTGCACCGGATAATTCACTCTCGTTTCTCCATATCGAAAGTGACATTTCACACCGATTTCACCATGAAACACAAAGCCACTTCGAACTGGAAGCCGGAGGCCGGGCTGTCGATGGCATATGGAATATTATGGGTCAAGGGAATCCGGCGAAAAAACTTTCACTCTCCCGATACCACTGGACAACCCTTGACCGGAATAGTGCACTCAGAATCGGCACAGGAACAAGCCAGATGTATAATCTTTTGGGAAACCTCGATTATACCGGGCTCCAGATCGCCTGGAACAACAGGAGCATTTTGCCCAACATCGACAACGTACGTTACAGCGACACCGATGTGCTGTTGAATATCGACCGCAC
Source organism: Prosthecochloris sp. (assembly GCA_004028745.1). GTDB lineage: Bacteria > Bacteroidota > Chlorobiia > Chlorobiales > Chlorobiaceae > Prosthecochloris. The sequence goes on from RAZP01000055.1 coordinate 54,235, forward strand.
ACAGCGCCGGACCATCGAAGGTACCGGCCCTCCTGCCGGCATTGCGGAACTTCGGTTTGACGGCCGTGTTGCTGCTCGCCAGAGAATTTCCTTCGACGGCAGGTTCATATTCAGAAATGTCCGGATGGCAACTGATCTCAGGGTAACCGAGGTATATCTTTACGAACACTCTTTTCTGGAAAAACCGGTGCGCATTATCGACTACACCCGTTCAACCGCAAACCGGAGCCTCGAACCCGATGAAGTTCTTTTTCATGGCGCAATTGGCCGGGAAGGCAACCTCCTCGACGATGATGCGTCCCCTGCCCTGCTGACAGGATTCACTCATCTGCTCTACGGACTGACAGAACGCATGACGCTCGAAGGAAGTTTTCAGTACAACCCCCAGGCAGAATCAATCGATCAGCTCCTAGGAGCCGTCATGTCCATCGGCTCTCGCTGGAACACCGCGCTCTACGCTGCTCGCTCAAACGGACGTTTCGGGGCCGATGCAACTGTCGAAGGGTACGGAAAAACATGGCGTTTCTCGCAACGCTCCCTTTGGAATGAAAAAGGGTTCGGATACGACACCAGAGAACGAAAGGAACGCCACATCCTGCGTCTGCAAGCTCGACCATTTTCCTGGCTAAACACCTTTGTCTATGGGAACTACACAAAAGAAAACGACACCGTAACCAGCAGGCATCTCCTCCCAGGTGGCCACTTGTACCTCTCTCCTCGTACCAGATTGTCAGCGATTCCCGATGATAGCGATGGAACCTACCATTACGAAGCTTATCTGAGACCACGATACGATACCGATATGCGGCTAAGATATGAAGACAAGGTGATCACTGCCAACATAGACCATGATTTCAGAAACAGCAACAGCACGCTGCAGTTCATTCATTCCTATGCACCGGCAAACAAAACACATGCGTCGAGCGCTTATTTCAACTGGCATCCGCAGGGATACAGGAACAATCGTGTTCAGCTTGGAGCTTCATATACCCGCGGCAGGTTCGGTTTTACCAGTTCATGGAGCAAAGATATTAATACCGGGCTTAGTTTTATCCTGGCCTATCATGATAACATGTATCATGCAAGCGGACTCTCTATCGATGACAATGCATTCTTGCCGGATGACACAGATCGCCGTTCTATCAGCTTCACACTCTCCTGGGACCTCGGTCGATCAAACAGCCGGTTCTTCCCCATCAACCGGACAGCCATCAGTCATACAAGGGGCGGCATGGCTGGAGCATTGAAAATCATGACCGATTCCCGAATCGGCCAATCGTCAATTAATGATGTCGCTATCTTAATAAACGGCAGAAAATTGAGACAGCAACAGATTGGAGGAACTTTTTTTGTAGGAAATCTCAGGCCGGGCATATACACGGTTTCAGTCGATCCTGAAAACCTTCCGCTGGAGCTGGTTGTTGAGCAACAAAGCATTAAAGTCGAAGTGCAAAGTGGTGCGGTTACTGAAGTAAATATACCCGTTTACGCAGAGTATGGAGCGGCTGGAAAGGTAACAACTGCTTCAGGACATGCTCTTGCAGGCGTTCCCATAAGGGTTGCCGACTCTGAAAATAAAACAACAAAACAAGTAATGACCGACCAGTTCGGCTACTATCGTATCGATGGGCTGCGGCAAGGCAGCTATACGGCAAGAGCCATGACAACAAAGGAGGACAAACCCGATCGCATAGCGGAAACAAACTTCATCATAACAGACGATTTCCTCTTCGAGATTGATATTATCGTCCCGGAACCCTCCTCTTTTGCCCCTTAAGGGCACCTGAAATCTCTCCTCTGCAAGTCCTTTCCCTGGCAGTCTTTTTCGTTTCTTTGATATGAAAAAAGAATTCAGTACAATAGAAGAAGAAGTGGATTAAACGCAGAACCCCGGCGAAGAGCCCCCAGCATGATCGGGAAAAGTACATTTATGTATCTGCTGCTTCCCTTGGCAGCATGTTTCTTCTATCTTCATCCTGTGAAGGCAGATGAACCCTCAAGATCACTGAGTGCTGTTGGCACTACCAATATTTCAATAGAGCTTCCGGATGTAATCATCCTTCATTACTACTCCGGCCTAACTCTGAACTTCGAAGAGCTCTCATCGGATGTCGATAAAGGTTCAGCCGATTTCGACGTCCAGTGGAGTGGTGAAGCAGAAAGTTCAAGCGAGCTGAGCGATGAAAATACTGAAATAGAGCTTCCCGACAGGGTTTCTCTGCAGCTCCCTAACGTATGGGCAATTCGGGGGCTCTCTCCTTCGGGAAATGCCAAAGTCTCCATATCCATCAACAACAACATTCTCACTTTAGGCCCGTCAAGAATTATCATTGAAGAGGGTGAAGGAAACATTGAAATCGAGGATAACGAGGGACGTTCCGGTACAACAATCAATACGAGCCTCAAGGGCATAACAACATCGGAAGCGACTATAGGCAATGTACGCATAACACTGAATTTTGTCGAAACAACCCGCGCAGGCCTTCATACCGGCGGCCAGTACAAAATCACCGCAGAGACCATCTGACCCAGCGCCACACAAGTGGTCTAATCCATCCCTCTTTTTTATACAAAACGACACGCTCGCACAGCTATCCATGTTCAGAACTTTTTAAAAAATCCACCTCTTTTTTTTTATTGACATTATCCCTAACTTGAAAAAAGTAAAGTTTATCTTTACTGTTTCCCCTAACCCCTAAACAGGCGCCCCATGCTGTTACAATCAACTATATTTAAAGCACTTACCATTGTTTTTGTCCTGGCTTTTTCCGCCAACAACGCGTATTCGGTTGTCGAAAGCGGAAGCCAGTCAAGCAAAGGAACAGCCAAAGTCACAGCCAACGTCCCCCAGTTCATTGTGCTGCATTATTATTCTTCTCTCACTCTGAACTTTGAAACACCGACATCGGAAGCCCTCGATCAGGGTGACAACACCATGACGGTATCATGGGAAGGCGCAGCTGCCGGTGATCAACTCTCGACAGCCAGCCTCATGGATGCCAAGCTGGAACTTGACGGCACCAAAACAACCGTTAAGATGCCGAACGTCTGGGCTATCAGAGGCTTCTCTCAAAGCGGAAATGCCGAAGTCACGGTCACGATACCTTCCGGCAGCGATGTCCTTTCAAAGGGCGAATCGAAAATCGGCATGTCAAACGTGAAAGTCAATGACGGCACAAACAGCGGTAGCTCGATCAAGACCAATCTTGGTGGAATTGCCAAAAGTTCGGCAACTTTCGGGGGCATTGAGTTGGATCTGGACTTCAGCAAAACCAACCGATCGGGAAGCCATACCGGTGGTCAGTACACCATAACCGCTTCGACGATCTGAGTTCGGACACGTCCATACATGGCAACCGGTAAGCCAGGGAAAATCAAGGGGCTGCTGATTACAGTAATTGCCCTGTGTGTGACAACATTCAATCCCGGAGAAACCTTTTCGGCTGACAAGCTCAAGATCTATAAAAACCGAAAACTGGAAGCTGTCACGCTCAGTGAGATCGGGCTTGCCGGGAGCGGTGTTTCTGCATCTCTCAATCCGTTCGAAACTGATGTAACATGGAGCAGCAGCAGTGTCGAAACTCCGGAACTGCTGTTGGAGCAGGTGTATAACACGACAAAAATAACCCGGAGAAACGTGCTGTTATGGTATTACCAGTATGATACCGGTGATGATGAGGATAACGGAGACGACGAGGAAGATGAGGATAATGGTTCTTTGGGTGGAACAGCATATAAGGTGGAGTACAGAATTCTCAGCAGAAGCGGCATCGAAAATGCTCTCTCGCACAAGAATGATAAATCCTCAATAATTAGAGCACATATCACTAAAAAGCCTGTAGAATGTCAGAAAAAAAATAAAAACAGGATCAGATGCCTTGGAAGAGTCGATTTAGACCTGGACATCTCACAGGCGAGAAGATCCGGCAAATATCACGGTACCATTGAAATAACAATCACTACACTTTAACAGCCATCATGAAAAAACTACTTACAGCACTCTTCCTCGTCTTTTCGACATTAGCAACAACCGTTTACGCTGAGGATGCCCCCCCTCCGGGACAGATCGGCGTTTCTCCATCAATGCTCGAGCTCTCGATCGGTTCCAAACCGGTCAACGAGTCGCTCAGGCTTTTCAATCTGAAAAAAACACCGACAAAAGTCAATGTCGAAGTATATAACTGGACCCTCGATGAAAACAATGAGGTCAAGCTGATCCCACCGACGGAACAGTCGCTTGACCAGTGGATGCTGATTAATCCGAAGTCGTTCGTCCTTGAACCGAGAAAAAGTCAGGTTGTGCGCTTATCCATCCGTCCTCCTGTCAAACCCACACCTGGCGAACACAGGGCCCTTATCTACTTCACCGAAGAACGCATGAATGACACCACAGCAGTTGGAGAAGAAACACCGGTTGAAGTTCTTTTTAAGCTTGGTGTCGGCGTTTATGCAAACGCTAACCCCATAAAAAGGTCTTCCTCGCTGAAAGGTCTCTCGCTCGGCAAAAACGGAAATTCCCTCAAGGCCTCGATCACTAACAGCGGCAATGTTCACACGAGACTGAAAGGAACGTATTCCATCTGGAAAAAAGCCAAATTCCCCGGCATTCAGAATGCTGAAAAATACGTTACGGATGCAGCCGCCGAAAAAGCTCCTGAAGGACTCGTCGCATCAGGTCAACTCAATCAGACACCTGTGCTCCCCGGCAAAACCCGCACGATCACAACCCAGCTGCCAGGCCTTCCCGGACCGGGGTCATACGTTGTTGCGGTTTCAGGTGCACTGGACGAAAAAAAGATCGAAAAGACCTATCCTATCTCGCGTTGACGAATGCAACGGGTGAATGCCTATGGATTTCATCGGCCGAGTAATCGCATTCTCTCTTATCCTTACTGGCCTGCAAAGCTACTGCCATGCTCTTTGGGCTGAAACCAAACCCGAGAGCGAAACCCGCGCTCAGGTTGCCGAATCAGGGCAACCTGAACCGCTTCTTGTAGAGGTCTTTTTCAACAAGCGGTCTGCAGGAACCCACCTTTGCTATCAGACCGAGGAAACTTACTGGATCCCGTTTGAGCTGTTTCTCCAGGAAACAAGACTCAAAAGCGAACCTGCAACTGACGGCAAACTCACCTATCAGACTACTCTCGGTGTGCTGTCATACGACCCCCGGACACAAAAAACAATTGAAGAAGTCCCCTTCATATCTTTTGTTCAGCTCGAAAAATCATTTTATGTAAAAGGACGGTTTGTACAATCGATCTTCGCTTTGGCACTGGATGTACCGTGGGTACCTGGGAAACCTTCCAAAAAGAAAAGAGATGTTCCTGTCATTACCCCGGATATTCGTGCACCATCAAGCTCCCTCTCTTTCCTGAGATTCGAACCCCAATTGTCTTACGAATTTGACGGCAGCTTAAGCAGGGAACTGCTCTGGGAAACAGGGGGGCGTTTTGCAGGGGGTGTCTGGGACATAACATTTGAAGGTGACCCGACAACCCGTTTTCGCCCCGATCGGTATCATTGGACCACTTACAACAACAACCTGGCTTTGAGAGTCGGTACCGGTTCATCGGAGCCGTTCTCTCTTTTGCCCAGTCTTGATTTCACCGGCATCCAGGCAGGGTGGAACAATAAGACAATTCTCAGTCAGCTTGATTTCGAACGATACACTGACTCCGATGTTTTTCTCTCGCTAGACAGGACACAGCAGCGAACCATAGAAGGACAAGCACCTCCTGCCTCAATAGCCGAGCTCCGCCTTGAAGGTATTGTTGTAGCACGACAACGGGTTGGTCTCAACGGAAGGTTTATTTTCCGCAATGTCAGGATGACCTCTGACCTGAGAAAAACCCAGGTATACATTTACGAAAGATCATTTCGGGAGAAACCTCTGGCAATTCTTGATTACACCATGTCGATTTTGAACCGCACACTGCCTGCACACGAACTGCTTGTCAGGGCTGGCGGCGGGGTTATAGGCAACCCCTTGGATAAAGATAAAAAAGACACCACCTCCTGGACAGGTTTCGGTCATATTATTTACGGCGTCCATAACAGAATGACCCTGGAAGCGGGCATCCAGTATAATCCGGAAAACATAAATAGAGAGGCATACGTAGGAACCGTCCTCTCCATAGGGAGTAATTGGGGGGTCGCTCTGTACGGTGCAAGATCCAACGATCGTTACGCAACAGATTTCAGGCTCGAAGGCAAAGGCATCGACTGGTCGCTTTCATATTTTGGACGGTTAAACCAGGAAGGTTTCGCTAAAGACAGCCAGGAAGCGCGAAAAAGTCACTCCTTGCGTTTTAACACCGGTATTCTCCGGCCTTTCGATCTGCTGTTGTACGGAAAATATAACCGGACAGGAAACGAGTCTCCCGATAAGTATCTCCTTCCCGGCATGTACTGGTACGTTATGCCAAGGCTCATGCTTTCCGCACTGCCTAACGATGAAAAACGCTATCGATACGAGGCAAACATGAATCTGACGTCACAAAGTGATCTTTCCGTCACCTATGAGGATAAAGTAATCAATGCCGATCTCGATTATGATTTCAGCCGCTCGCTGCAAAGCAGAGCACTTTATACTCACTCTGTTGAAACAGGGAGCAATGTCAGCAGCCTGTACTTCGACTGGTACCCCGGAGGCAACCGTTACGACCTTGTCCGAATGGGCATATCCAACTCAGGAAGCCAGACAGGCTACTCTGTGGCATGGAACAAATTCGTCAACGCAGGGCTTCAGCTGAGCCTGCAGTACAGTTACAATATGAATAATGCCCAGCAGCTCGAAACGGAAGACACCTTTTCGAATCTTGTGACCCCCGATGCCAGACAATATATCGCCCTTGCCATCACTTGGGACCTCGGACTATCAAGCAAACGTTTCTACCCCATCAACCGCACTGCCCTCAGCCATACCCGTGGAGGCCTGGCCGGTTCCTTGAAAATCATGAATGAAACAAACCTGAAGTCTTCAGATATCAACGATGTCGACATTCTGCTGAACCGGAGAAAGCTGGGTCAGCGGCAGGTCGATGGATCATTTTTCGTGGGCAACCTGAAGCCGGGCGTTTATGCCGTTGACGTAGATACCGAAAACCTTCCTCTTGAACTGAATATCAGAAAAAAAACCACCTATGTGGAAGTGCTGAATGGAGCTGTAAGTGAAGTTGTCATTCCGGTGTATGCCGAATATTCCATTGCAGGAAAAGTTACCGATTCCCGGGCCGAGGCTCTCGAAGGCAGAAAAGTGACCGTCATCGATGAAAACGGCAAGGTTGTCGACACAGCACTGACGAACATGTTCGGCTATTACAGAACAAAAGGGCTTCAGCCCGGCACCTACACAGTTTCCGTTTCCAACATGAAGCGGCCGGTAGCCATCAAAAATGACTATATTTACGGGTTCGATTTCACCATACAGGAAACTGCTTTATCAGAAGCAGAGGAACTAAACGGCATGCAGGAATCAAAAACGGATGAAGAAACCGCTGAAGAATCCCGCGCTTCGGAAAACAATGAACAGCAGTAATATCAGGAACCGTATTTCATCAATTCGGTACACGAAGCGTTGAAGTCATCTTCCGAAAAGATCTCCATGGTAAAAACCCTTGAAGCATCAACGGTTTCCGACAATCTCCGCATGACCATATCAAGGGTTTCCACACGCATGAACTGCAATCCTTTATGATCTTTCCCGTCCCTGATTCCATGCATGTGCAGAACCTTTGTATCCTGTAGGTATCTGTCGAGATGTTCCTGAACAGCAAACCCGTAAAGCTCAAGATGGCCGATATCGAGGGTTACAGAAAGCCCGAACGATGAAATAACATCGTCAAGAATCTCAAGCGGATAGTTGAGCGTTTCAACGCAGAACTCAGACGGTTGCATGGAAACACTCGAAAAAAGCCGTTCGAGAGAAATATGAACGTTTTCGGCGAAGCATTTCTTCTCTCCGTCTGAAAACCCGTTGACATTGATGCCCGGTCCTGCCTCGGCATGCATCACATAGGCAGATGGATTGAGCACCTGCGTCAATTCTATCACCCTGCGGCATTTCTCAACCGACCGTTCTCGAATAGCAGTATCGGCACTGCCGAGATAGACATCCAGCGGCAAATGGACCGAATAGGTCAGGTCATAGCCCTCGCCTATGTCTTGAAGCTTTGCAATATCGCCATCTGACGGCAAGTTGCTCATCTCATCCGATTCAAACAGCACCAGCTCGACATCATCGACCTTGTCTTTGAGATACTCGATATTCGGGATTATCTCGTCGGGAATGATATAGGAGGTCGTCCCAACCCTAAAAGGAAACTGTTTTTTACAACTCATAATCTCCGGGACGTTGTGTAGTAGCTTTAAAAAACAAAAAACAATAACTACAGTATTCCGATGTTTGTAACGGCATTACTAAAAAAAGAAACTGCTATTTGTCACTCTGTTTCCTCAATATCTGATAGACTGCACTGGTGGTAATACCAAGCTGCCGCGCCGTTTCAGCAAGCGAAAGTCCATATTCGTGGACAAACCGAATGGCAAGTTTTTTCCTGATATCCGGCAAAGGCTTCATACGCCCTCCTGAACGAAACAGCGTTATTGGAAGCCGCGCTTCAGCACACACCTTTTCGATCTCCTTATGTGCTTGTTCAATTTGCTCTGCATCGCCAACCTGGAGCCTTACCTGCTCTTCTGCTTCATCAAGAACAGTTTTAACAAAATCGGTGCTTCCGAGAATCCTTTCGTCACCAAGTTCTTTTCTGCCTTGTTTGCGTAATGATTTCACCGCTGACCAACCTCCTTGTGAACGTATTAGCCCTCCACCGACTAATTCAGGTTGTTGCCCTTTTCCAGATTCATCTTCGAGATAGCGTAAATATGCCCTTCTCGCTTCTCCGACTCTCTCTCCGAAACATTCCATTACAGCATCAATCTCCTGCCATACATGCTCACTTTTTCCCATGATCACTGAGTGGCCCGTCCAAGGATAAACCCCGAGATCATTGAGATTTTCTACCGCACCGACGCGAAGTGGATTTAAATGGATATAAGCTATCAGCTTCTGAAAGTATGTATCTTCTTCACAGATAATGGATTTGTAGCGGTTCTGGAAAAGATGGCCCGATCGTTTATGCCGACGATTGAAATATTGCGCATACCACGACAGTAGCTTTCTCATATAATCAGGTAAACCTCTTCCACCACTTTTGATCAACATATGGGCATGATTATCCATGAGCGCCCACGCATAAATCTTTGTCTCTGTGGTTTGGGCAAGCGTACCCATACGGTTGACAAAAGCATTACGGTCATCATTATCATTAAAGATAAGACCACGGTTACTTCCCCGGATAATGACATGGTGCAGTGTGCCAGGGGCATCGAGTCTCGGACCTCTTGGCATGGCCGGATGGTGAAAATTGACGAAATGACATTACTCTTGAAAGTTAACAGTTTTTCCGTAAGCTTCTAATACTAATACACAACGTCCCTTAATTTTGAACTATTAAAGCAACTTGAATCGTTGTTATTAATAAAGAGTCAAGATAAAAATTAAATCGGGCAACGATGTTTATTTTTCGCACACTTTTTCTGCTGATTTTTGTTATGGCATCTACCGCCTTCACAGAAGATGCGTGGCTGATGGCCTCTCCGGCTGGTAATGGCAATTCGGAAGAAATAGTCGTGGCTCCGCCTGAGGGCTTCGATCTTCTAAAGCTCGAGAAAACGGAATCTCTTGCAAAACTTTGCGAGCAGGACTTGACCTGTGAGACGATCTTCATGAAAGTAAATCGTACGGACCGCAGGCGAATCTCCGCCGGAAAAAGCATTCTGCTTCCCGTTGATACCGAAAAAGCCTCAGAATATGTACCGGTGCCGCAACAACTTAGTGACAACCGGGGCGAGCGGGAAGTCCGCGTGTTCCTCGACGAGCAATATTTCGGAGCCTATGAAAACGGGAGCTTGCTTTTTTGGGGCCCGATTTCGAGCGGCACAAAGTCCCATCCGACCTGGCCGGGCGAGTTTTTCGTAAACTACAAGCAGCGGCACAAACGTTCCATAAAATACAATAACGCGCCGATGCCTTATTCCATCAACTATGATGGGCCCTACTTCATCCACCAGCAGTCCCTTCCTGGCCACCCCGCCTCGCACGGCTGCATAAGGCTGCTCGAGGATGATGCCAAAAGGCTTTTCAGTTGGGTGAAAACCGGCGATGCGGTTACTGTTTTGTAGCATGGCGCCAATAAAAAGTACAGTTGCAGCCCGAACCGGTGAAATGGTTTGCTAAGCGATTACAGCCAGCGCCTTGTTTTTGCTTTGTACTCAGCATACCGGTCGCTAAATGTTTTAGCCATAGCTTCTTCCTCAAACTTGATATACCAGCGGTCTGTTATAACAAAAAACCCAACGGCAACCAAGAGTGATGAAAAATTCCCAAGCACAATAGCCACTCCAAACAAAGCCACAAGAAAACCAAGATACATCGGATTTCTACTTATTCGATAGAGACCACCTGTAACCAATATATCCGGGTCATCAAACGTCTCGATATTCGTTCCTGTTTTCTCAAAAATATCAGAACCTCGCTTGGCAATTCCCAGCCCCACTACAAGAGGCAGAATACCAACCAAACTGATCGGAAATGTAATAAACTGCATAATTGGAAACACCAGCCAAAGCCCCACCATGACAACGACGCAGATAACAAATAAAACCGGCGGTATAACTTTTTTCATTTTTTTCTTTTTCCTTTACTTAACCTCTTTATCATTGTCAGCGAATCGCCGCTTGTACATACAGATTCAAATCCAAAACGCCGATACAATCGCACTGCCGGGTTGTCCAACGTTACGCTCAGTGAAATCGATTCCCATCTGCCCTCGGTTTCCTTCAGAAGGTGGGTGAGCAGCTTAGTCCCAAGTCCACGATCCCGGTATCCAGGTATAACGGCAATCGAAAGTTCCGGAGTGGCATCATTAACATAACCATACCCCCTGTTTTCACCTGTCAGCAAACGAACCCATACAGCTCCTACCTCACACTGTTTCACTTCATCAATCGCAATGAAACCTGTGTCATCCTTCCTGCCCCAGTTTTCGACGTACCGGATAATTTCGGGCTTCCTCACTATGCTCCGCGGTAAAGGTTCTGCACCCTCAGGAACATAAATTGCGTGATACATCATCTCCAAAAGAAACCCGGCCTCTGCTTTTGTAAGAGGAGAAATGGAAATGTGCTGAATACGTTGCGGAACAGGCATTTCTGCTATATCTGATACGGAAATCGTTTTCATCACATGTTTCTCTATGAGAGACACATCGAAAAACATCTAATCCCCTGTCAATAAAAGATCAGGAAAAAAACATTGAAAACTGCAAATAGGTCAACAGAAGGCCTATCATTCCTCCAGCCACAACTTGCATCACTGTATGTCTCTTCAAGTAAATCCTTGACACCCCCACAATGATTATCAACAGATAAAACAGGTAAAAAATCGGGCCAAATGCAAAAGGGCACCTCTAAAAATTGTTATGAACAATGCGAGTGCAAGGTGGACGGAGCGCAGAAACCGGAGTGTACACAAAGTACATGAGGATTTCGAGCACCGCCCAACGAAGCAATCGCATTGTGGAATAGATTTTTAGAGGTGTCCAAAAGTCAATGCAACCAGCGGCCCGGCAATACCGGTAGTATAACGCTGACTTTCCACCACCTGGTAACAAGCATCACAAGTAATGTATTCGTGCCATAACAAAACATGAGCCCCTGAACGTAAACCGGCGCCTCGGAAAACAGCAACACCAAAAAGCCTGCAAAATAGCTTAGTATACTGAACGCAAACGGGTTTAACCGCTTCATTCTTTCCGTTATATCAACATTGTCCAGATAGCCCCTTTTCTTAAGATAGAAAATGTATACATAGGGAATTACCATCGAAAACAACAGGGCTATAAAGAAATAGGCCGCCTTTATTGCTGCTATACTGTTTCCCTCCGAAAAAAGAGTCAACAATAAAAAAGCGACCCCCGCATTGGTAATCGGGTGAAAAGCACCGGAAACGAATTCAAAAAACCGGTATGGCTTGAGTGTTAACAACTCAACCCCCGATGTTCAGGCTTTCAAAGTACTCTCTTGCCAGAATAGACATAATGACGAGTGACCCAAGTTTACCATTGCTCTTCAAAGCAGCTTCCCGCAGAACTCCTTCCTCCTGAAATCCTACGGATCTGTAAGTGTGACGCGCTCGATGATTGTCATCAAAAACGTCAAGCCAGAGGCGATTCGCACCGAACTCGGTAAAGACCTTGTCAATCACTGTCCTCAACAAAAGCTTCCCGATCCCCATGCCCGGCTGAGCCACCGCCATCCGTACCAATTCGATACACCGCGATTTAGAAGACAGTCCTCCCAGAATAACGAAGGCTAATGGCAGTCCTGATTCATCAACAGCAATCAAGTAAAGCTTGTCAGAATCATCCAGGTTTCGCTCATGCTCCTCCACAGACCAGCGGTGAACGAACGAATCGAATTCAGGACGCCGCTCTTGGGAAACTATCCACTCGATATCACCCTTTGTGGCCGGTCTGACTGCTCCGATAGTCATAGCGCTCCCAAGCACCTTCCAGAAATAACGTTAACGCTTTTTAGATCAGCTTCGGCTTCAGGTTACCGAAGCCATCCCTCAAAAGCTGGGCCAACAGGAGAAGACCCAACGAACGTTTTGGGTTGAATCGATACATTCTGCTGCACTTCGAAAAAGAGATACAACCTATCGTGGATCCGACTCCGTATTGAGCATTTCATTCGATGCCCTTGCTATTTGCTTTCAGCCTTTTCAACCAATGAGACGATTTGATTTAATCTCTTTAAATCGAATGGTTTATCTAATATAGCAGCCACCTTCAGATCTCGAGTATCTACCTTTTCCTCTTTCATCCTGTGCCCACTTATGAAAACTACAGGTATTTCATATCCCTCATCTTTAAGACGAAAGATCACACTAATTCCATCAAGGCCCGGCATCTTAAAATCCGTGATAATCAAATCAAATACATCAGGGGTTTGTAGAAACAATTCCAATCCTTTCTGTCCATCTGATGCCGTAACCACCTGGTGATTGAGCATTGTCAAGTAATTTTCCAATAACTTGAGGATTTGGGACTCATCGTCCATGATTAATATTTTCATGTACTCTTTGATACCGGAAGTTGAATAATAAATTTTGCTCCTTTTCCTTCTTCACTCTCCACGACTATTGTTCCTTTGTGATTTCGAATAATTTTGTAGGAAATGGACAACCCTAATCCTGTGCCTTCTCCCATCTTTTTTGTAGTAAAAAATGGATCAAAAATCTTTGACTTTATAGAAAAAGGTATTCCAGATCCTGTATCTTCAACTTCAATAACCACAAAACCTTTACGACGAAAAGAACGGACAATCAGCTGTTTTTTCCGAGAGGACTTCAAAGCATTTTCAGCATTACTGAATAAGTTGATGAAGACCTGCTCCAGCTCTATTACATTCCCTTTCACCAACGGTAAACTCTCAGAAAGCTGCTGGATAACTTCAATATTTCTGTTCGATAAATCTTTGTGAAAAAGAATAAAAGACTTGGCGATGACTTTGTTAAGATCAATATCAACCTGCTTTTCCAAACCAGTATCTCTGCCAAACTCTCGTAAATGACTAACAATTACAGATGCTCGTTTTGTTTGCTCCTTGATTGTTCTGAGATGCTCTTCTATAAGATCATATTTGCTTTGTTCCAAGTGAATTAATGACATATCTACTGCCATATTAATGACTCCTAAAGGGTTGTTGATTTCATGAGCCACTCCTGCAACCATTTCTCCCAATGAAGCTAACTTGGCAGATTGAACTAATTGAGCCTGGGAAATTTTTAGTTGCTCGTTGGAAATTTGAAGTCTTCGATTCAAGGATTTGGCTTCCCTTATCTGCAACCAAAGGAATATTGCAAAAAAGAAAGCAAGAACAGGGAACAAAATAAACAGCTTATCAATTTCAGCCCCCTCTTGTTGTCTCGACCATTCCCAAAGTAGTTCAAATGCGCCTATCCAGACTAAAACGAGAAACAAAACAATTCCAAAAACTGCAAGAATGGTTACTTCTTTTAATAGTTTGATCACCACAAAACCTGGCTTGGATCAAAGACTAAACACAGCGACGTAACACTTCAGCAAACTCAAAGAAGCTTTATCGCAGTGCTTCGATTAAGGTGCAATTGATTCCCCAGCATAGCTATCCATCCTGCTAATTATTTATTCCACACAATCCCCTCTTTCGTCTTATCTGCGATTTACAGCAACCAATATCCCGCTCCATATCGAAATAATCAAAAAAAACCCGCCAATACCTCTACCGAACCGGGCTTGTCAATTAAGGAAGCCCCTAACAATTGATTTTGATATATCATTTATGTCACACAGCACTGCAGGGGATATAAATTCAATTAATACCCTGCCCTTTGACACGTTTTGGGTAAAAAAGCCCCCGTTATGCAGGAACTGAGCACATTTACGGACACCTCAATTTATTGTCATAAGTCCCTATTCCATCGGGATGCAAGGTGAACGGAGCGCAGAAACCCTTTCTTATCCGCTCAACGAAGCAATTGAAGCGCGGAATAAATAAATCGAGGTGCTCTTATGTATAGATGCCGGGATATGAACTGACACAAGAAAGATCATATCCTGTGGCGCGACACTATTCAAGAATCCAGTGCGCAAGTATCTCCGCAGTCCTGGGATGGACGAGATAACCAGAGATATGATGGGGATTTGATTTTCCGTCGCGAACGGACAGGTTACAGATCTTGTAATCCTCAATGGACTCGATAAGGTCAAGCTCTTTCATCTCCTGATAATCCTCCGATATCTTGAAATCATGAGAAATGTAATCGTCTTCAGCTGCAATGTTTACCCATTTACGGATATTCCCCGGATAACGCCTTTTCCCTTTTGCATCCTTTCCTTTGAGTTTACTCCGAACCGTTACATCACCTAACGGGCTGCCAAGAGTTATGAAAAGGTCGACCTTTTTTTCCCAGTAATCAAACCATTCACCGTAACGACTGAATTTCCAGAGAATATCGTAAGAGATCATTGACCCAAGAGAGTGAGAGACAATTGCGGTGCTGCCATTGCGGTCGAGAGCTCTTTTGAACGGTTTTATCATCGGAAGCCGCACTGCTGTTCCGAATAACGTTTCATCGTTCCAATACTCTCTCATGTCGGGTGCTACCTGGTCAATCAACTCCTCGCCTAACTGGAAAAAGTTGAGCAGCGGTGAAAGCATATCTGCCACAGCCTCCATAAATAAATCTTTATCGGGAAGGTTGTCATAGGTTTCTCTGATAAACTGGCTCGCACTCAGTTTCATGAGCTCCTGAAGAGTGTCACGTCGAGATTCCGTATCGTCTACCCAAGCTTTATTCAGGGTTTCCTGCAGAAAATCATTGTTGGTGTCACCATAATAGATGAATTCGACCCTTACCTCACTGAAGCGAGCTGCTGCCTCTGGAAAGTCGCGGGAAAGACCCCATTTGATGGCATCAAGCCAGAGGCCGCGGAGAGATGATTCCGGAGGTTTCCAGCTCCGGCCGTGGACAAGGAGCAACGTCTTGTTCATAGGAGTTACGGCTATGCTTGTTAGAGGTTGACGCTTATAATTTCGCCATACAAAAAGAAATATTCAAGTAAAACACGTGAAGCAAAAATACCTCCATAGGAATAAACCCGCTATCGATCTGTTGCCAGCATAAAGCCCGGTTTCAGCAGGGTTCAGCGTGTTTTTTTCTTTTTGTAAACAAATGAATGCCATCGTTCCTCCTCAATACCCGAACCTGCCATCTCGGCCCTTGCCAGTGCAAAAAACAGGTCGGAAAGGCGGTTGACATACGTTGGAATCGAGGGATGAACCTTTTCTTGTTTCATGAGACTTACAAGTTTGCGCTCTCCACGGCGAACCTGTGTCCGGATAACATGGCAAAGTGAAGATACCTCTGTGCCTCCGGGAAGCAGAAAATATTCGGATGGACCTGAAGCCTCCTCCAGCTCATCGATCCAGCGTTCGCAGAATTCGGCTTCACCAAACGGAAGTGGAGAATTGTTGGGCTTCGATGCACCGGAAGGCGTTGCAAGATGTGACATCATGTTCATAAAGGTAACCTGTACCTCATGAAGCCGCTCCTGCCATGCATGATCCAGTGGAAGCTTCGAACGCAGCAATCCGATAAATGAGTTAACCTCGTCGAACGTGCCGTAGCAATCCACCCTCACATCGTCTTTATCCACCCTGGAGCCCCCGAAAAGCCCTGTCTTTCCTTCATCCCCTGTTCTGGTATATATTTTCATTGTTTTCTCTTGGTTAACCTTTTGCTTTCTAACTCAGTATCAGCAGATCATAATTCCTCAGCTTCCGGGTTCCGCTTTCTTTTTCTTGTTCCCTTTTTGAATTTTGACCTTTTACTTTTGGCTTCATTAATTCTTCTTCAACTCTTTCATCAAATCATGCAGGCTGATCCAGATACGGGCACCGTCTGCAAGAAGCTGCTGAACCGTAAAGGCGGCCTGTTTTCCATCCGTATAATCTCTTTCGTTAATACCTTCGGCGATCCACACTTCTTTTCCAGCCTTTAGAGCTTCCTCCGCAAGGCGGAGATTGATCAAGTTGCCTGATCCGATTGGAACATCGCTTAGTACAAGTATTTCAGCCTGCGCTGCCATTTCGGACGCTTTTTGGTAGGCCTCATCACCAATGGCCGAGAAAGGCTTTTCAAGCACTGTATCGACACCAAGAGCACGTGCAGCTTCGGCATCCGAATCCATGCCGTTCAATACCCCGGTTGTCACCCTGAATCCTTGCAGGGCAAAACGCCGGTATAATTCTATTCCGGTCCCGCCCCCCGCTATAATATGCACGGTGTTATGCGCTCCGGAGTGGCTATTGATACCTTCCAGAATGCCCGAGACATGGGTCGTTCCTGTCACGGGGTCACGTTGCACCTTCAATTCACAGTCATACACTCTGCCGAGGATATCGGGCACCAGCACTTCTTCGGGAGGACCTTCGGAAACAATTCTCCCATCGCTCATAAGAATAAGCCTGTCAGCGATTTCAGCCGACAGCGACAGGTCATGACTGACAAGCACAACCGTCATCCGCTCCTCCCGGTTGATTCTTTTCAAAATGCGGAGCACCTCGTAGCGGTGATTGATATCCAGATGGGCTATCGACTCATCAAGCATGATTATCCTTGGCTCCTGGGCAAGCACCATAGCAAGGATAACCCGTTGCTGTTCACCACCGCTCAGTTCCATAAAATAGCGGTCTTTCAGATGCAGCACATTGGTATAGATCATCGATCGCTCGATAACCACATAATCCTCTTCAGCAAGCCCTCTCCATGGACCCGACGCAGCAGTCCGGCCGTTCATCACAATCTGGGCCGCAGTATACGCCATCGGAGATTCAACCTTCTGGGGAACCACACCGATGAGTTTTGCCCGGCTTACCGGGCGCATTGATCGTACATCCTTACCGAAAAGAAATACTCTTCCTTCAACAGGCCTCAAAAGTGCTGCTGCCGTTTTCAGCAATGTACTCTTGCCACACCCGTTCGGCCCGATCAGAGAAATGAACTCCCCTTCCTGCACCCGAAAGCTGAGATCATCGAGCACTATCCGCCCTTTGTAGCCGGCTTTTACCTTATCAAATGTCAACGCCGCATTTTCCATCAAGCTAAAATCAAAATGTCACATCCTCCGTAATCCACCCCATTTTCCGATCTTTTTCTTTCGGGGGTTACCATCGATATTGAACTCGAGGCAAGCATACCGGTATTCCCGGGCAGGCATCCCGACAAGTCGGGACCGCTACAGTCAACAACTAAACAAATCAACTCTCTCCCTTTACCCTATCCATGCACTTTTCATTTTACGCTGAAGGATCAGCAGAAAAAAGGGGCCTCCGGCAAGCGCGGTGACAACCCCGACGGGAATTTCAATCGGAGCAAGCACCGTTCTTGCAAAAGCGTCACAGACCGCCAGAAATGTTCCTCCTCCGACGGCGGCAAGAGGAACCAGCCACCGGTGATCAGGCCCAAACATTGCCCTGGTCACATGAGGCACGATAAGCCCTACGAAACCGATCATACCTGCTATTGAAACTGCTGTTGCTGCCGTAAGTGTTGCACAAAGCAGGCCGGCCACGATAACCGCATCTGCATTGATGCCTTGGTAGTGGGCCATCTCTCGTCCAAGAGTGAGGGAATTCAGTCTGGAGGCCAGAAGCCATGCCCCAGCAATACCGGATACAATAAACAGCGAAGAAACAAACCGCTGATTTGCAGGAGCTGGCTGCAAGTTTCCGAGCATCCACCAGATAACATTGTGCAAGCCTTCGACACTTGCCATTGAAACAAGAAACATGATCAAACTGGAGCAGATTGCACTGATAATAACCCCACTGAGAATAAGACTGTAAACCGAAGGCACTCCTCCGCTGCCGCGGCTGGCAATACCGTAAACAAGAAAGAGGGTGGCGACCGCCGACATAAACGCCATAACGGGAAGACTCAGAGGAATTGCTGAAACCGCGCCGAAAAGGATTGCCATGGTTGCCCCAAGTCCTGCGCCGCCGCTGACTCCAAGTACATAGGGCTCGGCAAGCGGATTACGCAGAATCGCCTGAAAAACCACACCGGACACTGACAATGCTGCTCCCACAAGCAGCCCCATAACAAGGCGGTTCAGGCGAAGAATCATGATCGCCTTGCCGACTGGAGAATCAAGATCGGGCAGCATCGTACCGGTCGGTCCCAAAAGAAGTGAAAGACTCAGAAGCAATGGAACGGCCACGAGGAACAATGCAATACGTGTTCCCGATATGGTACTGAGTCTGCGCATTGCTGTCGAGCGCACGGTTGTATCCTGGTACTTTTTCATATCCCTTGACAAAACCATATTACATTACTTTGAACAGCCAGGCGAGCGAAAGCCCGACAGCAAGAAACAGAAAGGCACTCGATACCATAAGTGTAATAGCTCGCTTCAATGTACCGGCTGTACAATCAGTTTCGGCAATCCCGAGGTACGGAAGATCCTTTCTGATGCCGCCATATGATCGAGCACCCCCTAACCTGACACCGAGCGCACCGGCAAATGCCGCTTCGGAATACCCGGCATTCGGGCTGGCGTGCAGCTTCGCTGTACGCAACACCGAAGAAAACACAGCAACCCAGCCAAGCCGCATGAAACCCGCAGCAAAGGCAACGGCAGGAACTGTCAGGCGTGCAGGAAGGTAGTTGACAAGGTCGTCAAGCTTAGCTGATGCCCACCCGAACTCTCTATATCGTTCATTCCTGTACCCGAAACTCGAATCAAGCGTATTCACTGCCTTGTAAGCCATTGCGCCGACAGGGCCGAAAAGCAGTGCGTAAAACAGCGGCGCTGTGACTCCGTCAACCGTACTTTCTGCAACACTCTCCACACAAGCAAGCACCACATCTCCTTCTTTCATCTCCTGCGTATCACGGCCAACCATCATCCCGACTTTTTCTCTCGCAAGTTGAAGGTCCCCCTGTTCCAGGGCAACCAACACTGCACGCGCATGCCGGGAAAGGTCTTTAGTGGCAAGAGAAAAATACAACATCACTACCGCTACGGCAATTCCGAATAAAGGATGTATCCAGGTGGCCAGCTGCAAGGCACCAAAGGAAGCGCCGACAGTTACTCCAACAACAATAATGACAGCAAGAATACCGGCTAACCGCAAAGGAATCCACCTGCTCTTTCGCAGCAGCGTTTCGGTTTTCATTGCCAGAGAGCCGATACTCCTAACAGGGTGAGGCAGTTTGCGAGGATCCCCCAATACGAGATCAAGTAGAAAAGCCGCGACAAGCTGGAGTTCCGGCACAGCGTTCATTTTACAACAGCCTCAGCTTTTTTACCGGCATGTTGCAGCTGTTCAAGCAGGTAATTGTTTTCTTCGGGCTTGCGGATCGCAAAACGGAAATAATTGTTCTTCAGACCAGGAAAGTTTCGGCAGTCACGAACATAAATCCCTTTGTTTATCAGGTATTCGAGTAAGTCATCAAGATCGGTGCTGCCATTCCACTGCGCCAGAAAAAAGTTTGCCGCATATCCTTTCAGGGAAATTCCGGGAGCTTCTTTCAGTTCCTTGAATATTTTTGCACGCTCTGAAGTAATCAGCATTCTTACATCCCGCTCGAAATCGCCACAGTGCAAAAGCTGACCCGCAACCTTCTCGGCAATGACATTGACTGTCCACGGCTCCTTGTAATGCAACAGCGTTCCAATGATATCGGGATGGGTGACCACAGCCCCCAAACGCAACCCCGGTAACGCATAAAACTTGGTAAGGGAATGAACAACGATAACATTTTTAAACGCCCTGACATCCTGCATCAGCGATGCTCCGGGGAAATCGTCAACGAACTGGATAAAAGCTTCGTCCATGATAAACCACTTATCGGGAAAGCGGCTTGCCAGTGCAAGAAAAGTCTCTTTCGGAAACCTTGTTCCAGTAGGATTGTTTGGGTTAGCTGCAACAAAGGCATCAACATCCCGGAGATTTTCAGAGATCGTTTCAATGGAAGGAAGAGCAAACTGCTGTCGTTCATCGAGTTTCAGGTAACGCACTCCGGCCCCGGCAATCCTGCAGGAACGCTCGTAATCGAAAAAAGACGGAGCAAGAACAACTGCTCTTTTGATGCCCAAGGCTCTTGGAATAAGATAGATACCTTCGATAGCACCGTTGACAGGCAGCACGGTCTCATCATCCAGGCCAAATTTCCCGGAATAAAAATCCTTTACTCCTTTCCCGTCAATCGAGGGGTACTTGTGCACACCGAACAATTCAAACGCTGTTTCCGGAAGTGGTGGAAACAAAGGGCTGACACTAACACTGAAATCAAGAAGCCGCTCCTTTTTCAGGCTGAAACGCCGCTCCGGATCACCCCCATGCTCATGGTAATAGAGATTGTCACGGTTCATAGTTACCATCAATCTCTCCCTATAATCCCATATACTGCATCCATGTCAAGGTGTTTTTCAAAATGATCCGCAAGCCGGTCATACTCATAATCTTTATCCTGCAAGGAACTATCGGCAACAAATCCCGGCTCCAGCAGATGAAGAAACCATTCCCTGAAACCCCGCCCGTCAAAAATGCCGTGAAAGTAGGTACCAAAGACCTTTCCGTCAAGGCTTATGACACCATCGGTGTCAGCGGAAGGCAAGTTGTTTCTGGCAGACACCTGAAGCAGAGGAAGCCCTTCGCCAACAAGACGGCTCTCTCCCATATGAATCTCATAGCCCTCTGCTTTTATGGCCTCATTGAACAAACATCCTTTAGTGTTGAACAGTTTTTTCTCTTTCAGAAGAACAGTTTCTACGGGCAGGAAACCAAGAGCTGATGACTCGCCCGCAGATCCTTCGATACCATGAGGGTCCGCTATCACCTTTCCAAGCATCTGATACCCCCCACAGATTCCTGCGATAATCCCTCCGCTCCTTCGGTATTCCTTCAGCCTTTTGTCCCATCCCAGAGAAAACATCCAATCGAGGTCTCCACGCACATTTTTCGATCCGGGCAGGATAACAGCTTGGTAGCCGTTCAGATGTTTTGGATGATGAAGGTAATGTACTTCTACTTTATCGTAATGGTCAAATACAGCAAAGTCGGTAAAATTGGAAATATGGGGAAAATAGATTACTGCAATGCTGATTTTATCGGGATCGGGAGAGCCGGGAGGGTCAACAATCGTCTCAAGAGGCACAGCGTCTTCGGCGTCAATGGCAATCCCCCTGAAATATGGTATCACACCAAGCACAGGAACACCGGCAAGTTCCTCGAGAATACGGATGCCATCGTCGAACAAAGTTGCGTCACCCCTGAAACGGTTTACTATAACACCCTTTACCATTACCCTATCCTGAGGGGGAATTACCGAGAGTGTCCCGGCAACCTGAGCGAATACACCGCCCCTGTCTATATCAGCCACGAGAATGGCCGCTGCGTCAGCTTCTCTTGCCGTTCTGAAATTCACAAAATCCCGCTCGTAAAGATTCATCTCGGCACACGACCCCGCACCTTCAATCACCAGCAGGTCATGCTGACGCTGCAAATTTGCGAGACTCTTAAAAGCAGCTTCGGCCCAGGGAACCGTGTTTCCGAAATAATCACGGGCTGAGCGATTCGCCGAGACCTTTCCCTGAAGCACTACCTGTGCCCCCGTATCGGTATTCGGTTTAAGCAGGACGGGGTTCATATCCGCGGTAGGAACGACACAGGCGGCTTCCGCCTGGACAATTTGGGCACGCCCGATTTCAAGACCGTCGGGCGTCACTCCCGAATTGTTCGACATGTTTTGAGCCTTGAAAGGAGCCACATCGATTCCTGCATTGCTGAAAATGCGGCATAGAGCCGTTGCAACAATGCTTTTTCCAACGTCTGAGGCCGTCCCGAAAACTGCAAGATTTCTCATGTCGCGTTCCCACCCCACTGCTCCCGGTGAATCAAGGTACCAAGCTCAAGCCGCGGCAGCCATTTTGCCTGCTCCAGCTCCGGAGTCTCATGAAAAAAAGAAACATAACCAACACACAACCATGCCACGGGAACAATATCACCAGGAATTCCCAGCACATTGCGTATATGATCATGTTGAATAATGCTTACCCAACCTACCCCAAGATTCTCGGCACGGGCAGCAAGCCAAAGGTTCTGCACCGCACAAACCGAGCTATAGAGATCCATCTCGGGGTTTGCCGTTCGACCGATCACAACGTCTCCACTTCTTTTCCGGTCACAGGTCACACAAATTCCTAAAGGAGCCTCAGCAATTCCTTCAAGTTTAAAGGATCGGTACTGCTCGCGTTTTTCTTCGGGAAACATCAGCGCGGCCTCACGATGAGCTATTTCAAACCCTTTTTTGATCTCTTTACGAATCTCCAGGTCCCGAACAACAATAAAGTCCCACGGCTGCATAAAGCCGACACTGGGAGCATGATGCGCCGCATGAAGAATCCGCTGCAAAACCTCATCAGAAACCGGATCGGGAAGAAACTCCCCCCTGACATCTCTGTGGCTGTATATAATTTTGTAAAGCGCATCACGCTCAGCACTGCTTATCAACGGACCCATAAAATCAGCTTCTCCAATACTCAATACCAAGTTACCACGTCAATGCCTTTTATAATCCCCTTAACCGGCAAATACAAAAAAAGCAACTATGTTTCAATTACCGCTATACTGCATCCCGAAAATATGTCAGCAAGCCTGAGATGCCGCGTGTCACTCAGATATCAACCCGCACTCCAAGAGCAAAGGTACGCCCCGGCATCGGGAAGCCTAAAACATACTCATAGTTCCTGTCAAACAGGTTTTCAACGCTGCCCTTTACCGTGAAACTGGTTGTATTTGAATCTCCAACGGTAAACCTTTTGGCAAGCGACATGCTGGCAACGTAAAAACTGCCTTTAGTTACATCCTTGGCAGGCCAGACACTCCAGTCCTGAACCTCCGTCTTGCCAAAATAAGCCAGGTTGAACATGCCGCTGAAACCATCGGCATCTCGCAGCCTGATGCCTGTCGAAAGGTTCCACTCAGGGATATAGCGGATAACCTCGTCAGGGCTGCCATCGTCAAAATGCTTATCATAATCTGTGAGATAAGTACCCGATGCATAGGGCTCCATAAAAAACTGGTTGCCGGCAAGATAAACGGGAAACACGTAGGAAATCTCACCTTCGATACCGGTTACCGTAGCATTGTCCTGGTTTTGCCAGGATATTTCATCAGGCGCAATCTCCACCTGCTCGATAAAATTGTCATATTCGGTTGTAAACACGGTCAATGATGAGGTAAAACCGTCAATAGCAACCTCTATACCGCCATCGATAGTATAGCTTTCCTCCGGTTTGAGATCAGGGTTGCCGATATAATGCTTCGTTCCCATCCAGTTAGTCACCACATAATCTGCTGCAAGCTCCTGTGCATCAGGTATTTGAAACCCTTCGCCATACGATGCGCGAAGCTTGACATTGTCGGAGACATGATACGCTATTCCAAAACTCTTCACAAAACTGTCCGAATCCTCTGACGTTTCCGGAGTAGTCTCATCCCTGTTGTACTTTACCGTATAGTCGTCATACCTCAACCCTGCAGTCAGCACCAAACGCTGATCGAACAACAAACCTTTTAGCAAAGCAAAATAGCCCATGTCATCGTATTCAGACTCACGAGGCGTATATTCATTTTGCTCGAGATCATAGTTCAACCAGTCAACACCTGTTGTCACTGTAAAGTCCTTTTCAACGTAACTGACCTGGGCCTGTGCACCTTGCTGGTCAGTAGTCTTTTTAAAAGGAATTCCGTCATCCCAAAATGTAGGATTGCTTGCAACGGGATCATACCATGCATCCTTGTCCTCCCCGACAAAGTAGCGCGCCATCCACGAGAAGCGATCATCGGCGGACTTTCCCGTATAATTGAAATCAACGGAACGGTTGCTGGTTTTCTTGTAGTCATCATGATCGTTGCTGCTAATTTGATCGGGAGTACCTGCCCTGTCAACCTCGAAATGGGTGTAAGTCAGTCCGATCCTGTTTCCCGGATAAAACTCGTAGCCAAGATTGACACTTCCGCGAATATCATCATCATACCCTGTATTAAAATATTTTTCGCCTTCGCCGGTTTTATAGTCGTCCATGTTGGCTATAGAGACAGTTGCAGAATAATCAAAATCA
Organism: Prosthecochloris sp.; assembly: GCA_004028745.1. Classification (GTDB taxonomy): domain Bacteria; phylum Bacteroidota; class Chlorobiia; order Chlorobiales; family Chlorobiaceae; genus Prosthecochloris. Next base: position 79,032 of record RAZP01000055.1, read on the forward strand.
CCAAGAGCACCTGCTGCACCGACGGTCGTTTTCATATACTCATAAGTACCGACTTCCTGTTCGGCAAAAAAAGCAGGCTTTCCGTCCCCTTTTCTTGTGATGACGTTGATTACACCGCCTATAGCGGCCGAGCCATACTGTACAGCCCCCGGTCCGCGGATAATCTCAACTTTCTCGACATTGTCTGTCATGAGTTTGGCAAGGTTACCGGTACCGGCTCTTCTGCCATCGATCAGAATGAGAATTTTTCCTCTTAGATCGTTGCCGTGGGAATCGCTTCTGAATCCCCGGATACCCACAGAAGTAAGGGCACCGGGATATTTCTGAATATGGCCGATACTTTGTTCGGCAAGCAATTCACCAAGGTCCTGCGCAGGAGAATCCTCAATCTGTTTCCTGGTAATAACAGTCACGTTTGTTGTGACCTCTTTTTTCAACTCCTCAAGCCTGCTGGCAGTTACCACAACCTCTTTACCAGTATGACTCACGGTTTTTGAAGTATCTGGTGACACTTCCGCCTTGACAACACCTGTTGCAAGCAGCCCTGCTGCAACAAATAAAATAAACTGCTTTTTCATTGTGCAATCATGTTTAATTCTTGAATGAAAATTGAACATGACTGGAGTTATATGCATGAAGCAAATGCAAAAGAAGATTTCATTTTCCGTTCAGGAAAAAAACCTCGAAAAGCCTTATTGCAGCTACAAGCGCTGAAACCGCGGCTTCTCAAAACAAAAGAATATCCTGAAACGAAGTGAAATCGCATTGCCTGACTATAACCCGTAGTCGTGTTTTGCAATAGCGTAACTGGCAGGTCTCCTGACTTTGAACGGATACATCTGCTACGGCCTTCCCGTGGACTTCCAAGGCGGAAGCCGACAACACAGTGACCATAACTCTTCTGCTCCTGCACCATGTGGCCATGGTACGTCTTGCAGAAGTTTCCGTTATAAACAGTTGCGGGTACAGTGTACGAATCTCACGTACTTCCCTATTCTCCGGCTTTTAAACCGGCACCAGCTATCTATGAAAGAACATTTGTGACAGATTATAAGCATTTTTCATTTGCTAACAAAGCAACTTTTTACTCGCCACTCCCAGGCATTTTCCATTTTGTTTCCCAGTTTTCAACGTCTTTACACGTAAGCACATCGACGCGCCCTCCTTGGTACTCCTCTTCAACATCCCCGATACGTTCTTCAAGATCACCTTCCAGGGCCAGAGCAGCCGCGCGGACCTCTTCAAGCAGGTCTTCGCGGGCTTCCCAGAGTCCTCTTGCCTCGGCTTCCAGCAGTCTTCGGGTTATCTCTTCGAGCGCATAGGGGTTGTTTTCCCGTATCCACTCCTTGTTTTCCTCGTTCTTTACATAGGTCTCGACCACACTGTCAAACACCCAGGCTTCAACCTCTTTGGTGGTGGCACTCCATTTGAACAGGGTATTGATGCGGATGGCGAAACCCTGAGCCCCCTGAAAACCATGCTCTTTCATGGATTCTATCCAGCGGCCGTTCAGCAATTTGCTCCGTGCCGATCGCTCGATCTCTTCCTTGAAATCACGAATATCGGCTTCCCCGGGCACAGTCGTATCCGCCCAATACATTTTCGTCTTTCTGCCGGAAAGAGCCGTGGACGTTGTAGCCATACCGCCTGCATATGATGCATAGCAGTCACAGTCAAGCGCGTCGTATTCAGCCGAAATCTGTTTGATATAGGAAACTTCTACCTTTGACAGTTGTCTGGCGAGAAGGTCATGCGCCTTCAGGCCAAAATCTTGTGACATCGCACCGTAGGCGTAACCGGACTGGTTGATATACGCTTCGGCCAGATCACGTTCATCCTCCCAGGCCGAAGCGTCGATCGCCAGCCCCACACCTGAACTGTATGTCCCCGGTGCGGAGGAAAAAACCCTGAACATGGCAAGGCGCTGGATTTCTTTTTCGCTCAACCGGTCAGCCGTTTCCTTTTTCAGCTCTTCAAGCTGTTCCTGCGTATGCTTTCTCACCATGTTCCGTTCACAGGGCTCATCGAGCCCGCTCACTAAAGCAACTGCTTTATCAAGAAAAGCGATGAAATGAGGCACCATATCCCTGACGATACCACTGGTCTCGATAGTCGCATCGATACGGGGACGAAGTATCTCAACGCCGTCGATCGTAATGGTCAACTCGTCAAGACCGGTGGCAGCAACACCACTTATCCGTCCGTTTGGCTGACGAACAGGCTCCACCCCCATCAGCCAGAAGATCTGGGAAAGCATTTCACCATCCGACTTGAACGCATCCGAACTCCAGAGACTCAGCCCTATACTTTCGGGAAAACGTCCTTCTTCGCGGTAGAATTTTTCCAGAAGCTGATCAGCAAGGGTCTTGCCGATACGCCTCGCGGCTTCGGAAGGCATAGACGTGATATCGGCCGAATAGAAATTTCTGCCGGTCGGCAGCACATCGGATTTTCCCGAAGAGAGCGAACCGGCAAGTCCTGCATCGATATATTCTCCATCGAGCGCCCGAAGAAGATTGAAAGACTCCTGTTCAGCCATGGCGACAGTGTCAGCCATGTCACGGCACCACAGCTTCAGATGGTCCGGCAGCCCCTCGACCAGACTGTCAAGTCCCGTGGAGCCGCTTTCGGTGCTGAGTATCGCTCGAACAATTCCAGCCGTCCTGTCAAAAGCCTCTCCATCCTGACAAGGATGCATAGCCGCAAGCCCTTCAACAGACGGCAGACTGCCGCCCGAACGGTCCAGAGCGGACGTCACCATCGCCGCTATGGAGGAGACTCCCGGTTTTTGTCCGAAAACATGCATGCCGTCAGGCACCATCGAGCGCTTGATCCTTGCGATTTGACGGGAAAAACGCTCGATGCTCTCTTCCAGCATCTCAATCCCGTCACTTTCGCCGATAAATTTGAGTTTTACCGCCACTTCCCCCATGGTTTCCAGCAAGGATCGTTGCCTTGCACGATCGCTCCCGTCTGCCGCACGCCTGTATTGTGCAAGCTGCTCCTCGAACAACTGCAGGTCTTCCGACATGGCGGAAGGACGATACGCCGGCGTCAGGTGATCGATGATAACCGCACGTCCACGCCTTTTCGCAACCATTCCTTCACCCGGTACATCCATGATATAGGGATAGAGATTGGGAAGGTCACCCAGTGAAATATCGCCGAAGCAGCGATCCGAAAGCACTGCCCGTTTTCCGGGAAGATATTCCAGCGCACCGCTTGCCCCGAAATGAATAACGGCATCGGCGTGCCGCTGAATATAAAAGTAGGTAGCCAGCCAGTGGTGGGGCGGCGATATTCCGGGGTCGTGGAGAATCCGGCAAACTTCACCGTCACACCGTGACCCATAGCATCCTCTTTTTGGCTGCGACATGATCCAGACGTTGCCGAACCGAAGCCCGGTAATTAACAGAACATCTTCTCCGCCCTCTTTCCATACCATGCCCTGCCCGGGAAACACCCCCCAGTCGGTCACCACTTTTTCCCGAACCGAACTGTCGAGAGAATCGAAAAATGTCCTGTACTCCTCATTGTTCATGGCATGAAGCACACCACCCTTTTTTGCGATTTCATCAACCGTAGTCCAGCGGAACTCGGCAAATGCTTTGCGTTCCTGGATCATATCGAGGAGCGCCTTCCCGGTTTCAGGAATGCCGCCAACCTCATAGCCCGCTTCCTGCATTCGATGCAAAAACGCAACAAGACTCTCGAACGTATCAAGTCCCACCGCCATACCGACCGTGTTTTCCACCCCTTTACAGGGGTTGTTGTGCAGCATGATGGCAATGCGTTTTTCTCGCGCCGGTTTCCGGCGTAAAGCAGCCCATCGTCTGACACGGCGAGCGACCATATCCATTCGCTCCTCTATGGGAACGCAGGCTGCTGCTGCAGGATCACCTGGCTTGCGTATCGATCCCGATACCATGGTTGGATCGATAACACCGAACATTTCAGGCTGGACGAGAGAATGCGTCAAGCTCATGGCGCTGATCCCCGCGGGATCTTTCAACCATTCATCGGGAGAGAGGGTATAGTGACGCAGAAGCTGCATGACGGGAACATTGATATCCCGCAACAGCGAACGTTCTTCGACGGAGGCAAGCAGCCGTCCCATCAGAAAATTGAGAATGATGTCGGGTTGAAGATCCGGCTCCTTGAAATACCGGTGCCAGGGGTACATGGTTTCCGGGTTCGTGACTTTTTCCGGGATCGTGTCGCAGAACACGCAGAAAGCAAGAATCCCCCGTCCTTCAAGCCCTGCGATGAGCGCATCGACATCGGTACAGTTACCTTCAGCGATAAGACTGTAATGCATGATAATGCCGGCTATCGGGGCCTTCTCATCCCACGTCCTCCGGCTCCGCTGCCAGTTTTTGTAGGCTATGGGTTCACGAAAAACATCAAGGGAATCGGGATGGTAAATCCCGTGTGTCATGACAGGCCGACACGGCTCATGACCTATCCCGGCTATTTTTTTCAACCCATTGAGAAAATTCTCTTTCGACAGGACGGCAAAGTATTTCCTGACCTCCTCTAGTTCGGCATCGGCAATGGTGGAAAAACCATTCGGCAATCGAGGGCTCAATCCTACTCTGGTCCCTACAGTAACCAAAACGCTGTACAACGCTTCAAAACCGGGTATATCACTCGATATATCGGTCACAATGATATCGACTTCCCCGTTTCGGATGCGTGAGCACAGGTCATCCTGTGAACCGTACCCGAAGGTAAGCAGGGTTATATCTTCCTTTTTCAAAGGACCGGCAAGCTGATACCAGATTGCCGAACTGTGTACATTATTGAAAAAAGCTATCGTTGTCATTTTGTGTTGACTGTTGAATGAATTAAAACCGCTCTTCCCCCCAGAGAAATGCACCAAGCATCCTCCCCTCACTCGTTACCTGTCTCTCGCTACTACTTCATGCATCTTGTTTTTCAGCACCGGCCCGATATCCATAACGATATCCTGAAGCGGCTGACGACGAATACGATGAGGCAGGGCCAGCATTGCCGCCTGATCTATATCCGTTTGTTCCACTTCGGCGCGTCCATCATAGGCAGCGATGGTTTTAGCGGTTTTCATGATGATGATATCTCCCCGGTGTCCGTCAACACCGACCTCCAGGCAGTAGTTTGCAATAGCCAACAGATTTTCCCTGCCGACAACTACCTTTGGATAAAGCTCCCTTGCCTGCCGGATGCGCTCGACAAGTTTATCCGATTCCCCGTTCCACTGAGAACAGAAAACCTCGGGACTTTCTTCAAACGCAAACCGCCGCTCCATGACGGTTACCCGGTCATCCGGATCGGCAATACCTTCTATATGCACACACAGGCCGAAACGATCGAGCAGCTGCGGCCTGAGCTCTCCCTCTTCAGGATTCATCGTCCCTACAAGAGTGAAACGGGAAGGATGGGAAAACGACACCCCTTCGCGCTCTATGGTATTGATGCCCATGGCTGCCGAATCGAGCAGGACATCGACAACATGATCGTCCAGCAGGTTTACCTCGTCAACATACAGAATACCCCGGTGCGCCGAAGCAAGCAGGCCCGGTTCGATCCGTTTTTCACCTGCCTTGAGAGCATGTTCGAGATCGAGCGTGCCGACCACACGGTCTTCCGTAGCTCCAACCGGCAGCTCAACGACCTTGACTTTTTGCTTGCCCAAAGGAAGCCCGTCATCCGCAGGCATCTCTTCACCCGTCACCGCAAAGCATTCACGGATAATATCCGGTTCCTCATCATGAGCAAGATTGAAAGGAAGTCCCTCAATCACCTCGATTTCAGGAAGAATGTCGGCAAGAGCACGAACGGCAGTTGATTTAGCCGTACCTTTCTCTCCCCGGATCAACACCCCGGAAAGGGTGGGGTTAATGATATTGAGGATCAGTGCAAGCTTCATCTGCTCCTGACCCACGATAGCGGAAAATGGATAGGTGTACTGTTTTTTCATGATGTTGCGTTTTTTACAATGTCCAATAATGAATCTGCTTGCAGATCGTCGATCTTGAAGTACTCCGCGTTCAGTAGTCCGGCTATTTTTGCAGCAAGCCCGAAATTGACCAGCCCAGGCTCTTCGGTATCGACGACAAGAAAACGTATGCGCTCTTCCCGCGATATTTTCCCGGATATTTCAAAAGCCTCCTCAAGCGGCTTTCCTGAACCAAGAGCCTTGTTTGCTTTGCCATCCGTTACAAGAACGACTATGGGCTGTGCTTCTGGAGCCTTCATGAGATAGTTGCGGGCAAGCTCGTATCCTTTGCTGATCCCGGCTGAAAAAGGCGTTCTGCCTCCTACAGGCATTTCCCGGAGCATGTTTGCGGCAAGCTCCACGGACGATGTGACAGGAAGGTTGACCACTGCTCCGTCTTTTCGGAAAGACACCATCGCTATCTTGTCACGCTTCTGGTAGGCATCGATCAGCAAAGACATGATAGCTCCCTTCGATGCCACCATCCGTCCTTTAGCGCCCATCGACCCGCTCGCGTCGACCACGAAAATCAGCAGGTTACCAAGACGTTTCTCCCGGATTTTTTCCCGTATATCCTCATCTTTGAGCACGACAGCCATTCCTTTATCGTTATCCCTGTAGCGCTGGAAAGGGGCTGCCGCCCTTAACGTGGCATCGAGCGCGATATCGTCGTTTCTTCGCTTCACGGTGCTTTTGGTGTACCGCCCCTGTTTCTGCGAGACCCGCGAACGAGATCGCCGGCCGGAACCTCTTCGCATTTTCCTGTCTTTCGGATAAGCGATTTTACGCACAGTAAACGGCTTCCCGATATCAAAGATCTGTTCCATAACCGGAGACACATTGTCGTCTTCAGGCTGCTCGCCATCCGGCCCTGCCATGATCTCCTCATCCTGCTCATTACCTTCGGAATCTCCCCGCTCCTGCTCTTCCTGCCGTGGGCGGCCCCCTGTACCATCCTCCTGCTCCGGCTGACCGGGTTGCTGCTGTTCCTGCTGCTCGTCATTTTCACAATTATTCTGCTTTTGATTTTCTTCCTGCTTTTGCGACGGCTCAGGAGGCGGTGGCGACACGGCTTCTCTCCTGCGATGGACAAGAGCCAGCCCGGCAACGGCAGTAACATCATCAACAGAAACCTCCCGTGAACCCCAATAAGCCGCATGAGCTTTCGCAGCCTGCTCTATCACCAGATCCGCCCTGTGCCCGGCAACATTGTTCTCACGGCACAGTTCCGAAATAAAGCCGCGCAGATGAGACGGTATCACGACACGCGGCAAAAGCTCACGGGCATCGGCTATCTTTTTGGCAATCCTGTCATTCTCCTCACGATATTGCATAACGAAACCCTTACTGTCTGCATCGAATGCCTCCCTGCGAACCATCAGCTCTGCACGTTTTTCCGCATCACTCTCCGCAGCAGCTTCAACGCAAAGCCCAAAACGATCAAGCAGTTGAGGCCTGAGCTCGCCTTCTTCAGGGTTCATGGTTCCGACAAGCACGAACGATGCAGGATGAACACAAGAGATTCCCTCCCGCTCAACACGGTTTTCCCCTGAAGCAGCTGCATCGAGCACAATATCGACAATATGGTCATCAAGCAGGTTTACCTCATCGATATAGAGAATCCCTTTATCTGCCTTCGCAAGCAATCCTGGCTGAAAGATCCGGCGCCCCTCTTTCATTGCCCGCTGGAAATCGATACCACCCGCAACCATATCTTCAGTGGCATTCAATGGTAATGTTACAACGGCAGGAGAACAGCCCGTACCTCCGACCGCCACAGTTTTTTCCGGCAGCAGCGTTCCGAGAGCTCTTACGGTCGTTGACTTGGCCGTCCCTTTTTCTCCACGAATCACCACGCCGCCAATACGCGGGTTCACAGCATTGAGCAGCAAGGACAGCTTCAGCTCTTCCTGGCCGACAACTGCGGAAAATGGATACAATTGAGTATGCATAAACTGCTTAGAAATTGTAATTCATGCCGATAAACCACTCTCGCGGCGGGGCGTCATAACCGTCGACGTACAGGTAATCCTCATTGAGCAAATTATCGATATCGATGTACAGACGTACAGGACCATACTGGTAGTCGGCCCTGAAATCCACAACAGTATAGGAGGGTATCGTCTCGGAATTATCGGCACGGGTATAGACCCTGTCCGTATATTTCGCGGATGCTCTCAGTGACAAACCCTTGACGGGCCTTATGATGACATCGGCCAGGACGGTGTGAAAGGGTTTGGCCGGCAGCCAGTATCCGGTCTCTTCGTTGAGCGCATGAAGATAGATATAAGACGGGCTTATTTCGATCAACGAAGAAGGCGTCCATTTCACCGAGGTTTCGATACCCTGGTAGGTTACTTTTCCAAAATTCTCGTACTGCCCCGTATTGTCAGGTTTCCGGACATAGGTTATCCGGTCAGTGATGTCACGGTGAAACACCGAAGCATCGATCGACCAGGCTGAATCGGGACTGACAGAAAGAGAAAGCGCATAATTCATCGCTTTTTCCATCCGAAGATCCGGATTTGGCTTGGTTACGGAAGACTCATAATAGCGCTGCCTGAATGTAGGGAGGTTATTCGAGCGGTTTGCTGCAAATTCAAAACTGTACGTTTTTTTTGCATAGCCGACGTTCAATTCAGGATTCAACGTATTTCTGAATGCCGAGTAATAATTCGCGCGCATTCCCAGAGCACACGACCAGGGAGAGCCCTGCCATTCCAGTTTTTTCGCAGTGAAAAACCATGCACGCTCTTCACTGGCAGTCTTGAAATTGTTTCCTGACGCTTCCTGCCACTCATAGCCTGTTCCACCATCTATAACTCCCAATAATGGCAGTACAACAGGAACGTTAAGTGTCTGACCGGCTTTCAACACCTTAAGAGAAGCATATAAATCCCTGTCAGGGTCTGTACTGATTGTTCGAGAAGAAGAGTAATACGTTCTGCCGACAAGAGCACCGTATTTCTGACCGAAGAGAAGTGAAGAAGCATCGTACTCCTTACGTGAGTTCGGCGTTCGCCGTTCCGGGTATCCTCTCAAACCCTTTTTTTCATCGTTGTATTCTCCTGAGAGGAAAAGGGAAAAATCCGGTGTAAACCGGTAGTCCAGCCTGGCACCCAGCCGATGCCTGGTCTTGTCGTCGTTATTCGTAAACCCGTCATACGACTCATACCCTGACGACAGGCTCGCCGCAAGCTTGTTTTTCCTGCCCTGAACGTTGAGCGTTGCATTCCTCTGACCGTTGTTCCCGAAATACCCGCCAGCCGCTCCGCCAAGGCGATCAACGGATTTCGTGGTTATTACGATGACCCCGCCACTGGTATTGTCTCCATAGGAAATACTGCCGCTCCCCTTGAATATCTCGATTTTCTCAATGGTATCGAGTGAGATCATCGACCACTTGACGGCGCCGGAACGGGAAGTAGGATCGTTGATCGAACGTCCGTCAAGCAACACCTTGACATTGGACGATCCCCGAATCGAGACGGAAGTCTCCCCCGCCTTTACGCCGGGGATACGGTTCATGAGATCGCTGATCTTCATGACATTCATAGCACGGATTTCCCTGGCCGTTATGACCAGTTTTTCATCCCGGTCGCCGGCGGAAAGCTGCCGGGGAAAACCCATATGCAGGAATGCTGACATGCTGACAACAGCGAAAACATACCGGTACATCATTCGTTGATCTCCTCGATCTCCCCTTCGGTTTCAAGATACTCCTCCTGCAACCGCTGTTTCATCTCGTCCGTAGCATTCCACATACCGCGGCTGATGGCTTCCAGCAGTTTATCGAGGATGTTCTGACGGGCATAAGGATTGACCTCCTGCATCCACTGCTTCATCTCTTCGTCAAACGCATATTTTCCGGCAACACGTTCATACATCCAATCCTCGACAACTTCCGCGGTTGCATCCCATCCCAGGATAACGTCCATCATTTTGGAAATGTCTCCGGCACCCTTGTAACCATGACGTTTCAATCCATCGAGCCACTTGGGATTGAGCAGGCGGGAACGGAAAATATGTTTCGCTTCTTCAAACGTCGTTCGCACCTTCACGCGTCCGGGGTCCGAACTGTCTCCGACAAGCGCGAACGGCAGCTCACTTCGCTCGTTTTTCACCGCGGTAATCAACCCTCCGTAATAGTTGTAGTAATCGGTACAGGAAAACATGTCGTACTCGCGGGAATCCTCGTTTTTCACCGTCGCATCCAGCCGAGCAAGCACTTTCTTAAAGGTTTCCGGCTTCTGCTTGCCATACGATCCCCTGCCGTAGGCATGTGACGAGTAACGAATGTAATTGGCAGCAAGATCAGCCTGTGTTTCCCAGTTTTTCGATTCGACAAGCTCTTCCACACCCGCCCCGTACGTACCCGGCGGACAGCCGAAGACCCTGAACGTCGCCTCCCGCATCGCATCGTCTTCACTCATTCCTTCCCTGCCATACTGCTCGGCATCAGCCAGAACGTTTCTTCTGAGCAGGTTGATCTCCGGTGGTTCGTTGAGAGCCGCGACCATTTTGACAGCATCATCGATCCGTTCGACCAGCAGAGGGAATGCGTCACGGAAAAAACCGGAAATGCGCGGAACGATATCGAGCCGGGGCCATTTCAGCTCACCAGAGGGAATGATCTCAAGGCCTTTCACATAACCGCTTCCTTTTTGCCATACCGGCCTGACCCCCATCAGGTAAAAAATCTCGGCAAGGTCGTCCCCCCCGGACCGCATGGTTGCACCGCCGAAAAGAATGATGCCGATACTTCGCGGGTACTCATCTTTTTCCTGCAGATAGCGCTCCACAAGCGCATCCCCGAGACTCATCCCGACCTTCCATGCTGCAGGTGTGGGAATTTTCTGCGGGTCAACCGAGAAAAAGTTTCTCCCCGTAGGAAGGATATCGGCTTGTCCCCGTGTCGGAGCTCCGGAAGGTCCGGCCTCGACATATCGTCCATTGAACCCTTTGAGAGAGGAGTTAATCTCTTCACTTACCTTCCTGATCCGGGGGACAAGTTCCGCACAAATGAAAGTCAACCCCTCCAGAACATTCCCGGTAACGATATCGGGCATGGCTTCCCACACCACGGACGGAGCAGCCGGAGAGTAGTCGTGCAAGGAAAGCAGCCACACCATTTCAAGCGCTGTTTCATGGGCCTCACGAATGACCTCTCCCCCTGTTTTCAGTGAATCATAAAAAACCGGCACTCCCTTCTTTGCAAGAAGATCATCATAATCATATCCCATTGCTTTCAGAATCGATTCTCTGAGGGAAAGAACACTTCCCTGATCGAGCCGCATCATCTGGACAATCATCTCAACCAGACGCTCTCCTTCAGGAGCAGCCCCAAGCGTATGCAGGCCGTCGGCGATCATTGTATCGGCAACCTCATCGAGATAGCCATGCAAATGTTCGAGAAACTTTTCGAAATCCGCCATGGCTGCCTCGCGGCTATATCCGGTATCCTTGTCGAGATCTGCGTCAACCAGAGCGTCCCAGATCATCGGCCGCAGCACATCCAGCTTTCCGGGATCGCTGTTCCGGGCTTCCGCATAGTTTCTCAGCAGGTTGTCAAGTGCAGCCATCTCTTCATAGAGATCCGCATTGGTGAACACCGGAGTCAGATGATCGACAATACAACAGTATGATCTTCGCTTTGCCTGTGTACCTTCACTGGGGTCATTGATGATATAAGGGTAGATATTGGGCAGATCCATGATAGCAAGATCAGGATAGCACTCGTCCGACAACCCCAGAGCCTTGCCTGGAAGCCATTCCAGAGACCCGTGCTTACCCACGTGCATGACCGCATCGGCCTTGAAGACATTGCGTATCCAGCGGTAGTGAGCAAGGTAGTGATGCGGAGGTGGAATGTCGGGGTCATGGACAAGCTGATCCTGGCGCTCCAGCTTCCCCCGCGGAGGCTGAATGGTTATAAAGACATTGCCGTTGACAGTTCCGGGAAAAAGAAGACGGTCCTCATGCACGAAAAGTTCTCCTGGCATCCCGCCCCAGTTGCCGTTCATCTGCGTTTTGACATTGGCTGGAAGAGCATCGTACCATGGCTGATAGTCATCCTGCCCGGCAATTGCTTCGGCTTTTTCCGCCATCCTGTCAGGCGTCAGCCAGCGGCGGTCACAGGTCATCCTGTCAAGCAGTTCCCGGGCAAGATCATCACCGTGCTCATACTGCCTGGCGATATGGTATCCCTCTTGCTGCATTTTGTCCAGAAGAACGCGGACACTGTCGAAACTGTCCAGCCCCACGGCGCACCCGATCCGGTCGTTGCGAGGGGGATAATGATGAAAAACAACGGCAATACGTTTTTCCCGGTTCGGCTTGCGGCGCAATGCTGCCCACCTGAGAGCAAGGGAAACGAGCTTTTGTATTCTCTCCTCTACAGGCATTATCTTTACCAGTTGGGCTCCTGTTAAGGCGTCAATCCCTACTTCTTCTCTTGTAGCGAAAGGAACGGTGATCAAAGCACCGTCAAATTCCGGCTGCGCTGCAGAAAAAGACACTTCCATCGTACCGAGTCCCTGAAGACTCCTTTTCCACTGCTCATGAGGCTGAAACGTCATGAGCGCCTGCAGGAAAGGCACGTCGAGATTAGGAAGAATCTCGTTGTAATCCGGAGAGTTCAGGGTAAGAGAAAAAAGCAGCGGGTTGATAAGCACATCGATTCTGCTTTTTCCATCGGCATCCCTGAAAAAGGTTTCGGCCACATAATCCGACCCTTTATTGCCCCGCATTGCATCTTTGTAACGGAGATGAAAGACAGCAATAACGTTCGCCCCCCGGTGCTCGATCTCTCTGATCAAACTATCGAATGCTGCCAGGTCACCGTCAATGAAGTAGCTTTGATAAAACCAGAGTCCAACGGTTGGTTTTGAAGGATCCACATGCTTTTCAAGATATCCGTCAAGATCATCGAATGCCGGAAAATCGGGATGATAGACCCCTTCATGCGGCAGTTTCCGGGGAGATTCCACCGAGAGATTTGTAAAAAACAGGACATTGTGCAGATACAACAGCATGTTCCTGAAATTCACCGCCCCACCGTTCATGAGATAACGGTTTATAGTCTCGCCCTCTTCTGTTCCGAAAAGTGAACTATGCTCCTTTGCCAGATCGAGGGCCTCATCATCGCCGCCTGCGGAATGGATAATCAGAAGCGGGGTATTGCGGCCTTCAGCCTTTCTTTGTTCACATGCTTCGAGGAATTCGTCAAATGCCGGAAAAGATGCCTTACCGCCCATGAGCCGAACAATAAAAACATCCGACTCGACCGCACAGCGAACAAACTCCTCTGTCTGGACTGGATTTGAAAGCTGAGACCGGAGACGCGCCTTTACGCTAACCGATCCGCCGCCATCGATATAGTGACGTATTCCGGCACTCAATGAAGGAATCTCCGATGGACTGGTACTGAAATAACTCAGCGTAAAATGTTTCATACAGCTACTTCTCCTTTTTGAACGCAGTAATCGAAAATTGTCCTGTAAACAACGCACATGAGGTTCCTCCGGGTACTACGGTTGTACATCATTCTTGACGGGCACTCCCCGGGACATCGCCCGTCAAGAGGGCAGCCGGAACACCAGCTTCCTTCGGCACGCATACTCGAAAGACGGCAGGTCGGCTCACCATCCCGCCGACCATCAAGTGTTCCGAGAAAACAGGATGGATCACCCACGGTTTGTGTGCAGGGATACAGACTTCCATCAGGCGTAACGGCAAGGCTTTCCCCTTTCGACGCGGAACAGTAGTGATGCCTGGAACCTTGTCTGAACGCCCGAAGTACCAGTGATTTTTCACGAAGTGTAAGAGAACGGCTGCGCTCACGGTTAAGAAGGTCAATGGTTTCAAGCATCCTCAGTATCCCGTCTCTGAGAAGTCCTTCTTCCGGCAAACCGCAACAGCTCTGCCCTGCCGCACCTCCTTTTCGAACAAGCAGATCCAACCCTATTCCTGAAGCCATCGGAAAAGCATGCATGGTCATGGCCAACAGATGCAGTTTCCCGGCATTCCGGTCCGAGAGCACCGTGGTCACTTTGAACGGAACTCCTTCTTCATCAAGCAACTTGATGGCACGATAGGTTGCCGCACTTCCTCCCCGCAATTCCTCTTGAAGACGAGGGGGACCGTCAACGCTGAGACCGATGGAAACAGCATACTTACAGAGCTTTCTGATAGTCACTCTGTCCAGCAAAACCCCATTTGTCTGAATTGCAATGGTTACAGGCCAATCTTCCCGGCGGATCAGTTCGAGGATCGAAAAGACCCGTTCACTCTCCAGCAGAGGTTCACCGCCGGTAATCTGCACATGAAAAGGTTTCCCCGGTGCCACCGCCATATGCAGGGCTTTCATGGCTGTTTCAAGGCTCATTGCACTCCCGGAATGCTTTTCCCCCTCATAGCAGTATGAACAGGAAAGATTGCAGGAAGTTGTTACCACCAGCATCAAGTATGAAGGAAAAAACATACTCATCGCTTCCGCTCCCGGAAAAAAAACACCTTCCCCAGTGACTTTTTCTGACACCGGATTCTATCGCCCCACTCTTTCCCCGAACCGAAAGAAAACTCAAAAACGGCGGTTTTCAGGGCATGGGTGTTGACATTGAGCAGAAAACGCATTATTTCAATGCTCCCCCTTCAGCCAGCAGATACTGCGGGAAATCCCTTGTTTCTCCCCAGTAGAGATGTATATAGGAGGCAAATGTGTTTTTAAATCTGAAAAACGGAGTATCAACCGTTTTGTCCCGAGCGGTGGTGACCGTTGCTACATTTTCGAGTTCCCCTGTCCTGGTGAAACGGGAATAATGGAATTCATGCCCTCTGAGCTCACGCCGATACCCCGCTGTGGAAAGATTCAATTTCCTGTATCCGAGACGCAGCTGTGCATCCTGCATCGAGGTTTCGAGATCGAGTGCTCCGCACATGTTGCAACGCCTTCCTTCCTTGTCGGTTATGGTATTGCCGAGATACATCATGCCGCCACATTCCGCATAAACAAGCCCGCCTTTGGAACAGTACTCTGTCACATTGCGGCGCATGGTCACATTGTCTTCGAGACGGCGGGCAAAAAGCTCCGGATACCCTCCGGAAAAATACAGCATGTCTGCATCGGGAAGAGAGGTGTCTTCCAACGGACTGAAAAACTCAAGGTTCCCATACTCGCGCAGCACCTCAATATTTTCAGCATACGCAAAGTTAAACGCTTCGTCACGTGCGATACCGATAACCGCATGTGCCCGTGGCTTTACTGCCGGAAGTACCGGAGGAGAAGGAATGTCAACCAAACAGAGTTCCTTCAATCGTTCGATATCGACGGTTTTGCACACATGTTCGGCCATGGCCGCTATCGCTGATTCCTGGTCGACATCCGAGGATATATTCAATCCGAGATAACGCCCGGAAACAACCATTGCATCATCACGGGGAACATATCCCAGAGGTTCTACCCCGACATCATGACACGCATCCTTGAGAAACTCGTAATGCGAGGGGGTATTGACCCGGTTGAAAATTACCCCTGCAAGACAAAGGGAAGGGTCAAAATGCCGGAAGCCATAGAGCAAGGGAGCTACAGAGTATGCCGCCCCCCTGGCATCGACAACAAGAACGACTGGAAGATCAAGCATCCTTGCAATAGCAGCACTGCTGCCTTCCGATTTGACCGCTCCGTCAAACAGCCCCATGACACCTTCAACCACAACGGCATCGGCTTCAACGGAGTGCCGGAGAAACACCTCTTTCATATGGTCCGCAGAGGCCATGAACATATCGAGGTTTCTCCCCTGCCTGCCTGCGCCATCGACTCTTGCCGCAAGAGTATGCAAAAAGGTATCGAGATAATCAGGACCACATTTAAACGGCTGGACGCGATAGCTTTCATTGGCCATGATACGCAGCAATGCAAGCGTCAGGGTTGTTTTTCCGGTGTTGCTGGACGGTGCTGCCAGCATAAAGGCCGGTTTAAACATAAGTGTATGCTTTCATTGATTACTTTCTGTTTACGCCGCTTTCATCATAGCTGCTCGATTCAAGAAAAAGCTTACCTGCAGGCACAGTATGCTCCCCGATAAAAAAAACCGCAGGTGTTTCCACTCCTTGCTGCCTGACAATATCACAAATGGTCCCCGGTGTCCCCGTTATCAGCTTTTGATCCCGAAGTGATACTTTTGAAACAACACAAACACGAAGGGACGCAGGAAGATCATATTCATTTTCCCTGAGACCCATCCCCTTTTGTCTTGCGATTTCTAAGTAAAAGATCATAATCGAGCCTGTCATAAAATCTTTTCTGCCTCAACCGAACGATATCGAGTGTTACTGAACAACCCGCTCCATTATCCGCATAGGTTTCCGCCCAGCGATAATGCCCTTCGGGAGGCTGGCAGACAAACGCAAGGTTGCTTCCACTGACAGCAAGTGCCGCTTGCTCGATTGAGCGGGCACCGAGAACCCTGCGGTCATGGTCATCCAGACCGGAAGCAGGACAAATGAGGAGATCACAACCCTGCTTGGCACAAGCCATGACCATCTCAGGATGATACAGCTCATTCCTGCTGGCAAGAGCGATTCTTGCATTGTCAAGATCTATGTAAAAAGGGCTTCCTTCTTCATTCAACCTGGTAGATAGATCTCCGTTTTTCCCTGCACAAACCATCATCATAACACCGTCTTTCCCGGAAAGAACACCTGCACACACAACAACACGATGTTGCCGGGCTGCCGAAGACAAGCGATTCAGCGCCTGTTCTTTATCATCAGAAAAACCAGCAGGCAGAACCAGCAAATCCGACGCCCCTCCACCATGAACCTGAATATGACTCTCAAGCACATCATCCTTGAAAAGCTCCTCTGCATCAAAAGAATGACAGGCTACATTCAGTTCTGACGGCTCAGGAAGCTTGTAATAGCTCGTCAAGTCAGTGGCGTAACGCATATCGAGGTACATAGGTGCGTACATCGAAGGCTTCCTGGACTGAAGCTGTTTTTCCCGGTTAGAAAGAAGCTTGCCGCCTTCCAGTGGCAGCTCTGTATAAAATATATCCGACTCGCAGCTACGCGACTCAAGAATCCTCTCCCCATTTGCCCCGTAAACACAGGAATATGCATCCTCGCATGACATGGTTTTATCTTTTCCCGACCGGTTACAGGCAGCAAGAAAGAAACCGTTCTCTTTTGCCCTCACCCGCCAAAGTTCTTTCGGGTCAAGCGATCCACCAGGCCAGTTGGCAGGCACAAGCAGGAGATCAACACCTTTCAGAGAGGACATTCTTGGAATAGCACCGTAATAGGTGTCGGAGCAGATCAGTATACCGACTGTTCCCCAGGGTGTCAAAAATGTATTGTGCTGAAACGGCGTTCCTGCACACGCCCAACGAACCTCGGCTGTTATCTTCCGGTAATTCAACAGCAATTTTCCGTCAGGGCCGATAACCGCAGCTGCGTTGTAATAAATACCTGTTTCATCATCTTTTTCGGCGTAGCCAAGCACGATAAAACAACTGTAACGGGATGCAACTTTTCGCAAAGCTTTGATTGTCGCGCCTTTCTGTGACTCAACCAGAGATGCAATGTCGTTACGCGAGCTGAAACTGTAGCCGGAAACAGCAAGTTCGGTGTTGACAATAATCTTTGCTCCGCTTTCCGCTGCCTTTGTGTTAAAAGCAATCAGCTCGTTTCGATTTTGGTCAGGCTCACCGTGCCTGACATTGAGATGTACAAGAGCAAGTTTCAGTCTTTCCATTTTTCACTGTAGCCAAGCGCGCACGAAGCGTACATAAATTCCAGAAAATCATGATTGTCTATACCGGCTTTTTCCTTTGACAGCTTTTCAGCAAAGACTGCGTAACGGTCAACACGGTAAGAGATTCCAGCGGCAAGCTGCGCACCGAGCATAACAAAAATCTCTTTCATACATGATTCCGGCAGAATACCCCAGGCTATTTTATCCCTGGCATGTACCAGCGAACATGCGGCTCCGACCGTCATGGGATCACGGTCAAGGCCCGCAAAATTTCGCCTGAACACCTCTGCCGTATCCTCCTGAAGCCTGCTGGTAATAGCTTCAATCATGCTGTCACGACTGGCCCCGAAACGTCTGATGTGTGCCAGGATAGAACGCTGGTTTTCAGGAGTCAGTGAATTCTGTAAGGCAAGGGTTTCCCTTATCGCTTCCGAAACAGCAACACCTATAAGCTCCCCGAGCTTGGCATGCTTGTCGGCGCTGGTCAGGGGCTTTTCACCGGTGAGAGCACATGCAACAGCAATCTGGTCAGTACCTGTACCCGTAGCCAGCCCCTCGGAATATCTTGATGAAACCGCGAGCTCCTGCAACACTGCCGTCTTGGCTTCCGTTGCTGTCATAATGGTGCGGACCATAGCGCCCCGGGTCAGCTCCCGGTTTATAACAAGCATGGTATTGATCGTCCCCTGAGGCTCCTTTCCGATTTTGTCAAGCGGCTCGAACACACCGTCATTTTCCCAGACAGACGCCGGGTCACCCACCCTCCCCGCATTGCCCTCAACTCCACCGGTACAGATGGCTGTCACCTCCAGGCCCCTGAAGGACTGTGTCTCGATAGCAGCATAGTTCATGTTTGCCGCAGTACCGAGAGAGGCTGTTTTTTCCGGCAGTTCAAAACGTTCGCACAGTCCCTGCAAGTAACGTTCAGGAGCCGACAATATGGTTTTGAGATCTTTTCTGCTATGCCCGACAGGCTCACATGACTGGTGGTTGAAAATGCATTCCAGGTCATCATGAAGGCCGCCGTTCACCCTGCAGGTTGAAATTACCCGGTGCGGTTTGTTGAACCGCACAACAAGCATCTTCTGAATACGATAAACATCTACATCGCTATATTTACCCAACTTCATAGAATACTCCTGTTGAAATCAATGCATCCTGCCTGCACTTACTGTAAACGCCTGTAATACTTTAACGTATGGTCTGGCAGAACCTCAGGATGAAAAATGCTGATAAGGTCCGAAAGCACAGCATGGGGCTCGGTCATCCCTCTATCCCAAAAACGGTTACGCCCGTTTTCAAACCTGTAGTTGTTATTGTTGTAAACCATCCTGTTTTCAACACAACTGAACAACCGGTAACGTTCATCTGATTCCAGCAAACCGTCGAGATCGGTAATCCTGAAATGGGTATTCAGCCAAAAATCCGCCTTCATGCCGGCATCCATGGCAACTTCATGACTCAGAATATGCCCCCGTTCCAGTGCTTGTCCCCTGAACAGATAATTCCCCCCTGCATGATCGAGCATGGTTACAAACCAGCGTGAAGAACCCATGGTTGACCATGCCCCTTTCCTGCTGTATCCTGCAATGACCGAAGGTCGATAACTCACATGGGCCACTTTTTTCTTCACATCAAGATATGCCTGTTCCCGTTCCCTGAAAATCCCTGCGGCAAGACTGTCCTTTTCAAAAAAGGCACCGATAAACTTGATCCATTCCAAAGCACCGAGAGGGTGCTCCTCAAGTGAAGCACAGAAAAAGCCTGGCCGGAGCCCATACGCCATCATTTTTTCAAAAGTATCCGAAGAAACACGGGTGACGTTGACAAATGCAAGTTCAGGATCGACCTTGAGCAGGGTCTCCATATTGAGACTCCGCATATAACCCGTTACAGGAAGCTCCCCATTATCTATCATCCTGTGCACCCTGTCCTGCCCTACCCTTTGCTTACCGGAAACCGCAGCTATCACATCGAAACATCCAAGCATTTCGATCAGCGATACCTGGAAACCGTTTTCACAGGTAACACGTTGCAGGGGAGTCCTTACCACCCTGACACCGGCAGTACGATCAGGAACCGGAAGATCTTTCGGGACAAGCAGATAAGAATACTCAATCCCAATATCCGTACCTTTCGGAGAGAGCACCCGAACCAGTGTACATCCGTTGTCTTGCCTTGTCATGGAAAAACGTTTGGCGTATTTCACCGGTTGCTCCGTTTCCTCCCGGCTGACCGTAACGGCTTTTTTTTCTGCCTTCGAACAGCCTGAAAAAAAACATGAAACAGCCAGCAGGAGCACAACCCCAATCCGGCTCCTGAACCCGGTCATCCAGGTCATCATGCAAAAGCCTCCCCTTTTTTACTTTCTTTGATGACGTCAATAACGCCACCGATATCCCGGAGTTCTACCGGTTTGCTGCTTTTCCCATTATAATAACGCCAACAGCGGGTGCCTCTATCGTCCGAAACCTCAATCCTGAAAGGCGACGATGCGTCTATTACAACCCGGTATCCGATTCTCTCGAGCGCCCTTTTTGTCCAGTAGGCAAGCATCCCTTCCCCAACCAGGCCGATACTGCCTTCAGGATGCTGGTGTATCCTGAACGAACCGGAAGCTCGATCAAAACCGACTCCATTTCGTTTGAAAGCTTTTTCAAGTCGTCCGTCAAGAACAAGTTCTTCGGGCATACCCGAGATCATCTCGATGTTTTTTTCACCGTCTTTTCCGACAATGGGACTCATCAACCAGATCCGGTCGGCAGCCTGAAGCGCAAGGTCAAGCTCATGGGTAGACATCACGATAGATTTTCCCTGTTCCCTGGCAAGCTTTTTCAGAACACGAACAACCTCTATCCGGTTGGGAAGGTCGAGATGAGCGGTGGGCTCGTCGAGCAAAATGACGGGAGTGTCTTGAGCCAGAGCACGCGCAATCATGACTTTCTGACGTTCACCGTCACTCAGGTCGCTGATATGGTGGTGAGCAAACTTGCGTGTTCCGGTAGTGCCAATCGCGTCCCTGACAATGGCCTCATCATCCGGTGAAAGATTCCCCATCCAGCCGGTATAGGGATAACGACCGAGAGCAACAAGGGCATACACTGACAGATTACCGGTCATGACTCTGTCAGTAAGCACGAGGCTCAGAAGCCTGGCCGTCTCCTTTGCTGAAAGGTTTTCAAGCCGCCTGCCTCTGAGACTTACCCGCCCCCCAAGCGGCTTTTGAACACCGGCCAGTGTCCTCATAAGCGTCGACTTTCCCGAACCGTTGGGCCCAAGCAGACAAACCAGTTCTCCCTCGACGAGGTCAAGAAACAATTTTTCGGCAACAACCTTTCCACGGTACCTGCGTCCATGCTTTTTAGCTTCCCGTACAAGGCGGCGGTTATGATACCCGATCGCCAGATCATGTGTATGCAACAACTTGCCCTTCATGCAAACGATGACTTGAGATTTCTGTTCTTCATGATGACCCAGATGACAACCGGAGAACCGATAAGTGCTGTAACGGCATTGATCGGGAGGGTGGTCTGGCTCCCCGGCATCTGGGCAATAATATCACACACCAGCATTAAAATTGCCCCCACAAGACAGGAACTGGGCATCAGAAAACGGTGATCCGACGTGTTGAGAACCGAACGCGTCAGATGAGGAACCGCAATACCGATAAAACCAATCGGGCCGCAAAAGCCGGTTACACTTCCCGCAAGCAGGCTTGTGGCGGCAATCACGGTAATCCGGACGTAAAGCGTACTCATTCCAAGGCTTCGGGCGTAATTCTCCCCGAGAAGCATCACATTGAGAGATTTCGATGCCGCAAACGAGATCAGGAGCCCAAGAGCAACTACAGCGGCAAGCACATACAATTGATCGCCCAGGACACCACCAAGGCTTCCGAATGTCCATATCAGATAATCCTGAATCTGTTCGGGCTCACTGAAATACTGCCAGATACTGATGAGAGATATTGTAATATTGCCAACCATAATACCGACAATAAGCAGCACTATATTGTCTTTGATCCTTACCGCGATACTCAGTACGATGAGCAGCACGAAAGCAGCACCAAGTGTAGAAGCCACAACGATAAGCCAGCTCCCGCCAAAGCCGAGCTGCCTTATCGCAAACGCATTTGCCGCAGCACCGGATGCCAGCATGACCATGGCAACACCAAGACTGGCACCCGCGGAAATCCCCAACACCGAAGGGCCTGCAAGAGGATTGCGGAAAAGGGTCTGCATCTGCAGACCGCTTACCGAGAGGGCAGCCCCGGCAATAACGGCAGTCAAGGCTTTCGGAACGCGAATATATGAGACAATTTTTTCCCACGCCTCATTATCGGAACCTCTTCCAAGCACTATATCAATGACACTTCCAAAAGGTATTTTTACCGATCCCAGCACAAGGTCAAGCAAAAAAAAGAACACGGCAACCGCGAAAAGCAGAACGATCAGGTTGCTTTTTGGAGAAAGAAGAGGCCAGGGATGATCTGTACCTGCTTGGCTGCCTGATTGTAACACCATCCTACTGTATGTGTCTGTAAAACGTTAAAGAATCATCGTTTCTGCCGTCATCCGGGAAAATATCGGGATGAAGTATTCTTATAAGATCTTCAAGAATTTTGTCGGGCTGAACCACGCCTGACTCCCAGTATGCGTTCCCTCCGGCAAGATTCAACTGTTTGTTCTTATTGTACACCTTGCCCGACTTCACTGATGCGAAATCCTTGAATCTGGCATCCTTGGCCAAGAGTTCATGAAGGGAGATGACCGTGCCGGGATTAAGCCAGAATTCCGCATTAAGCGCAACAGGATACACCGCTTCTATATCCATTTTAATACTGCCGGTTTTAGCTCTGTCGCTCCATCGATAGTCGGCTCCAGCGTCCTTGAGCAACGCAGCCACATAGCTGTTTCCTCCGGGAACAAACCACGCATCTTTGAAAGGGAGCCCGGGAATTATTGACGGACGGTGGGTTACAGTATCGGTAAGTACCGCAAGTGCACGATAAGAACGCTCAATATCAGCAAACTTTTCCCTGGCAACGTCTTCACGATCGAGCAGGGCTGCATACATTTTCATCCATTCGGCCCTTCCCAGAGGTGACTGTTCGAGCCATTCGGCAACAACGACAACGGGAATTCCAGATTTTACAATAGCCTGGTAGTCGGTTTTTCGTGAAGTAGGAAGAGCGGTTGCAACTATTACCTCAGGGTTCAATTCGAGAATGACCTCTGCATTGGGGCTGAACGGCATGCCGATTTCCGATATATCACCTTTTCGAATCCGTTCCTGCAAAGATGCTGTATTGACATATTCGGGGCGGGCAACGCCGATAATTCTGTCACTGCATCCAAGCAGATCGATATAGCCTATATGCGTTGTCGAAAAAAGGGCAATGCGTTCAACAGGAGTCCTGATCGTAAGATGATCTTCAAAACCTTCAGGCAAAGGAGCTTTTTTGGGAAGAAGCAGGTAGCGGAACGTATCTTTACGGCCATCGAGATCAACAGTGACTATCAGCGTCTTGAAACCGTCATGGTCACGCAAGGTAAAACCTTTAGCATAGGAAAGTACCGCTTCAGCAGCCTTATCAGCGAGCACATCTTTTGATCGTGGAGGCGTTTCCGTTCTGGAATTATCCGGTTCGTCACTGCAGGCGTATAAGCCGCCGGCAAGAAAAACCACAATGAAAAGCATGGCGGCAAAGCACGCAGCTTTCGAAAAACGATGGCGAATCAACACCATTAAAGGATATGCAAGCCTCTTCATACGTGTAAACTGTTGCTTTAACCCGAAGCGATTGTATCATGGCAGGTCTTCTGACTTTCCCGGCTCCGACAGCCTTCCCGTTCCAGTGGCCCGGAACAGTGACATAATTGTCGGAGCACGTTCATCGGCAAATTGCCAATGCGGGATTACAGCAGCGGGTACTGTTCCGGATTTTCACCGGATTCCCTTTTAAGCCTTGCAAAACAGATGCTCGGCACCATAACGTTGAACAAAGTATACCGAAAACAATTGATCTGTCAAACCCTTTTTGAGTCCTAAATTGAGCAATTGCCAAACATGCAGAAAATGCAAGGCACAGGAAACGCAGTTGTATCCCGACGAGTCGGGACGTAAGTTCCCTGTAACGAAGCAGATTCAGTATGATCGGCAATCCCGAAAGGGTTCAAATTGTGTGATTCTTTTTTTTCTACGACCTGACAGGTGCAGGATTTTATCATCTATCCTGAAAAAACAATAAGTGCCTATATTTCATTCGATTATACAACTCCAATACAATTTGAAACGCTCATTTTAGGGCACCTCTATTAATTGTCGTGAGCGACCTGAAGACAAGGCGGACGGAGCACAGAAACCCCTTTCTATCCGCCCAACGAAGTATTCGGGTCGCGCAACAAATTAATAGAGATGCCCTTTAGGTCAGTGTCAATCGAGGTACTCAACATAACACTCGAAATCTTCGCGTGGTGGAAACGAAATTGCTTCCGCAGCACATACTTTTCTGCATGCAGTACAAAGCACAATACAGTTATACGGTTCTGCAACCGTCATTTTCGGACGACGGCGAAGCCCTTCCTCTACCTTGGCAGGCGCAAAAACATTCTTAGGGCAGAAATCATAACAGGAACTGCAGCTGTTGCATAAATCAGGGTCGATAACGGGAAACCATGCGATTTCTTCCCTCGGCATCGTCAGACGTCTACGCCTTTTCTTTTTCGGGGATTCATTCATTAGCTCTTTTACATTGCGGTTACAGAAACCGGCAGCCTCCCCTCCCTTTCGGGAAGGAAGCACTGACGGAGAAAAACATTCGAAAGGAATTAGAACGATACCATATAACCCAGCCGGCCAAGCCTTCCTGGCTCATAATACACAAACCGGCTTTTTGCATCTTCGAGAAGGTTTCCGGTCGTCTGAATCTCGGTATCGAAAACGTTTTCAACCGCAAAGGTAACGTATCCTTTCCAGGCTTTTACCTTGCCGGTCATGTCGAAAGCAGCATAATTCTCAAGATCGTCTTCCCTGCCGGCAAGAATACGGCATTGCAAATCGAGATTGAAGGGCGATGTTGCATAGGAAATCCCGAATGTGTTCTGAAATTTCGGCCCCGGCTGGTAATCTTCACCGTCCGGATTTTCAGCCACAGGGTTTGCCCAGTAGCCGGCAGCAGAAAATGAGACATCTGAAAGAAAACCGTCATGGCCGGAGAAAGGATAAAGACCGAGGTTCCATTCGACGCCTTTGGTATCGAACGAGCCTGCATTGAAATAATGATACGGCCTGCCCTGTGAACGGTCGATTTCTATTTTGTCCTTGTAGGTCATGTAGAATCCTGCGACTCTGGCTGACGCATGTTCCGAATCCCACTTGAAGCCGGTCTCATATGTCCACCCCGATTCCGGCCCCAGATCCGGGTTCCCAACGACTATGCGCCCTTCGTAATACAGCTGGGTAAAGGTAGGAGCCTGAAAAGCTTTGCCTGCGTTGACAAAAAGATTCCAGTCTTCATCGACCTTCCAGGTCACCCCCGCACTCGGAAGAAACGAGTCATAGTCGGTAGTTCCTTCTTCATTATCTATAAATTGTTCACGAACTCCGAGCGTAAGGATCACCTCATCATTGAAATCCTTCTTCAACTCGGCAAAGATACCGTAATCGTCCCGGGATTTTTCGCCGTAGTTGTTTTTGTAGTCAGCAAAACGATGCACATAGTCCGCACCTGCAATGATCTCTGTACCTTTGGAGAAAACAAAGCGGTAATCACTCTCGGCCCCATAGTTGTAGTTTAAACGCTCTTTTTCCTCATCGAACACATTATCGACGTAATCAGCTGTAATACGCTTGTCATACATACCAAAGACCTTGCTTCTGAACCGTTCGTTTTCGTATCGCAGGTCGAGAAAATGAAATGTGCTCTCCTGATCAGTCCGTTCAACCTTGCCGGAATCATAGCGATCTATAAATGCAGTCTCATACCAGGAGTATTGGTAATCGATATAGGTATCGGTGAAAGGAGAAGCATTGACATTCACCATGTACTTGTCAGTTTCACCAAGGGCGTTCGTATACTTTTTGCTGATCTGTCTTCCGACATCATCCAGTTCGCCGAGGTGTTGATACCTCAACCCAGCAGTAATACCTGGAAGACTTAAGCTTATGCCATGGTTCATCCATTCTTTGTTTCCGAATTCCATCGACGCTGTCCCACCTGTTTCCGAAACCGGTTTTTTCGTCACGATGTTGATTACTCCGGCCATTGCATCCGCACCATAAAGCGTGGAAGCCGCCCCTTTGAGCACTTCGATACGCTCGATCTGCTCAATAGGTATGCTGCTCAGGTCATACCCCTTGCTCGACGCCTGCTGGATAGGAGAACCGTTGATCAGAATAAGTTCACCATCCTCCACGCCCCTGACATACACAGAACTGTTCATCCCCTGTTTGTTGATCCCTATAGGTGCAAGCGACTTGTAACCCAGACCGCCTATTCGCCCAAGCGCTTCCATGACATTCACGGCACCTGTCTCTTTGAGCTTTTCACTGTCCGCTACAGTGACGAAACGGGAACTTTCCTTCTCCTTGACCGGGAACCGGGTAGCGGTCACAACCAGTTCATCACTGGTGTAAGAAGGCAAAATGGTGTTCTGGTTTACATTTTCAGCATAAAGCGTGTGCTGGCAGAAAACGCACATCATAAGAAACGCAACGACTTTTTTCTTCATGTGTTGGCCTGTTATCAGTTTTAAATAAACAACTGAACCACAGGGTTGTCTATCGGCAGTAAGCAAACAAGATGAGAGACGTAAAACCGTCAAAGACCACAACAAGGCGCTGAAACACCAGGGACTAAAAAAACCTTGCCCCCGCAAAGACTCGCCTTTCATAAGCGGTTATCCAGTACTGAGATGTGCTGACAGCTTTATACATCATGAACTTCATTGCCTGAGACTATAAACCCGTAGTCCGATTTTTATGCAAAAACATAGCTGGCAGGTCTCCTGACTTTAGCGGCATACTTCTGTTGATAACCTTCCCACGCTTTTCCGGGCGGAAACATCGCAGTGATCATCAACAACTGATTCTTCAACACATGAGGCCATGAGTTGCAAAAACAGTAAACCGTTTTACAGTTGCGGGTACAGTGTACGAATCTCACGTACTTCCCTATTCTCCGGCTTTCAAACCGGCACCAGCTATAAATGAAAGAACAATGTGGTGGTAGTTACGATACAAGTAACACCATAAACAAAAACATCTTGTGTCCTGACAGGCCGCGACCGCACATTCTGAAAAACTCGATATCGCAGACCTGAAAGTTGCATTGCTGCAATCAAGACGCATAGCGAATCAATGAATCGATCCTTCACCCAGTTGGCGTAGTGATTCCCCAACATGATCGCCCCAGATAGCAACATACTCATCAAATTCAGCGGTCCCCTTTAACACAGGGACACATTTTATTCCAGCCCCTGTCAATATCGATACCCATGAATCTTCCTCGTCACCGGCCATGTCATTTTTAGCATGGTCGCCAGCCACCGACATGAAGGGGAGCATATAGGCCTTTTTGATTCCCTTTTTGAGCAAAAGCTGTTTCAGCAGATCCACTTCCGGATATCCTTCTACCGTACCCACAAAGATGTTGGGGTCATCGAGCTGCAATTGAAACATCAAGGCCGCGTAAAATGCATTGGACGGATGGTGGGTACCATGCCCCATCAGCAGCACTGCGTCTTTTTTCGAACGTTCCGCCGGAATCGATGCCGTTACGGCGGCAGCGACTTTCTCCATATCTTCCCGGGTACTCATCAGGGGATACCCCAAGGTTATCTTCTCGAAGCCTCCCATTGCTCTGAAAGCACTTACGGTTCGGTGTAGATCATGAAATTCGGCACCCCCAATGGTATGCAGAGATTGAACGGCAACATGGGTGAAGTTCTGATCCTGCATCTTGGCAAGGGCTGCTTCAGGTGAATCCAGATACTTGCCTTTCCCGGCGAGTTTTTCACGGATAATGTGAGATGTATAGGCCCAACGCACCGGTATACCGGGATACGCCTCTTTTACCTTCCTGTCAATATTCTCAAACGACACCTGTGCTGTCTTTTCGCTCGACCCGAAAGCCACCAGCAGAATCCCCTCTTTTCTTGGGCGTTCATGATCCCCGGCAGCAAAGCCATCCATAGTGATAAGACAAAACACGGCAAACAACGCAACAGCGCTTGTTTTTACCAACATCATCCCAATTCTCCAGTTTTTTTAGTTTACAAAGCCCGCAATACAAGAAAGAACCGTCACACTCCCTGCCTGGTCACCGCGGTTTCTCCCGAAGCAATCACTTTCCCGGAACCGAGGCTGATACCATTGTCATCGGCGGCTTCCTGAATTCTTCTGGCAAAAATCTGCGCAAAATCATCATTGGAACCCAATCCTTCCATAACCACATCTACATGAATACCAAGTGATTCTATTTTGCTTTTCCATGAATCAGGATCCCGATTGTTCATGTCATTGTGTGCATGGTCACCGGCAGTGATCATAAACGGTTTCAGCAGCACCTTCTTCACAGAATCCTTTCTCAATGTTTCAACAATTTCATCGATCCCCGGATACCCCTCAACCATACCTATATGGATATCCGCATCGGGATAGGTGTCTCTGGCAGTCTTTTGTGTTTCGAAAAAAGCACCTGATGAAAAAAAATCATTACCGTGACCAACATAAACCAGTGACGCATTCAATGCCCTTGCTTTCATGATATCCGTCCCCAAAGCCTGTATAACCTCCTGTATGTCATCCGTGTAACTGTGCTCGATGCCGTACGTGCCCAAAGTCGGACGTGACAGAACAACCTTTTCAAACGGCGCCCATGCCCGTTTTACTGTCTTGATTGATTGCAGCGCCCTGGTATAGGATTGTAAATCTTCGTACTGCTCCCCATGATAGATGTGGGTAGGTTGAACAATAACGGTACGGTAGTTCTGATCCTGCAAATTCCCGATCGCGCCCAGAAAACTTTGAGCATACATAAATTCTTCAGCCACTCCCTGCTCAAACCATTGTTCAGGATTCTTTCTTCTCGACGACCAGATAGTCCTTATTTTGTTCGAGGTAAAACATATTCTTGTTTCGATTTCAGGGAACTGTTGCTGAACCTGTTTTTTAATGTTATCCAGGGACGGTAAAGCTGAAGGATAACTTGTCCCGAAATGAGCCAGCAGAATTGCTTTCTTGTTGATCTGTCTTCGTACTTTATTTTTTCCCCCCATAATCAAAATGTTGTTTTGCTCTTATGTTGACGCAAATTGTCCCGGCCCGGCCTGGATGTTCAAACAATCAATGGTTCACTGTTATCAGGGCTATGCCGGGTGATCTTCCAAAGAGTTCCGGGTGACACAGCTTCCCGCCATGTTCATGAGCACAAAAGTAAGCTGCATTCCGGGAACAAGCCGGCTGCATACCCGGTAGCACTCTCTGGACAACTCTCGATACAAAGGCTCTTCTTTCCTGAAAGGAATAATCTCCGTAATATTTCTTATCAGGGTAACGTCGAGTACTTTCCTGCAAGTATCACTGTCGTATCCGGCTTTTTCTGCAAGACCTGCTATAAAATCCCGGTTCACCGGCACGTTCCTGCTTGAAGTGTCCAGCTCCCCTTGAGCCAGCTTTGTTGCTTTCGCCAACATAACCCCTGCCGAAACCTTCTCAAAAGAGCCGTACTCCCGGATCATTTCCAGTGTTTTTCCAATACGGTTGCCGTAATGTATAAATGCCATATCGGGCAGTTCAGGATAGAGCCTTTTGAGAATTTTTTCACTTCTGCCTCCTGACGTTATCGCCACCTCCCGGCATCCATTATGCAAAGCAACCTGCAGGGCGCACCTGATACTCTCGATATACGCCTCTCCAGAATAAGGAACGACGATACCGCTTGTTCCGATAATTGATAAACCACCAACCACTCCCACTTTTTCGTTCATCGTTTTTTTCGCAACCTGTCTTCCGCCGGGCACCGACAAGGTAACGGCAACGCCTCCTTCAACCTGAAACTTCTCCAGTAATGACCGCGCCGCATTCATTATCATATGCCTCGGCACAGGATTTACTGCGGGCTCACCTACCCGAACACCGAGCCCGGAAAGAGTGACCTTGCCAACACCGTCTCCCTGCAAAAAAAGAACTTCACCATGAGCAAGGTTTTCCATAAGCCTCACTTCACTGCGTATTATCAAACCATTGGTGACATCCGGATCATCTCCTGCATCTTTTCGCACACCACAGAGAGCAATGTCAGAAGTCACCACACACTCTTCAATCACAAAGTCAACACAGCCTCCGGACGGCAGTGTGATTTTCACAGACTCCTGAGGTTCCTGTGTCAACAATGCTTTGAGGGCTGCTGTCGTTGCTGCAGTTGCGCACGAACCTGTTGTATAACCGTACCTCATCTGCCGGGATTTAACGCTCCACATGATAAATCCGGCCGATTCTGTCAATTTCCCTGTTTAATTCGGCTCCGGTTGTTACCGTGATAAAAGATTCAGGCAGCAAGGGACGTTTTACAACAACCACACGAATGCCGCAAGTCATGGCCGCCTTGATCTTAACAGGTAAAAAACCCGATGTACCGCTTTCTTTTACCAGCAAACAGTCAATACCGTATGCCGTAATAATCCGCCGCTCTTCTTCAAGGAGACCGGAAGGTCTTAAAAGAATAAGATCACCCGTAGGAAAACCCTGTTTATTTGCAGAGATAACCGATTGGCCGGAAGGCAAAATTCTGATCTTCATCTCATGCCCACTCCAGTAGGGTTTCAACAGCTCTATAGTCTGTACACCGGTCATGGCCAGAACCCTTTGCGGTCTCAGGGCTTTCAATAGGTCGACCGCTTCGGGAAAACTGTTCGCATAGTATACACTGCTGCTGTGAACTGCCTCTTCAGGAATCTCATAGGTACGCTCAAACCTGATGACAGGCAAAGAAAGCCGCAAACAAACTCCGGCAATGGTTTCATGAAGAAGGGAAGCAAAAGGATGCGCAGCGTCAATGATAACAGTTACGTTCCTTCGTTTGAAAAAGACCTCCATTTGCTCTTCATCAAGAACCCCGGAACGGTATTCACCGCACTTCATAAAGAACGGTTCGATCTCTGTTTTCGTAGAATAGAGATACTCCGCCGCCCTTTTATCCAGAAACCGGGCAACCAGTTTGCCTTCCGTTGTCCCCCCGAAAACCACAATCATAATTCATCACCTTCATGTGTACTCGAAACATGCCTGAAGCCGTGTGAAAAGGAGGGATCATAGAGTTTTGACCTGCTCCCCCTCGCTCCTACCGATTCCCCGACGACAATAAGGATCGTCCGTGTTTTTCCACTTTGTTTGACCAGGGCCGCAAGCTCGGCAAGCGCCCCCCGCCATATCTGTTCATCATCCCAGGTCAGCCGGTAACAAACCGCCACCGGAGTAGATGGATCATAGTGACAAAGCAATTCCTCCTGAACCTCTTTCGCCCACCCGGCACTGAGGTAAAGGCATATAGTTGCCTGAGACCGGGCAAGCTCACATAGAGCTTCTTTTTCCGGGACAGGAGTTCTTCCGTTGAAACGCGTGAGGATTACCGTCTGTACTTTTTCAGGGACAGTGAATTGCGACTTAAGCGCTGCAGCGGCAGCCTGAAAGGATGACACCCCCGGAACAACGCAGTAGTCCATGCCGTTAGACTCAAAATAGGTCATCTGCTCGTGGACAGCACCGTATATCGAAGGATCTCCGGTATGTAGCCTGACGATAAATTTGCCCTGCCGGTAAAACTCGTCGATCAGTAAAAACTGTTCTTCAAGGGTCATGGATGCGGAACTTCTGACCTCTGCGCCGGGCTTGGCATAGTGCGTGAGTTTCTCAGGCACGAGGCTTCCTGCATAAAGAATAAGATCAGCGGTCTCCAGATAATGTTTTCCCTTGACTGTGACCAGTTCCGGATCACCAGGCCCCGCACCGACAATGGCAATACGCCCTTTGCGAACAACTGCCCTGTCCATACCGACCGCAACAGTATAATGCCTGGGGTTATCTCCGGCGAAGCCCGGCAGAGCAACCTTCTCCTTTTCAACAACCCATTTGCTCTCTCCCGCAAGCAGCGCTGCTGAAGCTTCCGCCACGCTGTGGACACCAACTTTCCGGTAAACGGTTTCGGAAGGATTAGGTACCCCTTCAACACTTTCGAGAAGTTTCGCTGTAAACCCATGCAAAGGAATACCGAGCTTCTCAGATGCAAGCCTGAAAGCCTTTTCCTGCGTCTTAAAATCAACCGTACCGAGAGCTTTGAGAGAGAGAGGTGAAAGCCCTTGTTTTCCCATCTCTTCGATGAACGATGCAACAAACGCTTCAGGATCGATATTCTTTTCGCAGCCAAGTCCCGCGCACAGCACTTTCGGACGATAGAAAAAAGACGGAACCGGCGCGGAAAAGATGCGTGGCGTCACGGCAAGCAGCAGGCTGCATGCGGTAAAATCAATTTCTTCATAGTCATAAACAATCGAGACAAAATGCGCTTTACTCTGCTCGAGATAATCAGTTTGTTCGTCCCTTGTCTCAAGCAGCAGCACCGTCGGCTCATGATTGACAAATATCGACATGGCTCCGGCAAGCGACTGTTGCGTCTTTCCGGGAACAAACTCCATTGTCCATCCCTGCTCACGGCCAAGAATATCGAGGTTCCACAACCCCTGCACATCACTCGATGTGGTAATCACCGGACGGGCACCGATTAAACGGGCAACCAGCCCGGCCAGTTCGTTACCTCCCCCGACATGTCCGGACAGCACCGGTTGAACAAACACACCTCTTTCATCGCAATTGACGACCGCGGGGTCGGAATATTTATCCTGGATAACAGGCGCTATAGCGCGGACGCATATACCGAGCGCACCGATAAAAATGAAAGCATCGTAGCGGTTAAAATTATCACGGGTGTATTCAACAACTCCCGTAACCTTATTTGCTCCTTCAGCTTTGCGGGACGAGAAAATGCCGACTTTAAAACCGGCCGCTGTTTCAAGCTGCCGTTTCAGACAACGAGCCAGCAAAACGCCGCTGTTTGAAGAAGCCAGAATCGCCACAGTCTGCATAGTCATGATTTCTTTGTTTTTTCCACTGCA
This sequence comes from Prosthecochloris sp., assembly GCA_004028745.1. Taxonomy (GTDB): domain Bacteria; phylum Bacteroidota; class Chlorobiia; order Chlorobiales; family Chlorobiaceae; genus Prosthecochloris. The sequence continues at coordinate 111,934 of RAZP01000055.1, forward strand.
GCGACTGTAATCGGATTGTACCCATCTACTGCAATCGTCATATCCTCAAAAATCCTGTAGCTGCATTTTCCCGCATGCTCATGAAATTGCTCAAGACTTTCACGCTGTACAGCATTGATAACAATCCGTCCACCATCGGAAAGGAACGGATCGATACAGGCAAGCATTTCTTCAAGGCGCCCGCCGTGCCCTCCGACAAACACCGCGTCAACCTGCCCCTGCGCACCGGTGTATTCGGTGTGGTTCTGCAGGAAAAAATCACCCATTACCATACGAATACCGGGAGCACCCCATTTCCTGCTGTTGCGTTCGAGAAAAGCGGAACACTCATTCCGTTTTTCAAAAGCCGTGATGTCTATCCGTGGAAACCGAAGTCTCGCTTCGATTGAAACCGAACCCGTGCAAAACCCGACATCCCAGAAATTCCTTGCATTTACAAGATCAAGCCGGGCAAGTGTAACCATACGAACAGGCATCTTGGTTATCATGTTGGGGCGCCCCGGCAAACCTTCGAATTTTTCATCCGGAATCCCGAAATGCCGCATATGAGGTCTGAAAGCACGCAGGATAACACAGCTCAGCTCATGAAATCTACGCCGGCAGGCATCTTCGAGAGTGTATTCGGAAACATGTTCTTTTACACCGCCAAGCGCCTCCCCTACAATCATGGAATATTTCGAAAAGCCGAATTCAAGCATTCGCTTGGCAATAGCTGCAGGGCCTTTCTGTCTGTCCGTCAGCACCCCGATCAATTTCCCGCCTTCTATCAGGGCGCAGTCAAGCTCACTCCAATCTCTCCCCGTAAGCGAGGCATGCCGCATCGATTGATATGGCATTCTGCAGCGATGTGCCAGCAGTTGCAGACTGTGAAACGATGGGTAGTAAGCATAAACAGCATCAGGAAAAGCTTTCTGCAATGTCGCACCGAACCCGTAAAAAAGAGGGTCGCCTGAAGTGAATGCCAGAACAGGCCCCGGCTCATCACTGAAAGCCTTCAGTACATCTCCGATAGGCGGCTTGATCGTTATCCACCTGCTGCCTTCGGGCAGCATGCGGGCAACAATCTTTCTGTGACGCTCACCGCCTGCAAACACCCTGTGCTTTTTTACAGCCTGCATGGCTTCTTGCGTCAATCTCGGTTCAGGATTATCAGTCAATCCGATAACGGTAATGCAGTCAGACATCTCTACCGGGCATCATGGTTTTTGCATCGTCGAGACTCAGTACAGCATTGACAATTGTCGCGGCAACAGTACTGCCACCCTTTTTGCCCTCGATAATGACTACAGGTATCGTTCCACATGCAGCTTTCAGTCTGAGTTTTGATTCGACAACATTGACAAAACCAACCGGCGCTCCAATGATACCCATAGGGCTATACCGTTCTCGATGCAAAAGATCAGACAGCTCGATAAGAGCGGTCGGTGCATTGCCAACAACGTAAAGTGCTCCGGGGTGCTCCCGCACTGCAAGGCGCATACCGGCCTGTGTACGGGTAATGCCCAGTTCATTTGCCATGACAGGAACTCGCGGATCGTGCAGATAACAGATTGTCTCGATACCGTACCTCTCAAGCGCAGCCTTGCGAAGGCCGGACTGAACCATGGTCACATCGGTAATGATGGTTGCACCTCCTGCAGTCAGTTTATTGTGCAGGGATTCTATAGTCCCGGGAGTTGCATAAAAAATATCTTCAAAATCAAAATCGGCCGTCGTATGAATGGCATGAATCATTGCCCACTTTGTATCGTAGGGGTGATCGCTTCGTTTCAATTGAGCTTCAATTCTCTTGAAGCTGTTTCTCATGATTGACTGTCCGACACCAATAGCCCTGTTCGGCATTTCTTCGGCAAAGTAGCCCCTTGGGGTTACCATACTGCGGCCTGCCGTGAATGTTTGCTGATTGCCGATAATCATAATACTGAACATGTCGAGGGACTCAGGGCTGAAACCGGAAAGCGTTGTGATAAAAACCTTTTCTTTGTCCCTGTCTGCATGGCGTACAATACCTACAGGTGTATTACCTGGGCGCTCTTCCAGAAACAGCTCTTTGAGGCGGTAAATCTGCCAGTAACGTCCCTGGCTTTTCGGGTTGTACACAGCTGTTACAAAATCGGCGCTCGCTGCAGCCTTGATGCGGTGCTCGATAACTTCCCAGGGGGTAAGAAGATCGGAAAGGGAGAGAACACAAAAATCATGCCCCGTCGGGGCACCGAGTTTTGCTGCTGCTGATTGAAAAGCACTCACCCCGGGCACAACGCTGACAGCCACGCATTCATAATCCTTTTTTTGACGCATCTCCATTATCAGTGGCGCCATACCGTAAACACCTGCGTCTCCGGAGCTGACAACCACAACATCCAGACCTTCAAGGGCAAGAATAAATGCACGTTCAGCGCGGTCACGCTCCTTTTTCATCCCGCCGTCAATCAGAAGCGCGTTCCGGGGTATAAGATTCTCTATCAATCTCAAATAATAGCTGTAGCCGATAATGGCATCGGCCTTCTGAATTGCTACGATAACACGGGGTGTCATCATATCCAGCTTCCCAGGTCCCAATCCGACAACGGTTATTTTTCCGGACATAGGTTTACTGGAGATTGATTTTCATTGAACAAAATTATCAGGGAAAAATATGGTATACGCCGTGATCTGAGATCCTCAAGGCTGCGGCTCACAAATTCACGTGGGGTACCGAGATATTCGGCATACACAAAATCTTTCTCGTTCTTTTCGAGATAAGCGTAAAGCCCCTTGCCAATCATGGACAACTTCATAACAACAACAGTCTCATACAAATCAAGGTATTTGTCAAGTTCGCTGACATTTTCAAGATCCGGCAGGACAAGGACCTTATCCGACCGGAGCGCCAACGGCACATGGGCAGATGCTCCTGCAGCAATAAATGCCGGAACACCGGCAATCATCTCCACATCGACTGACGCGTTTTCCATTCTTTCATGCAAATGACCGAACGTACTGTAAAATCCTGCATCACCTATGCATACGACAGCAACACACAAACCGTTTTCGAGGTCATGCATAATAGACTCAAAAGTATTGTCATAGACCTTATCCACTTCTTCCCGGGGCATTGACATGGCAATAAGCACGCTTTTCAGCTTCTCCTGAGGGGCACCATGCGTATGCAAAATTTCAAGAGCAAAGCTGTTAACCTCTCCGGATTTGGTTATGGTGCCCGGATAATAAATTCTGTCAGCCCGGGCCAACACCTTCATCGCCTTGAGAGTCACAAGATCCGGATCCCCCGGTCCCAGTGACACCCCGTATACCTTACCATTCAATGTTGAATCCTTGAATCCTTTTTTCTATCGTATTTCTTCTTTTTTCAAACCAGCATTTTCCCGGCAGTCTCTCCAGAGTAACAAGCTGAAATGCCCGTCAAACATAAATAGATGAGAGCCAACTCTTTTCTGAGCTGTCAGCGAACATGATGAGCGAAAAAGAAAAAGTTTTTGTCCATTGCCTGACTATAACCCGTAGTCCGAGTGCTGAAGCAATGAATGACCGGCAGGTCTCCTGACTTTTGCGGCACAATTATGTGCTGATAACCTTCCCACGCATTTCCGGGAGGAAACATGGCAGTGGATACCAGCAACTGCTCCTCCAACACATGTGGCCATGAGCTGAAAGTGCAGTAAACCGTCTTACAGTTGCGGGTACAGTGTACGAATCTCACGTACTTCCCTATTCTCCGGCTTTTAAACCGGCACCGGTCCAAAAAGAAAGAACAACGTTTTATAGATCCTTATATACCAAAAATAATTCTAATGGACAATGAGCAACCCTCACACCGGCTGCATATTTCCGAAAATCTCTTCTATCTTCTTCCGACGATAGGCAAAAACGTATTCAAGCCGGCTGTGAATAAGAAGCTGATTGAGCATTTCTCCAAAAAAACCGAAAGGGATTTTGTATTCGATGATATCGGTCATTTCTACCCCTTCGGGTATTTCACGAAACAGATGTTTATGATGCCAGTACTCATAGGGCCCGTATTTCTGCTCATCCCAAAATTCATATGGCTTGCCGACATGCGTTATCTGCGTTGACCATCGGACCGGAAAGTTGAGAAATGGAAACAGTGTATAGTTGATAACCATACCTTTATACAAAGAACCGCCGTCCACCTCATTGGTGATTCTCATGTGCATATCAGGAGGCGTTATTTCCGCAAGGTTTTTTGGATTGGAAAAAAAATCCCAAACTTCTTCTATGCC
>RAZP01000056.1 GCA_004028745.1 Prosthecochloris sp.
GGCTGTGGTGATTGTATCCCCGGCTGTCCGGAAGGGGCGCTACAGATTATCGACGGGAAAGCAAGACTGATAAGCGATCTGCTTTGTGACGGGCTCGGCGCCTGTATCGGGACGTGTCCCGAAGGAGCTATAAGCGTCGAAGAGCGAGAAGCCGAACCATACGACGAACGCAGGGTTATGGAAGAAAGCATCGTTAAAGGCGGGCCGAATGTTATTGCGGCACATCTGGAGCATCTGAAAGAGCATGGTGAAGAAGAGTATTTGCTCGAAGCATTTGCATACCTCAAGGAAAAGGGAATAGCAAACCCGTTTGAAAAAAAAGCCTTGGCAGATGTTCGCAAACCTCATGGCGCTCATGTTGGGGGCTGTCCCGGCAGTGCCATGGTGGATTTCAGAAAAAACGGCAACGCGGGGAAGCAGATAGAATCAACCGTAGAACAACCGTCCGAGCTTGCACAGTGGCCGATACAGCTCCATTTGGTGACTCCTCTGGCGCCGTATTATAAAGGGGCGGACCTGCTTCTGGCTGCTGATTGTACCGCTTTTGCCATGGGGGCATTTCATCCTGCCGTTATGAAAGGAAAAAGCATTGCAATTGCATGTCCGAAGCTTGATACGGGAATAGACAAGTATGTGGAAAAGCTAAAAGCGATGATCGATCTTGCAAAAATTAACACCATCACTGTCGTGATTATGGAAGTTCCCTGTTGCGGCGGACTTACGGCAATTGTGCAGCAGGCGCTTGACAAGGCCTCCAGAAAAGTGCCGGTAAAAAGGATTGTTATTGGTATCAGGGGAGAGGTTCTGGATGAAGAGTGGGTTTGAGAGGGGGCTAATGCTCAAGGATGCGCTGGGTAGCTACAGGGGGTCGGTCGAGGAACTCGACAGAATCATAGATAAAGACCCGGAAAACGCTGAAGCATACTACGACCGTGCAAATGTGAGAAACAGTGCCGGTGATAGAACGGGGGCGATCGGAGATTACACGAAAGCGATTGAGCTTGGCCTGAGGCCGCGCGAAAGGTATCTCGCCTGTGGAAACAGGGGGATGGCCAAAGCCGACCTGGAAGATGTCGAAGGGGCAATCGAGGATTTCACGGCAATTATCAATGCCTGTCCGAAAAACAGGCGGATTTTGAGAACAGCACTGCTTAACAGGTCGCTGCTTAAAAAGAGAACAGGGGATTACAACGGGGCTGATCTGGATTATCAGCAGGCACTATTAATTAACAACAAATAAGGGCACCTCAATTTATTGTCATGAGCGGTTCAAGTGCAAGGCGAACGGAGCGCAGAAACCCTCTACTATCCGCTTAACGAAGCAATTGAAGCGTGGAATAAATAAATCGAGGTGCCCATAAGACAGGAGGGAGGAAAAATGGGCATGTATTGTGATCAGTGCCAGGAAAGTGTAAAAGAGACCGGGTGTATAGCACGGGGTGTATGCGGAAAAAACGAAATAACGGCAAAACTTCAAGATACGCTGGTGTATGTGCTCGAAGGAATCGCATTGTGTGCAGAAGCGGCAGGTGGGAAGCTTCGTCCCGACCAAGGGCGCTTTATCAGCGAAGCACTGTTTGTCACCGTAACCAACACCAACTTTGATGACGATGCGATCACCGATAAAATTTTCGCAGCCCTTGCCTTGCGTGACGAGCTGAAGGGTTCGCTCACTGATGTTCCGGACCATGACAGCGTAACGTGGGCAGGCCGGAACAAAGAGGATTTTGCTGAAAAAGCGGCAAGCGCAGGTATAGAAGACCTCAGTGAAAACGAGGATCTTCGTTCTCTCAAGAGCCTTGTGCTTTATGGCATCAAAGGCCTCGCTGCTTATACCGACCATGCAGAAGTGCTCGGGTATGTCGATGAATCGATCTACGACTTCTATGTCAAAGCTTTGGCGGCACTGACAAAAGAGGTCGATGCCGATCGGTTGACCGCACTGGTTATGGAGACCGGGGAAACGGCGGTCAAGGCAATGGCTCTGCTCGATAAAGCAAACACGGAAACCTACGGTAACCCTGAAATCACTATCGTCAAAACCGGGGTGCGAAACCATCCCGGTATCTTGATATCGGGTCATGATCTGCGTGACATGGACGAGCTGCTCAGGCAAACCGAAGGAACCGGTATTGATGTCTATACGCACTGTGAGATGTTGCCGGCACATTACTATCCGGCGTTCAAAAAGTACAGCCACTTTGTCGGCAACTACGGCAGTTCCTGGTGGTCACAAGACAAGGAGTTTGAGTCGTTCAACGGTCCGATACTGATGACGACCAACTGTATTGTTCCGGTGAGAGAGTCTTACAAGAATCGCATGTTCACTACCGGTAACGCAGGATATGAAGGTGTCAGGCATATTTCCGCACCGAAAAACCCTGGGTCTAAAGATTTCTCCGAAATCATTGAGCTTGCCAAAACCTGTCCACCGCCGAAGGAGATAGAAAACGGTGAGATTGTAGGCGGCTTTGCGCACAACCAGGTTATCGCGCTTGCCGACAAAGTTGTCGATGCGGTGAAGTCCGGAGCCATAAAACGTTTTATCGTCATGGCAGGCTGTGACGGTCGTCAGAATACAAGGCAGTACTACACCAGTGTAGCGGGTGCATTGCCTGAAGATACTGTTGTTCTCACTGCAGGCTGCGCCAAGTACCGGTACAACAAGCTGCATCTCGGAGACATAGAAGGGATACCGAGGATGCTCGATGCCGGACAATGTAACGATTCCTACTCTCTTGCTGTCATTGCGCTCAAACTGAAAGAGGTTTTCGGCCTTGACGATATCAACGACCTGCCGATATCCTATGATATTGCGTGGTATGAGCAGAAAGCTGTTGCAGTCCTGCTTGCTCTGCTTTTTCTTGGTGTCAAGGGTATCCGTCTCGGCCCGACGCTGCCAGAGTTTCTAACTCCCAACATAGCTTCGGTGCTGGTAGAGAAATTCGATATCAAACCGATCGGTACGGTCGACGGTGATATCGAGGCCATGATGGAAGGGAGGTAGTGCATGTTACGTTCATGTTAACATCTGTGTGTCTGTCGAGTATACGCGCTACATTTTCCGGTACACATAAAGGGCACCTCTATTAATTTGTTGCGCACCATGATTACGTCGTTGGGCGGTGCTCGAAATCCTCATGTACTCTGTGTACACTCCGGTTTCTGCGCTCCGTCCGCCTTGTACTCAAGGCGCTCACGACAATTAATAGAGGTGCCCTAAAATTCATCATGCAAATAACAAAGGAGGAGGAATGCCGGAAAGTTGTTGGAAAAAGATCGTGTTATTCTGCAGTTTGTTTTGCGTCTCTTTCGACCTTGCTGCTGAGTCCGGGCTTCATCAAAAACACTGGGAAATAGGGCCGGAAGTATACCATGCAGCTTATGAGGAGCCCGGTGTAATGAAGGAGGAAGGGGTTATGTACGGATTAAAGGGTGCAATTGAGTTCCACGACATCATTCCCGGTCCAGTTAACATGCTCAGGGCTGAGGCCAGCTATACATGGGGTGAACAGGACTATACCTCTGACTGGACAGGAGATATTGACGATATTGAAACCTCTGTTTTTGAGGTGCGAGGTTTGCTTGGCCGCGATATACAGTTCTCAGGTGGTGTTCTGACGCCTTATACCGGTTTCGGGTATCGCTGGAAAAAAGATCATGCAGGCGGTATGGTGTCCACTTCCGGGGCATTGGGGTACGACAGAGAATCGAACTATTATTACAGCCCTCTCGGGATTGCCGTGATGGCTGACCTCGAAAAAGGCTGGTCAATAGGGGGGAGTTTTGAGTATGATCTTTTCTGGGGCGGTACCCAGAAAAGTTTTTTCAGTGAACTGCACCCGCTGAACAGTGATCTTGAAAACGATCAGAATGACGGCTATGGCCTGAGGGCGTCCCTGAGAATAGCCAAGGAACTGGATGAAACATTTCTGATCGTACTCGAGCCTTTCTGGCGGTATTGGGATATTGATCAGTCTGAGCCAGGCGTTTATGACGAATACAATGCTTTTCTTGGCAGGGTTGTTCAGAAAACAGGATATGAACCTGAAAACAGCTCTACCGAGTACGGAGTGAACATCGTTCTGCTTTTCTAGGAAGCGGTTACGACTGCATTTTTCGTGTTTTCCCCTTCCTTTTTTTATACCTATCAGCAGTTTTTGCCCGGTAAAAAGACATTTTTATCCGGGCATTTTTTCTGGGCCAAGATGTAACGCTTTGTTTTCATTCCTGTAATAGCCCCTCAACATTCAATCGATAAATTTAAAGCCGTTTTTAGAAGGAACGTCAGTTTCTTCCGGGCTATGAAAACATTGCCTGTTTTTCCTGTTTTTGTCAGCAGCTTTTTATAACCTAATCATGGAATGAGAATCATGCAGAACATTAAAAAAGGCAGAGGTTTTTTCCGCAGGCTGGTGTTGGGGCTTATGATGTCGATGCTTGTTGTGTCGATATCCGGTTGTGATGATGATGATGGTCCTGATGTCGTTAATCCTCCGTCAGCCAGCGACAAAACACCCAAGTACATTTTCTTCTTTATCGGTGACGGTATGGCGAGCCCGCAAGTCAATATGACTGAAGCGGCTCTTGCCGATCCAAACTTCAGACTGGTTAACGGGGCTGTCACGCTGGGTGCAATGAATCTCCAGCATTTCCCAATTGCAGGTATGGCCACTACCCATGCTGAAGACCGCTACATTACCGGTTCAGCAGCAGCAGCTACGGCCCTTGCGACAGGCAACAAAACATCTATCGGCACTATTTCGAAAAATGTCGCCCATACCCAGGACCTGAAAACCATGGCGGAAATGGCAAAAGAAAAAGGTATGAAAGTGGGTATTGTTTCCAGTGTGAGCATCGATCATGCGACTCCTGCATGTTTCTACGCTCATGCAAACAGCAGAGGCGAATATTACAACATTGCAAGCCAGATGGATGAAAGCGGTTTCGATTACTTCGGCGGCGGTTATGCAAAAGGTGACTTTCCAAGCAAAGGTCCTGGCGATATCGATATTCAGATGCAGAATGCAGGGTACGAAATTGTCGATAACCTTGGAGCATTAAAAGGTGTCCAGCCTGGTCAGAAGTGCTGGGCATATACCGACTACGATGGTTCAGCCGCGCTCTTTTACGAGATCGACCGTATGGGAACTAATCACATTTCCCTTGCCGAATTCACTGAAGAGGGCATCAGGCTGCTCGACAATCCAAACGGTTTCTTCATGATGATTGAAGGCGGTAAGGTTGACTGGGCGTGTCATGCAAACGATGTTGTCAGTGCAACGCATGACATGGTTGCTTTTGACGATGCTATCGGTATAGCTCTTGATTTCTACAACAAGCATCCTGACGAAACACTCATCGTCGTGACCGGTGACCACGAATGCGGCGGTCTCTCTCTTGGCTATGCCGCAACCGGGTATGATACTGCTTTCCAGCTTCTGAAGTACCAGGACATTTCTTTCCAGGAATATACCGAGATAGTTGAATCATGGAAGGGCGGTGGCAAGACCTTTGCTGAAGCTCTTGAAAGCGTGAAAGAGCGTTTCGGCCTTGGAGATGATACTCTTGACCCGGCACTTGCACTGAGTGATTATGAAAGGGATCAGCTCGAACAGGCTTTCAATGACAGCATGAACGGCGGTTTCGACCGCAGTGACGAGGAAGTGTTCCTGAAATACGGTCCGTATTACGATCCGTTTACCGTAACCGTTACACATATTCTCAATCAGAAGGCCGGTGTAAGCTGGACAAGCTACTATCATACCGGTGTTCCAGTCCCTGTTTATGCTATCGGGGCGGGTGCAAACAGCTTCAGCGGTTCCTATGACAATACCGATGTAGCCAAGAAGATCATCGATGCAGGAGAACTTAACTGACCGGTTGAGGGAATACCTGATACTTTTATGAACATAGCCTGGGAGAGCCGGAGAATGGCTCTCCCGGGTTTTTTAGTTTCCTTATCGTTATGAATCGTATGTTTCTAAAAAAAGCCGATGTTTACTTTGTTGTCTTTGTTGTTCTCACATCTGTTATTCTGTGGTTTCTTCCGACAGGCTTTGAAAACCCGGATCTGAGAAAAAATACTCTGCGTGAGAAGGCTGCTGTGATCAGTGTTGATGACAGCGACCTGAAGCGGTTCGGGCTTATTCTTACAGGGGAACAGAGCATGGAGATCGAAATCCTTTCAGGAGAATTCAAAGGCCGAAGGGTGAAAGCATCCAATGTCCTGATGGGGCAGATGAGCGTGGACAAGCTCTTTCGTAAAGGCGACCGTGTACTTGCAGTTCTGAAAATAGACGGAGAGACCGGAGAGATCATTAATGCCAGAGCTGCTGAGCAGTACCGCGTCGATATCGAGCTGGTTTTGTTTGCTTTGTTTGGATTGTTTCTTATCGGCTACGCGCGGTGGACAGGTTTCCGTGCACTGCTTTCTTTCGTATTCACGGCACTTGCCATATGGAAAGTGCTTATTCCCCTGTTCCTTAAAGGGATTCCTCCTCTTCCGGTTTCTTTTCTCATTGTGTCAGCTACGACATCGATCATCATGCTGCTTATTACCGGTTTTACCAGAAAGGGCGCTGTAGCGCTTGCCGGAGCTATCAGCGGGGTAGCTCTGACGGCGGTTCTCGCTATTGTCTTCGGTGCATTGTTCCGTGTTCCAGGCACAGCAAAGGATTTTGCGGAAATGCTGCTTTACAGCGGTTTCTATTCGCTGAGGCTTACCGATATCTTTCTTTCGGGTATTTTTATCTCCTCAGCCGGTGCAGTGATGGACATGGCTATGGATATAGCTGCGTCTCAAGCGGAAGTTGTTGAAAAAAATCCGGGAATAAGCCGCAAGGAGCTGATTGTTTCCGGATTCCGGGTCGGGCAAGCCGTGATCGGGACCATGACAACGACCCTGCTTTTTGCTTATTCAGGCAGTTTCACCTTTGTGTTGATGGTGTTTATGGCGCAGGGGACACCTATGGAGTACATTTTCAACATCAGCTACGTGGCCGCAGAAATCCTGCTGACACTGGTCGGCAGTTTCGGGCTCGTTCTTGTGGCACCTGTAACCGCAATGCTTGGAGGGTTTATCTATACGGCAAGAAGAGTTTAAAAACCACCCCATATTTGGGATATGGGGTGGTTTTTATCGTCACATGATCAAGGCATAATTACCGGTTTCCTCGACAATATTTGCTTCGGTCATCAATGTCCCGTAAACGGTGACGGTTCCAAGAGGGTCACCCTCCAGCGAAGACATGGTAATAACCGTCGATTCAGCTTTTCCGTTGCCGTTCAGATCAACATGTTCAAACTCGAGGTTGACAGAGAACGAGTCCGGGTCGTTGTCGTTATCAATAATCATGACCGAATCCTGCTCAGACTGTGAGAAGTCAGATATGAGATCGTCACCATTGAGGGGTTTGAAGTAGAATCTGTCGGTACCGTTTCCCCCTTTCATGGTATCATTGGCATTGTCGTCGAGGGAGACAAGATGATCGTTGCCATTCTGTCCATAAAGCAGGTCCGTCCCTCCTCCGCCGAGCAGAATATCATCGCCTTCGCCGCCGTAGAGAAGATCGGTTCCATCGCCGCCGATGAGGATATCATTACCGTTTCCGCCATGGAGATAATCATTGCCGCTCTCCCCATACAGTACGTCATCGCCGTTATAGCCATAAAGTCTGTCATCGCCATTGCCGCCGTAAAGGTAGTCGTTATCGTTGCCTCCATTGAGATAATCGTTCCCGTTTTCACCATACAGCCGGTCGGCTCCGTTCTGTCCGTAAAGATGGTCGATCCCCTCACCACCGGAAAGCGTATCATTTTCGTTGCCTCCGTAGAGCCTGTCATCACCCTCTTCACCAGCCAGTACATCGTTGCCATCCTGTCCATACAGCCGGTCATTGCCGCTTCCACCGCTTAACGTGTCATCCCCGCTTCCTGCATTGAGATAATCGTTTCCGGTTTCACCATAAAGCTGGTCGTTGCCAGCATGCCCGTAAAGGTAGTCATCCCCCTCTCCGGCATACAGCTTATCGATGCCGTTGCCGCCATAGAGCCGGTCGTTGCCGGCGTTTGCAATAATAGTGTCATCACCGTCATCACCGCTCAGCTTGTCGTCACCGCCGAACGCTACCAGCATATCGTTGCCGGCACCTCCATACAGCCGGTTGTGTCCTTCTCCTGCATCAAGAACGTCATTGCCGTTTCCGCCGTGCAGATAATCGTCGCCCTCACCGCCGGACAGTTTGTCGTCATCGTCCTGTCCGTAAAGATAGTCATTTCCGGTACCACCTTGCAGGGCATCAGTTCCGGCTCCCCCATAGAGCCTGTCGTCTCCGCTGCCTGCATCAAGGTGGTCGTCCCCGTTTCCTCCGTGGAGGTAGTCATTGCCCTCTTCGCCGTACAGATAGTCGTTATCATTCTGGCCATAAAGGTAGTCGGCTCCCGTTCCGCTGTAAAGAACATCAGTTCCGGCTCCACCATAAATCTTGTCGTCACCGCCATTGCCGGTAATGGTATCGTTGCCGTCATCGCCGCTCAGGGTATCGTTGCCGTTCCCTGCGGTCAATTCATCGTCACCGCTTCCGCCGTACAGCCGGTTGTGTCCTTCTCCTGCATCGAGAGCGTCATTGCCGTTTCCGCCGTGCAGATAGTCATCACCCTCGCCGCCGGACAATTTGTCATTGTCATCCTGTCCATAGAGATAATCATTGCCGGTGCCGCCTTGCAGGGAGTCTTCTCCTGAACCACCATAAATCTTGTCGTCACCGCCATTGCCGGTAATGGTATCGTTGCCGTCATCGCCGCTCAGGATATCGTTGCCGTCCCCGGCATTCATTTTGTCGTTGCCGCCTCCACCGTAAACCCTGTTGTCTCCGCTGCCGGCATCGAGTGCATCGTCACCGTTTCCTCCATGGAGGTAGTCATTACCTTCTTCACCAGTCAGCGTGTCGCTGCCGTCCTGTCCATAAAGATAATCATCACCTTTGCCGCCATAGAGAGTATCGATTCCGGTGCCGCCGTAGAGTTTGTCGTCGCCGCCGTTTCCAGTAATGATATCGTTACCGTCATCGCCGCTTAAAACATCATTACCGTCCCCGGCCGTTATTTCGTCGTTTCCGCCGCCACCGTACGCCTTGTTGTTCCCGCTGCCGGCATCGAGAAGGTCATTGTCGTTTCCGCCATGCAGATAGTCATCGCCGTCTCCGCCATAGAGTTTGTCATCGCCGTCCTGCCCGTAGAGCTTGTCATTGCCATCACCGCCATCAAGTTTGTCTGCTCCTGCACCGCCGTAAAGCTTGTCGTCGCCGCTGCCTCCGGTAAGAGTGTCATCGCCGTCATCACCGCTCAGCACGTCGTCGCCGTCCTCTGCGATAAGCATATCATTTCCGGTTCCGCCATAAACCTTGTTATTTCCGCTGCCGCCGTGCAGATAATCGTCGCCCTCACCACCATGTATATAATCACTGCCTTCCTGGCCTGCTATGATATCGTTACCTTCCTGGCCATAGAGTTTGTCGTCGCCATCTCCCCCGGCAAGGATATCATTACCTGCGCCGCCCAGGAGGGTGTCATTGCCATCACCTCCATCAGCGAAATCATCACCCGCGTCAAGGTAGACTTTATCGTCCCCTTCTCTTCCGTAAACTTCTTCAGCATGATTCAGCCCCCTGATGACATCGGCATTCTCGGAACCGTAGATGATCTCTTTGTCCAGGTAATAGTAGTTCAGCCATGTAGCCAGCTCGCCGAGGTTTGCGTTCTGATCCCCGTCTTCATTCAGTATATAGTCCCCTTCAATTTCAAACCCGAGATGATAAATCCCGTCGGCAACCGTGTTGATGAGATTGTCGCCCCGGAACTGTATGTTGCTGCCGTCGTTCTGGACGAGGTGGAATCCTGTTTCCTCGCCGTTTTCATCATCCCCGTGCAGCTCAACCCACTCTTCAAGATGGTGTTCGCGGATATAGGCATTGATGGTTCGCACATCATCGACCGAGATGTTCCCATCATCGGCAACACCGGTATTTTCAATGGCTTCGATGATGATGCGGTTCATTGCATTTGCATAATCCGCACCTGCATTGATATCGTCGGCATCTGTATTTCTTGCCAGCCCCGGGTCGCTTTTAATAGCATCGGTAAGCTTGTCGAGACCGGTGCCGGTATCCGATTGATCGACATAGAAGTATTGTACCCAGCTTGCAAGATCGTCAAGACTGGCATTTCTGTTGCCGTCTTCATTGAGGATGTAATCTCCTTCAATGTCAAACCCGAGGTGGTAGACGCCGTCGGCAACCGTATTTACAAAATTCTTGCCGAACATCCGTGTCGATGCGCCATCGTTCTGTACAAGGTGGAATCCTGATTCGTACCCGTTTTCATCATCCCCGTGCAGTTCTATCCATTCATCCTCGTAATTATTTTGAATGTATTCATTGATAAGCACGATATCGTCTGCCGAGATCTGATTGTCTTCCGCAACTCCGGTTTCCCTGATAGCTTCATCGATGATTTCATTCATCCTGTCGGCATTATCGGCTCCTTCTGCGATTTCTGCATCTGTAATATTCTGGTCAAGGCCGCGATCAGCCATAATCGTGTCGGTGATTCTGTCGAGACCGGTATCGGTTGTAGAATGATCGGTGTAAAATTGCGTCAGCCATTCGGCAACCTGATCAACGGTAGCGTTCGGGTCGCCGTCTTCATTGAGCAGAGTATCCCCCTCGATTTCAAATCCAAGATGGTAAATACCGTCTGCTACCGTGTTGATAAGGTTGTCTCCACGGTACCTCTGTGTTGCTCCGTCGTTCTGCACAAAATGGAACCCCGACTCATACCCGTTCTCATCGTCGCCATGCAGCTCTATCCATTCTTGTTGGTGGTTCGCTCGTATATAAGCGTTTATTTCCCGGACTTCATCTCCGGTAATGACTCCGTCCTTCATGGCACCGGTAGCGTCAACAGCCTCGGTGATGATGTCGTTCATTGCCGCTGCCGCTTTGGCTCCGGCTTCTATGTCTTGTTGAGAAATCCGTCCGGCGAGCCCCGGGTCGTTATAAATAGCATCAACAAGCTGATCAAGCCCGTTGTTCTCAGGATTTTCAGGCGCTATTTCCAGGCTTTCTGATTTCTTTTCAATCATGGCTAAGGGGGTTTGATATGAAATAAATACACATGTTCACGCTATGAGCGGAACAATACAAGGGGTAAATATGTATTTTCGGTTAATTGGGGGGTGAAGACCTATTTCATGGTAAATGTAAAGAATTCTCTGCATACTGAAAAGGAGAATGCCTGTATATCGGTCTGTCCTTTTGCATTTTGCTTTGCCAGGTTGAAAAATAAAATAAGGTTTAGTTGCCTGTAAGTAGGCTTCTTAAGTATTATAAGGTGTAATAAAAGTGTGTTATGGGTTGTTGCAAAAAATTAACAATTGTTAGGAGAGTGAGGTGACAGAGTGGCATATTCGGAAATACATAATAAGTTCAAAGAGCTTGCTGACCCTGCGATAGCGGAACACTCTCAACGTTTTTTCAAAACAGGCAGAGGGGAATATGGGGATGGCGATCAGTTTCTGGGTATCCGCGTACCGGTGATCAGGGCGCATGTCAGGAAGTTCCGGCAGGAATCCATGGAGGAAATCCGGAAACTGCTCAGCTCCCGCTTTCATGAGGAGCGTCTCTTCGCTCTGCTCCTTCTCGTAAAGAAATTCGAAAAAGGCAGTGAAAGCGAGCGGCAGGCTGTTTACAGGCTGTATCTTGAAAATACAAAACATGTCAACAACTGGGATCTTGTTGACAGTTCGGCGCCGTACATTGTCGGTTCATGGCTGGAAACCCGCAATAAAGCTCCTCTTTACAGGCTTGCACGATCCGTAGATCTCTGGGAGAGAAGAATCGCGATCATGTCGACCTTTCACCTGATCAGAAAAAACAGCTTCGACGATGCGCTTCAGATATCGCTGCTTCTGAAGCGCGACCCTGAGGATTTGATACACAAGGCTGTAGGTTGGATGCTCAGGGAAGTTGGTAAACGGGATATGGCTGTGGAAACAGCATTTCTCAAGGAACATTACAAGGAAATGCCCCGCACGATGCTGCGTTATGCCATAGAGCGGTTTCCTGAAGATGAACGAAAGAGGTATCTGAAAGGTTTGGAGTGAAGTTGGCAGGAGGCGTGGCTGGGGTAGAGTTGCATTATGGCTGCTTTTATGCTAATATATGAGCGAGTGTTCATGTAATGTGTATATTGCCATGCCGGAAAGAAAAGCAGAAGTATGTCAGGAAGAATGCTTTCATCCTGAAATGCTTGAAAAAGCAAGGAAAGCCATGATGCCTGAGGAGACGCTGCAGGACCTTGCAGAGTTGTTCAAGGCGCTTGGTGATCATACACGGGTGAAAATACTCAACGCCCTTTACCATTCTGAACTTTGTGTGTGTGATCTTACTTCGATACTGGAGATGAACCAGTCGGCGGTGTCACATCAGTTGCGTGTTCTCAGAGCGGGCAAGATTGTAAAGTCAAGAAAAGAGGGTAAAAATGTTTTTTATTCTCTTGATGATGCGCATATCCAAAAGCTTATTGATATTGGCTCGGAACATGTCATCGAACAGACGTACGGAAAATCATGATTTTTTTTATATTTCATATGAACAATTCATCACATGAATATATGTTGGTTGAAGAGATTGGCAATATAATAAGGACACCTCTGTTTATCGTCATGAGTCCCGATTGCATCGGGATGCAAGGCGAACGGAGCCCCGACAGGTCGGGATCAACGAAGCAATTGAAGCGCGGAATAAATAGAGGTGCCCATAACACACTTTATCTGGAAGTAAGTAATGAATGACTACGTAAACGCTATCTACGAGGTGATATTGGCCTCGTGGGATGTTCTTCTGGAGTCGGCGCCTTATGTGCTGCTCGGATTTTTTGTCGCTGGACTTTTCAAAGCCTTGCTGTCCCGTGATTTTATAACAAAACATCTCGGAGGAAACCGCATGTCAAACATTGTCAAAGCTTCGGCTTTAGGGGTTCCTGTTCCTTTATGCAGCTGCGGAGTTCTTCCGGCGGCTGCGGGGTTGAAGGAACAGGGTGCGGGCAAAGGAGCGGTGACCTCTTTTTTGATATCAACACCTGAAACCGGTGTTGATTCGATTGCCGTGACATATGCGCTTCTTGACCCTCTCATGACGGTAATAAGACCTGTTGTATCGTTCTTTACGGCGATTGCAGCGGGCATTTCAGTGTCGCTCACGGAAACAAAGGACACGAGCACCGGACCAGTGGTTTCGCGTCAGCCCTTGGAGCCATCATGCAGCAGTTCCTGCTGCTGTGAGCGTAATGCCGACAAAAAGGAATCAGTTACAGACAAACTGAAAGGCGGAATGAAGTTTGCCTTTAATGACCTGCTGCAGGATATCGGCAAGTGGTTTCTGGTGGGGATCCTTCTTGCGGGAGTTATATCTGTGTTTGTTTCTCCGGGGACTGTAAGCAGCTATTTCGGGAACGAGTACCTTTCGATGGTGTTGATGCTTGCAATTGCAATACCTCTTTATGTTTGCGCAACCGCTTCTACCCCAATTGCCGCTGCACTTGCGTTAAAAGGCATTTCACCCGGTGCAGCTCTTGTTTTTCTTCTTGCCGGACCGGCAACCAATGTTGCCTCGCTTACGGTTGCTTCAAAAATTCTCGGAAAAAAAGCCGTGATTGTTTACCTCGCGGTCATCATTGTTATGTCTTTTGCTGCCGGTATACTCGTTAATTATCTCTACGCATCCCTTGGGCTTGATGTAGCGAACTGGATTCAAAAAGGTGCCCACGAAGAACACGGGATTGTTGCCATAGTTTCTTCAATTACGCTGCTGGTTTTGATAGGGCGTACTTTTCTGCCCGTGAAAAAATAAAGTGTAGCTCGAAAAAAATGTCTTCTTGTGGTAGTGCTCTTTTTTATGGTGCATGCTGTGTATTTTACAGGTAAAATCAAGTAAGATATTGAAGGATGCGAGCCATGGTTTCCCGGAACAGCAACCGTACCAATTTTCTGGTTCTGCTTTGTTTTCTTCTCAGCGGATGTGCATCAACTGCTGTAGGTGCTCTGGAAGAGCTGCCTGAGCCACCGGTCAGGATCTTTTTCGCAACCGACAGGAACCAGGAGAATTCACCGGAGCCGGGCGAAAAGTACGGGAGTGATCGCGGAGCAATTACCTACGGGATCTGCTCCGTTTCCATTCCACCCGGCCATCGTATCGGAGAGCTTGAGCGTCCGGTAATCAGTGAGGATGTTATGGAACATGTTGTGCTCACGGACGTTTCTCTTTATGATATCCGGGATTTTTTTACGGAGATGTCGGGGTTTGTTGACCGTTCGTCCGGAAAAAAAATGCTTGTTTTCATACATGGCTACAACATGACTTTTGAAAAAACCGCCCGCCGGACGGCCCAGATAGTCAAGGATCTTGGTTTTGACGGCTGTTCGGTTTTCTACAGCTGGCCCTCTCGAGGCAAGGTGAGCGGGTATCCTGTCGATGAAACCAACGTCAAGTGGTCGGAAAAAAACCTTAAACAGTTTCTTGGGGATATTGCTGTGAGGTCGGGTGCAGAAAACATTTTTCTTATGGCACACAGTATGGGTAACCGTGCTTTGACCGGTGCTTTCCTGGAGTTGATCGAGGAGCGGCCGCATTTGAAAAACCGCTTCCGGGCGTTGCTGCTTACCGCCCCTGATATCGATGCGGAGATTTTCAGGAGGGATATGGCCGAAAGCCTTAAACAGTCGGGTGCCCTTATTACCATTTATGCATCGAGCAGGGACAAAGCTCTGAAAGTTTCGAAAAGCATCCATGGTTATCCGAGAGTAGGTGATGCTCATGATATCCCTCTGATCGTTCCAGGTATCGAAACGATCGACGCTTCCAGTGTCGATACAAGTTTTCTTGGCCATTCCTATTTCAACGGCTCGAGGTCGGTACTTTCGGATATGTTTTACATCCTCAATGAGGAGCTGCGGGCCGATGAGCGCTTTTCCCTTGAAGCGGTTGATACAACGGATGGCCGCTACTGGAGGTTTAAAGAGTAGGTATGACCTGAATTGAGCGGTTGTCGAGCATACTGGAAATGCAAGGCGAAGGGAGTGCAAGTGCAGTTGTAGTGAACTACCGCAAGCACCCTTTAACAAAGTAGTTCCGGTGTGATCGGCAATCCCGGAGGGTTTCACAGTGTGCGGTTTTTCTGGTTTTTTTTGTATCAACCAACAGATTTCGGTATTTATTAGTTGTTCTGTAGAACCATTAAGTTTATATATGGCATATTCTTATACAGGTTAAGCGCAATGTGAAACGATCAGTTTAGGTATGATAAAGGCGATCTTATGGGACAACGACGGGCTTCTTCTCGACAGTGAAGCTGTTTTTTTCGAGCTGACGCAGGAAGTGTTTGCCGATTTCGGATTTGATCTCAAAGAAGAACATTGGGGAATAGAGTATCTGGGGAAAGCAAAACGTACTCGTCAGCTGGCACAGGAAATGGGTATGGACTCGGATACTGTCAGTACAGTTATTGAAAGGCGCGACCGGAAGTTTCTCGAAGTGTTGCAGCATCCTGTTCCCCTGCGGCCCAAAGTTCGTGAAACACTCAACACCCTTGCCGGACGGTTCAAACAAGGTGTTGTTACAGGGAGCCCTCGTGAAAAGGTTGAGCTGATGCATCGCTCCAGCGGTCTGAACGGCTATTTTGACGTTATTGTAACCCATGATGATGTGACCGAAACCAAGCCTCACCCCGAGCCTTATCTCACCGCAATGGAACGTCTGGGTGTAAAACCCGGTTCATGCATCGCTGTCGAAGATTCCGAACGGGGACTTGCTTCAGCGCACGCTGCCGGAATTGCCTGTATTGTTGTTCCGAACCATCTGACGCGGATTCAGAGATTCGAGCAGGCGCATGCAATTGAAGAGGATGTTGCCGGGGTCCTGAAACATCTGCAGTCATGATTGAAGAGTGATGATGGCTGCTACGGGTGATCCGGTCCGCTGTTTGATAAGCTCTTCAGTTCACGAGCAAGAAATTGTCCGGTGTGCGAGTCAGGGTTTCCTGTTATAAGGTCAGGAGGCCCTTCGGCAATGAGCTTTCCTCCCTGGTCTCCCCCTTCCGGTCCGAGGTCGATAATCCAGTCAGCATTCTTGATAATATCGAGGTTGTGCTCAATAACAATAACGGTGTTGCCCTTGTTTACAAGCCTCTGCAGGACATCAAGCAGGTGCTGGATATCCTGGAAGTGCAGGCCCGTTGTTGGCTCATCAAGAATGTAAAGAGTCTTTCCCGTCTGTACTTTTGCAAGTTCCGCAGAGAGTTTGATACGCTGGGCTTCCCCTCCTGAAAGCAGCGGAGATGGCTGGCCAAGCTTGATATAACCAAGTCCGACGCTCTGCATGGTTGAGAGAATGCGTTTTATGCGGGGGAAGTCGGTAAAGAAATCCTCGGCCTCCTCGACGGTCATGTCCAGCACGTCGGCAATGGATTTACCTTTGTACTTCGCCTGAAGGGTTTCCCGGTTATAACGTTTTCCCTTGCAGGTGTCGCATTGTACGTAGACATCCGGCAAAAAGTTCATTTCAATCTTTTTTGTACCGGCTCCCTGGCAGGTCTCGCAACGTCCTCCCTTGACATTGAAACTGAAGCGCCCTGGTTTGTAACCTCTTATCTGTGCCTCGGGCAAACGCGCAAAAAAATCCCTGATGAAAGTAAACGCACCGGTATACGTTGCCGGGTTCGAACGAGGTGTCCTGCCGATAGGGGACTGGTCTACATTGACCACTTTGTCGATATGTTTGAGTCCCTCAATGGAGTCATAGGGATGGGTCAGCAGTTTCGAACGATAAAAATGCCGGGCGAGAATAGGGTACAGCGTTTCATTTATCAGTGTAGATTTCCCCGAGCCGCTGACGCCGGTAACGCAGATAAACGTGCCGAGAGGGAACCGGACATCGATGTTTTTCAGGTTGTTGCCTTTGCAACCCTTGAGCGCGATAAAGCTGGTTTCCTTGAGTTTTTTCTTGTGTTTTTCCGGGCGAACAACTTCTTCTCCTCTGAGGTATGCAGCTGTTATGGAGTTTCTGTCCAGTCCTGATGCATGTCCCTGCGCAACGATTTCTCCTCCGTGCTCGCCTGCTCCGGGTCCGAGGTCTATAATCTCATCTGCCATGAGCATGGTATCTCTGTCATGTTCGACCACGAGAACGGTATTGCCGATATCCCTAAGGTGCTGCAGTGAACCAATGAGCTTGTGGTTGTCGCGCTGGTGCAGGCCGATGCTTGGTTCGTCCAGCACGTAAAGGACTCCGCTGAGCTGTGAGCCGAGCTGTGAAGCAAGCCTTATTCTTTGGGCTTCGCCGCCCGAAAGAGTCTGGGAGCTTCGGTTAAGGGTGAGGTAACCAAGCCCCACATTGAGGAGGAATTCAAGGCGCTTGGTTATCTCATGAAGTATCGGAGCAGCAACCATGAGGTCTTTATCAACCTGATGAGCGGGCAGGTCGCTGAAGAAATCAAGTGCTGCCTGCAAAGGGAGGGATTCCAGCTCATGTATGTTGAGCCCATTGATGATAACATGCAGGCTTTCTTTGCGCAGGCGGGCTCCACCACATTCAGGGCAGGGCTGTTTTATCACGAAACTTTCCGCCCATTCCTTGATTTTGGAAGAGTTTGAGTTTTTCTGAAGTTCCTCGACATAAGCAACCGCTCCGGGAAAATTCTGTGGATAAACATAATCTTTTCCAGCGTAGCTGTAGGTGACATCGAACGTGTCTTTACCCGAACCCTTCAACAGTATACCGAGGGCTTTGGAGGGTATTTCTGCGACCGGCGTGTCCAATGTGAAACGGTACTGTTTTGCAACGGCTTTCACTACCTGCCAGAGGTTGCGTTTGCCCGGCTTTCCAAACGGTTCGACAGCGCCCTGGTTCAGGGAAAGATTTTTGTCGGGTATCATCAGTTCCGCGGAAAGATTTTTTATTTCCCCGAGACCGTTGCACAAAGGGCATGCTCCGTAAGGCGAATTGAAGCTGAAATTATTCGGAGCGAGCGTATCAAGAGGGATCGAGCCGTCTGCATATGCATATTTTGTACTGTAGAAATGTTCCTTTTGCTCACTTTGAAAAGGAGCGCAAATAACAGCCGACTTGTGTTCCGACATACCGATAGCGAGAGATACCGCCTGTTTCAGCCGCTCCCTTACATTTTCTTGGATGACAAGCCTGTCCACGACAAGTTCGATGGTGTGACTCTTGTACCTCTCAAGCTGCATGCTTTTTTCCAGCTCACGAAACTCGCCGTCGACACGAACCCTGAGGAATCCTTTTTTTAGAAGCTTTTCGAAGAGTTCGCGGTAATGTCCTTTTCTGCCGGTAACGAGCGGCGAAAGTATCTGAACTTTTGTTCCTTCCGGCATCGAAAGAATAGCATCGACAATCGAATTTTCAGACTGCTTTTGCAGCATCTGCCCGGTTCCGGGGTCATACTGTTTGCCTGTTTTTGCGAAAAGAAGACGGATAAAGTCGTGTATTTCGGTAATAGTGCCTACCGTTGAGCGGGGAGAGCGGCTGGTGCTTTTCTGATCGATGGAAATGACCGGGGAAAGGCCTTCAATCAGGTCGACATCGGGGCGTTCTATATTCCCAATATACTGACGGGCATAAGCCGAAAGGGTTTCCATAAAACGGCGCTGTCCTTCAGCGTAGATGGTGTCGAACGCCAAGCTTGATTTGCCGGAACCTGAAATTCCGGTAATGACGACGAACTTGTTGCGCGGGATATCCAGCGAGATGTTCTTGAGGTTGTGAACCCTGGCTCCCCGTATGCTGATGTGACTGAATTCTGACATGGCCGCTTTGATGCACGATGCAAGAGGAGCTATATATCAAATCCTGTGCAACAAAGCAAGGCTGGAAGGGGATTGTAAACGGGCAGGGGGAAACGTGGTTTAAAGTTGATGATGATCAGAACGGTTGACAGGAAACAAGCTCTGGTATTTTCTCTTATGTAAGATTTATTCTTTTTTACTTTTTTTTGTTACTTTTTAAAAAGATATGAATTGTCCGGTTTGTAGAGGGGCCGGTAAATATTTTGGTATGTGGTTATGAACGAGGAGTACACAGCAGGGCTTGTTGAGCAATTTATACAGCGCTGCAGAAAGCACGGTTTGAAGGTGACACCCCAGCGGCTGGCGATTTACAGGAAACTGCTTGCATCATCCGAGCATCCTTCAGCTGATGGTGTGTATAAAAAAATGGTTCAGGAATATCCGACGATATCGTTCGACACCGTAAACAGGACACTTCTGACGTTTGCCGATATCGGTGTTATTGAAACCGTGGAGTCCCATTCCGGAGTACGGCGCTACGACACTGACATTGCGCCGCATCATCATCTGCATTGTATCGTGTGTGGTGATATTATTGATTTTTGCGACAGGGACCTCGATGCGGTCAAGGTGCCGGAAAGGATTGCAAGGGAGTTTACTGTTCTGGGAAAACGGGTGAGTATCAGAGGTATCTGCCGTAAATGCGCAGCGAGGTCTGCTCAGAATCGTGAACAGGAACCAGCAGCTCACCGCTGATCCGGTTATTATCGACGTTTTTTCCATAGGATAGCAAAAGACCCTCAAATCATTGAGGGCCTTTTGTTTTGTATGCGTAAAAAGGTACTCACTTGTCAAGATTTTTGTGGCAGAACCACCAGTCATAGCATTCGTACTGCTCAGGGCGCTTCTTGGCATCTTCGACGTTGTTGGCCGGAGGAATGATAACGCGATCTTTCAACAACGCATTGTTCGGCCAGTCCGCAGGCGTGGCGACCTTGTTATTATCGGATGTCTGCAGGGCCTTGACCGCACGGAGAATTTCATCCATGTTTCTGCCGATTTCCTGCGGATAGTAGAGGACAAGCCGGACCTTTCCTTCAGGGTCTCCGATGAAGACGGCGCGAACTGTATTGGTCCCTTTCCCCGGATGCAGCATGCCAAGCCGGTTTGCGATACGGTCATTGGCGGCAATGATCGGGAATGTTATATCGATGTCAAGGTTCTCCTTGATCCATTCAACCCACTTGATGTGAGAGAATACCTGATCGACACTCATACCGATCAGTTTACAGCCGATTTTCTCAAACTCTTCGTTTCTTTGCTGGAAGGCGACAAACTCGGTTGTGCATACCGGAGTATAATCAGCGGGATGACTGAAAAGTACGAACCATGATCCTTGGAGGTCGCCGGGAATACTCATAGGGCCATGAGTTGTCTGTACGTTGAGTTCCGGGAAGTCGTCGCCAAGCAGCGGCATGGACATTTCAAAATACATTTCATCGTCAAATTGGTTTGACATGATTGTTTCTCCTTGTTTTCGTTCAGGTTGATATTCTATTCTATTTGTAAGCTCACTGCTTGAATATATGTTTTTTTTGACATAATCAATAATTATTCTTAAATAATAAGAATTCTTTTTTGTATCAAATCTCTACTCAATAGCATAACAGTCTTTATGTACAGTTGTCAGCGGCACTCAGGAGCACACCGATACCTGTTGCTGTTCTGAAGTCTTTTGATGCATGATGCATCATGATCAATGTGTCGAGAGGTGGTGCTGGGAGATCAAGGCGGTAGAAGTATTGTTTTATTTTTTAAATAATCTTGAGTTATATTGACATATAGTTGATAAATAGGTAAAGCATTTACTAACCTCATTCCTATACACGTATGTCTATAAAAGTAAACAAACTTCCTGGGTTGCTGATGTTACTGGCTATCCCTCTTTTTATGACTGCTTGTGATAAAGATGACGAGGAAAAGCGAAATCCTACATGCCCGAGTGCCTCCGGCTTGCAGAAAGGAAGCCAAAACTTGGTGGATAATGCCTGGTCTGAAGCTCGAATCGGTTATCGGGGGATTACCCTTTCAATTGCCAATACCGGTGATCGTTCCTGAGGGGTAAAGCTGAGGTTGTTTTCACACTAAGAATTAAACAATAGAAGTAGTGCTACGGTGCCATGGTTTTCCATGGCACCGTTTTTTTTACCGTTCAAGAACTCAATGCTGCCCTGGCAGCTGCCAATCTTGCAACGGGTATCCTGAACGGACTGCAGGATACATAGTTCAGTCCGATGGCATTGCAAAATTCAATGGTTACAGGATCGCCTCCGTGTTCCCCGCAGATACCCAGCTTGAGATCCTTTTGGACGGCCCGTCCTTCTTTGGCGGAAAGCTTTACCAGATGCCCAACCCCTTCGATATCGATAGATTCAAAAGGGTTGCGTGCAAAAATATCGAGATCCTGATAAGCCGGCAGGTACTGACCTGCGTCGTCCCGGCTCATGCCCAGCCCCATTTGGGTGAGATCGTTTGTGCCGTAGCTGAAAAAATCCGCAGCTTTTGCAATTTCTCCCGAGGTTACCGCAGCCCGCGGCACCTCGATCATGGTGCCGACAAGGTACCCGACACCGGTTTCCTGTTCAGCCATCACCCTGCGGGCGGTTTTATGAATAATTTCGCCGGTTATTTCGAGTTCTTTGACGGTTCCCACCAGCGGAACCATGATTTCAGGAATGATATCGTCTCCCTCCTTTTTAATCATGCATGCAGCTTCGATAATCGCTCGCACCTGCATTGCAGGGATATCAGGATGAATGATTCCCAGGCGGCATCCGCGGAGGCCGAGCATGGGATTGGCTTCATGGAGGTACTCGATACGCTGTTTGACCTCATGAAACGGTTTGCCGATTTTTTCTGCAAGCTCGGATATTTCCTCCTCCGCTTTCGGCAGAAATTCATGCAGAGGGGGGTCAAGAAGCCTTATTGTAACCGGACGCGACCCCATTGCTTTGAACAGCCCGTAAAAGTCTTCACGCTGGAAAGGCAGGAGCTTTTCAAGCGCAGCCTGCCTGCCGGACATATCTTCTGCAAGAATCATCTCACGCATAGCGTCAATGCGGTCTCCACCGAAAAACATGTGTTCAGTTCTGCACAAACCAATCCCTTCGGCGCCCAGTGTTACGGCAAGCTCAGCTTGGTCAGGCTGGTCAGCGTTTGCTCTTACCTGCAATTTGCGGTATTTGTCGGCCCATTGCATGAACTGATCGAATATTTGCCACACAGGGGCTTTTTCCGGACTGAGGGTTTTGTCCGCAAGTACTTCTATGACTTCCGAATGTCGTGTCTTTATAGTCCCTGAAATGACTTCTCCTGTTGTGCCGTCCAGCGACAGTGCATCACCTTCATGCAGAACGGTGTCATGACCATTGATCCTAAGTATTCCCCGGCCATAATCAATGTCAAGCGCACCGCAGCCCGCTACACAGACCTTGCCCATCTGGCGCGCCACAAGGGCTGCATGGGAGGTCATGCCGCCGCGCTCGGTAAGAATACCCTCGGCAATGGACATGCCCTTGATATCTTCAGGGGAGGTTTCAATTCTGACGAGAATCACCTGTTCTCCCCGGTCTTTTGCGTTTTGGGCGTCAGCTGCGTTGAAGTAGATGTTCCCGGTTGCCGCACCGGGCCCGGCGTTGAGACCCTTTGCCAACAGTCTTCCTTCATCAACGGCTTGCTGTTTTTGCCGGAGATCAAACACGGGACGCAACAGCTGATTAAGCTGCTCGGGTTCGATGCGCAAAAGAGCCTCCTTTTCATCGATCAATCCTTCTTTGCACATATCGTAAGCAATCCTGATTGCGGCCAGCCCGGTTCTTTTGCCGACACGGCACTGCAGCATAAAGAGTTTACCGTTTTCTATAGTGAACTCGATATCCATCATGTCACGATAATGCTGTTCGAGCCGTATACGGATATTGTCAAGCTGACTGTATATTTCCGGGTTTTCCTCTTTAAGACGGCTTATTTTCAGTGGTGTTCTTGTTCCGGCGACGACATCCTCGCCTTGGGCGTTCATCAGATACTCTCCATAAAAGACATTTTCTCCGGTCGCGGCGTCTCTGGTGAACGCAACGCCGGTTCCGGATCTGTCTCCCATGTTGCCGAAAACCATCGCCTGAACGTTGCATGCAGTTCCCCAGTAGCCGGGTATGTGGTTCAGTTTTCTGTAAACAATGGCTCGTTCGTTGTTCCAGCTTCCAAATACCGCACTGATTGCCCCTCGCAGCTGTTCCAGAGGGTCTTCAGGAAAACCTTTGCCTGTATGATCTTTTATTGCAGCCTTGTAAGTCGAAACAATATGTTTCAAGTCCTCCGTATCCAGTTCTGTGTCGAGTTGCTTGCCAATCTCTTGTTTTCTTTTTTCCAGAATCTCTTCAAACGGATCTTTCTGCTTGCTGTCCGCAGGCTTGAGGCCGAGAACAACATCTCCGTACATCTGGACAAAGCGCCGGTAACAATCCCAGGCAAATCGCGGATTACCTGATTGTTTTGCCAGCCCTTCAACACTCTTGTCATTAAGCCCGAGGTTGAGGATGGTATCCATCATTCCCGGCATGGATGCTCTTGACCCTGAACGCACGGAGAGCAGAAGGGGACTTTCTGCATCGCCGAACTTTTTGCCGAGCAAATCTTCAACTTTTTTCAAAGCATCGGGGATGTGCTCGTCAAACAATCCTTCAGGATAAGTTCTCTGGTTATCGTAGTAGTAGGTGCAAACCTCCGTGGATATTGTAAACCCGGGAGGAACCGGAAGACCGATGTTTGCCATTTCAGCAAGGTTTGCGCCTTTGCCCCCCAAGAGGTTTTTCATTGAGGCATCGCCGTCAGCGGTACCACCGGCAAAGCTGTAGATATACTGTTTATCAGAGGCTGGAGAGGATTTTTTTTTGAGATCAGGCATGTTTTTATGTGGGAAAATGAATGTAATTCGGAAACAAAATTTGTGTCGAGAAAATGGAGTTGTTTATTTATGTCTAACCAATGTAACAAAAAAACGATGTTCCGGTAGAGGTGCTAAAAGTTTTAGATGCTCTTAACAGTTATTTAACATGGAAGCTGAGCTGATACTTTTTCTCTTTCAGGTGTTGCGTATCTCGGTGCCCTATGTCCTTACGTCTGTTGGTGCTGTTTTTTCCGAAAGGGGAGGCGTCATCAATCTTGCTCTCGAAGGACTGATCCTTGCCGGTGCGTTTGGTGCCGCTATAGGTCAGCACTTTTCCGGTTCCGCCGCCATTGGTATTTTGACGGGCATTCTTTGTGGCCTTATGGTTGCATTCCTGCACGCTCTCGTTACGGTTACCCTGAAAGCGGACCAAATTGTAACAGGTATCGCTATCAATATACTGGTCATGGGGGCAACCCGTTTCGGATTAAGCATGCTTTTCGGAAGTTCGATGAATTCGGAGCGCATCGATGGTCTTGAGGTCTCGAATGTTTTGTTTGATCCGATATTTTTGATTGCTGTTGCTGCCGTCGTTATCGGGCATTTGGTTCTCTTTAAAACGCCGTATGGGCTCAGGCTTCGTTCCACCGGGGAATGTGCTGAGGCGGTGGATGCTGCGGGAATACGAGTCGGCCTGATGCGCTATTCCGGAGTGTTGATTTCCGGAGTGCTTGCGGCTCTTGCCGGTGTTTTCCTTGCCTTTCAGCAACACAGTTTTACTGACAACATGTCCGCCGGAAGGGGGTATATTGCTCTTGCGGCAATGATTATAGGAAAGTGGACTCCGATAGGAGCTGCCTTGGCAAGCTTTCTGTTTGCCGGTGCCGAATCTCTCGAGATGTGGCTGCAGACGGGTTTGATTCCTTCACAGCTTATCCAGGCATTGCCCTATGTGGCTACACTTCTTGTACTTGCCGGTTTTGTTGGCAAATCACGGGCACCCCGTGAAGTTGGAGTGCCGTATGAGAAATGAGAATCAAGTCAAAAGAATCAAGTCAAAAGGCAAAGGGCAAAAGTCAAAAGGATTAACTCGTCACCTGTCACTTGTTACTCGTCACTTCTATCAGGCTAACGCAATCACCGCATTGACCAGCTTTTCAATGCCTTTTGCCACGTCCTTGATGGTTGGTCCAAGCATGTAAGCCGGAGTACTTATCACTTTCCCGTCGTTACTGGCGTGAATGTTATAAACCTGGCAGTTTACATGCGTTGCCCCTACGGCTTCGATGTTTGCCGCACTCCCGGCATCGGTTCCGATGGTTACTTCGACGTTTTCTTTGCCGAGTACTTTTGCTGCAATGACTGGAGATATGCAGATAAAGCCTAAAGGTTTTCTTGCCTCATAGAAAGAGCGGACAGCATCTGCAACTTCAGGAAGCACTGTAAATTCCGTGCCCTTAAAGGCATAATCCGAAAGGTTTTTCGCTGCGCCGAACCCTCCGGGAAGAATCAAGGCGTCCAGGTCGAGTGAGTCGATATCTTTCAGATTTTTTATGTCCCCTCGGGCGATACGGGCTGATTCTACAAGCACGTTGCGTGTCTCGCCTTTCATCTCTTCACCGCTCGCATGATTGATAACATGATGCTGATTGATATCAGGGGCAATGCACACCGCCTGTGCACCGGCAACGTCAATGGCAAGGAGCGTCAGGACAGCCTCATGGATTTCCGATCCATCCATTACTCCGCAGCCTGAAAGAAGTACGCCTATTTTTTTCATGGTTGTTCGGGTTTCGATTTAAAAAAAGTATGATACTACGGCTGCAATGATATTGTATATGATAAAAGCCCAGAGCAGCAGCAGCAATAGCTTGATATTCATGGCAAAACTCTTTTTACGATGTTAAAAAAAAACGACAAGATTGCGAAATTAACCTTTAGGGGACGTTGTTCCGTAAGCTAAATAAAGGATAGTTATGTATATTATTAGGAAAAGTATTGCCACATTTGTATCCCAAACAATGACCTATGCCTCGTGGTCCGAGACTTGACGCACCGGGAACCCTGCACCATGTGATGATCCGTGGAATCGAAAAGGGGAATATCGTGCATGACGATGCGGACAGAAAAGAGTTCCTGAAGCGCATGGGCGAGTTGGCAAAAGGATCGGGAACAAGCATCTATGCCTTTGCCCTGATGACCAACCACGCCCATATTTTGTTAAAAAGCGGAACAACAGGACTGTCCACCTACATGCGCCGGCTCTTGTCAGGATACGCACAGTACCTTAACCGGCGACATAAACGAGTCGGTCATCTCTTTCAGAACCGCTATAAATCGATCATCTGTGAAGAAGAAGCATATTTTGATAAACTGGTAGCATACATCCATCTCAATCCCATACGGGCAGGATATGTCGAAACGCTTCAACAACTGTCATCGTATCCCTGGTGCAGTCATGCAGTACTAATGAGAAAGGTCAGGTATGACTGGATAGACAGGGATTATGTCTTGCAGTTTTTCGGCAGCAGAGAGGGCGAGGCGAGAAACGCATATCTGGCATTTCTGGAGGAAGAAATAGATATCGACCGTGAAAAAGAGCTTTCAGGAGGTGGGCTGATCCGGTCTCAAGGAGGCTGGTCAAAAGTTCAGTCCATGCGGAAAACAAGCACAAAAGCCCTGAGCGATGAAAGGATTCTCGGAGGAGATTCCTTTGTCAAGGATATGCTCAAAGAAGCAGAAGATCGAAAAAAGCTAGCGTTATCGGCAGACGAGCAATTGAAATTGGTTAACGAAGCAATCGAACAGGCATGCAGAGATGCCGGAGTAACCACAACTTTTTTGCGCTCCGGGAGCAGGAGCGGGTTACTGCCTTCACTGAGAAAACAGCTTGCTGAGAAGTTTGTTTACGAATACGGCGTATCGCTGGCAGAGACAGCAAGGCAGCTTGGAGTAACGACCAATGCCGTGAGTTATATGGTAAGGCGCAGATGATGCAAGTTGCAATCTTGTATGTATCTTACACTCATCAGATTATTGTTTTTTCCGATAAGCCGTGTTCTTTTGGGGGAGATATTGTGCTTACGGAACAACGTCCCCTATCTTCTATATTATTGAACCTGAAAGCATCGAACTTGTGGAGCAAAGCATAAATCCGGCAAAGTACAAGCACATCGTCTTTTTTACCGGTGCGGGCATGTCGGCTGAAAGCGGCGTGCCGACCTACCGGGGAAAAGGAGGGATCTGGGGTTCTTACAGTATTGAGGAATATGCCTGCCAGGAGGCTTTTGAACGGAATCCCGAAAAGGTTCTCGGTTTCCATGAAAAGCGCCGCCGTTCTGTTCTCGATTGTCACCCTCATGAAGGTCACAGGGTTATTGCCGATATGCCCAGCGCCCTTGTGGTGACGCAGAATATTGACGGAATGCACCAAAGGGCGGGATCGAAAGAGGTTATCGAACTGCACGGCAGTCTCTGGCGTCTTCGCTGCCAGAGTTGCGGTTTCAGAAAAGAGGATTACGGAGAGCGGTTCGAAACAACCCGCTGCAATTGTGGGGACCGGCTCAGGCCCGATATCATATGGTTCGGTGACATGCTCAATGCGGTTGTCATGAGCAAGGCGTCCGAAACCATCAGGAACTGCGATCTTTTTATCAGCATCGGCACATCAGGTACCGTATGGCCCGCAGCAGGCTACCCGGATCTTGCAAAACAATCCGGTGCCTATTGCATCGAAATCAACCCCGAACCGTCCGGAGTGACAAGCTATGACCGGGTTATCGAGAGGCCTGCGGGGGAGGTTTTACCGGAGTTGTTCAGCACAAACTGAGCAGTTGTTGATTTGTTGAGGAAAAGAAAATAAGTGCTGAGTTCTCAGTCCTGAGTTCTTGGTGGATGGCCATTTTTGAGGTTGACCCGGAGAGCCATTACTTTTACACCACCCATTCTCCTGCACACTTTTGCTGAATTAAGACTGAAAACCACCAACTGCATTATCCGGTTCCGAAAGTTTACCCCGATAATATCGGGGCTCCGTTCGCCTTGCTCTCGAAACGCTCACGGCGATTTATCGACATGCCTGCGTTCATGAAAAACGTAAAAACCAACAAGAGACAAAATCATTGTTGACCTGTAGGGGCGAAAAATGTTTCGCCCGTAAGGCGTTTGACTGAACGGTGTTCCTCCGCAATCCGAATTTGTAGGGGCGGGCACATGGATCCGCCCGCTTTTTCCCGCCAATGCAAGAGCCTTAGTCCGTAGGTTGTGTGACTTGTGGTTCCTCTGCGACTGGATGAGTATCACTGTGACATATTATGATTTCGTCGATGTGTTTTGTGTTATCTTGTTGCGAAGATTACCATTTGTTAGCGAGCTGTAAAAAAAGCAATACGACAAATCTGGTTTTGTAAATAATCAATAAACCGTGACTTAGGCGGATAAATCTAATTAATGTTGGACGCAATATCAGCTAAAAACTTTTTGTTGCTTGGAACTTTTTCACGTGAAAAAAGCATTTTGATTTTGTGAAAACCTGTCACATTGTCTTCCTTTTTATCGAGCCTTGCAGTACTTATATCTGTACCCCAAAGAAGCACCGAGCAGTTTCCTGTAGTATCGAAGTTTATTGATCTATTATGGGCACCTCTATTATTGTCATGAGCGTTTCAAGTGCAAGGCGAATGGAGCGCAGAAACCGGAGTGTACACGGAGTACATGAGGATTTCGAGTACCGCTCAACGATGCATGCGCGGAATAAATAAATTGAGGTGTCCTTATGCCTTGCTCTTATACGAGAAGAATAAGGTGATCAACAAGTCATTGAATCGACTGGCAGTTCAAACAGGAGAATAATTGACGCTAAGCTCTTTTGCCCAACAAGACGCTTCAGCAAATGCAGCTCATTGGTACTGTTGAGCTCTAAGTTAGGCTGCTCACAGCATTTGTAACCAGTCTGTTGAGGAATTTTTATAAAGGCCACAATGTAATACTCACTCAAAGGAGGTTAAACATGTGTACTAATTTCTCAATCCCTGTAAGCGGAGAAGAGCCCGCCCATAGGGTCTCCGCACGGACCATGGACTTTGGCACTTCCTTTAAGACAGTTCTGAAAAAGTTCGCGGTTGGTGACTCCTTTCCCAAAGGTCCCCACGCTATTATTCATCCGCTGAAGTGGAGGGCAAAGTACGGTTTCATCGGGACCTTGATGGAATTCCCGGTTATGGGTACAGACGTGCCATTTCCAGGTGTCTGGGACGGTATGAACAGTTCTGGCCTCAGCATCGCGACGCTGTGGCTTCCTGGTTCAGAGTACCCCCAAGCAACGGGAACTAAGGACAACCGCATCTGGGTGGTTGATTTCCCTGCCTGGGTGTTGGGAAACTTCACAACAGTTAGCGATCTGGACAATGCCATGGACGAGGGTGCGGTTCAGATCGAGGGTGCTCCGTTTCTGGAAAATAAGACTCCGCTCCACTTCATGGTTCAGGATCCGACTGGCGACTGCCTTGTCATCGAATTCCGCCGCCGCGAAGTTATCAAAGCGCGCACGAATGACGGGCTGCTCACCAATGCACCCTTCTACGATGAACAGCTAAAGAATCTGAATCAAGAGAAGTATAAAAGGCTGACTCCCCAAAATACGGAGCGCCAGTACGGTCAGGAGACTAACGGCAGCGGCATGCTCGGTCTGCCTGGGGATGCTACACCGCCGTCGCGCTTTGTGCGGGTTGCCAAGATGTGCTTGTCGGTGTATCGTCCCAAGCCGGGGATCGAACAGCAAAACATAGGTTTCGCTTGGCAGATATTGCAAACGGTGTGGGTACCCTACGGCACCGTTACGAAGATGGATAATCCCGATGAGCTGGCTGACTTCACGCAGTGGGCAGTTATTCGCGACTACACGAAGAAGCATTACTATTTCTACAGTTCTTTCAACCCGGCGCTACACAAAATTGACCTGCAAAGACTAGACTTCAACACGTCGGATGGTGTTGAGGTGCCAATAGCTTGGTCGGATGACTGGTTCGTTGACGCGACCGCGAAGTTCAATTGAATGTTGTGAACGAATTGCCATCCATCAGCATTCCCTGGTTATTCATTATCCATTGGTTTTCCAATGACGGCATTCATGTTTACAACCTATCACAGGTCACGTATCGATTACGAGTACCGCTTCGCTGAGTACGATTACGGGACGCAGGTTCATCAGTAAATAAAGGGTATAAACTTCCTCACCCTCCTCGCATACTCCCGATACTCAGGATGCCGTTCCCTGAGCCAGGTCTCTTCAATGTTTGCCTTGAGCGAGAAAAAGAAAAATGCCCCGATCAGCAACAAGAGATGTGAAAGGCTAAGGCTGTAGAAAGCCCAGCCGAAGCCTGCGAAAAGCTGGCTACTGTAAAGAGGATGGCGAACAAGGCGGTAAACTCCTGTCTGGACGAGTTTGCTATGATCGACAGGATAAGGAAGAGGCGTAAGGTATTTGCGTAACTTATATGATCCGAAGCTCCCGAAAAGCAATGCAATTATTCCGCAAAGAGCCGATACAAAAAGACGGAGCTGCCGGGTGCTTTCTGCAATGTTGTCCAGTGAGGATGGGTTCCATACAGGCAGCAGAATAAATGCTGCGACGATCAGGAACTGGAGGAGGACAAGGTATTTTCCTTTTTTGCCTCTGAGAAATGACCTATTGCCCTCTTTTTCATTGTTCATAAGCGGCTGAAATAATTATCTTGATTGTTACATTTTTGTGGTTTTGTTTGGTTCGCTCCGGGTGTTGCCTTAGAAGTTTTTTAATTGCATTAACGTTTTTTATTCATG
Organism: Prosthecochloris sp.; assembly: GCA_004028745.1. GTDB lineage: Bacteria > Bacteroidota > Chlorobiia > Chlorobiales > Chlorobiaceae > Prosthecochloris. The sequence continues at coordinate 30,624 of RAZP01000056.1, forward strand.
ATTACTCCGCAAGATACTGTTTTGCTGGTCATCGATGTTCAGGGAAAACTGGCACAGGTCGTTTATGAGTCTGAAGCTGTTGAACGGAATATTTCAAAGCTGATCAGAGCTGCAAAGATTCTCGGTGTTCCGGTTCTTTACACCGAGCAATATCCAAAAGGTCTCGGGCATACGGTTGAGGCTTTGCAGGAATTGCTTTCCGAAGAGGAGCCGTTGGAGAAAATAGCGTTCAGTTGCTGTGCGGAGGAGAGTTTTATGGAGAAACTCAGGGGACTGAACAGAAACAACGTGCTTGTCACCGGTATGGAGACGCATGTGTGCGTCTATCAAACCGCCAACGAGCTGATTGAGTATGGCTACAGCGCTCATCTGATTGCCGATGCGGTTACTTCACGTACCAGGGAAAACCGTGAAATAGGTATTCGCTGCATTGAAAAAGCCGGTGCATGGCTGAAAAGCACCGAGATGGTGATTTTTGAATTGTTGCGGATTGCGCAGGGAGAGGAGTTCAAGGCGATATCGAAAATCATCAAGGAATAACCACATTGTCGAGCATGTTTTCGAACAGCTTCTGCTCCTCAATAATTTCGATTTCAACAGGAAGATAAAAACAGGGGACCTGAGAGATTGTTTCAAGGATGGACCGGTTTGAAAGCAAGCGGAAATAATCTTTTTCTGTTGTGACGATCGAAAGGCCGTCTCTGCGTGCCTCGCCTGCAAGAGTTTTCATGCTTTTCAGGGGGAAGTCCGCATGGTCGGGAAAAAATACGTGAGAGACAACCTGCATTCCGCCCTGCAGCAATGATGCAATGAATCCCTCCGGCTGTCCTATGCCTGCAAGGGCGATGACCTTATGCGGTGGAGGGTTATCAGGGCCTGCAAAGTGTACCGGTTTGCCGGGACGGACGCTGGTTTTGACCAGCGGTTTGCCGGTTATGGATAACTTTTCTTCAAAAAGCGTCGTATTCTCAGGATCGGCAACCTTGCTGAGGATCAGCAGGTCTGCACGATCGAGATTTTTTATGGGTTCCCTCAATCGTCCTGCCGGTATCAAATGATCTTCGAAAAACGGTACGGTGGTGTTGATGACAACGATATCGAGATTCCTTCCAAGCTGACGGTGCTGAAATCCGTCATCAAGCACAAGGACGTCGGGAAGCCTGTCGGTGAAATGTTCGGTTATGTAATCAACTCCGTCTTTTCTTTTTTCGGCAACCACGACAATTGTTTCGGGATTTTTATGGGCGAGCATCGCACTTTCGTCGCCGGCTTCACGGCTTCCGAGAAATATCCTTCGCCCGTCGGAGACCAAACGGACGCCTTTGGTTGCCCGTTTGTAGCCGCGTGAGAGAATGGCTGGTTTGAGCCCACGTTTCAAGTAGTACTTGACGACAAAATCCACCAGCGGGGTTTTGCCGGTTCCTCCCATAGTGATGTTTCCTATTGAAACCACCGGGACGGCGGTTTTGTAACTGTCGAATATGCGAAGGTCGAACAATCTGTTTCGAACGGAAATACCGATACCATAAAGCAGGGCAGCCGGTGCAAGCAGAAGACTTTGGAGGTTACCCATTGGCAAGGTGTTTTGAAAGTTGGCGTTCAAATGTCATAATGTCCTGCTTGCTCTCCAACTCGGGCACCTCGATATGGTGAAGTGTGATGCTGACCTTGCTGAACGGCAAAGGGATTTCAAACCTGTCCCAGCTCTTGAGTTGTATTGCTTTGTTATAGCGTATATCGGCAAAAAGGATCGGGATACCGTGTTCCGACGCAAGACGGAGTGTGCCATACTTGAAGGAGTGGCGTGGCCCACGCGGGCCGTCAGGGGTGATGGCGATAATGCCGTTTTTTTTCAGCTCCATGAGCATCCTTTGTTTTACTTCGGTGTTTCCTCTTGAACTTGACCCCCGGATCATGCTGAAACCAAGTTTTACAAGGGTGCGTGAAAGGAGTTCACCATCTTCGGACAAGCTGATGACCGCATGTATGGTTTTCCCTGCGAACAGCTTTTTGGACAGAAGCCATCCGTAGATCATTTTACCGTGCCAGAAAGCATATATAATTCTTCCCCCGGGTGTGTCCAGACCGGTTTCCCGGTTTGTTACCGTGATCCTAAGCGTCGAAACCAGAGCTTTCAGCGCTGTGGGCAGCAGGAGCCTGGCAAGGGAGTGCAGTGAAGACATACCTGAGTTGAGCGTTTCAAATTGTCCTGAAAAAAGTGAAAGGAGATGAATAACAAGTTAAAAAGATAGAGAAAGATTTGTGGGCACCTCTATTTAGGTTACAAATTATTTTTCTTCTTCTGACAGCTCAACAATCCTTATCTGTCAGGATCAACAAATCAGTGATCTTGTTGCCTTGAAGGGATTTTTTTGTTTGTTTTTTACAGTGCCTGCGTTATATAGTTTGGTTGTGCGAAGCAAAGGGCTACTGTAACAGTCCCGACTCGTCGGGATCATGTTTGACCATTCACTATGAAAGTACTGATAATCGGCGGTGGTGCAAGAGAGCATGCACTTGCTTGGGCTGTGGCTCGCAGCGGAAAAGTATCGAAAGTATATGTGGCTCCGGGAAACGGAGGGACATCGATGATGGGAGGTAAAGTTGAAAGCGTTGCTCTCAGGGCCACCGATGTTGAGGGTTTGCTACGATTTGCCGTCAACGAGTCGGTCGATCTGACTGTGGTTGGGCCTGAACAGCCCCTTGAACTTGGGGTCGTCGATTGTTTCCGCGAAGAAGCCAGAAAAATAATCGGCCCGACGAAACATGCGGCACAGCTTGAAACCAGTAAGGTTTTTGCAAAAGATTTTATGAAGCGCTACGGGATTCCGACAGCTGATTATGATGTATTTACAGATATCCATGCTGCCAATGCCCATATCGAATTGTTGACGTCTGATGATAGTTTTCCTCAAGTTATCAAGGCCAGTGGGCTTGCTGCCGGGAAAGGTGTGGTTATAGCTGATACTAAAGAGCAGGCATTGCAGGCAAATACGGCCATGTTTGAAGAACGGGTTTTCGGAGACGCTGCCAACCAGGTTGTTATCGAATCTTTTCTGAAAGGTGAGGAGGCAAGCATATTCGTGCTGACCGATGGAGCTGACTACCGTTTCTTTCTTCCTTCACAGGATCACAAGCGGATTGGAGAAGGCGATACCGGAAAAAATACGGGCGGCATGGGGGCCTACGCGCCGGCACCTCTGGTCACAGGAGACGTGCTGAAAAAGGTTGAGGAACGAATTATAGTTCCAACTCTCGAAGGCATGCGGAAAGAGGGAACTCCGTATACCGGGTTTTTGTATATCGGTCTCATGATCGATAACGGTGAGCCTTCAGTTGTGGAATATAACGCCCGCCTCGGCGACCCCGAGGCCCAGGCTGTGCTGCCGTTGCTTCACAGCGATTTGCTCGGCGCGCTCGAAGCAAGCCTGGACGGTACTCTCGGTGAAGTTCCTTTCGAGATGAAAGAAGGAACAGCGGCAACCGTGGTTCTTGCCTCGAAAGGATATCCTGACAGCTATGAGACAGGCAAAGAGATCTCGATTGAGTCAGAGCTGGAGGAACTCGACGATGTAATGCTTTTCCACGCCGGTACGTCGTTCGACGGTGAGAAATTGGCGACATCAGGCGGAAGGGTTCTTTCCGTGACAGCGGTGGCCCCTACTTTAAGGGAGAGTATTGATCTGGCTTACAACGCTGTCGGTTACGTGGAATTTGAAGGTGTGTATTACCGCCGTGATATCGGGGCGAAAGCACTTTCTTGACCGGTTCGTAAACATATGCAACTACTCCGCCGCCAATTCGAGATAATACAGGAACACGCTTTGAGGGATACTCCCTATGAGTGCTGCGGCCTGTTGGCCGGAATAAAGCACCCGAATCACAAGGGTGAATATGAGAATGTGGTTTATGAGGTAGCGCCATGTGTCAATGTGCTTTACAGTGGCAAGGAGCATGGTTTCGAAATTTCCTTTTCCGAGTACATCGATGTTGAGCGGGAAGCAAAAAGTCTTGGGTATGAGATTGTCGGTTCCTATCACTCCCATATTGATTCAGAGGCTATTCCTTCAAACAACGACATTGGTTTTGCAAGACCAGGCCATTCCATGATCATTATTTCCATTCAAAATATGCAGCCGACAGCTGTCACGTCATGGTACCGCCGTGAATCAGGAGGATTTCATCAGGAAACGATACAGGTGATGGAGTGAATGGTGTTGCCGGGTAATCGGAAATGGTTCGGAGGATAGAGTTAGAAAGCCGAAGGTTGAGAACTGTTGATCTGTTGATTTGTTAAACTGTAAGGGTGCCCCCTGGTGTGCGCTCGTAATCTGTCAGTAGTGTACAAGGTCAAAGTTGAGAGCCGAAAGACCGAGAGGAGATGGAATGCCTGGTTGATAAGGGCATTAATTATAGGGTGATTTTTGTACATTACTGTCGTTTATTGTTAGAAAAGTTAAAACGGGAAAAAAGTGCCAAAGCGGGAAGATCTTAAGTCGATTTTAGTAATAGGTGCCGGTCCGATTGTTATCGGTCAGGCATGTGAGTTTGATTATTCCGGTACGCAAGCCTGTCGGGCTCTTAAAGAGGATGGTTACAGGGTTATTCTCGTGAACAGCAACCCGGCGACTATCATGACGGACATAGAGTTTGCCGATAGCACTTACATCGAGCCGATTACACCTGAGTATGTCCGGAAAATTATTGAGAAAGAAAGGCCCGATGCACTGCTGCCGACCATGGGGGGACAGACGGCGCTGAATACGGCCGTGAGTCTTGCCGAAAGCGGTGTGCTGGAACGGAATTGTGTCGAGCTGATCGGTGCAAAACTAAGGGCGATAAGAAAAGCTGAAAACAGGGAGTTTTTCAGCGATGCCATGAAGAAACTCGGTCTTGAAATGGCAAAGGGTTTTTTTGTGCGCAATGAAAAAGAAGCCAAAGAAGCTCTTGAAGAAATAGGGCTTCCAATGGTAATACGGCCTTCATTCACCCTCGGCGGAACCGGGGGAGGTTTTGCGGAAACCAAGGCCGATTATTACGACGCAGTCAGGCGCGGTATTGCCGAAAGCCCCATCGGTGAGGTGCTTGTAGAGGAGTGTCTTATTGGTTGGAAGGAATTTGAACTCGAGGTTATCCGTGATCTTGCCGACAACGTTATAATTGTCTGTTCTATTGAAAATGTTGACCCCATGGGTGTCCACACCGGTGACAGTATTACCGTGGCACCTGCCCAGACGCTTTCCGATCGCCAGTATCAAATACTGAGAGATGCATCGAAAAAAATTATCCGTGAAATAGGAGTTGAGACCGGAGGAAGCAATATTCAGTTTGCTATCAATCCTGAAAACGGGAGAGTTGTGGTTATCGAGATGAATCCCAGAGTTTCCCGCAGCTCTGCGCTTGCGTCGAAAGCTACCGGGTTTCCTATCGCCAAGGTTGCTGCAAAACTGGCGGTTGGCTATACACTCGATGAAATCCGGAATGATATTACCAAGTCAACTCCTGCGAGCTTCGAGCCGGTTATTGATTACTGTGTTGTTAAGATTCCAAGGTGGGATTTCGAGAAGTTTAAAAATGTTGATTCAAAGCTTGGGGTTCAGATGAAATCCGTCGGGGAAGTTATGGCTTTTGGGCGCAACTTCCGGGAAGCCCTTCAAAAGTCCCTGCGCGGGCTTGAAATCGGCCGTGCCGGCCTGGGGAATGACGGAAAGGATATCATGAACGTGGTTGATATGACACAGCAGCAGAAAAAATTTGCTAAAGAGGATCTGCTGGAAAAAATCAGAATTCCGAAAGCCGACCGGATGTTTTATCTCCGTTATGCTTTTCAGGCAGGTGCAACCATCGAAGAGATTCACCAATCGACTGGTATAGATCCCTGGTTCCTAGACAATATCCGGCAGATTGTTGATTTCGAGAATGAATTGAGAGAAATTGCCAACGGTCCTTCCTCCCGATGACAACATATCTGACAAAAATTCTTGAGTACAAGGCCGGTGAAGTAGATGTTTTAAGGCAGCAGGCACCGGCGGCGCGTTACCGTGACGTTGAGGCGGATCTTCTCCCGACAAGGGATTTCAAGACAGCGATAAGAAATGAAGAGGGTGCTGTGAGGCTTATCGCCGAGGTTAAAAAAGCCTCTCCGTCCAGGGGAGTCATGGTGGAAAACTTCAACCCGCTTGAAATAGCCCGCCGTTATGCTGAAATAGGTGCATCCGCGTTTTCCGTGCTTACAGATCGGAACTTTTTTCAAGGCTCGAACGAGTACTTGCAACAGGTGAGCAGTTCTTTTGATCTTCCTGTTTTACGCAAGGATTTTATTATCGACGATTCACAGATTTACGAGGCTCGTCTGATAGGTGCCGATGCGGTACTGCTTATTGTCGCTGCGCTCGATGGTACAAAGCTCAAAGACTACCTCCAGCTTGCAGAGGGCATAGGTCTTGATGCGCTTGTGGAGGTGCATGATCATGCGGAACTTGAAAGTGCTCTTGAATCCGGTGCAGCCCTTGTCGGGGTCAACAACCGGAACCTGAAAGATTTCAGTGTTTCTCTTGACACGTCACTTCGCCTCAGGCCACATATACCCCAGGGGGTTGTTTCTGTAGCTGAAAGCGGCCTGAAGCGTGCTTCGGATGTTGCCATGATGCAGGACGCGTCGTTTGACGCCGTCCTGATCGGCGAAGGTCTGCTTAGCTCTGAACTGCAGCAGTTTACCTGGAAGCAGACTTGATTTTTGCAGCGGCTTCCGCCGGGTTTTCAGCCTTGAAAAAAGCCGTACCGGCAATCAGTGCATCGGCGCCTGCCGAGACAAGATCCTGGGCATTGTCAACCGTTACCCCTCCATCAACGGCAATAATCATTCCCGGGTTCAGAGAATTACGCATTGCATCAAGCCGGCTTACCTTTTCCAGGGAAGACGGGATGAATTTCTGTCCCCCGAACCCCGGGTTTACCGACATAAGGAGAACGAGATCGAGGTCCGGTAATATCGATTCAAGTGTCGATACCGGCGTTCCCGGATTAATAGAGACTCCTGCTTTCGCATCCAGGCTTTTGATCAGTTGTATGCTTCTGTGGAGATGGACACAGGTTTCCTGATGAACGGTTATCTGATGAGACCCGGCCTTTATGAAGTCGGGAACATAGGTGTCAGGATCAGAAATCATCAAGTGCGTGTCGATGGTGAGGTTTGAACATTGCGCGATTGCCTTGACGATAAATGGACCGAACGTTATGTTCGGTACAAAATGACCGTCCATGACATCACAGTGTATCCAGTCCGCGCCGGCTTTTTCAGCAAGTTCAATGGAAGCGGCAAGTTGGGTGAAGTCCGCTGAAAGAATAGATGGTGCAAGAAGTGTTTTTTTAGAGTGCATGGCTTATGTTACTTCAGGAGTTGTTGCAGGTTATTGACAAACATTTATGATCAAATTGGCTGGGTATTAAAATGGCTCACCAATTCCAAAATTGAATGTGAAATCTCCGATGTTCAAGTTAGAAAACTGCCAGGGTTCCGTTTGTGAGGGATCGTAAAGTTTATAGCCAAAGTCAAAACGGAAAGGACCAATAGGCGATCCTATGCGCAAACCTACCCCGGCGTCCCACGCGATATCTTTGTAAAGAGATTCAAAGGTCAGGCCATAAGGGCCATCTCTGTCCCAGATATTTCCAACGTCGGTGAAAAAGGCGATTCCTGATGGCTGTCCGAAAAGTTTAAAGAATTTCAGGCGGTATTCCAGATTGCCTTCAATTTTTATGTCCGCCCCAAGTGTTGCTGCAGCTTCGCTTTTATTTCCTCCCGGTCCCAGTGTACTGAAAAGCCAGCCCCTCATACCGTTTGGACCGCCCGCGTAGAAACGTCGTTCATCCGGTGTTGCATCAGCTTTGCCGTACGGAGTCATTGCACCAAGGAATACTCTGCCGGCAAGCTGCTGCTGTTCTGTAAGGTTTTTGGCGAAGGTAAACTGGCCGCTCGCCTTGAAAAACTGAGAGTAAGGGGTCCCAAAAATCTGCGGGTCATCTTTAGTAAAACCGTCATAGTTTTTGGTATCGAGATACTCATCGACCAGGTATGTTAGGGCTCCAACTGCTTCAATACTGACATTCCAGGTATAAATTGTCTTGCGTAACGGGTCATTTCGGTTCGAGTGAAAATACTGCAAACGAAAGGTCTGGTTGAGATTGGTCTGTAGAAGACTGTCCAGACTGTTGTCAACGGCAACAGCGTCGGATGGATCAACACCGATATTCTCCGCCAGATCGGTTTTGAAAAGCTCTTTGAAGCCGTTGAGAGAATCTTTTTTAACCAGCTCCAGCTCGAAGAAGTCGAAATTCAGTCGGGATTTTTTGGAAAGCTGCGCATTGTAGCTTAACCGCAGGAGGCCTTTCTGGTTATCAAGGAGGATGGGCAGACGGGAACGGGAATATTCGAGGGTTCCCGCATAGATGTTGCCCGGTTTTTTCAGTTCAGGTTTGATGAGGTTTGCAGAGAGCCCGAATTCGTACGGTCTATACTTCGAATACAGGCTCTCGTCAAGGTTCTTGAGCAGATCAACTGAATTGCTGATCTGCATGCCGAAATCGGTGTTCACCCTGAGATTTTCCGCTTCTCCAAAAAGATTCTTGTTTTCATAACCTACGGATGCTCCTACGAAAAAATCACCGTAGCGGTTATCCACGAAGATTTTAGGCTCGATGAGGTGTTTTGGTTTAGTCTCAAGATGAATTGATGTGTAGAGGTTCCCCTCGCGAACCGAATCTTTTCGAATGAATACCGAGGAGAAGATATTTGTTGACCCAAAATTCTGCAGGGTTTTCTGCTGCAGCGACTGACGGGTTGTGTCGCCCGGACGGTAAGCGGTATAATTCGTGATGAGGTCGGATGAAATCTTCTGATCACCGTATACAGCAATATCAATACTGTCCTGCTCAGTTCTTTTGAGCTTTTCCGGGGTGTCACCGGAAGGAGGATCATGGACGACCACCTCGATGGGGCCGTATTCGAGCAGTTGAGGGAGATTGACATTGACTAATATACCTGCCAGCACTCCGACGGTATCTACCTGTATTCGGATGCTGTCTTCGTTCATGAAAGCATAACCGTACTCTTTAAAAAAATCAGTTGTTCGGTCCCTTTCCTCTATGAGGTGGTCGACTGTGAAAACCGAGTCGCGTTTGAGTTTGCTTTTCTGCAGGTATTTTCTTTTCAGGGAATCAGAAATTTTATCGAGACCTTCATATCGGACAGAATCGATGTGTGCGGGAGGATTTTCTTCAATGTTAATGTTGAGAATAATCCTATTTTTTTTGTCGTCTCTTGTAACAGAGGTGTCAATAACCGCGTGAAAGAAGCCCTTATAGGTATACAGTTTTTTTATCAGGGCGATATCGCGGTCAAAAACTTCCTGGTTGAAAAGATCTTTCGAGGTGGAAATGACTTCCAGAATTTCTTCCTTGCTCAGCGCTTGGTTTCCGGTTATCGATATTTTTTTGACGTAAACGGGATTATCGGATGCAGGGCTGTTCTGCTTTTGGGCTACGCACAATTGAGAGAGAAAGGCTGGGGTGATAATCGAAAGAATTAGAAAGGCTGTGCATAGCCGGGTAATTTTTTTATGTAAAAAAAAACCACGCGTCGTAACGTTCTCCTAATTTATAGGCTCTTCATCTCCGTAGCAGAAATCTTCATCTGTGGGGTAGTCAGGCCATATTTCTTCAAGACTTTCGTATAGTTCGTCGCTTTCGGGTAAATCACTCAGATTGTCAATGACAGCTTGGGGTGCGCCTGTACGATTTGCGAAGTCAATCAACTCGTCCTTTGTGGCAGGCCATGGTGCATCGGCAATATATCTTGCCAGGTCCAGGTTCCAGAACATATGGTATTGCGTGTTAGATCAGATTTATGAGTTACTGTCGTTCTGTTTTGAAACAGGTTTTGCTGTCAGGTAACTTTCAGGTGTGAAATTATCAAAAAAATATGCAGACGGATTTATTTTCCGGTTGTTTTTGTGAATCTCATAATGCAAATGGGGGCCGGTGGAAATGCCGGTATTGCCTGAAAGAGCGATAACGTCGCCCCGTGTTACTCTTTGCCCCCTTTTAACCAGCGATTTTGACAGATGGGCGTAAACGGTTTTGTAGCCGAACCCATGATCGATGACGATTTTTTTGCCGTAACCGAAATTGTATCCCGTGTAGCGGACAATGCCGTTGCCCGGTGCGTAAACTTTTGTTCCTGTCGGAGCCGAGAAATCAATGCCGTCATGGTGCAGACGCCTTTTGTAGATGGGGTGGTGGCGTGTACCGAACCCACTGGTGACCCTGCCGTTTATCGGCTTCAACGCGGGAATCGATGCGAAAAGTGCCTGGTTTTTCTCCCAGGTATTCTGAATCTTTTTGTAACTGTCTTTTTGCTGTTCGATTTTCAGGCTGAGGTTGTCGATCTTCTTTTCGGTCATCGCAAGAAGGTGGGCCGATGATTTACGATTTGCAAAAATGGCTTTAGTACGGCTTCCTCCGATACCCATGTTTTTTTCTTCTTCAGATACAACCGGCAAGTTCACTGCAAGCCGCAATTGATTGTCGGATGCGGAGAGCGACTCAAGCTCCTTTTCAAGCTTGTTGATCTGTTTTTGCAGTGAGAAAAGGGATGCGTTGTGGGGTGAATGCTCGAGTGATTTTGTGGGATTCAGGCCGCGAAAGCCGAAAACAAACGCTGCTGTTACAAAGGAAACAAGGAAAATACTTGCGAATAAGAGAGTCAGGATGTGCAGCGGCAAAAACCTGCCGTCTTCGGTAAGATAATAGAAGCGTTTCCTGGAAAACATCAGGCTCCGTGTCTTGGGATGTGCAGGGAATATCTTTTCACGAATTTCGAAAATATAAAAAAAGTTTTTCGTTCGGCAATACATCCCTTTGGTCTCAGTGGGCATCCAGCCAGTTTTTTCCAGTGCCGATTTCGACTTCAACAGGTACGGTTTTGAGGCCGCACAGTTCGGCTGCTTTCTTCATACAGTCAGCAGCTATCTTTGAAAGAGCTTCTTTTTCCTGTTTTGTTGTTTCGAAGACCAGTTCATCGTGGACTTGCAGGAGCATGGAGGATTGCATGCTGTTCTTTTTGATTTTTTCAGCAACAAGACTCATGGCACATTTGATGATATCCGCAGCTGTTCCCTGGATGGGGGTGTTCATGGCGGCTCGCTCCGCAGCTTTCTGGATATTCCGGTTCTTGCTGCGCAAGTTGCTTATATACCTTCTGCGTCCGACCAGAGTAGTGACATATCCCTTTTCAGCGGCTTCACTGATGATTGCCTGCAATGCCTCGAACAGGCCGGGATACTTCGATGTGTAGGTTTCAATGATTTGCTTGGCTTCTTTCTGTGGTATGTTCAGCCGTTGAGCCAGCCCGTAAGGTTGAATGCCGTAAAGAACGCCGAAGTTTACTTCCTTGGCTTTTCGCCTCATGTCAGCGGTAATCTTCTCTGTATCGAAGATAGTTTTCGCAGTTGCGGCATGGATGTCTTCCCGGTTCCTGAACGCGTCTATAAGCTGGGGATCTCGGGAGATTTCAGCTGCAATACGAAGCTCGATCTGGGAATAATCGGCAGAAAGCAGGTAGTTGTCGATGTTTGAGGGTATGAAAGCTTTGCGGATCTCCTTGCCAAGCGGGGTGCGGATCGGGATATTCTGCAGGTTGGGGTTTGACGATGAAAGCCTGCCTGTTGCCGTAATGTGTTGGTTGAATGAGGTGTGCAGCCTGCCTGTTTTTGGATTGAGCATTCTTGGCAGGGCTTCAATATAGGTGGTTTTGAGCTTCTGGAAGCTGCGGTACTCCAAAATGTCCCTGGCAACCGGATGGAGCAGCGCCAGTTCTTCGAGCACCTGGACATTGGTTGAGTAGCCGGTTTTGGTTGTTTTTTTTGCGGGCAGGCCAAGAACATTGAAGAGGATATCACCAAGCTGTTTCGGGGAATCTATGTTAAAACTGGTGCCCGCTGTTTCATAAATCCTTTCGGTAAGATCCGCAAGCTGCCGGTTGACTGTTTCCGACGTTCGTTCCAACTGTGCCGTATCGAGGGCTATGCCCCGGTGTTCCATGTCCGCAAGCACTTCAACGAGCGGGAATTCTATGCTGCGGCAAAGCTGCTCGAGCTCTTTGTTTTCTTGGAGTATTATTTTCTGGCTCTGTTCAAGCTGCAGGGCGACATCCGCGTCCTGACACGCATAGGCTGTAAGCTTATCTACGGGAACCTCGCGTATGGGCAAAGCGTTTTTCCCGCTGCCGGTAAGATCGCTGTAGGTTATTGTGCGGTAATCGAGATGCTTCGCGGCGAGATCATCGAGGTTGTGTTTTTCCTCGGGGTTGATGACATAACTTGCAAGCATTGTATCAAAGCCTACCGGGGTAAGCCGTATCCCGTAATTTTTAAGAACAAGGATGTCGTATTTGAGGTTTTGTCCTGTTTTTTCAATGGAAGGATGTTCGAGTACGTGTCTGACTATGCCGAGAGCTTTTTCCGCGCTGAGGCCTTTATCCGAGCAGTATATGAAATATGCTTCTCCGGGTTTCCAGCTGACAGACAGACCTACAAGCTCAGCTTCAAAGGTGTTCAGGCTGGTTGTTTCAGTGTCGATAGCGAAGCTGTGCTGTTTTTCAAGTTTTTTTGCAAGCTTTTCTGCTCCGCTTTCACTGTCGATGAGATGGTACGTTGACCCTTCGGGAGGAGAAAAAGGCGAATCGGTATTTTCAGGGCTGCTTTTTTGGGCCGGATTTGTCCCTGGAAAGATTTGTGGAATCTTTGCTGCGGCGTTTTTCATTTCGAGCTTGTCGAGCAGACTGAAAAGTTTTGCGCCGTCCGGTTCCCCGCATTCAAGCTCATACAGTGCGGTGCCAAGGTCAAGGTCGGTCCTGACCGTAACGAGATCCTGAACCAGCTTTCGGTTGACCTCGAACTCCTCGAGGCTTTTACGTGATTTTGCAGGCAGCTCATCAAGATGTTCCAGAACAGCTTTTAGGCTGCCATAGGTGTTGAGGAGCTTTGAAGCGGTTTTCGGGCCTATTCCTTTTGCCCCGGGTATGTTGTCCGAGCTGTCGCCGGTCAGGGTCAGAAAATCAATAAAGTGCTTCGGCGATACCCCGAAACGCTCCAGAATTTCTCCATCGTCCAAAAGTTCCAGCTCGTTTTGGTTTTTGCCGGGTTTAAGAATAGCAACGCCTTCATGAACAAGCTGTGCAAGGTCCTTGTCCGGTGTGACGATATATACCCTGCATTGATGCTCGAACTGTCTGGCGGCACTTCCTATAAGGTCATCGGCTTCATAGCCCGGCTGTTTGAGAACAGGTATCCGCATCGCTTCGACAAGCTTGAAAATTACATCCAGCTGCGCGATGAGATCCTCTGGTGGTTCCGGACGATTTGCTTTGTAAGGGGCATAAAGCTCATGCCGGAAAGTTTTTTCCTTGCTGTCAAAAGCAACGGCGAGGTATTCGGGTTTGTAGGTTTCAAATATTTTCAGCAGCGTCATGAGGAAACCGTACGTTGCACCTGTTGGGGTCCCGCTCTTTGTTGACATAGCCGTGCGCTGCAGGGCGAAGAACGACCGGTAGACCAGCGCCATGCCATCGAGCAGGAAAAGGGACGGTTTTTCCCTGGCGGCATCCGGCTTTTCGGTGTTCGAAGCTGTGCTCATGTCGAATGTCAGTTGAAATTGACCGGTATTATTCAACGACACCATAACTTCCCAGAACTTTAACCATTGTTGCAAATTCCCCGAGATGTGTCAAGGCATTATAGATGTTGGGGTCACTTTCATGGCCGATGAAATCCACATAAAAAAAATACTCAAAGGCTTTTATTCTTGAGGGCCTGGACTCGATTTTTGTCATATCGATATCACGCAGCGCCAGTGTCGCCATTGCTTTGAAAAGAGAGCCCTGCTCATTGGGGAGGGTGAAAACAATCGATGTTTTCTGCTTGCTGGTGTCGGGTTCTTTCCTGAGCTCAAGGTCGGTAGTGTGGTCTTCATGGGTGATGCAGAAAAAACGGGTGATATTCCAGTCCTCATCAGCAAGGTTTTCCCGGAGAATTTTCAGACCGTAGAGCTCACCGGCTCTTTTGGAAGCAATAGCAAAATGCGCGGGGTTCCCCTCGGCGGCGATGATCTTGGCACTGCCTGCTGTGTCGTAGGTTACTTCAGGCTTCAGGTTTCTGTAAGCAGCGAAGAAATTTCGGCACTGGGAGAGAGCCTGGGGGTGCGACAGAACTTTACCGTTTACATCCTCTGAGGCTCCCGGCAGTCCGAGCAGGCAATGCTCAACCTTTACAAAAGTTTCAGCAACAATGCGGACGGGATGCTGCATCAGGAGATCGTAGTTGTGATGAATACTGCCGCCAAGAGAATTTTCAATGGGAATGACTGCACATAAAACCTCTCGGTGTTCTACCGCATGAAATGCTTCGTCGAATGTTTCAAACGGTGCAGGGTCTCCGAAGCGCAGTGCGGCAATTTCGCTGTATGCTCCGGGCTCGCCCTGATATGCGACCAACCGGTTTGTCATTATTTTTTCTTGTGATTAATTTGAAGTAATACAAACTGGCCAACAATCGCTCAGCTTAGGGGCACCTCAATTTATTTATTCCGCGCCCCAATTGGTTCGCTGATCCCGACAGGTCGGGATCGAAATCCTCATGTCCCGACTTGTCGGGACTCATGACAGTAAATAGAGGTGTCCTTAGGTTAAAGAAAATAAATCTATTATCATAAACGGGTGTTTTCCTCTTTACAATTATCAGGTTTTTATCATGTCTGGACACAGTAAATGGTCAACAATTAAAAGGAAGAAAGCTGCAACTGATCAAAAAAGGGGTAATTTGTTCACAAAGCTTGTTCGCGAGATTACCATTGCAGCAAAGACAGGAGGAGGGGATCCTGCAGGAAACCCCCGGTTACGCCTTGCTATTGATACCGCAAAGGCAAACTCCATGCCCCATGAGAATATACAGCGAGCTGTCAAGAAAGGGACAGGGGAACTGGAGGGGGTTATCTATGAGGAGATAACCTATGAGGGTTACGGTCCGGGCGGCATTGCCGTCATCATTGAAACCGCGACGGACAACCGCAACAGGACGGTTGCTGATATCAGGCACGTCATGAACCGTCAGGGCGGTTCGCTTGGTGAAAACGGCAGTGTCAGCTGGATGTTTCAGCGGAAAGGCAGTATTGATGTTCCAAAGGATGCAGTGAGCGAGGAACAGCTTATGGAGGTTCTCCTCGAAGCCGGCCTCGAGGATCTTGACAGCGAAGATGAGAGCTATTTCAACGTGATTACCGATGTGAAAGATCTTGAAGCAGCTAAAAAAGCTTTGGAAGAAGCAGGTATTGCCTATGAGAACGCGAAAATGGACATGATCCCGGATAATTTCGTTGAACCGGGATCCGATGATGCTGTCAGGGCTATGAAGCTCATTGACGCTCTTGAAAACTGTGATGATGTTCAGGCGGTATATAGTAATTTTGAGATCAGTGAACAGGCAATGAATAGCCTTGATTCCTGAACCATCGCTCAATTTATGACTATGATCGTTATCGGGGTCGATCCCGGCAGTGTAAAGACCGGCTACGGCATCGTGGGTTGTAGAGAGGATTCTTTTTTCCTTGTTGCCTGCGGGGTAATCCGGCTCAGCTCTCGGCAAAGTTTTCCGGAGAGAATCAAAATTATCTATGATGAGCTGGAAGGGCTGATTGCGGAAAACCTGCCAGCCAGGTTGGCCCTCGAAACAGCTTATGTGAACCGGAATGCCCAGTCCGCGCTCAAACTCGGTCAGGTGAGGGGGGCGGTTGTAGCGCTTGCCATGAACAGCGGACTTGAGCTGCATGAGTATGCTCCTCGTGAAGTAAAACAGGTTCTGACCGGCAGAGGCGGAGCCAGCAAAGATCAGGTTGCTTATATGGCGCGGCATTTTCTCAATATCAATGAGCCGATAAAACCCTATGATATCACCGATGCGCTTGGTATAGCTCTTTGCGACCTGTTATGTGACGGCACCACTGTCGGCTCCATTCAGAGAGGGAGAGCCGTATCGTCATTGCGAAGATGCAGCTGGTCCGAATTTGTGAAGGAAAATCCCGGTATGGTGCTGTAAAGTGTTTTTGAACATTAACCCTATTGAGCATTTTAAGGTGTTTTGTTTTATTATGTTATCTGCAGCGCCTTTTTGACCGGGATTTTTAAAATGTCCATTTTAAGAAAAAGAAAGCTGTGAAAGGCCACATCATAAATCTGCCAAATTCCCTGAGTTTCCTCAGGATTCTGCTTATTCCTTTTTTTATCTATTTCTTTGATAAAGGAGATGTATGGATCGCGAACACGATCCTTGTTGTTGCGGTACTGACCGACTGGTTCGACGGTCAGACAGCCCGCTGGACAAATGAGGTATCAGAAATGGGCAAGGTTCTGGATCCTCTTGCCGACAAGCTCTGTCTTGCAGCGGTTGCCTTTTACTTCATGATAATTGGAAAGCTGCCTGTATGGTTTGTTGTTTTTGTCGTGACCAGAGACCTGCTGATTTTCTTTGGAGCGGCATATGTAAAACATCATCACAAGGTTATTACAACATCTTTATGGCCGGGAAAATGGGCTGTTGGTTTTGTCTCCATGATGTTTTTTACCATGGTCTGGCCACATCCCTTTTTTGACCGCTACCCTTTTCAGGAAATTTTTATGTACCTCTCTGTTGTTATGCTGCTGGTTTCTTTTATACAGTACTGCGTAAGATTTTACCGAATTCAACTGGGGCTTGAGTCAGGTTTGTAATCTTGTTTAATTGCTTTCCACAACGGTTGCCATAAGCGACGCTTCACATACAAGGTCGCCGCGGACGTAGGCTTTGGCTTCGAACTGACAGACACTGCGGCGTCTGCTTTTCATGACTGCCTCGATAACCAGTGTGTCTCCCGGAACAACAGGCTTGCGAAACCTAGCTTTGTCTATTCCCATAAAATACACCTGCATGTCATGAATGTTGTCGTTACCGTTCAACATCATGATCCCTCCGGTCTGGGCCATAGCTTCTACAATGAGTACGCCGGGCATAATGGGGTTGCCGGGGAAATGCCCCTGGAAAAATTCCTCGTTCATCGTGACATTCTTAATCGATACGATTTTCTCATCGAGTGTAAACTCGACGATTTTATCGATCAGAAGAAACGGATAGCGATGAGGGAGTATTTTCTGGATGGCGTTGATATCGAAAATCACTCCAGACTTTTTTTCATGCTGAAATTTGCGGGCAAGCTTGTTCCGGTCGACGTATTTTTTCAACTGTTTGACGAACTCGACATTTGAGGCGTGTCCAGGGCGTGCCGCAAGTATCTGGGCTTTCAGGGGCATGCCGAGCAAGGCTATATCACCTATCAAGTCGAGCAGCTTATGTCGGGCAGGTTCATTTTTAAATCGCAATTTCCGGTTATTGAGAATGCCGTTTTCACCAAGGGCAAGCTGAGAACTGTCTATGCCTATCTTTTCCGCAAGAGCGGCCAGCTCGGTATCAGATATTTTTTTGTCGACGATAACAATGGCGTTGTCGAGATCTCCACCTTTAATGATTCCTGTGTTTGCGAGTGTTTCAACTTCGCTGAGGAAACAAAATGTACGGCACGGTGCGAAATCGTTCAGGAACTCTTTTTCAAGGTCAAAAAGTCCGGAATGCTGAGAGCCGAGGGCCGGATTTTTATAATCAACCATTACGGTAGCCCTGAAGCTGTCAAGCGGCAGGGCAACAATATCGACGTTTTTTTCAGTGTCGTGGAATTCAATGGTTTCATCGATTACAAGGTAGTTTTTCGGCTCCTGCTGTTCAGCAAGCCCGGCGGAGACGATGGCCTCGGCAAACTGAATAGAACTGCCATCCATGACGGGAGGCTCGGGGCCGCTCATTTCTATTTTGCAGTTGTCAATCTGCAGCCCGTAGAGCGCGGCAAGCACGTGCTCGGTTGTATATACTTTGTTTCCTTCAAATTCAACGGTTGTGCCACGGCGTACGTCTACAACATTGTCTATCACTGCAGGTATTTCAGGGCAGTTTTCAATATCGGTTCTTACGAACCGGTAGCCGTAATTTTCGGGTGCCGGTTTAAAGGTTATCATACATTTCTTACCGGTATGCAGGCCGATTCCCTGAAGGGAAACTTCTTTTTCCAGTGTTCGCTGATGAATGAGCATTTCTTATCTGTTGTTCCGGCTCAAGGTTTTTGCCGGAAATATGTGAACGGACGACTATGATCCGTAAAAACAGGCACTGCTAAAAAATCACTTCTTCAGGTGCCGGAATATAGACCCCTAAGATAATAAAGCTGTCCAACCATTCAAATATTCCGGCACGATGGCTTGAGAGCCAGATGGCTGGAGTAGGGGTGAAATAGATCGATTATTTCACGGGGTCTGCCCGTTTGAACAGGAAGAGATCAGCGTTGGAGACAGGTTTATTTTTCCGCTGTTCCCCGTTTTGACTTTTTCCTTTTGAATTTTGACTTATCCTGTCGATGGATGCCGCATCAGCCCCGTGAAATATTCCTGCCTATTACGCGGGAGCATGACTATCTTCTCAGCACTCAGCACATTACAGATGTTCCTGAAAATGCCTTTTAGCTTTTTCGAGAAGAAGCGGGTGGGTGGTAGGTGTACCCGCCACGATGCTGTGGTGTGAACTGACGTCACTGTTGCCGTCGAAGCCGGTTACGATTCCCCCTGCTTCCCTTACGAGCAGTACGCCGGCGGAATAATCCCACGGAAATAGTTTGTATTCCCAGAACGCGTCAAATCTTCCGCAGGCAGTATAGGCAAGATCGATCGCAGCCGATCCTGCCCTGCGGATCCCTGCTGAATCATGGACGACATCTTTAAGCATCGAGACATATGATTCGAGGTAGTGGTACTCCTTGAAAGGTATACCGGTTGCAATAAGCAGATGTTCGGGGTTATTGCGTGTGGAAACGTGGATGCGTTTTCCATTGAGAAACGCTCCTTGTCCTTTTTCCGCAGTAAAAAGCTCATCGAGAACCGGTTGATAGACAACTCCGGCAACAAGATCGTTATGAGGGTCGCTCAACGCTATGCTTATTGAGAAAACAGGGAAGGAATGAATGAAATTCAGGGTGCCGTCAAGCGGGTCGACGATCCACTTTCTTCCGGAATACCCATTTGCAGCACTCCCTTCCTCGCACAGCATACTGTCCTCCGGAAACGCATCGGTTATAGCTGAGGCAATGGATTGCTCGCAAGCCTGGTCGACTTCCGTAACAAAATCTTTATACTCTTTGGGATGTATTTCCGCAAGATCGAGCTCGCCGAACTTCCGTAGAGCTATACCGCCGGCTTTCCTGGCTGCTGCTATGGCCGTCTCAAGTTCTTTGCTCATGATGAATTTCTTTCCGATGTTGATTGACTATCATTTTTCAATAGAGGTGCCGATAGTCATTTTTTCTGACGCGTGACAATATACATTTCACGGTCTTTTTCCGAGTATTTTTTTGTACGAAACAAAAAGCGTTTTGTGCCATGTCTTGACTTTGAGAGAGTTATGTTATCTTTTATGCGTAACAAGGCTGAAAAAAAACTGAAAACACGGTACTTATGAAAATCAAAACCGGGCAACTTATCGGCTGCATCGCTTTGTGCATGCTTTTTGCTTTCGGAGGCAGCGTGTTTACGCCGGAACAAGGATCAGAATGGTATTACTCGGTGCTGAACAAACCCTCCTGGAACCCTCCTGACTGGTTGTTTCCTCCCGTGTGGACAGTGTTGTTCATACTTATGGGAATAGCTCTTGCCATAGTGATAAAGGACGGTTTTGAGAAGCCGGGGGTAAAAACGGCGGTGGTGGTTTTTGGCGTTCAGCTTCTGTTGAACCTCGGGTGGTCGGCGACATTTTTCGGGCTGCAGTCACCTTTTCTGGGATTTATCGAGATCATAGTGCTTTGGCTTGCAATAGTGGTGACTATAATACGTTTCAAGACTGTTTCTGCAACAGCAGCTTATCTTCTGGTCCCTTACCTGCTGTGGGTCAGTTTTGCATCGTACCTGAATTTTATTATCTGGCAGTTGAATCCGTAAAGAGATACTTTAAGGGCTGTCGGTAGTGGATTGTAAAATGAAAGAAATGCGGAAAGCAGGCTTAATGGCGACTTGGCTGGTAATATTGATCCTGGCCATACCTGCAATTATTGCTGCTGAAAATGATGCGAAAGTCTATCATGGCAATACAGCGAGCAAAATCTTTCATCGTCCCGGATGCCGTTATTACAATTGTTCGTCATGTTCAGCCACATTTCATGGCCGCCAGAAGGCTATAGATGCGGGTTATAGACCGTGCAGGGTCTGCAAGCCCTAAATAATATTTTCTCCTTTCGGCAATATCCCGTAGCGGTCGAGGAAATCTTTTTTCAACACATCCATAACCGTTACGTCGCAATGTTTGCCGTTCCGGTAGACCAGCTCACGCATGGTGCCCCGCTTCATGAAGCCGCAGTTTTCATACAGTCCGATGGCGTGTTTGTTGTACGACTCGACGAGGAGCGCAACCACATGAAGGTCGATGACGTTGAACGCAAAATCAAGGAGTGTCAACATGGCATCCCTACCGTATCCTTTCCCTCTTAGTGAAGGTTTGAAGATGCAGAACGACCCGATAAAAGCGTGACGGCTGATCCAGCTTATCGATTCGAGGTTTATGATCCCTATGAGCTCCTTGCTGGTGCAGCATTCCTCGATGCCGAAAAAAAACTCGCTCCTCTCCCTGAAGAGCTTGTCTTTTGTACGTACGAGCTCTATAAGGTCTTGCTGTGAAGAGGGAAGCGGAGAGGGAAGGTATTGCCGCAGCTCATAATTGTTCCAGTGAGAGAAAATTTTTTCGGCATCGGCTTCTTCAAGCCTGCGCAACAGTGTATGTTGTCCACTAAACATGGTTTTGCAGCCCTTGTTTTTATGTTAGTGCATTTTTGCGAGGTTCTTGAGCGCTATTTCTCCAGCTGTCTTCAGGCGCTCCTGAATGTGAAGGCGGTCGATATTTCCTGCCCCTATGGAAATGTAGTATTCCCCTTCCAGGATATAGAGTCCCCCGGTTGCAATAAATGCTTCATTACCAAACCCGTCAAGATCGGTTCTGTTTTCACTCATGGCATCTTTTATGGAGTGGAAAAGCTGTGAAGGCGGACCTCCCCCTTCGGGCATGAATGCCGGCTGGGTCAGGGTGACCTGCAGGAATGCCCATGAGTCCTCATTTTGAGGATTATACATGCAGAGCTTCATGCCGACCGCCTGCTTTTCACTCTTTTCAGCGTCATTGACAGTTTCTCCAAGCAATGTTTCAGCCTCCGGTTTTGAGATGAGGGCACACGCTTCAATGAGGGGATATTCCGAATCCTGTGAAGCTGATTCCATCTGTTCGGGGCCTGTTGCACACCCGGAAACCGTCAAGCTTAAAACCAGGATGAATGCAGGAAAGGGGAAAAGGTTATGCATGGGTTGGCTCCTTTTTTTGTAATACAGGATACAGGCAATCTCCCTATTGTAATGATAATATAAAAAAAGAAGCCGTCGGCTTGACGGCTTCTCTGTACACGCGAATGATATTAGGAAGGTTAATCCTCTTCTTCCTGTTCCCTGAGCTGTTCCAGCACGCCGAAATCCTCAAGGGTGGTGACATCTCCCTTGACTTCCTTGGTGGAAGCAAGCTCACGAAGCAGGCGCCGCATGATTTTGCCGCTTCTTGTTTTCGGAAGACCCTGTGCCCACCTGATTTCATCGGGTTTCGCAATCGGGCCAATTTCCCTCGAAACATGCCCACGGAGATCTTCCCGGAGTTTCATATCTCCATCGTACTCATCCTTGAGGGTGACAAACGCTATAAGAGCGTTACCCTTGATTTCATCGGGACGGCTGACAACGGCTGCCTCGGCGACCGCTTCATGCGCGACAAGAGCGCTTTCAACCTCACTGGTGCCAAGGCGGTGCCCTGAAACGTTAACGACGTCATCGACTCGTCCCATAATCCAGATATAGCCGTCTTCGTCCTTTCTGGCACCGTCTCCGGTAAAGTACATGTTCTTGAATTCAGACCAGTAGGTATCTTCATAGCGTTTGTTATCGCCGTAAATAGTGCGAAGCATCGACGGCCACGGTTTTTTGATGACCAGGTATCCGCCTTCATTCGGTTTGCAGGATTTTCCGTCTTTGCGGACGACGTCAACATGTATGCCTGGAAGCGGACGTGTTGCAGTTCCCGGTTTGGTAGGTGTTGCACCGGGGAGCGGTGAAACAAGTATGCCGCCGGTTTCAGTCTGCCACCATGTGTCGACGATCGGGCATTTTTCTTTACCGATAACCGTATGATACCACATCCACGCTTTCGGGTTGATCGGTTCACCAACCGTACCGAGAAGCCTCAACGAACTTAGATCATGTTTGGTGACCCATTCGTCACCTGCACGGATAAACGCGCGGATTGCGGTCGGCGCAGTGTAGAGTATCGTGATCTTGTGGCGGTTGATGATATCCCAAAAACGATCCCACTGCGGATAGTTCGGTGCGCCTTCATACATCATGATGGTGGCCCCGTTGAGCAACGGACCGTAAACCAGGTAGCTGTGTCCCGTGATCCACCCCACATCAGCCGTACACCAGTAAATGTCCTCATCCTTGATGTCGAACACATACTTGAAAGAGTTTGCCGCATGCACCATGTATCCGCCCGTAGTGTGAAGGATGCCTTTCGGTTTCCCGGTCGAGCCGCTTGTGTAGAGGATGAAAAGCGGATGCTCGGCTTCAACAAACTCGGGTTCGTTGTGGTCGAGGGCGAGTCCCATGAGATCATGCCACCAGTGGTCCATGCCGTCATGCATGTGCACCTCCTCGTTGGTGACTTTCAGAACGATGACGCTGCGAACCGAAGGGGTGTTGACGATGGCTTCATCGACAATTTCCTTGAGGTTGATGTTTTTTCCGCGGCGTTTTGTTCCATCCGAGCAGATAATGAGCTTTGCTCTTGAGTCATTGACTCTTTCTGTGATCGCATGTGCTGAAAAACCGGCGAAAATAACGTTATGGACGGCTCCTACGCGTGCGCAGGCAAGAACCGCTATCGCCAGCTCCGGAACCATGCCCATGTAGATGGCGACTCTGTCTCCCGGTTTTACACCGGCGATTTTCAGGACATTTGCAAATTTGCTTACCTGGCGGTGCAGTTCTCCGTAGGTAAGAACCCGCTGCTCTCCTTCTTCGCCTTCCCAGATAATCGCTGCCTTGTTTTTTCTCCAGCTGTTTACATGTCTGTCAATCGCGTTATAGCAGATGTTTGTTGTTCCCCCGGTAAACCATTTTGCGTATGGTGTATTCCACTCAAGAACCTTGTCCCATTTTTTCTCCCAGTGAAAATTTTCGGCGATACCAGCCCAGTATTTTTCAGGATCTTTTTCGGCTTTTGCATAGAGCTTTTCGTACTCATCCATAGAGGATATATGGGCGTTCTGTGAAAAATCAGAGGGGGGCGGGAACTTTCGTTTTTCCGACAAAACTGAACTGATTGACTCTTGGTCGGCAGGTTTCTGATTCGATTGTTTTCTTTCCTTGGCCATTTTACCAGATTTTAGGTTGACAAAAAGGGATTACCCCCCTTAGCAGGTATATGAAAAAAGAGAATCATGATAATTGTGTAATGAGGCATGTAATGCCGGACGGTAAAAGAGCGAGATAATGATTGCTTCAAAACAATGTTTCCCGGATAACTTTCAGGAATATGTTTATGCGGTAGAGTAATCAAGTATTATACAAAAAAAAGCATTGAGGAGGCAAGCTGATAGTGGTATTCATTGACGATAGATCATAGGAGAGGCTTAGTAAACTGTCTTGATTATCAGGTAAACAACCCCGAGAATTTTCTTTTTGCTGTCCTGTTCCTGAAAAGTGATTTCCTGGCTGTTTGTGTCGGTCAAAACAGTTTTATTGTTTTTTATGGAAGCCCTTGCGAGCATCATTTGATTATCATTGAGGACCAGCACAATGCATTGGTCTTTTAATGCAATCTCCTTTCTTGCCAGCAGTATATCGCCCTGGTGTATCTGCGGTGGGAAGTTTTTCATGCTGCGGAAAACAAAAGAGTCGCTGTATTTGACAAGTGTCAGAGGCAGTTTGAGATATTCTGTTTCTTCGTTTCCGGTGCAAAGGGTTTCTCCGGTTTTTCCTGTTTTGCCGGGAAAAAACGGTACCTCAACAATGTCCGAACCACCGTAACTTTCTGCTTTTTCCTGCATGATATCAAACAGGCGGTTTACGCGTTCTTCCAGAATTTCAAGCCGTTGCTGATCCGGTAACGCACTTTCTTCGGCAATCAGATAATTAAGATTTAATTCAGGGTATTTCCGCTTGAGCGATTTGATGAGTTTATAACCCGGCTCTTTTTCACCGCGTTCAACTTCACTGATAAAGCTCTTTGATATACCGAGTTTGTGCGCAAAGCTTTGAAGCGTAAGATTTTCTGACTTACGGATGTGCCTTAAGCATTTCCCGAAATGGGTGCTTTTATCCGTCATGAAGAAATTTTTTTGTATATTCCGCTATAGCGGAATCATATTAACAGAAGAAAACAGAAATAAAGAAAAATAAACCGAAAAATATGGAAGGACAAGAGATAAAGATTGATCATCGGAAGCTCCCGTGGAAGGGCATATGGAAAACCATTGCGGAAGAGGAGTCGGTCCGAAGAGGAAAGCAGGTAACCCCTGAGGCCGTACGCATGGGTGTAAGGGGGAAAAGCGAGTACTATCTTCAACTGTATTACAGGGAGATCAGGAGGCGTAAAGCAAACCTACATTGCATGGACGGGGAAGCGTGATGCATGTGCTTCGACAACCAATGAAAAAAATCCCCCCATATGTTTCCCAGAAACAAAAAACCAACCGGCGAAAACAGCAGGAAGCAGTATGCGGACGCTGAAGCATTGATTGCAATGCTGCGAGAAAAAAACAAGGAGATAGAGCTGTTGAAGAAGCAGTTGAAACTGTCTGATGAGTACAGCAGGAACCTCAGGGACTTGCTTCGAGAACTGGTCAGGATTCTTGCAATAATTGATCAGTAGTCTTTTACTTGCTCTGTTGCTTATTTCTCATCACTCGTCACTACTTCGACACATCGGTTTCACTACAAAATTGACCAGTCTGTCCGGCACAACAATTTCTTTTACTATTGTCATACCGGAAAGGAACTTCTGAACGGTTTCATCGTTGCGGGCTTTTTCAAGCAGGATTTCTTTTGGTGATTTTGCCGGAGCAGTGACCCTGCCTCTGAGTTTTCCATTCACCTGGACGGCGATGGTTACCTCGTTATCGGCGGCAAACGCCGGGTCGAAGACCGGCCAGGGTTCAAAAGCGATTGAGGTACCGTGACCGGCAGCTTCCCAGAGTTCTTCGCAAATATGCGGAGCATAGGGTGAAAGAATCCGCAGGAGCGTTTCGACAGCAGTTCT
Source organism: Prosthecochloris sp. (assembly GCA_004028745.1). Lineage (GTDB taxonomy): Bacteria > Bacteroidota > Chlorobiia > Chlorobiales > Chlorobiaceae > Prosthecochloris. Next base: position 56,141 of record RAZP01000056.1, read on the forward strand.
GCTTCTGCATTCCGCTTTATGAAGCTCATTGACAAAAACCATCATTTCAGCTATTGCCGTGTTAAACTTCAACTGCCCGGTGTCCTCGCTTACTTTTTTGATGGTCTTGTGCATTGTTCTCATAAGGTCTTCAGGCAAAGCTTCTTCAGTCAGAGATACAGGACTGCCGGGTTCAGGGTAAACCAGACGCCAGACCCTTGCAAGGAAACGGCTGACTCCCTCTATGCCGTTTGTGTTCCAGGGTTTGACCTGCTCGAGCGGTCCAAGGAACATCTCATAAAGGCGTATTGCATCTGCTCCGTATGTTGACAGAACATGGTCGGCTGGAATCACATTGCCGCGGGACTTGGACATTTTTTCATTGTCTTCGCCAAGGATCATGCCCTGGTTGAAAAGCTTTTGAAACGGTTCTTTTGTCGAAACCACGCCGAGATCATAGAGCACCTTGTGCCAGAAACGGGCGTAAAGGAGATGCAGCACAGCATGTTCGGCGCCGCCTACGTATAGATCAACATTCATCCAGTAGCGTTCTTTTTCCGAATCGACAGGGTTTTCTGCATTTTCAGGATCGATAAACCGAAGATAGTACCAGCAGCTGCCTGCCCACTGCGGCATTGTGTTGGTTTCACGCTTGAATGAGCCGTGTTCGTCGGTTCCATAAAGCCATTCGGAAATGTTTGCGAGGGGGGACTCGCCGGTTGTGGTCGGCTGATAGGCTTCTATGTTGGGCAGGGTGAGAGGAAGGTTAGTTTCAGGGCGCAAGGAACCGTCTTCATAATGCTTGACAGGGATCGGCTCCCCCCAGTAGCGCTGACGGCTGAAAATCCAGTCACGGAGTTTGTAATTGACCGTTCTTTTGCCTTTTCCTTTCTTTTCAAGCCAGTCGGCCATGACATCGAATGCTTTATCGAATGTCAAACCGTCGATGCTGATTTCATCGTTCGAGGAATTGACACAGACGCTGTTTTTTTCCTCGAAGACGGCTTCTTCTACATCATGCGGGCTTTTGATGACCTCGATGATAGGAAGACCGAACTTTTTCGCAAACTCCCAGTCACGTTCGTCATGGGCCGGTACCGACATGATCGCACCGGTACCGTAGCTGGTGAGGACAAAGTCTGATATCCAGACAGGCAAGGCCTGTCTGTTTGCCGGATTGACAGCATATGATCCCGTAAAAACACCTGTTTTTTCTTTCTGCAAACCGGTTCGTTCAAGCTCTGTTTTCAGTTTTGCACGTTCGATATATTCTTTTACTTCCACAAGCTGCTGGGCGGTTGCAAGCTTTTCAGCCATAGGATGTTCAGGGGATACTACCAGATAGGTAGACCCGAAAAGCGTGTCGGGCCTTGTTGTATAAACCTTGATGTTTGTCCTGTGGCAGGGCAGCTCAAAATCGATTTCAACCCCTTCCGATCGTCCGATCCAGTTTCGCTGCATCTGCTTGACATTTTCCGGCCAGTCAACCTCGTCAAGATCCTTGAGCAAGCGCTCGGCGTAAGCAGTGATTTTCAGTACCCATTGGCGGAGAGGTTTACGGACCACGGTGTAGCCGTCTGCGATTTTCTCATCAACTTCTTCATTTGCAAGAACGGTTTTCAGTTCTTCGCACCAGTTGACATCAACCTCGCTCATGTAAGCAAGGCCGCGGTCAAGCATCTGAAGGAAAATCCATTGAGTCCATTTGTAGTATTCAGGGTCGGTTGTATTTATCTCGCGGCTCCAATCGTAAGAGAAGCCCATTCGCTGAAGCGTTTCCTTGAAACTGCCGACATTTTTTTCCGTGATAACCTTCGGGTGAGTGCCTGTTTTAATGGCGAACTGCTCAGCCGGCAGCCCGAACGCGTCCCATCCCATAGGGTGCAACACATTGTGTTCCCGGCTGCGTTTGTAGCGGGCGACGATATCTGTTGCGGTGTACCCTTCAAGATGCCCGACATGCAGTCCGGAGCCGCTTGGGTAAGGGAACATGTCAAGCACATAATATTTGGGTCTGTCGACGGCATCTTCCGTTCGGAACGTCCGGTGTTCATCCCAGTATGTCTGCCATTTTTTCTCGATGGTTTGAAAATCGTAACGCATGCTGTTTTACGAATATGTTTGATCGGCCTGGCTGGTCTGGTCAAAGAAAAGAAAATCACACAAAAATGAAAAAGCATCCCTGTGCATATTTTGCGAAGTAACAATAAAAAAAGCCGTGCAGCAGGTGTTGCACAGCTTTATGTCTCTCCTTTTGCCAACTTGTTTACTGGTTTTACTCTCCCTGTGCCGGTGAGCCGTTTTCCGATTCAGCCGGTACGTCAAGCAGGGCCTTGATGGAAAGAGCATAACGTGTCTTTCCGGTCCTCGGGTCCTTGCGGATATCGATCAGCTTGACCTTTATGCGGTCGCCGGGTTTCAAGTAGTCGCTTACCTTTGCCACCCTTTCTTTGGCGATTTCCGAAATATGCACCAGCCCGTCGGTTTTCGGAAGAAATTCGACGAACGCTCCAAGTTCCTCCCTGATATCTCTGACCTTGCCTGAATAGACCAGGCCGACCTCCGGTTTCGATATGAGCGTCTTTATGGTTTCGATTGCCGCCGATGCACCTTCGCCGCTCGGGGAAGCGATAGTGACCGTACCGTCATCATCAACATTTATTTCAGCTCCCGTTTCTTCCGTAATGCTTCGGATGGTTTCTCCGCCTTTACCGATTATCATTCCGATAGCATCAACGGGAATCTGAATGGTTGTGAGGCGCGGGGCGTATTTGCCGATCTCTGCTCTCGGGTCGGCAATGGCGCCGGTCATTTTGTCAAGAATGTGCAAGCGCCCTTTTCTTGCCTGTTCAAGAGCCTGCTCGAGAATATGGTAATCCAGGCCGTCGATCTTGATATCCATCTGGCAGGCCGTGATGCCCTCTTGCGTGCCGGCAACCTTGAAGTCCATGTCGCCAAGATGGTCTTCGTTACCGAGTATGTCCGAAAGGACAGCATATCGTTCGCCCTCCTTGATCAGGCCCATAGCAATCCCGGATACCGGTTTTGTGAGCGGTACGCCCCCGTCCATTGCAGCAAGGGTGCCGCCGCACACCGATGCCATGGAAGAGGAGCCGTTGGACTCGAGGATGTCCGATACAATGCGAATGGTGTAGGGAAAATCCGTTTCCGGCGGAACCACTTTTTTTATCGCTCTTTCTGCAAGGTTTCCGTGGCCGATCTCTCTTCGTCCAACACCTCCGACCCGGCCGGTTTCGCCTACGGAAAACGGAGGGAAATTGTAATGCAGCATGAAACGTTTTTCGCTGTCGTCAATGAGCGTGTCGATCATCTGCGCGTCTTTTTTCGTGCCGAGAGTCAATGTGACGAGTGCCTGTGTTTCTCCTCTTGTGAAAAGCGCTGAACCATGTGCTCTGGGGATAAGACCCAGTTCAATACTGATAGGCCGGACCTCTTCGAGCGTTCTCCCGTCAAGGCGTTTGGCGTCATCGAGAATCATGTGACGCATGACCTGTTTTTCGATCTTGTGGATGTGGTTTGATATGATCTGCTCGTTTAAATAAAGCGCTTTTGATGGATCGGCCGCAGTATCTTCAGTTGTTACCTCGTTTCTGTAACGGTCGAGAACGTTTTCGGTAATAGACTTGTATATTTCCGAGGTTTTTTCTGCGCGTTCTTCTTTTCCAAGAGGCATGTAGGCAAGTTCTTTCAAAGGACTTTCGCACAGTTCCCTGATGCTTTCTTTCAGATCTTCCGGAGCGTCAACCGCAATGAATGAGCGCTTTGGTTTTCCCGCTTCCGCAGCGATTTCATCCTGCAGGGAGCAGATTCTTTTGATGGCTTCATGGCCGAACCTGATTGCATCGAGCATCTCGGCTTCTGATATCTCGTTCATCTCGCCTTCGAGCATACAGATCGTATTGACCGATCCACCGATGCTGATATCGATATCACTTTGTTTGAGCTCATTGATGTTCGGATTGACGACAAACTCACCGTTTATTCTTCCGACCCGCACCTCGGACATGGCATTGGCAAACGGAATATCGGAAACCATAATTGCGGCAGATGCCGCGATTCCGCCAAGTACATCGGCATCATTAAGCTGATCGGATGATATAACGGAAATGATTATCTGAGTATCCTGGTAATAACCATCGGGGAAAAACGGACGGAGAGCTCTGTCAATCAGGCGGGCGGAGAGAACCTCTTTTTCAGAAGGCCTGCCTTCGCGTTTGATAAAGCCGCCGGGGAATTTGCCGGCGGCAGAATATTTTTCACGGTACTCTACCTGGAGAGGGAAAAAATCCTGGTTGGGAGGAGGAGGGGTTTTGCTGGATACTACGGTAGCTATAACCATTGTATCGCCAAGACTTACGACAGCAGCCCCATCGGCCTGTTTGGCCATTTTGCCGGTTTCAATGGTAATTTTTTTCCCGTTTCCCAGATCGATTTCTTTTCTTATAAACATGGAATGCACATCAGTTGTTGGTGAATAAAAAGCTGACAGTCACGCATACAGCAATCGGTAACCGGTTAAATAAACAATCTTTCAATATACGATAATTTGAAAATTAGTTCAGGTCTAATTACACTGCAAGCTTTGCGTTATCAATAAGCCTCGTTGAGCCTATCCATACGGCAAGGAGAAGAAGATACTCGTTACCTGTTTTCAGCATGTCTGCTTTGCTGAATGTTTTCACGTCCACTATACTTGCATAGTCAATCTTCGCAGCGGGTGCCGACTCGATAACTGACGATACATCCTCAATGATTTTCTCCGTGTCGGTTACCTTTTGTTCAGCGAGCTCCTTCGCCCGGCATATTCCCCTATAGAGAACCGTGGCTTGTTTCCGTTCTTCCGAAGAGAGGTAAATGTTCCGGGAGCTGGTTGCCAGACCGTCATCCTCACGGATAATGGGTGCCCCGAGGATTTTTACGTCGATATTGAAATCTTTTACCATACGTTTGATGACAGCAAGCTGCTGGGCATCCTTTTCGCCGAACACAGCAAGGTGGGCTTTGGAGATCAGCATGAGCTTCAATACAACGGTTGCCATACCGTTGAAGTATCCCGGTCTTTGGCTTCCTTCGAAACAGCTCGCAATATTTCCGGTGCTCACCTGCGTCTGGAAACCTTCGAAGTACATCAACTCGGCGTCAGGGGCGAAAAGGTAGTCAACTCCGGCTGCTTTTGCCATGGCAGCATCTTTCTCAAACGGTCTCGGATAACGGTGGAAGTCCTCATTGGGGCCGAACTGTTTTGGATTGACGAAAATCGTAAGAATCACGGTCCCGGCTTTTTGCTTTGCCAGTCTTATGAGGCTCAGGTGCCCTTCATGCAGGGCACCCATGGTCATGACAACAGCTATGAACTGGTGCTTCAGCCGGAGGCTTTCAGCTATTTTCTGCATCTGCACCGGATCATTGATTATCTGCATAGGTATTTTTGGTTAGATTAATTATTCATGTTTTTCATCAATCTCTATGGATCTCCAGGTTTTGTCCCGAAGATAACCCGCTTCTCCCACACAGTCATGCCGCCCCGTGTAATAGATGTTTGGGGGAAAGTCAAAATTCAAAAGGAAAAAGTCAAAACGGGAACAACAGAAAAATAAACCTGTCTCCAACGCTGATCTCTTCCTGTTCAAACAGGCAGCCCCTACAAACCCGGCTTTTCAGGCCTCTTCTCAACCGTACGGGCGAAAGATTTTTCGCCCCTACTCCAGCCATCCAGCTCTCCTCATAGCACCTGACCCATTAGCAATCCTAAGCACTCATTCTTCATCGCTCCTCGCTCAGAACGGGCAGACACTGGGGTCTGCCCCTACGGTTCAACGATTCAACAAATAAGCAAATCAACAATCTTCAAATTCTGGCTTCTGAACTTTTTTCGATTACGAGTACGATTACCGCTTCGCTGAGTACGAGTACGATTTTATGCTGGACAGCCCTGCTTATACAACATTTATAGCTGTGGGCTGCCTGCTGATTTTTTCCCTGCAGGAGATACAATGACAACAAATTCTCCTTTTATTTTCTCACCCGTGAAATGTTCGATCATCTCCGAAGGAGTGCCGCAGAGGCATTCTTCGTGTATCTTGGTTATTTCCCTTGCAATGAACATCTGCGCACCGGGGAAGAAGTTCTCGATTTCACCGAGCAGCTTCAGTATACGATGGGGGGACTCATAAAAAACAACCGTACTGTCAATGGAAGCAAGGAATTCCAGTTTACTTTTCCGGCCTTTTTTATGCGGCAGAAAACCGGCGAAAAAAAAATTATGCACCGGAAGCGGACAGACGGAGAGCGCAGCAGTTGCTGCACTCGGCCCCGGTACCGGGATGACTTTCGCGGGCAGGTCGTATGCAACACGGACAAGCGCGTAGCCTGGATCACTGATCGCCGGAGTCCCTGCATCGGTAATGACAGCTACATCGAGACCGTCTTCAAGCAGATTGAGAATGCTGTTGATCGCTTTTTTTTCGTTAAACGCGTGGTAATTAATCAGTTTTTTACCGCTGATGCCCAGATGCCGCAGCAATATCGAGGCCCTGCGTGTATCCTCGCATGCAATGGCGTCTGATGATTTCAGGGTATTGATCGCCCGCAGGGTGAT
>RAZP01000057.1 GCA_004028745.1 Prosthecochloris sp.
TGATACATTAAACGGCGGCTCTCATAGTGACTACATTATGGGCAGGGATGGAAATGATACCCTGTCCGGCAACGATGGAGGTGATGTGCTTATCGGAGGCGGTGGAAGTGACGTGCTTTCGGGAGGCGAGGGTGATGATATTCTTGTTTTCGACACTGCCGATACGATAGATGGCGGCGCCGATACGGATACGTTGTTTGTCAGGGCGGGTGAATCGGTTGATTTCACTTCATATACAAGTCAGCTAAGCAATCTCGAGATCATACAGCTTGACATTGGGGCAAGAATTCTCGGTCTTTCTCAAAGCGACGTTTCCGGGATCACAGATACTGACAATGAACTGAAAATACTTGGTGATGAAACATCAGGTGTTGAACTTGACGGCAGTTGGACAGTTGGTTCTCAAGTTGTTGAAGATGGGGTGACGTTCAATGTCTATACAAGCGGCTCCACAACGGTAAAAGTCCAGGATGGTGTTTATCTGCTGACTATCGACGGCAGCTCGGGCAGCACAGTCCAGGGAATTAATTCCGGTTCTGAAGACGATTGGCTTATTGGTAACAATGGTAATGATACTCTCAACGGAGGAGCAGGTGATGACTTGCTTGATGGCGGCGCCGGAAATGATTCGTTATATGGCAATGCCGGTGATGATATCTTGCTTTACGATGCTGCTGACGGTGTTATTAATGGGGGAAGCGGGGTCGATATACTCAGGTTAGATAATGGAGACGATCTTGATTTTTCAGGAACAACGCTTTCATCGAAGATGACGGATATCGAGATTATCGATATGGATACAGCTTCCGGAGAGTATGGGTCCAGTGGAAATGATTACCTGTTAGATGACAACGAGATAAAAAACCTAAGACCTGAGGATGTGATCGATATAACGGATGGAGACAATACCCTGTATATTTTCAGGGGTATAGCGGATATTGTTGACCTTGACGGGAATTTCGCTTTGTCAGCACCGGACCAGGATGTGACCCTTAATGGAGAAACCTATGTTATGGACCAGTATACCGGAACCTACGGTGGAGTGCAAGCAACCGTGTACATCCAGGATGGATATCAAGATCCTGGCGTATAGAAAGTTTTATTGTATTATAAACTAATACCTGTTATGAAAAACAAAAAGAACCTGAAAGAAATGCTGAAGAGTGTGGTTGTGGGAACTATGCTCGCAGGCGTGGTGGCGCCTCATATAGTATGGGCTCAGGATACCGCGGCAGCAAAGAGCACTGGAGAGGTCACGGTGCAATCGGTCGTCGAGCGAACGATCAACAACAACCCCGAAGTGCAAGCCAAATGGCACGAGTTCCGGGCAGCTTACCATGAAGAATCCGTTGCTTACGGCGGGTATTTGCCCAAGCTCGATGCCTCGGCAGGTGTAGGCCGTGAGTGGGTGGACGGCGACAACCTGACAAAAGATGTTTACACGCGCAAAGGTGTTCGTCTGGAAGTAACGCAGATGCTGTTCGACGGGTTTTACACCCATCATCAGGTGTGCCGTTTGAAGTTTCAGGGCAAAGCGCTCTATTTCGAGTTTCTCGACGCGATCGAGCGCATGGGTCTCGAAGCCCTCAGGGCATACGCGGATGTGCAGCGTTACCGGAATCTTGTCACGTTGGCCGAACAGAACTATGCGTACCACCAGGAGATCCATGAGCAGATCAGCCGGAGAGTGAAGTCCGGGGTAAGCACAGGGGTGGATATGGAACAGATAGAGGGCCGTCTTGCGCTGGCCAAATCGAACCTGATCACTGAACAGGCCAATCTGCACGATGTGACAGCACGTTACCAGCGCATCGTGGGTGAGCTGCCGCCGGAGCAACTGCCGGAATTCGATGTTCCGGTTTCGGCAATACCTGTGAGTGTCGAGACGGCGCTCGAACAAGCCTACAGGAGAAATCCGGGGTTCATAGCCTCATTGATGGAGACCAGGTCGTCGAAACATGCACTGAAAGTGCAGAAATCGAAGTTTTACCCTCGTTTCGACTTCCGCGCCTACCATGACTGGAGCTGGGATAAAGACGGCATAGATGGTTACCAGCGTGAAGCTGCGGTAGAAGTGGTGATGAGCTACAACATTTTCAACGGCGGATCGGACTTGGCCGCTGTGAAGCAATACAAGCAGAAGCTGTACCAATCAATGGACTTGAAAGACAAGGCGTGTCATGACTTGCGTCAGACGGTTGAAATTGCGTATAATGATCGAAAGTCGCTGACCAGACAGGTTGGGTATCTGGACGAGCATCGCAAGCGTCTGGACCAAGTACGTGTTGCGTATCTCGACCAGTTCACGATTGGGAGACGAACATTGCTTGATCTTCTGGATACGGAGAACGAGTACTACCAGGCCCAGCGTGCATATATCAATGGAGTGTATGATCTGACGATAGCCGATGCGCGGACGCTGGCGGGTATGGGCAGGTTGCTGAACGACATGGAAGTTGTTCGTTACGATCTTCCGACGCTTGAAGAGTTGGATTATGATGGTTTCCCTGCGGTTACAGCGGCTGATTACTGTCCCCTGGAAGCACCGCCAGGATCAGCGGAGTAGGTGCTCAGCGAACTGCAGTAATTCATATGCTTTTTAATGGATAAAGAACCTCCTGATCACTCGGTTGATGCAGAACCTGTAAAGCAGGACGCACTCCTTGAATGCCTGATGACTCTGGGGAAAACCCATGGTGAGTCACTGGAAAGGGAAGCCCTCCTGGCGAGCCTTCCGCTACGGGGTGGAAAAATAACACCGACCCTTTTTTCAAGAGTGGCTAAACGCGCCGGACTTACCAGCCGTATTGTAAAGCGCCGGATTGAGCAACTCAATCCGGCGCTTTTTCCTATTATCCTGCTGCTCGATCGTGATGACGCCTGTATCCTTCACCACACAGAGAGCGGGACAGCTTCAGTAGCTTGGTCGGATTTGCCCGATGCCCCGGTAAGTGTTTCTTTGGAGGAGCTCGAGGAAAGGTATTCCGGGATGGCGATATATGTTCGACCGGTTTTTCGTTATGATATTCGCACACCGGAGGTAAGAAAGCTCAAGCGAAGGCACTGGTTCTGGAGTGTCATCGAAGAGAACAAGCCGCTCTACCGTGACATTCTTGCTGCTGCGGTCATGATAAACCTGTTTGCCCTGGCAATGCCCTTGTTTATACGTAATGTTTATGATCGCGTACTGCCTAACCTTGCTATTGATACGCTCTGGGTAACCTCGTCTGCTGTTCTGCTTGTATTGTGTGCCGATGTAGTGATGCGCCTGATGCGCGTTTACTTCATCGATCTTGCTGCAGGAAGAGCCGACGTGAAGTTGTCTTCATCTATCATGGAGCAGGTGTTGGGCCTGCGGATGGAGAATCGTCCGGCATCTGTCGGTTCTTTCGCGTCAAATCTTCAGGCCTTTGAGTTTATCCGTACATTCATTACCTCGACGACAGTTGCTGCGCTGGTAGACCTGCCTTTTGCATTGCTGTTTGTACTTATTATTGCTTTAATAGCGTGGCCGCTTGCGATTCCGGTCCTGCTGGGTGCAATAGCAGTTTTTCTTTATGCGGTAACGGTTCAGGGAAAACTGCACGACCTGACGGAAAAGACTTACCGCCTTGGCGCGCAGCGCAACGCAACGCTCATCGAGAGTCTTACGGGGATGGAAACCATCAAGCTCCTTGGAGCTGAAGGCCGGTTCCAGGCAAAATGGGAACAGCTTGTTGCCTATCTTGCCAGGATCGGGGAGCAGCTTCGTTTGCTTTCCGCATCGGTAAGTTCAGGGGCATATTGGGTGCAGAATTTTGTGTCGATCGCAATTATCATCATCGGCGTTTACCTTGTAGCGGCCGGCAATTTGAGTATGGGCGGCCTGATCGCGGTGTATATCCTCTCATCGAGGGCTATGGCTCCCGTGAGCCAGAGTGCGGCGCTTCTGACCCAGTATCATCAGGCTGAAACATCGATGACATCGCTAAATGAAATAATGGACCGTCCTGTCGAGCGTCCTGCCGATGCCGCCTTCGTTACAAGACAGACCTTCAAAGGGGATATTGTTTTCAGGGATGTTCAGTTTACCTATCCAAACCAGGAGAATGAAGCGCTCACCAACTTGTCATTCCATATCAGGCCCGGTGAGCATGTCGCTATTTTAGGGAGGGTCGGCTCTGGAAAAACAACACTGGAAAAGCTGATTTCAGGTTTATATCATCCGACAAGCGGTGCAGTGCTCATTGACGGAGTTGACAGCCGTCAACTCGATCCTGCCGAACTTCGAAGGAACCTTGGTCATGTGCCGCAGGATGTGATGCTGTTTTTCGGTTCACTGCGGGACAACATCACCATGTCTTACAGTCAGGCAAGCGACCAGGAAATACTCCGGGCTGCGAGGATAGGCACAATCGATCAGTTTGTAAACAAGCATCCGCACGGTTTTCAGATGCAGGTCGGGGAGCGCGGCGAAACCCTTTCAGGTGGCCAAAGGCAGGGAGTTGCGATCGCCAGGGCAGTTATTGCCGATCCCCCTGTGCTGCTGCTCGACGAACCCACCTCTTCTATGGACACAACGACTGAAGCGATTTTCAAGTCGAGGCTGAAGCAGTTCGCTCATAACAAAACCATGCTGGTTGTTACTCATCGTTCATCTCTGCTTGAACTTGTCAATCGGGTTCTTGTTCTGGACGGAGGCAGGCTTGTCGCCGATGGTCCGAAAGAAAAAGTTCTGGATGCTCTCAGAAAAGGCCAGATCCGGAGGGCGGACTCATGATCGATCCAAGAACAATACAAGGTTTTGAGCGTCTTGGAAAGTTTATCAAATCTTCAGGAGAAAAGGGTCGCGAATACATCGACATGGTGTTCCGGCGGTGGATCCCGCTGGATGAAGAGGAGCCTCTTGACTGGGTGGGCGATGCCGACTGGGCTCAGCTTCAGCAAGAACCGGTACGGGCACGAGCACTGCTGAAAATATTCGGCATAACCATTTTGCTTTTACTGCTTTGGGCGGCAGTTGCACCGCTCGATGAGGTGACAAGAGGGGGAGGAAAAGTTATTCCATCCTCCAGGCTGCAGGTGATTGAGTCTTTGGATGGAGGAGTTGTTGAAGAGATTCTTGTTCAGGAAGGTAATGTGGTCGAGACAGGCGATCTTCTCATGCGCATTGATCCTACGAGGTATACCTCTTCATTGCAAGAGCGTCAGTATGAGGTGTTGAGCCTTATTGCCCGTGCTGCGCGCTTGCGTGCGCTTGCTGAGGATACGCCTCTCGATCTGCCGGAAAAAAAACTGAAAGATGTTCCGCAGATTGTTGAGCATGAAAAGCGTCTTTATGAGGAAAGCCGCAGGGAGTTCGATTCCCAAATGACCATCATGAAGGAAAAACTGTCCCAGAAAGAACATGAGCTTGAAGAGGTTCAAGCCCGGCTGATTCAGGCCCGGCAGGCATACGGGTTGGCAGCGCAGGAATTGAACAAAACCCAGCCTCTTTTGAAATCGGGTGCTGTGTCGGAAGTGGAAGTGATCAGACTGCGCAGGGATGTGGCTAACGCACGAGGTGAGCGTGATGCTGCTATAGCCAGAAAAGCTACCCTGGAACGCTCGGTTGAGGAAGCGAAGGAGCAGGTTCAGGAAACAGAACTGAACAGCCGGAACAAATGGCGTGAAGAGCTTGCCGATGTTTTGAGCAAAATCGCAAGCATAAGCCAGGGCACGAAAGGGCTTGCAGATCGTGTTGAACGTGCGGAAATCAAGGCTCCGGTAAACGGAACAGTGCAAAGGCTTTATATCAATACCCTTGGAGGGGTTGTCAAACCGGGCGGAAGAGTTGCTGATATCGTCCCGCTGGGAGACAGTCTTGAGGTCGAGGTTAAGGTGTCGCCAAGAGATATTGCTTTCGTGCATCCCGGACAGAAGGCAATGGTCAAGCTGACCGCCTATGAATTTTCGATTTACGGTGGATTGAAGGCGGATGTGTATCATATCAGTCCAGACACGGTTACTGATGAGGAGGGGAATACTTTTTATCTAGTCCGGGTAAAAACTCCTGCTGCATCCATACGTGAAGGTCTTCCGATTATACCCGGTATGATGGCACAGGTCGATATTCTTACGGGTAAAAGAACGGTGCTGATGTACCTGCTCAAACCGGTTCTCCGGGCAACATCGAATGCCATGAAAGAGAGATAAATGAGGCTGGGTAGCTGGGTGGCTTGTTGGCTTGATAGCAGGGTGGATGCTGAGTCAGGTCTTCGAGCGTATTTATTTTTTGTGGGATGAATGGTGTTGTGCATATGCGGCTGATAAAAGCAGTGCTTCTCCTCTCAAGCGGAATGACGGTAATGGCGGGGGCGGTTATTTCTCCGGCACTTCCCGAGATCAGTCGTCATTTTTCAGGAAACGGTGACAGTGTCCTCACAAAACTCATATTGACCATGCCGGCGCTGACGATTGCTGTCTGCGCACCTCTTGCCGGCCATATTTCCGATCTGTTCGGGCGCCGGAAGCTATTGCTGTTTTCGCTGTTCTTATACGGAGTTTCAGGATTCAGCGGTTTTTTTCTCGATGATCTTTTGCTCCTGCTTTTCAGCCGCGCAATTCTCGGCATTAGCGTCGGTGGGATAATGAGCGCAGCAACAGCATTGATCGGTGATTTTTTTTCCGGGGATGAACGGGCGGAGTTTATCGGTCTTCAGTCCGGTTTCATGTATATCGGAGGAGTTGTGCTTGTTCTGTTTGGCGGATTGCTTGCAGAAGTAAGCTGGAAAGCACCTTTTCTCGCTTACCTGACAGCTTTTGCTGTCCTGACAATGGCGATGGTCGGGCTTAGTGAGCCGAAAACCAGCATGAAAAATACAGGCAAGACCTACCAGGAAACATCGCGTGTTTCTTACCTTGCAATGAGCCTTATCTATCTGCTGGTTTTTTTGCTGATGATCTTTTACTACATGGTGCTTGTTCAGGTGCCTTTTATTTTGCAGGATCGCTTTGGTGCCGGCAGTGCCATGACAGGCCTGGCCATTTCGGCATCTGCACTTGCCGGTGCGCTTTCTTCGCTCTCTTATCCTTTGATAAGACGGAGATTGTCTTACAGGATCATCTATGTTTTAGGATTCGGGTTTGTTGCAGCCGGGTATGTTATCGTAGGTTACGCCGGCAGTTTTCTGTACATACTTGTAGGACTTGGATTTGCTGGATTTGGCAACGGCATGCTGATGCCAAACGGCAGTTTCTGGCTCATGGAGGTTGCACCTGAGCATATGAGGGGGAAAGCAGTGGGAGGCTTTACGGGAATGATATTTCTGGGACAGTTTCTTTCCCCTGTCGTCATGGCGCCGGTTGTGTATGCTTATACTCTTAACGGTGCTTTTCTGGCTGCAGCGGCAGCGATGGGGCTGATCGTTTTAGTATTGCTCGTCTTTCCTCGAAGACTCATGCATTGTTAAAGACAACGCTGTCATGCTGGACGTGATCCGGCCCATCAGAGCAATGGAGAAAAAACAGGGATGCTCCAATAGGGAGGAATTTTAAATCAATAAAAAATCCGGAAAGGTATTGTGCTCTATAAAATAAAGTTTTTGGTTAAGCTTGTTGGTATTTTTATTGTAGTAGTGAATTCATTTACACCGACTTTGGTAAGCGCCTTTGCTAATGCTGAAGAAATGCGTTTGTTCAGGCTTGTAAATGAATATCGTGTTCGGAATGGATTGCCTGAAATTCCTTTTTCAAGGTCACTTACCTTTGTTGCTCAAATGCATGTCAGGGATTTGAATAGCCATCCTCCTGACGGAGATTGCAATATGCATAGCTGGTCTTCTAATGGAAGCTGGTCTTCCTGCTGCTATACGCTTGATCATGCAAGGGCACAATGTATGTGGAACAAGCCTCGCGAATTGACAAGTTATCCAGGGAATGGTTATGAGTGCGTTCTTGGTGGCTTGGGTCAATATCAAGCTAATGCAGCTTCGGCTTTTGAGGGATGGAAACGTAGTCATCCCCATAATGCTGTACTGCTCAACAAGGGAATATGGAGCAAGATACACTGGAGGGCTTTAGGGGTTGGAATTTATAAAAACTATGCTTCTTTATGGTTTGGTGAAGAAGCTGATCCGGTGCCATAATCTCTGTTTGATTCCGCTGAAACGTTATACAGTAGTATTGATGTCAAAAAAGGCTTAACTCACTCGTGTGAATATCGAAGGTGATATCCGTTACTCGATACGGACAAGCCCAAGGGCGAAGCATGTCCGGCTGCGCGTTTCACCGCATGAAGGTCTCGTTGTTGTTGTTCCTCAGGGGTATGACAGGTGTCAGGTGCCCGATATTGTCAGGGGGCGGCTTCCCTGGATACGTAAGGCTCTTGAAAAAATGCCGTCCGTTGACCCCGACAAAGCAATGCTGCCTGAAACCCTTTTCCTACAGAGCATCGGTGAAGAATGGGCTGTTTTTTGTGAAAACAGTCCGGGAAAACAGAAGTTTCTGACTGAAAAACCGGGGAGAATCATTGAAATTTATTCTTTTTCGGATGACCATTCAGCCTCCTGTGACTTCCTGCATGCATGGGTGAAACGAAAAGCTGCGATTGAATTGCTGCCGATGCTCGATGCCGCCGCTGAACGGTATGGTTTTACCTTCAACCGCGGAACGATAAGGTTCCAGAAAACCCGATGGGGAAGCTGCTCGGCAAGAGGTACGATAAGCCTCAACATGAAGCTGCTGTTTCTTCCTCCCGAACTGGTTGAGTATATCATGCTGCATGAGCTGTGCCATACAGTACATATGAACCATTCACAGTATTTCTGGACGCTTGTCGAGCGCCATATGCCTGATTACCGTGGTCGTGATCGTGCCATCAAAAATGCTTTCCGCCATGTTCCGCCGTTCCTGCTTTGAAGCATGAACAGTGGTTCTGAACTCTGTATCTCAGAAAAAACATGCCCGGTAGATACCTGACTAAATCAAAGTTTCTTCTGGCAATGGAGTGCCCTACAAAACTCTATTATTCGGGAAAGAAGGAGTATGCTGATCAGTCACGGCAGGATCCTTTTCTTGCTGCCTTGGCGGACGGCGGTTTTCAGGTGGGTGCGCTTGCGCGGTGCTATTTCCCCGGTGGGCACATGATCGGGCAGCTTGATGACCAGGCAGCGCTGACTGAAACCGCCCGGCTGCTCCGACAGGAAAACGTGATGCTCTACGAGCCGGCTTTTCTTTATGAAAATCTGTTCGTGAGAGTCGATATTCTGGTCAAAGAGAATGGTTGCCTGCGTCTTTACGAGGTTAAGTCCAAATCATGGAACCCTGTTCAAGGTCAGCCTTTCACCGGTAAAAAGGGTAATCTGACAGCTGCGTGGAAACCCTATCTTTATGACGTTGCATTTCAGGCCTATGTTGTTGGAAAAGCGATGCCGGGTTATGTGCTTGAACCTTTTCTCATGTTTGTTGATAAAAACGCAGAGTGCCCGACGGACGGGCTGAATCAAAAGTTCCGCATCAAGCGTGTGAGTGGAAGGAAGGCGGAGGTGCAAATCATAAACCTGACGCAGGAGGACCTTTCGGTTTCGCTTCTGGCGGCGGTGCCGGTTGAAAAATATGTCTCCATGATCATGAGCGGGTACGGAACAAAGGATTTTGACCCTTTGGGATTTGAGGGGACGCTACGTTATTTCTCCAAGTTTTATGGCCGGGATGAGAGGATTACACCCGTGCCGGGGGGGAAGTGTGAAAAATGCCAGTTCAAATGTTCCGAAGAAGATGAAGAAACAAGTTTGAAAAGCGGTTTCAAGGAGTGCTGGAAAGAAACGTTCGGGTGGGAAGATCAAGATTTCAAAGACCCTCTGGTACTTGATCTCTGGGACTATAGAAAAAAGGATTCTGCAATCTCGGAAAGAAAACTGGTGCTTGCCGATCTTGATGAAAAAGATATCGGAATGAAAGACAACGGCAATGATGGCCGACCGGGGCTGTCAAGGACAAAGCGCCAGTTTTTGCAGATTGAAAAGGCCAAAACAGGGGACTTTTCACCATTCATAGACCGGGAAAACCTTGGACGAGAGATGGGGCGTTGGCATTTTCCCCTGCACTTTATTGATTTCGAGACGGCAATGGTTCCAATCCCTTTTAATGCAGGAAAACATCCCTATGAGACCATCGCTTTCCAGTTTTCACATCATGTTGTCGAAGAGGATGGCTCGGTTCGTCACGCGGGGGAGTTTCTCCTCGCTGATCCGGGAGTGTTTCCCAATTACATGTTTATCAGAAAGCTCAGAGCGGAGCTGGGAAACGACGAAGGAACGATTTTTTGTTACAGTCATTATGAAAATACTGTTCTCAATGCCATTCATCGGCAAATGCAGCAAGACGGAGGTCAGCCGGAAGACAGTGACGACCTGCTCGCATTCATCGAAAGTATTTCCCATTCTTCATCAGGAAATGAACGTTTGTGGCAGGGAACGAGAGACATGGTCGATCTGCTCGATATGGTCAAACGCTACTACTATAACCCATCTACTAATGGTTCTAACTCCATCAAGTATGTGCTTCCCGCGGTGCTTCAAAGTTCAGAGTGTTTGCAGAGGAAATATTCAAAACCGGTTTACGGTGCGGAGGGCGGTATCTTCAGCATGAACTTTAAAAACAAGCGGTGGATAGAAAAGAAAAACGGCAGTGTCGCCGATCCCTACTCGCTTCTGCCAGAGATGTTTGCAGACATTTCCTCTGAAGAAATGCAACGCTTGATGAGCGGAGAGGATGAGAGTGCAATTCGCCATGGTGGAGAAGCAATGACTGCTTACGCAAGGCTCCAGTATGAAGAGATGGAAGATTTCGAAAGGGGCGCTATTGTAAAAGCATTGCTTCAGTATTGCGAACTTGATACTCTTGCTATGGTGATGCTTTATGAGGCTTGGCGGGAGGAGGTTTCATGATCATCGGCATACCGAAAGAAGTAAAGGTCAGGGAAAACCGGGTTGCATGCACTCCGGCAGGTGTGCGGTATCTCGCAGACGCCGGGCACAAGGTTCTGCTTCAAAGCGGGGCGGGTGAAGGCAGCGGTTTCAATGATGAAGCATACAGGTTGGCAGGTGCCGAGTTATTGCAGGATGCTGCGGATGTGTGGCAGGCCGATATGGTTATAAAAGTAAAAGAGCCTGTTCGGGGAGAGTATCACTATCTGCACCGAGGTCAAGTGTTGTTTACGTTTCTTCATCTTGCCGCTGCCCCGGAACTGACGGCTTGTCTTGTTGAGAAAGGGGTAAGTGCAATTGCATATGAAACAGTATATGAGAAGGGAAGACTGCCCCTTCTTGCTCCGATGAGCGAAATTGCGGGGAAAATGAGTGTTGTGGCGGGGGGATTTTATCTTGCAAATCATTTCGGAGGAAATGGCAGGCTGTTGGGCGGGGTTCCAGGGGTAATGCCGGGCAAGGTTACCATTCTGGGAGGAGGAACAGCAGGGATGAATGCCGCCAAAGTTGCGAAAGGAATCGGTGCCAGAGTTACCGTACTGGAGCTTGATCAGGAAAGAATGCGTTTTCTCAGTGATATTTTAGGGGCGCAGGTACAAACACTTTTTTCCACCCGGCAGCATATTGCCGAGGAGCTGGAGGATACCGACCTTCTTGTAGGGGCAGTGCTTGTCCCCGGAGCCAGTGCACCGAAGCTGCTTGACCGTGACATGCTGCGTTCCATGAAAAAAGGAGCTGTCTTTGTCGATATATCGATCGACCAGGGAGGATGCTCGGAAACGTCAAGACCTACTTCCCATGAAAATCCGGTATACAGTGAGGAAGGCATTCTGCATTATTGCGTGACAAACATGCCGGGAGCGTACGCAAGGACCTCTACGGAAGCGCTCACAGGCAATACTCTGGCATATGTCAAGGCCATTGCTGACATGGGTGTCGAGAGGGCGATACGTGTAATGCCAAGTCTTCGGAAAGGGCTGAATATCCACGAGGGTCTTGTGACGCATAAAGCTGTTGCCGAGTCGCTGGGTATGGAATATGGCGGCAAGCATCTGGAGAAAAAAAGTTGACGGGCTTTGTGGACCGATGTGTTATCGGTATCGTTTCTTGAGCATGGTTCCTATGCCTAAGACGATCAGCGAAGCAAGCAGGGCAGCCATGCCCGCGAAAAGTGTTATAACCATACCGGCGATCGCCGAAACCATTCCCGTTACAAAGTACATTGCCGTAATCATCGTCAGGTAAAACAGGGTAATAGCCGCCAGTACCGGCAAACGGATTTTTTGAATAAACGCGGGGCCTACCGATGCAACAAACGCGCATGACATCAGTCCCCACCATACCCAGTCAGAGAGAAACTCCATTGGAAGACTAAGTCAAAAGGTAAAGGTCAAAAGGCAAAAATGCTGGATGGCTTGATAGCTCAACATTCTTACGGAACCAGCAGCTTGAGTCCGATTTCAGGATCAGGTCGGCGGGTTGCCGTTGTGCCGGTAATCTCAAACATGATAACTTCCATGACGTACCATACTTTTACGCCTTCGCGGATACAGCCCGTGACGGTGTTTTCTTCACGCCCGCATGCCATATGAAGATGGAGCACAGGATTTCCTTCGTCGTCCGGGAAAATAGTGCCTGTGCCGGTAATTTCATGGGTTTCGTATAGCTCATGCTGCATTGGCATGACAGGTATGGCACGACTCTGTTGAGGACCTACAATGAGCTTGCTGCCTTTGTCAGCTCCTCCAAGTATAATTATTGCGGCAGCTCTGATGCTATGGTCAGCGGCAAATTTTTCCAGCGTTTCATGAACTATTTCGCCGTCTTCAAGCCGAATGATAAACGTTCTGCCCTGCTTTGCCTCGGAATAGAGCATTGTGTGTGCGGTTTGCGTTGACGATTTCGGGTAAAGATAAAGATTTTATGAAAAAATAGTACCCCCTACAGGATTAGGTGACCGTAACCTGTGAAATTTCGGAAGCGTTTTGTTGTGCTGTTCTGCACGGTTATATAAATTAAAGGCACCTCTATTAATTGTCGTGAGCGAGCTGAAGACGAGGCGGACGGAGCACAGAAACCGGAGTGTACACAGAGTACATGAGGATTTCGAGCACCGACCAACGAAGTATTCGGGTCGCTCACGACAATTAATAGAGGTGTCCTTAAGAAGTTGAGAATGGTCCTGGTATATGGCCGGGCTTTGAAAAATGCCGGTCAAGCAACAGTCATGGACAAGAAACAAGGCTGGTAATAATGAAGGGAATACAGGGAGCGGGGAGAACCTTCCTCATAAGCATAGCAATAACAATAGCGGCCGGTGTGTTTGGTGTGCTGTTCAATATGGTGAACCCAAAAGGTATTGAGATTGTAAAGGAACGTCAGGAACATTCCGCTTACAAGGCAGCTGCAGCAGATGGTGAGAAAGACGTAGATTCCAGCAAAACGCATAGTGATGGTGCTGTCGTGGTGTCAGAGAGTTCTGTTGCTGCGGATCAGAAGGTCGAAGTTTTAGAGCAAGCCTCCGGTATCGATTCTGCAGAGGTTTCCCTGACAGCGATTGCCGAAACTGAACAATATGAGTCCCCGAAGGAATCGACAGACGAAGCGGCTGCAACAACTGAAATTGAACTGATTACTTTGTTTGAGGCAAAAGAGTACTTCGACAAGGGAGACGGTTTTTTTGTGGATGCAAGATCGGAGTACAAGTATTATGAACTGCATATACCGGGTGCGTTGTCATTGTCTGCAAGCAGATTTGATTCGCAGTATGAAGAGTTTAAAGATACAATCGCAAAGGATGCATTGCTTATCATTTATTGTCACAGCATTACGTGTCCTTACAGCGATATTGTCGCCAGTAAACTGAGAGGGTTTGGATATACGAATATCAAAATCTTCGCCGGCGGCTGGACCGAGTGGTTACGAGCAAGGTATCCTGTTCAAGGTTTTAAAGTTTACTCATGAAAATCAGCCAGCTACTATCGAGTTCGATAACAGTAACCGTGTTGAGATTTATTGTGGGAGCGCTGTTTATCCTCGCCAGTTATCCTAAGATCATCAACCCGGTTCATTTCAGTGCGGTTATTGCTGAATATCAACTATTGCCTGAAAGCCTTGTGCCGTTTGTGGCAATAATTTTACCCTGGCTGGAGTTGTTGTGCGGCGCAATGCTTATCCTGAATGTATATGCTCAAAGCAATGCTTTGATATTGATGATCACTCTCATAATCTTTACCGTTGGTATAACGAATAACATCCTTAGGGGAATCATTCATGACTGCGGATGCTTTGAATTTCTCAGCGGATGGTTTGGTATGCAGGAAGAAATAGGCCTCTCGACGATCGTGAGAGATCTGTTCTTTATGGTATTAGTCTTCCCGATTCTTTTCTATGGAACTAATGTTTTCTTTCGAGGGAAGTGATGTGTGTATCTCTCCGCTTTCCGAGCGGAGTTTCTCAATAGCGAGAAGATACTGAGCCCTGCTGCTTGCGGCAAGGCCCTCGGCGCGAACGAGATCCGTTTGTGCCTCATTGAGTCTGGTCAAGGTAGCAGAACCAGTTCTGTAGAGCAGTTCAATATCATTCCGTACCTGCTGTGTCATTTTGCGTGCTTTTTCCTGGCGTTGTAACTGTTTCCTGGCTGCTTCAGCGTTGGCGATGGCTTGGCGAATGCCTGACTGAATGGAGAGAATTTTAAGGTGTTTTTCTTCTTCCAAGGCAAATACTTCCGCTTTTTTTCCCTGAAACTCGGCACTTCTCTTTCCACCTGTAAATATGTTCCAGCTTGCCGTGACCCCGGCATACCGGTCGCGTTCTTCCTGGACAGGATCAGCTCCCTCCTGTTTGGTATAGCTCAGGCCTGCACTCAGCCCGATTGAAGGCAGCCAGGAACCTTTTGCTGCATTTTTCCGCTGTTCGGCGGCGTCAATCCCGGCGTCAATGGCCAGAAGATCGGGCCGGTTTTTCAGGGCAACGGCAACCATCTGTTCATATGAAGGAATGGTGTCGGTGATTTCCCCGTGGTCTGAACCATTTGAGAGTTTTGCTGTAAGTTCGGTTCCGGAAAAACCCATCAGTTCGGCAAGAACGGTGCATGCTATGGTGAAATTACGGCTGGCTTCAATGGAGTCGCTTTCCGCCTGGACAGTTCTTATGGAAAAATTGAGCATTTCAGACCGTGAAGCCGTTCCTACCTCGCGTCGTATCGTCGCGTTTTTTTCAAGTGCCCTGTTGAATTCTGCGTTCTTTTCCGCAATTCGTATGTTTTCTCTGGCCAACTGTGCCTGGTAATAAGCTGTAGCGACCGATTCTACGAGAAGCCGCTGTGTATTGGCATATGTTTGTTTTGCCTGTTCAACGCCGTATTTCGCGGCAATTGTTTCGGCTCTCCGGGCAAAACCGTTGAAAAGCAGCCAGTTGAGCTTAAGGTTGCCGGTTGTTTCTGTGATGTCTTCTTTAACACGTATGTCCGGCTGCCAGTCAGGCTGCATGTCGACATGGCGGTAAAAATAGCCGCCGCCTGCGGAAATGGTCGGGAACCAAGAGGCATATGCTTGGCCGAGGATAGCTTTTGCTGAACGGATCCTTGCAAGTGCTTGCTGAATCCCGGGGTTGTTTTCAAGGGCGGTCTGTTTTGCCTTTTCTATGGTCAGGTACTCTTCGGAAACAGTTTCTGACGGTTCCGAGGCATTCAGGCCTTGTGTCGGCAAAAGGAGCAAAAATAACAGAGTAATAGTTTTTTTTATCGTGTTACAGGTGTCATACATAGCTGTCATCGGGTTGTATCCTGTAGAAAAGAGTATAGAGTACCGGTACTATTCCAAGGGTTAAAAAGGTAGCTGCAAACAGTCCTCCCATGATGGTTGTGGCCATTGCAGCGTAAAGTGGATCGGTAATCAGCGGCAGCATGCCAAGAATGGTTGTTGATGCTGCCATGACTACCGGTCTGAGTCTGCTGACGGCTGAATCAAGGACAGCTCTGTAGGGCTCCTTGCCGTTCCTCAGATCGATTTCCAACTGTTCGATAAGCACAATGGCGTTTTTGATCAACATGCCGGATAGCCCGAGAAAACCAAGTATGGCCATAAAACCGAATGCCTGTCCGGTTATAAGCAGGCCGGCAGTGACCCCGATAAGGGAAAGCGGAACGGTAAGAAATATCGCGGCCGCTTTTTTCAGGGAGTTGAACTGCCAGACAAGTATGAAAAACATCCCGAGAACACAAAGTGGAAATATCTGTGCAAGGGGCTCGGTTCCTTTATTCGATTCCTTGTATTCTCCGGCCCACTCCATTGTGTAACCATTCGGTATTTCTATGGACTCCATCTCCTTGAGCATCGATTGGCGCAAAGGTTCGGCAAGGCCGGAGACCGCGTTACACTGTGCGGTAACGGCTCGCATTCTGTCTCTCCGCTGGATAAGCGGCCATTCCCATTCGGTTCCGATAGCTGAAACAACCTGCCCGAGGGGCAGAAAGCTCTGGCGTCCCGAGCTCCATACCTGAACGTTTTTCAACTCATCAACGGTTGCGCGTTCCTTGCGGGGCATCCGGAATACGATAGGAACCAGTTCATCGCCTTCCCTGACCGTTCCGGCTGTAACGCCGTTAAAGTTCCGCTGCAGCGATGCTTCAAGGTCAAGTTTTGTAATCCCGGCGTTTCTTCCCTGGCTTTCATTATACACCGGCCGAACCACCCGGACCTGCTGACGCCAGTCTGTTCGAATATCGCGGGTATTGGGAGTGTTTTGCATGACCCTGGTGGCCTGAGCGGCAAGATCGTGCAGCACGGCAGAGTCAGACCCTCTGAACCGGACTTCAACCTTGAAGTCAACCGGCGGGCCGTTGGTGATTCTTGTCATGTACGGTTCGGCATCCCTGAAATTTTCTTTCAGATATCTATCGACTTCACTGCTGATACTTCCAATGCCTGCATGATTGTTGGTTTCGATGAGGAGCTGAAAAAAGCTTGAGTTGGGAGTAATATATCTATAAGGCAAAACAAACCGCATACCGCCTTCCCCGAGAAACGCGGTGACATTTTTAACACCATCCATGCGCTTGATATGTTCCTCTGCGATGAACATGTCCCGGCGCGTTTTGTCAAGATGGGTGCCCTGGGGCTTCCAATAGCTGGCGAAGAAATAAGGTTGCGTTGAATCGGGAAAAAATGCCTGTGGTAAAATCCCAAAACCAATGACCGCCAAAACAAGCAGAATAAGGGTTATCCCTATCGTGCTCCATCGATGGGTAAGGCCCATATGGAGCATACGGCGGTACAGCTTGTAAAACGGTTTGTCGAACGGATCCTTGTTCTGCAGGTCTGGAATTTTCAAAAACCAGACACAGAAAAGGGGAGTAATGGTAACGGCAAGAATCCAGCTTATGAAGAGTGAAAGTGCCAGAACATTAAACAGGGAGCGGCAGTATTCACCCACTTCGCCGGGAGCGAAACCGATAGCTGCAAAAGCAAGAATCGCAATGAGGGTGGCACCGAAGAGCGGCCACATATTTTCCTTTACAACCTCGACGGCGGCATGTTTGCGGTTATCCCCCCGTTCAACCCGGACCAGAATACCGTCCGCAATGACAATGGCGTTGTCGACAAGCATGCCGAGCGCAAGGATAAGGGCACCGAGCGACATTTTCTGGAGGTCGATGTCAAACAGTGCCATGGTGATGAACGTTCCCAAAATAGTCAGGAGCAGGATACTTCCTATCATCAGGCCGCTTTGCCAGCCCATAAAAACCATCAGCAGTACAACGACAATGAAGACAGCCTGAACAAGGTTGGCGACGAAGGTGTTGACCGAACTCTCGACAAGATCGCTTTGGTAGTAGATCTTGTGCAGGTTGATGCCTTCGGGTTTCCGTGATTCGAGCTGGCGAAGTTTTTCGCTGACCGATTCACCCATGGAAATAACGTTACCTCCCTCGATCGTCGAGATGCCCAGCGCAATACCGGGTTCCCCGTTAAACCAGAGACCGTTACGCGGCGGGTCTTCGTATCCCCGGTAAATCCGGGCGATATCCCCGAGGCGGACAGTCTTTTCCGGAGGACCGACAAGCAGGGATGCAATAGCTTTATCGTTGGCGATTTCGCCTGTCGGAGTGATGCGGAGGTAGTTATTGCCGGCCTCGACTTTCCCGCTCTGGCGGACAAAGAGCTGTGTCTGAAGCGTTCGGGTGATCACATCGGGGGCTATACCCAGCTCGGCCATCTTCGCCCGGTCCGTTTCGACAAAGATTATCTCCTGGCGGGTACCCCAGAAATCTATTTTTGCCACATCGCGGCACAACAGCAGCTCTTTTTTCAGGAAATCGGCATATTCTTTGAGATCCGCGTAGGAGTATCCTTTGCTGGTGATGGCGAAGTAAACCCCGTAAACATCGCCGAAATCATCATTCACAAACGGCTGCATCGCTCCCTGGGGCAGTGATGATTCAGCCTGTCGGACTTTTTTCCGTAGCTCGTCCCAGATCTGCGGCAATTTGTCCGAGGTGTAGTGATCCTTCATGTCGACGTAGACGTAGGAGATGCCTTCTTCGGATGTTGAGTAGATCTCCTTTACCTCTCCCATCGACTGGATGTATTCTTCAATGACGTCTGTTACTTCTTCCTCGACTTCGGCAGGACTTGCCCCTGGATACTGTGTTACAATCAATGCTGTTTTGATCGTGAACCCCGGATCTTCGAGGCGTCCGAGGCTCTGATAGGAAAGTACGCCTGCACCGACCAGAAGCGTGGTCAGCATAATCATGATCGTTCTTTTTTCCAGAGCAAAGATTGCAGGGTTCATAATGCGTTTTCCTGTCCGTTTCGGTATCCGGAGTGTTGCGTATTTTGGGCTGGGGATTTCAATGGTTCGACCTGCATTCCTTCCACAAGAAAATG
>RAZP01000058.1 GCA_004028745.1 Prosthecochloris sp.
GAAGAGGTCACGAGATTCGGGGTGACAACCGCCAAGACGCAGAACAGCATGATCATGGTGATTACCCTGTTCAGCGACGATCCGGAAACCTATGACGCGACATTCCTGCAGAATTATATGAAGATCAACCTGCTTCCTGATATGCAGCGTGTCAACGGAGTTGGCCAGACCATGGTGTTTGGGGCAAGAGACTACTCGATGCGCATCTGGCTGAAGCCGGACAGGTTGGCGGCTTATTCGGTAACCCCCCAGGAGGTGATTGCGGCTGTTCAGAGCCAGAATGTCGAGGCTGCTCCGGGGAAGTTCGGTGAGGGCACCGGTGAGGCCCTCGAGCTGATCGTCCGGTACAAGGGAAAAATGAAGGAGCCGGGTGAATACGGCAACATTATTCTGCGAACCAATGCGGACGGCTCGGTGCTGCGGCTCAGGGATGTGGCAAGGGTCGAGCTTGGCGCCTTCAGTTATGCGGTCGATGCGGACGCCAACGGCAAAGAGTCGATAACCATGGCGATTTTCCAGGCAGCAGGTTCCAACTCCAATGATATCCAGATTGCCATCCAGGATGTACTCGAGAAAGCGGCGGAATCGTTCCCCGTAGGGATCGATTACATCATTCCTTACAGTACGAAGAAGTCGCTCGACGAGTCGATCGAGCAGGTCATTTTTACCCTGCTGCAGGTTTTTGCGCTGGTCTTTCTCGTGGTGTTCATTTTCCTGCAGGATTTCCGCTCCACGCTTATTCCTGCAATTGCCGTGCCTGTGGCCATTGTCGGTACCTTCTTCTTCCTGACCCTTTTCGGTTTTTCAATCAACCTGCTGACCCTGTTCGCGCTTGTTCTCGCAATCGGCATTGTGGTCGATGATGCCATCGTTGTTGTCGAAGCTGTTCATGCAAGGATGGAGCAGCAGCATCTTCCGGCAAGGGTCGCCACACATCAGGTTATGCGGGAAATAACCG
This sequence comes from Prosthecochloris sp., assembly GCA_004028745.1. Classification (GTDB taxonomy): domain Bacteria; phylum Bacteroidota; class Chlorobiia; order Chlorobiales; family Chlorobiaceae; genus Prosthecochloris. The sequence continues at coordinate 959 of RAZP01000058.1, forward strand.
GCGTGATTATATCCACTACGCTTGTTATCGCTTCGGTCTTCCTTCCCGTTGGTTTTCTCGGTGGTTCGATCGGGATGTTTTATCGGCAGTTTGCCTTTACGCTGGTAACAGCAGTTTTGATATCGACTGTCAATGCACTGACGCTCAGTCCGGCACTCTGTGCGTTGTTTCTTACGAAGGGCGGTGAAGGAGAGGAAAACCTGGGCTGGTTCAAACGTTTCGAGCAGCGTCTTTTCAGGGGATTCAATGCCGGTTTTTCATTGGTGGCCGAACGCTATGTCGGCACTCTCAAGGTACTCATCCGCAAAAAATGGGTAAGCCTTGGCGGGCTTGCCGCGGTCTCCGGGCTTGCATTCTGGATGGCGGCCTCCGCGCCAACCGGCTTTATTCCTGACGAAGACAGCGGCTTCTTTATTCTCTCCGCATCGCTTCCTCCCGGGGCATCACTTGACCGGACAATGCAAACCCTTGACAAGGTCGAGACCATTTTGCAGGCAGAAGAGAGCGTTAACGACGTCATTTCGGTCGCAGGTTATGACCTGATAGCCGGAGCAAGTTCCCCTTCCGCCGGTGTTGTTTTTGCCAGCCTCAAGGACCCGGAAGAGCGCGGCAGGGTGAAAAATATCGGCGCCATCATGGGCGGGGTATCGCAAAAGCTTGCATCGATCAGCGAAGGAGCCTTTTTCCCCTTCCAGCCTCCTACCGTTCCCGGGTTCGGTAATGTGGGGGGGCTTGAGATGGTTTTACAGGACAGGACATCCGGCAGCCTGGAAAAGTTCGGGGAAACGGCCAACGGTTTTATAGGAGCGCTGATGGCCCGCCCGGAAATCGCTTTTGCCTTTACCACGTTCAATACCGGATATCCGCAATACGAGCTGGTGGTGGACGACGTAAAATCGAGCCAGCTCGGCGTTCGCGTCGATGAACTGCTCAGGGTCATGCAGGCGTATTACGGCAGTTTCCAGGTATCGGATTTCAACCGGTTCGGCAAATACTACAGGGTTATTGTTCAGGCAGAGGCAGAAGACCGCAGGGATCCCTCTTCGCTTGAAGGTGTGTTCGTAAAAAATGCAATGGGGGAGATGGTCCCCATGAATTCACTGGTAAGCCTGAAAAAAGTTTACGGTCCCGAGACTGTAAATCATTTCAATCTCTTTAATGCATTGACCGTCAATGCCGTTGTTTCTCCGGGATATACCACCGGCCAGGCTATCAAAGCGGCTGAGCAGGTTGCGGCGGACGTGCTTCCTGCCGGATTTTCTTACGACTGGAAAGGCATGAGTCGTGAAGAGATCGAGTCGGGCAGTCAGGCGGTTTATATCTTTCTGCTTTCCCTGGTGTTTGTCTACCTCCTGCTTTCCGCGCAGTATGAAAGCTACATCCTGCCTCTTGCGGTTATTTTAACGATCCCGACCGGTATTCTGGGTGTTTTTGCCGGGATACAGCTCTTCGGCATTGAAAACAACATCTATGTGCAGGTTGCGATGATTATGCTGATAGGACTGCTTGCAAAAAACGCTATTCTGATCGTGGAGTTTGCCATTCAACGCAGAAAAGCCGGGTATTCGCTTGTTGAATCGGCACTTGAGGGTTCGAGGGTGAGGCTTCGGCCTATTCTCATGACCTCGCTTACCTTCGCTCTCGGCCTTCTGCCGCTTCTCTGGGTGTCCGGGCCATCCGCCCTCGGCAACCACTCTATCGGTGCCGCGGCGGTGGGGGGAATGCTCAGCGGGACGTTGCTTGGCGTACTGATTATTCCGGTGCTGTACATGGTTTTCCAGGCATTACAGGAAAAAGTCGGCGGGGTGCCACATGAGCCCGAGAGTGAAAGTACGCAATGATGTAAAAGAGAAATGATTGATATGATGAACAGAATGACAGAATTTCGGTTGGGCCTGATCCTCATGTTTTTACTGATACTGTCCGCGTGCAGTACGGTTGGAGAGTATGCACAACCCGATACAGATCTTCCCGATGCATACAGGGGAGCCGATGAGCCTGATTCGGGAGCGGTTGGCGCTCCTTTTTCAGGCACCATACCGTATCGGACCTTTTTTGCCGACTCCTCACTTGTTAAGCTTATTGATGCTGCTATAGAGAACAATCACGATCTTCAAGCTGCTGTCAAGAATATCGAATACGCCTCCTTGGCGCTGAAACAGGCAAAGCTGGGCAATCTTCCCGGGCTGAACCTGCAAGTCAGTGGCGGCACGGGAACCACCTCGGATTACGGAAGCAATCCTCTTCCCGATGGACAAGGAAGTATCGAAGAATACAGCGCATCGTTTTTGCTTTCCTGGGAAGCCGATATTTGGGGTAAGATCCGCAATACCAAAAAAGCGGCACTGGCAGAGTATCTACGGTCGATTGAAGCCAAAAAAGCTGTTCATACCAGGCTGGTTGCCGATGTTGCACAGGGATATTACAATTTGTTACTGCTTGATGCACAGCTTGAGATCACGAAAAAGAACCTTACGCTTGCAGATACCACCCTTTCAATGATGAGGCTGCAATATGACGCGGGCCTTGTGACATCGCTGGCCGTAGAGCAGCAGGAGGCGGTAAGACTGGGGATACGTTCCAGCGTCGCCGGGATCGAACAGGGGATTGCCGTTCAGGAAAACGCCCTGAGTGTCCTTTGCGGCAGGATGCCCGATGAGATAGTTCGTGCCGCAAAACTTGCAGAGCTGCCGGCAGCTGACAGCTTTTCTCCTGGCATACCGGCTCAGCTGCTCAGTAACCGTCCCGATGTCAAAGCAGCAGAGATGGCCCTCATGAAGGCTCATGCAGAAACCGGTGTTGCATCGGCGCAACTCTATCCCTCGTTTACTATCAGTGCCGAAGGCGGAGCCAATGCCCTGAAAGCCAGTGACTGGTTCAATTTCCCGGGTTCGTTGTTCAGTTTTGTCCAAGGTACGGTTCTTCAACCGGTTTTTCAGCAGGGTAAACTCAGAACTGCTTATAAACAGTCCAAGGTTGTTCGTGATCGGGAAGAGATTCTTTTCAGGCAGACAGTTCTTGATGCGACAAGGGAGGTCTCCGACGCTCTTGCGGCAATGAAGAAACTGGCTATCCGCGAGGAAGCTGTTGAGAAACAGGAACGAATTCTCCGGCAGTCGGTTGACAATGCAAACCTTCTGTTCAAAAGTGGCATGGCCGATTATCTGGAAGTGATTACAGCGCAGGCAAATGCGCTTGATGCTGCGCTTTCACTTGCGGATATTCACCGCCAGCGCCTTGATGCCAGAACAGAACTGTATAGGGCACTGGGCGGAGGATGGCGGTAAAGGTTGCGATCGATCATCTAAGGTGCTATATTAATAATTAGGGTATTATGAGGCATTCATAACCTGAAACTATTTTTATCATGGCCGATTCTGACCAACAGGAAACAATGCTTAAAACAGCAGCCGGTGTTGCAGGGGGAGCGTTCTTGTTTTCACCTATCGGTATGCCGATAGTGCATGGCATCGCTGGAATTGCAGTCGCAAGTCTCGGTGTTATCGCGGCAGGGTCTGCAATAGGCGCAATAACCGATAACATCGGTAATGTTTTTGCACCAAAAGACCAGCATCACGAAGACTACCCCGATATTGTGGACGAAGAAGAAGATTGATGTGTCTGGATGATCGGGGAGCTTTTTCTAACCATGTGCGTTACTTCCTGAACGTTATGAATAACTTTTCGGGAGAACAAAGAAAATGGATGATATGATCAACAAAGCAGTAGGTGCCGCTGGACTGGCGGGTGGTGCTGTTATGTTTTCACCTCTCGGCTTTCCCTTTTTATTTCACGGTTTGTCTGGAATCGTTGTCGGCGGGCTTGGTGCATATGCTGCAAATGCGGTTATAGGCAAGATCGTTGAGCAAAACAAACTGTCTGAACAGGCTCCTCCTGATGAAAGCGGGAGTGACGATTTTGTTCAGGACGACATTCTGCAGCAAGACTAAGCATCGGTTTTTTCGTTGTTGTCATTGCGGCAGGGTTTCAAGAAGCAGTTTTTCGAGACTTTCCCCATCGGTGACCGGCAGATAACAGGTTTGAGCGGCACATACGTATGCGGCAGGTTGTG
>RAZP01000059.1 GCA_004028745.1 Prosthecochloris sp.
GTTGTGAGGTTTCTGCTACAGTTCAACAATATTCTCATTTATGTGCTCCTTGTGGCCGCCGTTGTTACCGCCTTGCTTAATCACTGGATCGATGCCTGGGTTATTCTCGGCGTGGTAATCATCAACGCGTTGATCGGATTTATTCAGGAAGGAAAAGCAGAGAAAGCCCTGGATGCAATTAAAAACCTCCTTTCCCCCCAGGCGATGGTTCGCCGAAACGGCCGGACATCCACAGTACCCTCCGAGCAACTGGTACCAGGCGATATTGTCATTTTGCAGTCAGGCGACAAGGTACCGGCGGATATACGGCTGTTTTCTGCCAGAAACCTTCGCATCGACGAATCCCTGCTGACAGGAGAATCTCTTCCTGTAGAAAAAAACAGCGAGGTAATCAGAAGCGACGTTCCGCTTGCAGAACGCACAAATATGACATTTTCAGGAACACTTGTCACTTACGGGAAAGGCGAAGGTATTGTTACCGGAACCGGTGACCGAACAGAGATTGGCCGGATCAGCTCCATGCTCGGTAAAGTAGAGACCTTGGAAACACCTTTGCTTCGCCGCATAGACGAGTTTGCCCGAACCCTGACTGTTGCAATTGTTTTGCTTTCAGCACTGCTTTTTGGTTTTGGCGTTTTTGTCAGAGGATATTCGTTGACAGAAATGTTCAATGCGGCCGTTGGTCTTGCAGTTGCCGCCATTCCTGAAGGTCTGCCCGCAATCATGACCATAGCACTGGCGATCGGTGTCCAGGCAATGGCACGTAGAAAAGCCATAATCCGCAGATTGCCGGCGGTTGAAACCCTTGGGTCGGTATCAGTCATTTGCTCGGACAAAACAGGAACGTTGACTCGCAACGAAATGACTGTCAGATCGGTCGCTCTTCCGGGAAAACTTTTCGAAGTGACCGGTTCAGGCTACGACCCTCATGGCATATTTCAGCTTGACCAAAAAGAAGTCGATCTCCAGAACCATCTCCAGATGAGAGCTCTTGCACATATCTCCCTGCTGTGCAACGATGCAACCCTTCATTTTCGCGATGAACAATGGGTGCTGTCCGGAGATCCTACAGAAGGAGCCCTTTGTGTCCTGGGGAAAAAAGCAGGCTATGACCCCGATACGGAACAACAAAACTGGCCAAGGATCGATTTGATTCCGTTTGAATCGGAACACCGTTTTATGGCGACCTTGCATCACGATCATACCGACAAGGCATTTATCTACCTGAAAGGAGCCCCCGAAGTAGTCCTTGAACGCTGTACGAAGCAACGGCAAGAAGAAACCGATGAACCCCTTGATTATCCCTACTGGGCAAACATCACACAAAAAATGGCTGCCAAGGGTCAGCGGTTGCTTGCCATAGCCTGCAAAAAAACAACGCCTATGCAAGGGACACTGGCATTTCAGGACGTCGAATCCGGACTCACACTGATCGGAATTGTCGGCATGATCGACCCTCCGAGAGAAGAAGCTATCATCGCGGTCAAGCGTTGTCAGCAGGCAGGCATCCGCGTTAAGATGATAACCGGCGATCATGCCGATACAGCCAAGGCCATTGGAAAAATGACAGGTATCGGAGACGGATTGACAGCCCTGACAGGAACGGAAATTGAAATGATGAGCGATGAGGAACTGCAGCAAAACGTTAACAGT